>NZ_JAQZSF010000002.1:0-984285 GCF_028674915.1 Agrobacterium sp. CNPSo 3708
AGACGCTCGAGCGCATCGCAAACGGCTGGCCTAGCAGCGAAATCCATGCCCTTATGCCGTGGAACTACAAGGCCTGAACGGCCTCAGCTTGCCGCTTACAGTTCAGCAGTCAGATAGACACGGTTGTTTCGAATCCATTCGATAGCAAACTTGGGGGCAAGCTTGGGATCGGCGCAACCGTCGGGGCCCAAGCGAGCGGAACTATGTCGCTACGAGGAACTATCGTGGCGATCTCGGAAATGTTTGGGTCATCCAAAACCAAACAGAAAGACATTGAGAACAGGGCAAAAAGTCGGTCGCCGGAAACTTCGAGAACCAGTGAGCAGTCTAGATCTAAGTCCCGTGAATTGTCCAACAATAGAACTGATTCCAATAACGCGAACGATTCCAAAAAGACGGTGAGAATGTAGATGCCTAAATTTTTAATAATTCTTGTTTTGCTTCTACAGGCTTCCCTACTGGCCGCGTCTATTTTGTATCTTCAGACCTTGTGGACGCCATACATCGCGCTTCTTGCAACGCTAATTCTAGCGTTTGCTCGTCTGCGTTACGTAGACTGGAGATTCTCACTGAAAAGGAGGAACATCAACGGAAAAGCTGTCGGTGGCGAGCTGGTTTGGGGAGTAGTGATGTTTCCGACATTTTATGCTGCCTACAGTTTTATGAATCCTATACTATTCACGCAAATGAACCATTACGCGATTGTAGTCGCCTGTTTTTTTGGTACTCTTTTTATTTGGTGCACGTTGGAGGCTTTGCAGCGGATAAAATTGTAAGTGAAAATTATTTCGACAGGCCTGACTTCGCCCCGTTGAATAGTCGATTTTAAAGTATGCTCTGCCCCATTGAGATGACCTGGGAATGAAGCGAAACCTTTTTACAGACGAACCAATCTTTGGTCCTGACCAGCGGGCGGTCGAGACGACGCTCGAGATCGGCTTTTCCGACCCTCGCGCGCGAGTTAAAGAACTTCTCGCGAAATTCATATTGGTTGAGACCAATCCGCGCAGTGGCGGCCGAAGGACGCCCCCAGCTCGGCGCGCTTCAACCATTTCCATGCCCTGAAGCATGCAACCAAGCGCTTAGTATCAATCGATCGATACCACTTGTTAGGCTACTCGACCTTGAAGTTTTGAGGTCGGTGCACATGACCCGCAAAGTTCTGCTGTCATGCCGAAGCTTTTTCCAAGCGTGGATGAGAATGGTTCGTGCGGTCGACGTCGGAGGCCTCTGCGCCCAACCCTATTGCAAGGCGCTGTCGCCGATCAGATATTCGACACTCGGGCTACGATGACTCCGCCTCTCAACCAATTGCTCTCGGGATCGAAGATTAACTTCGTTCTATCGTACGCGGCCCCGGTGGCGATAGCACGACCCGTAGCGCTCCTGGGAAGCTTACCGGCAAGAACGCCAGGGAAGTCGAGAGTGGCACTGCCGGAGGGTGTGGAAACGCGAACGTGAGTGGCGCCGCGGGTATAATGTAAGCGGTGTTTTCCTCGCACATTTACCAAGCGCGAGAGACAATTCCGAAGATTCCCGCTGCGACATTGAAGGCAAGAATGCGCTAATAGCGGTCATGTAAATGTCATGCCTGCGTTTTATAGTTGCTACGATAATCCTAGATGCTGCGCGGCTTCAAATCATTCCAGATGACCACCTTTTCTCGCACTGCTTCAGTAGTTGCTATGTTGTCGCTTACTCAGCTCTTAGGATGGGGCGCGACTTTTTGGATGATCGCCGTCACCGGTCCTGCTACGGTCGCCGATCTCCACCTTCCGCTGTCCATCGTAATGGTTGGCCCCACGGCCATGCTCATAGTGATGGCTATCATCTCGTGGCCACTTGGCAGAGCGTTTGAGCGCTTTGGAGCCCGCCCGATCATGACGACGGGAGCGCCGATCGCGTCGGTTGGCCTAATGATAATGGGCATGGCAGGCGGCCCTACAGCCTACTTCCTCTCCTGGGCCATGCTCGGCATCGCTGGAGCTTGTATGCTCACCGCACCCGCGCAGATCGCCATTACCGAGATCGCAGGCGAAAGATCAAGAAATGCTCTCAGCGTTCTGATTCTTGCAGGCGGTCTCACTTCAACCATAATGTGGCCCTTAACGGGTATCCTGCAGGCGCACTGGGGTTGGCGGACAACCGCACTCATCTACGCAGCTCTGCTGTTCTTCGTCTGCATGCCACTTCATTGGTACGGATTGGCCAGAAATGCAGGCAACAAGACCAAGGGAGAAAAGCTGGTCAGGTCTACATCCGCAGACCTCAGAAAATTCATTCTTCTCGCCACCAGCTTCGCCGCGAACGGTTTTTTCACATGGGGCTTTGCCCTCACCATCATCATCCTGTTTGAGGCGAAGGGCCTAGACCATACGTCAGCGCTAGGCGCTGCAGCCTTCATCGGTATCGCTCAATGGGCTGGCCGCATGACTGATTTAGCTTGCGGACACCGCTTGTCGGGACTGGCGATGGGTCTCCTCGGGGCAGCTCTTTTTCCGGCGAGCTTCATCGTTTTGCTCGTCACAAACAGCTTTGGCGGCGCAGTGGTCTTTGCTATCCTCTATGGTATCGCAAGCGGCATTACCGCCGTCGCCCGTGCGACGCTTCCGCTAGAGCTCTTTCCAGCCGGTGCCTATGCGCGCTCGTCCGCCAGGATGTCGGTGCCGCTGAATTTCGCGTTTGCGACCGCGCCGCTTGCATTCACGGCGATCATGACATTGGCAAGTTCGCAAGCAACCCTATGGTTGGCCCTGTCCGTGTCGATTTTTGCCTTTGCCAAGCTGCTATGGCTTTCTGTCGTCTATCGCAAGCTAACGAGCGAAAAGACCGCCTAAGGTCCACATACTCTTCCACTTCGCGCCAGAAGCGGTCAGAAGTCTCACCGCCTCAAATCCGTCGCTATCACTCGGATAGCTTGCGCCTTTTGAGGGTACCAATATGGCAAAGAGATTTTGGAAAGCTTCAGTTTATGGTCTGATCGTTGTTTCGGTAATTGCGGCGGCCCTGTTCCTTCTTAATACAAATCTGCTTGCAGCACGCCCTACGGCCTCAATGACCCTTCTCGCCCATCGCGGAATCGCGCCAAGATACGATATGACAGGGGTTAAAGCTGACACCTGCACTGCCACTCGCATGCTGCCCTCTGGAGACGTCTTCATCGAAAATACCCTGGCCTCGATAAAAGCCAGTTTCGAAGCAGGCGCTGATGCGGTTGAGTTCGATATTCATCCGACTACGGATGGTGAATTCGCGGTCTTTCATGACTGGACTCTCGACTGTCGTACTGACGGTCATGGCGTAACGCGTGAGCATTCGATGGCAGAACTGCGTAACCTCGACGTCGGCTACGGCTATACCTCCGATGGAGGCAAAACGTTTCCGTTCCGTGGGAAAGGAGTCGGCCTCATGCCGACGCTTCGAGAGGTACTCGACACGTTCCCAGGCAAAGGCTTTCTGATCAACATCAAGAGTAACTCTCCGAAAGAGGGTGAGCTTCTCGCCGCTTATCTCAAGTCTTTCCCGTCGAGCGTCACCGATAAACTGTTCGTCTATGGTGGCGAGAGGCCGACGGTGGTTCTCAAGCAACTTATGCCGAGGCTGAAAACGACAACGCGGGTTTCGGCCATCGCCTGTTTGAAGGAATATTCCAAATGGGGCTGGTCTGGGATCGTGCCATCCTCATGTTCAAATGGCGTGGTTTACTTGCCCATCAATCTGGCACCGAAGATGTGGGGCTGGCCCAATCGCATGCTCGATAGGTTTCGCGCCGCCGGCAGCGAGGTTTTCATCATTGGGCCTTACAACGGCGGTGACTACTCGACCGGTGTCGATACGGTCGAAGAACTCAAGTCACTTCCGACTGATTGGTCTGGAGGCGTCATGACCAATGACCTACAGCTGCTTGCCCCGGTAGTTGGTCGCAAGCCGCCCTCGGCGAATTAACTTTCGCTGCACACGTATTTTCAAGCACTGAGAACAGTCGCTGTATTCCTGCTGAAGATCAGATGCCGCGGTCGACTTAGCGCAATAGCAGACATTGCAGTGGCATGATAATTATCTAGCGTCAGCCGCTGCTTAGGCCATGTATAACGAAGTAAGAGACACAATGAATGAATTCGGGGACGCGAGAGCAGGTTTGGTTCCTCAAGACGACGGAGCGGCTGCGCGTCTGCTTGGCATGGAAGTGCCCAGCATCGCTTTACAGGCTACGGATGGGACCACCGTGAGCCTGTGCAGTTCCGGCCTATCTGTCGTCTACGCTTATCCTCGGACAAGCCCGCCCGAAGGCAAAGCTATTGACGGGTGGGATGTAGTCCCAGGCGCGAGAGGATGCACACCTCAATCCTGCGCGTTCCGGGATCATTTCGCAGAATTAAAAGAGCTGGGAGCGAGCCGTCTATTTGGTCTTTCCACCCAGACAACGGAATACCAACGCGAGGCTGCGAAACGGCTTCACCTCCCGTTTCCACTTCTCTCCGATCACTCGCTCCTTCTCGCGTCGGCCCTCGACTTACCAACGTTCCAAGCCGGGGGCATGACTCTACTCAAAAGGCTGACGATGATCGTCGAAGCAGGTGTTATAAAACACGTCTTCTATCCCGTACATCCGCCCGAAAAGAATGCAGATGCAGTGATCCGCTGGATAAAGGCCAACCGAATTTCCGCGATGGGTTGATGAATGATTTGGGCCAATGGCGTCCTCGCTTCGCAGCAACAGCGCACGCTGCTGCAGCCGTAGACCTTCGTTTTCTGACGTACCGAAAAACACAGAGAGTAAACACATTTTCGACATTCTTCCGGCAGATGCCGCTGATCGTAAGGATATCGTCAAGCTCTGGCACCAAGGATGGCATGATGCCCATGCAAACCTCGTGCCCGATGGTGTGCTACCGTATCGGTCTAAGGACCATTTCATTCTCTGGCTGAAGGAGGCAGACGACGCATTCTTCATCGCATCAGACGACATGGGCGCAGTCGGGTTCGTCTCCGTGAATGGACCAGAGGTCGTCAAACTCTATGTCAGTAACCGTGCTCAAGGCACCGGTGTAGCCCAGGCATTACTTTCGTTCGGTGAAAAGCGTCTGCTTGAGGCCGGGATCGAAAGAGCGATGCTGCTCTGTACGGGCGGCAACATCCGGGCGGAGCGGTTTTATGCGCGGGAGGGGTGGGACTTATCTTATTCATACGAAGGTGCGCTTTGGACACCAAAGACCAGCAATGAAAGGTTCTTTGTTCTGACCCACCGATTTGAAAAAGACCTGACGCTGCTTCCTTAGCGTCGTTGGGAACAGCTTACGGTCTTCGCCACAGCCATTGGATAAAGAAAGAACGCTTTGGGCCGCCGACCGTCAGAGCGCAAAAGCGCCAACAGTGGACATTAATTTGGGTTCGCTCGGCGCGATCGACGGCAACTGGGTTCTGCGTATGCTCCCTCTCGTGTTCCTTTTAAACGGTAGAGAACCGATCCATGAGCCAAATAGACGATACCATCGAAGCTGTAAAGAAAAAGTGCGGCTTTCAAGTCGTGTCAGGCACAACTTGGAATGATGGAGATTTCAGTCGCTTCGCGGAGCTCACAGGTTTGGCGATCCCGAACCAATTGGCGGACGTGCTGAGACGATATGGCCAATCCGGGACGGAATATAACGACTACTTTCTTGTCGAGGACCATAACGGTGGTCGGTTCGTGCACGACGTTCAAGTTCTCATATCGACTTTCGATATCATCGTAGAGCGCCATGAAACCTTCATTTCTCGGTCCGTCTGGAGGACCAATTCACGCTGCCAATGGTTTTCTTTGGCTCTGCCGACTCAGGACATTCTTATCTTCTCGCCGACGGGATCAATCCTGAAAACAATGCTGTCTACATTTGGCAGCGCGCCACCGATCGGTTTGGAACGGGTAATAACTCCACGGGGATCATAAGGTTGGCCGATAGACTTACAGATTTTTTCTTGCCCTAACTGCACTTGATAACCTCGAAAGCGGGCGCTGTCTCTCGCTTAGAATATAGGGTTTGATCGACATCTGTGTAAAGCCGCTGGTCGCAGGCTCCTAATGACAGACGGTGCAAGAGCGGCTTCATTATGTGATCGAACGGACCTGTTCCGCCGACTGCTCCTCAAGCAAGATGCGTCGCCAATGCCCTAACATATCAAACAAATCCTCCAGCTCTCAAAGGTGAATGAAATTTTCGTCGCGAAACTCGCTCTAAAAAGTCGAAGTTTCGCGACAGACATTTGCGACAGATTTAAGCTGCGAGTGACATGCCCTCGGCCTTACGCTCTACGAGCGCCCAAATGTGGCCGAACGGATCGAAGATCGAGGCCACGCGGCGGCCCATCACGTCAGTCTGGATTTCGTCTCGGATCGCAGCTCCGGCTGAAAGGGCGCGCTGCATTACACCTTCGATGTTTCCGACCTTGAGCTGGAAAATCGTGCTGACCGCCCCTGGTTCTTTCGGAAAGAAAGGGCCACCGTAGGATGGAGACTGTTCGCGATTGGGATTAGAGCCGGCGACCCACACAGGCAGGCTCCCAAACCGCATCTCTACGGCCGCCAGAACGCCATCGATGTCAGTAGTGTTCTCTTCCTGGGCACCAAAGGCGGCGGCATAGAAAGTGGCGGCCTCTCTCTCCCGCCCATGCTCAACAAACAAGGAAGGTTCGACGACGATATCTGCGGACATCTTGGCTCCTCGCTCTATCTGAATCACCTCTCCACCATACCGCAAACTTTGTCGAAACACTGGCATCGCACAAGAGCCGCCAAATTCAGAATCACGGGCGGCTCGTTTCGATTTACCTTCAGCGGTATAACCGGCCTGAAACCGAGGGTTCAGTTAATCCAGAGATCCTTGAACGGGAAAAGCACATGGATAGAACGTCCAGAATTACAGCACGCGTTGCATTTCTAGTGTATGACATCACGGTCACTACCCAAGACGCCACCCCCTTTGTAAGAGATTAGTTTAATGTCCCTACTAGCCGGTGCAGGCCGCTTCGGCGCATTTCGCCATCCCGCCTACCGGCAATTTTTCTCAGCACGCTTCCTCTCCGCCTTTGCAGTGCAGATCGTCAGCGTATCGGTCGGCTGGCAGATGTATGAGGTCACGGGCAACGCCTTCTATCTGGGGCTGATCGGGCTTTTTCAGTTCCTGCCATCGTTGCTTCTCATTCTGGTGACCGGAACGGTCGCAGACCGTCATAATCGCCGCATGATCATGTCGCTTTGCCTCCTCGTTGCCTGCTCCTGCGCGGCAGCGCTACTAGGACTGACGCTCGCGCATGCCTTTACGCCATCGCTCGTCTTTCTCATTCTCATCCTGTTCGGCATAGAGCGGGCATTCATGGGTCCGGCCGTGCAGTCGCTTGCGCCGAACCTAGTGCCGGAAAGCGATCTGCCTAATGCGATTGCTTGGAATTCATCGTCATGGCAACTGGCGTCCATTCTTGGCCCGGTTGCCGGTGGTCTGCTCTATGGCGCAAGCCCGGTTGTATCCTATTCGGTCGCGCTCACGCTCTTTGCGCTCTCGGCCATCCTTGCCTTCATGATCAGGAAGCCTGAGCAGCGGACAACATCGCGCGCGGTGACGCTGGAAAGCATGCTGGCAGGCTTCCGGTTCATCTCTCATGAAAAGGTGGTGCTGGGCGCGATCTCTCTCGATCTTTTCGCCGTCCTTCTGGGTGGCGCGGTCGCGCTGATGCCGATCTTCGCCAAGGAGGTGCTGACGCTTGGACCGTGGGGGCTTGGCCTCTTGCGCGCGGCACCAGGAATTGGTGCGATCGTCGTCGCGATCTTTCTGGCCTTTCATCCGATCCGCCACCATGCCGGCGTGACGATGTTTGCAGGCGTCGCCCTTTTCGGTGCCGCGACGGTGGTCTTCGGGCTCTCGGCTACGCCATGGGTGTCAATTGCTGCGCTAGTGGTGATGGGCGCAGCCGACATGGTGTCGGTCTATGTTCGTGAAACGCTGATCGCGCTCTGGACTCCTGATGGGGTACGTGGCCGTGTCAACGCCGTCAACATGGTCTTCGTCGGGGCGTCCAACGAACTTGGCGAATTTCGCGCGGGAAGCATGGCATCCGTTTTCGGCGCGGTGCACTCCGTCGTCATCGGTGGGATCGGTACGCTTATGGTCGCAGCCATCTGGGCGGCGCGTTTTCCCAAGCTTCGGAAGATCGATAGTCTCGAGGCGCCAGGAAAAACTCGGACCGAATGATCGGGGTCACTTAAGACATTCCGATTGCGACTGCGACCGCGCTCACCGAACCCGCGTCACGCCGCTTACACCGCGATCCTGTCCGGTTCCTCCTCAAATCGCCCATGGCGCGCTTTCGGCCGCAACAGGCGGATACGCGACTGAGCTTGATCATAGACCACTGCGGCTGAATCAGCTCGCGCAGCATGCGTCGCAGTTCCAGCCAGGAGGTCTCTTCCTAGCGAAGCTAAGGAATTACAAGTGCCTAGACTGGCGCATTCCTAAGCTTCAGGCGAGATCAGAGTGACAGTCGGAAAATACGATTGGTAACGGGCCACATCTCGCGTCAACAAGGGAAGGTTTTGTATCGCTGCGTGGGCGACAATAAAAAAGTCAGGCAAGGCCTTACCTGCCAGAAATAACGCCGCGCGAGGGAAAGGGTTGAGCTTCAACCCCGCCTGATCAACAAAAGCATCAAGCGCTTCTATCCGCTCATATCGAACAGATAGTTCCGCGTGCACAACATCATTGATGCACAACGGACCTGAAACGCTTGCCAGTTCGAGCTGCTGAATTGACCAGTCGGCCGAAACCGGGTCGTCCGTCACAAGATCAAGCAGGACATTTGTATCGACAAGCGTCACTCGTCACCACGGGTCAGAGCCAGGATGGCGTCGGTACCCAGACCTTCACCAGCATGGCCGCGCAGCTTGGCGAAACGCGTGAGCGGCTGTTTCTTGTCAGCCCTGACAAGAACTATCCTTCCATCGGGAGCTCGAACAAAATCGACCGAGCTTCCTGGTGAAATCCCTAAAAGCTCGCGTACGGCTTTTGGAATGGTGACCTGCCCTTTGGCCGTGACAGTTGTTGCCATGTCAAATTCCTGTAATACCGACATATGAAATGGTATTACTTTCGTGCATCTTTTTCAACTTGTCCCGTGCCGAAAACGACCGCTAAGGCCCAGGCACCAGATCATCAAAGCAATATACCATTTCAAACCGGCCCAAAGGTCATGGACCGGATTTCTCTCCAGCTGAATTTTGCCCGTTTCAGAATTCATGGGTCTGTCTTCGACGTGCTGATCTACGATCAAAAGCGGTCAACGAAGCTCTTTTATGCCTACGGTCCTGGCTTGACCGATACTTGCGCGCCATACACCTCTCGCAGATCGTTCTGGTCAGGCTGACGATCACCAGCCTGATGGAGCAGCCTGGAGGTGTATCCGGTTTCGCGCGTCCCCTCGATCAGCGTGACGTCGGAATTACCGGGATTGACGGATCTTTCAAACCAGTCAACCGACTGCTGAAGGAAACTCATCTCGAAGGCACGATTGGTAACACCGTGGCCGACAATCACAACATTGTCGTGGCCGTGGCGCGCTTCGTGCATAATTGTTTGCAGAAACAGCCGCATCCGCTGCGCCACATCTGCGCGGCTCTCGCCATCGGGCGGCCGGGCATAGAACTTGCCGCTGTTGCTGCGTAGTCTCGCCCATTTTTCGAATTCGTCGGGAAATTTCTGCTTGCGCTCAGCATGGTCATAGATTTCCGTAAAGAGCCCGAAATCCTGCTCCCGCAGGAGATAATCCTCGCGGACCTTGCCGACGCTCTCGAGAGGCAAGGCGTCGAGTAGAGCGTCCTTGCTTTGGCGCGTGCGCATGAACGGTGAGTACCATATGCGAAGCGTCTCTAACCCCGGTTCGGCCAGTCCTGCAAGATAGGCTGCGATCACAGATCCGGCTTCACGCGCCTGGCGATATCCCCATTGCGTCAACGGGACATTGTGATCGCCAAACTGGCTGTAAGCCCGCTCGTCGAGATTACCCAGAGATTCGCCGTGACGGACAAGAAAGATGCGCATGAGCTATCCTGCGGCAAGGGTTTGGACGCCACCTCTCCCAACCTTAACCGACAAATCGATATGGTGGTGGCCTTCAGCACCATTCACTATCATATGAACTCTAGACCGCGAGACTGCAAACCGGCATAGGGTCGGCAAATTGCCATGATCGTCCACCGGATGTGGAAAGTTGGTCGCTCATCACGACATTCCTGGCGGTCGAGATAAACAAGCTTCGCTCCCGAATAGCTCGAATCTACGCATCGGGTGACAGCTCAAAGTCTGACCAGACGCTGGTTTAACACCCTCGTAGTCGTCGACAAAAGTCCACCAATCGCTTCGCCAAGCAAGCCTACCTCGGTGCCCGATAAATTCCGCTCTTTCAATTGAAGCGCAAAGCACTGGTATTCCTCGTATGGATGTTCTACCCGCCACGGGCCGATATCCATGAGACGGCACGGTTATGGCAATCCTGTTCAAGACGACAATTTCTGAAGACAACGCATTTTCCAGGATAGAGCAACTGCTCAATTCTGGCGTTGAGTATGATGGCTATTTCAGTGTCGCGGACGATACCGGCGAGACGCCGCTGCCGTGGGGGCCCTCCATGAGCGCCGAAGAGTTCCTTGCCAAAGTCAAAGAGCAATTGGAAGTGACCTGGAAAGCCGCGCGCTTCTGGGTCATCTATGAACGTCGTGGTGACTTTGCAGATCCCGATGCAATCGTCATGCGCAACGCGGCGTTTCGCATTACCCGTGGATACAACGGCGTCATCATCGCCTCGTTCAGTCTTCTAGGGCGACACGACGCCTCGCATGATCTCGAACTTGTCTTCGTCTGTTTTCCGGAAGACTTTCAGCGCCGAAACTTTAGAATTCGCTTCGAGAACAAGCCAATTATCCCTCATTGACGAGCATGACATCGATCCGATCGGCTGCCATATGAAGGTCTCCTGAGCGATCCATATTCCCGCCCCATGGCTTGAATGCCGCATTAATTGACGCTATATTGCGTCATAATAGCGGGAAATGCGTGGGGTTTTGATATGGCTCTGACACAATATGCTGATGATGGCTTGTTTGCGCCCAACAAGATCGCCAACGTTCTTCACACCACAAGCGAGGACATCGCGCGTAGTGCTGGACTTGGCAAAGACGCCGTCCAGCGCAAAGACCGGATCAGATCCGACAAGACCCAGAGGCGCCTGCGTGAAATGGTCGAGGTCGTCAATAAGGTCGAGCCTCGGTTCGGATCTGCGCTAATGGCCTATGCCTGGTACCGCTCAGAACCCCTTTCAGGCTTTTCCGGCCACACCGCAATGCAACTTGTGCGGAACGGCCGGGCTGATGAAGTGCTCGATTATATCGATGCCATTGATGCCGGCGTCCATGCCTGACCGTGCAAATGCACTACAAAGGCAAGCTGTACCGAGCGCTCAATCCGCTCTACGCCCGTGAGCCGTTTTCGGGACGGGGTGCCGAACTTTATGGCGGCCGATTTAATCCAAAGGGAATGCCGGCACTTTACACGTCACTGACCATCATGACGGCGCTTAGAGAAGCAAATCAGGCGGGAAGTCTGCAACCAACCACGCTCGTATCCTATGACGCAGATTTCGAGCCGTTGTTCGATACGCGAGACCTGAACCTCCTAGAAAAACACCGGATAAGTCCTCAAGCGCTGAGTAACACGACCTGGAGAGACGAGATGAACCTGCGCGGTGAAGCGCTAACGCAGCAGCTTGCTCGAGATCTAAAAAACGCCGGTTTTCACGGCCTGGTCGTCAGGAGTTTTGCTCCTGGCACGACCGACACTGACCTCAATATTGTACTGTGGACATGGGGAACGTCGCTGCCAAACCGTCTGTCAGTGATCGACGACGAGCGCCGATTATCGAGATAGCATCAACCTTCAAGTCCTTCCGCAACACCCTAAGCGACGAGATAGAGCCTTGGATCGAGATCCACGTCAGGCATCAGCATCACCATCGGAACTCGGAACGAACGCAGGCAGATCCTCGTCGCTATCATGCGGCTGAAGCAGCGCATTGACAGCCGGCACCATCGACTGCGGAATGAACATCAGCTCGAGACCAAGCGCACGCGCGATATTCACCAACGTTGTCGCGCGGGCAGCGCTACTTCCGGTCTCAATCTCGCGGTAGCGTGGTCGCGATATGCCAGCCATCTCGGCGACCTGCTCCTGCGTTAGACCCAGCCCTTTTCTCCCCGCCCTTAGAAGATCGCCGATTTCCACCAAGGTTTCAGACTTCATTGACACATGATCTCCAAACATATCTTTGGAGTTAATATTGATACGTCTGCGTATCTTTTAAAGTGACCGCCCCAAAGACTATGCATCGATCCTCCGGTGGACCGCACTGCGGCAGGCGCCTAGCGCACCAGATCTCGGAGGCTCCTTAACAGCGCAGACGGCCGCGGCGGGTGTAGAGTGCCCATTTGGTCTTAAAACACCTGAACCGTTACTCACCGCCACCGGCAATAAGGCGTTTGCCTTCGTCGGTAAGGATGAGGCGAGGAACCCCGTTCGAGGCGCCCTCTCTGACGAACGGTTCTCGTTCAAGATTGGCAACCATTGAAGCCGATATACGGTGTCGCCAACCAGCCAAACACGACCAGAACGACGCTGGTAGCGATACTGGTTTATCGCCGACAAGGTTCGGATTGCGTTCTTCGAAAGCTGCTTTTCACAAGACATCGTCATGACGGCTCCCATGAATGTTCTCTGTACGTTCAATTGATGGCGGACCCACGAGCTTTCAACTGCACGGCCGGTCATTCAGATTTAATTAAATATGTTCGCAAATACTGGTTAGCAGGGATGATCGAAACGGGCGTGGACAAGTTGAGTAACCGATAGCCATTGGAGCCACACATGTCCCCGCGTACCGTGCTCGTCGTAGAAGACGATCTTCTGATCAGATTGATATTGGCTGAGGCACTCCAGGACGACGGGTATGCTGTCGCCGAGGCCGCGAACGTTCTCGAAGCTGTCGCGGTGGTTGGACGTAATCCCTCCTTTGACGCGCTGGTCACTGACGTCGATATGCCAGGGCATCTGACCGGCCTTGATCTTGCTAATATGGTAGCGAGCGTGTCTCCTCGAACACAGGTCATTGTCGTTTCAGGTCGTGATGTCAGCGACGATATGAGGACGGGCTGGGTTTTCATGCCAAAGCCTTACAGCCTGGATCAGCTCCTAAGCTTCCTAGATAACGCCCAGGGCGCGTCGCAACCGAGGCAGCTGAGATGGCGCGAGCAGTCTGAACATGCGATAGCTTCGCTCTATGACAGCAGTTCTCGGCATTGATGCAGCATGGACATTCACAGAACCAAGTGGCGTAGCTCTGGTTGAACGTGACGGCGTTGATTGGCGACTTGTCCGGGTTGCGGCGTCCTACCAAGCGTTCCTTGCTGATCAGGATTTTGAAGTTGGTAGACATCGCGGTTCGAAGCCTGATCCACATGCTCTCCTTTCGAAGACGGCTGAACTCCTCGCAACGCCTGTCAGTGTTGTCGCTATCGACATGCCCTTGTCGACTAACCCCATCACGGGGCGGCGCGTTTCCGACAACGCGATTTCTTCGCTCTATGGATCGAGGCATGCTGGTACGCATACGCCAAGCCAAAGCCGACCCGGAAAGCTCAGTGACGACCTGACATTGGGTTTTGCACGAGCAGGCTATCCGCTCCTGACATCCGGAGCATCTTTTCCTGCTCTCATCGAAGTCTATCCGCATCCGGCTCTGATCGAACTGGCAAAAGCAAACCGAAGGCTCCCTTACAAGCACGCAAAATCCCGTAAATACTGGCCGGAGGCGAGCCTTATAGATCGTCGGCACGCGCTCCTAAGCGTCTGGGCAGGCATCGTCACCTTGCTGGATCATCGCATTAAGGGCGTGGCATCCGCTCTGCCTTTACCAGACCCATCCTCGCGAGGCTATGAATTGAAAGCCTTCGAGGATTGCCTGGATGCAGTCGTATGTGCCTGGGTTGGTACATGTGTTCTGGAAAGAAGCGCTACAGCGTATGGCGACGATACTTCGGCCATATGGGTGCCAATAGCCGGAACATAGCCTTACCGATCGATCTTGGTGCCAACGGTGCTAAATCCCACATCAATATGACAAAGACGCCCGATCATTCATCTAAAGACCAAATTCAAAGTGAGGACGCTCAAATGGCTTACAAGCCGAGGCTGGGAGAGGTTTGCTTGTTCGAAAATGAAAAAGCCGGACACAACACCGCTCCTGACCACCGTGGGTATTTCATCGCAGACCGCGACATAACGGCCGGAGAAAAGGTCGAGTTCGCGCTGTGGGCTGGACGAGCAGATAGCCCGCGTTCATTTGGCGGCCGCCTGTCCGCGCAAAAGAGTTCGCCTGAGCCTCCACCGCTTGATCTGTTTGGGAATCCTGTTGAAACCTCTGAGTGAGTTTCGCGATCCAATCATGTCGGCGCTTGGGGCGCGTGCTGTAACGAGCTTACAATCCATCCAAAATCAACGGGCAATGGTAGACAGAGACGTTTCAACATCGAAAGCAACGGCGTCATATAGCCAGCACCATCGCCGCCCTGGTCGCGCTGAGAACGATTACCCATCGCGATCGAACACGCAACGAATAAGAAAGTTATCCTGCTGGCGAGTTTCGGGATGGCTGCAGACATTTCGATCCTAGCACGTGTTTCCAGCATAGTGGTGCCGTATCGATGAGCGCCGCCAGGCAAGACCAAATCATCGGTCAGCCAGCCGATCGCCATTCAGGAATTTGTCGAGTTCAGCGGTGCGGGATCTGGATAGTTGAACTTCTTCGGCAAACTGCGGCCAACGATCTACAGCGTCTCTTACCTGCTCTATAACTTGCTTGGCATCATGATCGGAGATCGAAGCCCCTCTGGAGACCGCCAAGAGGTGTTTCATGCCGGGAGCTCTACCCTCTCCGGCTACTGCAGCGCTATGCTCACCGCCCGGTCCAGACGAGAACGTAAGATCGTATGCAGGTGCCAAAGACCACCGGCCTTTCCCATCCATAAGAAATGCATGATTTTTGGCATGGTCGTCGCGATTTTTCGCGTAAACATTGAAGACCATATTGCGAAACATCTTGAGAACTTCGGCAGCATCGCGGGTCACAAGATGGGTCAGCTTGTGAAGTTGCTGATAGTCCACGCTGGCCTCGCGATGGCTGGCATTCAACAAGCCGCTTGCCGTGTGCATGTGAAGCCTGCCGGCAGATGTCCTGTCAAAACGTTGCGTCGCAAAAAGCCGCCTGCCTTTCCGGGTCTCCAACAACCGCGTGTCAGCCATTGTCAATCCTGCAGCTACCGCCATCAGCGCATAGGCCCTTTCTTCAGCGCCAATCTCGGGCGGATCATCGGAACTTGGTGCCTTGACCATCCATCTTTCGAACCCCGCAGCCAACGGTTGGCCATAGTCAAGAACACAGATGTTTTCCGCCTTGTTGAAGCCGATCATAATCTTTGGACGCGCACCTGCGGATCCACCTTGTGCGCCCTGCAAACGATCTATGTCGGCAATGTCCATCTGCGTCTGTACCAGTTCGACCTGATCAGCAAACCAGTCCAGATCATTCTCTGCCTGTCGTTTCTCATCATCTGGCAGTTCTGGATCGTATGAGAGCGCACCCATCCCCGATCGTCCTACGGCCGACAGACGCTCAACTGGCGTGAGCCTTGTATAGTCAATGCCCGCTCGCTGGAGACGGCGTTCTAGCAAAAGACGGCCCCACCCGTCAGGCAGGCTGTCGTTGAATAGCCCGTGGAGCCCGTCGAACGGATCCCGAGGCGCCGCAATCAACCCGATGGCTGCCATCATATGGAATGGTGAGACCAAAAGCGGCGCTGCCAGAAACTCCGCAGCGTACTCGAAGTAAGCCCTGCGTTCCCTGCCACTCCAGGCCAGAGTACCGAGCTTCTTCTCATTCCCTTCGAGATCTAGGTGAACTTTAAGCTGCTGGATCGGCTTGAACTTCATTTCTTGCGCACACGCTGTTTGAGAGGACGATCAATAACGTCGTCGATATCCTGCGGCGGTCGACCTGGAAACAAGCGTTCGAATTCCGCTTCCGCCTCAAGGGCAAACGCGATTTTCACGACGCTCTCGAGTGAAATTTTTCCGGTTTCTTCAAACAGTCTCAGCGATCCATAAGACACATTCGATCTCGAAGCCAGTTCACGCTGCGTCAACCCATGCTCAATGCGACGACGCTTCATTCTCTCCGCCATCCCCTTGACAACGTCCGCAGGGGAAAGCATCTTAAATGCTAACATATTATCACCCAACACCAATATCTTCTATTAATGCTAGTATAATAGCATTTATGTGAAAGACAAGTTAGCAAGTTACCAGAGCGTATGGACGGCACGGGAAAAGGCAAGGGCATCGTTCACCCCAATGTCACTTGCAAAGAAACGGGTTCACTAGTGCCCACACTACAACAATAAAATGCCCCGAAACGGGGGGGCAATCGGCCGGTATGTCGAGTTTTGTGGCCGGATCGGCGAAGCCACTTAACCGGCGCTCGACGTCAAATTCCACAAAGGCGAGGACTTCGAGATCGGCTTTTTGTCGATACAAGGTAACGGCAGAACCATCATATTTCGATGAAGACAACCGAGCGGTCGGCGGTTTCCAGAAGCGTGTCGGCGACAGTGCCATAGGAAAGATCAGCGCCTGCCCGCCTGTTGACGCCCAAAATGATCAGATTGAAGCGGCCTCTCCGAGCATGCTTGAGTATGGCCAGTTCCGGTGATCCTTGCTGCGACGTGACCTTCTCCAACGGCAGACCGTAGAACTCTGCAATTTGGTCAAGTTGCGCGAACGCCGATTGCTGGACACCACTCGTGTCGCTGACTCTCGACAGAGACGCTGCCTGTGCAGGATCCTTAAAATACACTGCAGCGATCGATCCGCCGGTAGCCTTTGCGATGACAAATGCAAACTCTGCTGCGTTCAGCGAACGCTCTGTCCCGCTGACAGGTACAAGTATACGCAGCTGACTATCCGCGTCTGGAAGATGTCCTCGAGCCGAAACGATCGCCGTCGTCCCGCTGAATGCATCCACCATCGCTGTGTGCCGCCCACCGTACCCACCGCCCTCGGCCGTGCTTGGCTCAACGCCGACGAACATCATGTCATGGCCTTTGTCCGCAGTCTCGGAGAGGATGTCGTCCAGTTCCCCGTCCCTCGGTCGGATCGTGACGTGGACCTCGCCGTCGGCCGAAGCTTGCTTGACGTCGTCCATTTGCAGGGTCGCATCGGCAGTGCTCTGCACGCGCTCGCTGACTTCTTTCGCGCGACTGTCCGGCATACGTCCCGCTAAATCGTCTCGACCATCGCCGGGTTCGTCCACGACATCCAGAACGGTAATTGGCATCTTGCGCACGGCAGCGAAATGTCCAGCGATGCGAGCAGCAAGATCGCTGCTGGCTGAATGGTCGACCGCAAGCAGGATACGCTCGAAATTGGAAAGGAAGCTTTTTTCCTCGAAGGATTCAAGCCGCAGGCGATCCTCCTCATCTTCCCGAATCGGTAACCGCGCCAGTGCCCACCGCAAAGTGGGTGGCATAGCCATCGTTGTCACGACTGCCATAGCAACGATCACGGAAAACAGACGCTCGTCGAGCACGCCGACCGATAGCCCTATGGAAGCGACAATAACTTCAGTTGATCCCCGGGCATTCATTCCGCACCCAAGCGCAATAGCTTCTGGATTGGAGAACCCACCCATTTTAGCACCGACAAAGGCACCACCGAATTTTCCAAGACTGGCGATCAGGATCAGTCCTACAGCTAGAAGCAATATGGACGGCTCAGCCAAAAGGCCAAGATCAGTGTGGAGCCCCGTCAGGCCGAAGAAGACCGGCATGAACAGCGCAGTCGTCAAGGCGCGCAACTGTCCTTCGATCTGGCGTGTCAAGATCGGGGACTGACCGACGAGAATGCCCGCGACAAACGCGCCCAAGACAGTGTGAACACCGATCAAATTGGTGATGATCGCCATGCCACCCATGATGGCAATAATTGCGCTTAACACCGGCAGGTCACTCTTGAAGGTATCGTTGACCCATCGAATGATCTCAAAAACGATGCGCCGCCCGATCGTGAAACTGAAGGCCATGAACGCGATCGTGCCGATGACGCTCTTTGCGAGGATTGCGACATCCACAGTGCCACTCGTCGCCAGGCTGAACGTCACAGCGATGATAACCCAGCCGATCGTATCATCGATGATCGCTGAGGCGACAATCAACTGACCGACGTTACGGCGCATGAAGTCCATCTCGCGAACGACGGACGCGACAATCTTTACCGAAGAAATCGACAGCGCGGTTCCAATAAAGAGCGATGTGACCAATCGCGCGTCGGGATCGGGCAACAGACCTGCAGGGATAACCTCCCCCAACGCAAAACCGAGTGCAAACGGCACCACGATCCCAGAGAGGGAAACTCCAGCTGCCGCACGACGCAGCCGCAACGCCAGACCGAGGTCCGTTTCCATACCTGCAAGCAGGAGCAAGAACAAAATACCGAGTTGGGCAACGGCGTCTGCCATTGCCTTTTGCGCCTCGCCGTTCGGGAATAAAGTCGATTGCGCTTCCGGAAACACGAGACCGAATACCGAAGGACCCAGCAAGATCCCGCCGATGATCTGGCCCATGATCGACGGCTGCCCAATGCGCACCATAGCCTCGCCCAGCAATCTGCCGACGACCACAAGAACAATGATCTGGATCAGGAACAAGGCCTCTGAGGGACCGGGTGACTTTCCATCGGCGGCAAAGGCCGCGCCACACGTCACGAACGTGCCAACTATCGGCAAGACCCAAAGGCTAAGCCGGCCAGAATTCACCTTGATTTTCATTCGATGGAAGCCCCGCGCATTTCTGGCGATAAAACGGGCGAGATATTTGAATGTTCCACCGAGAGAATTGGAGACGGTGCCACCAGAACCGTTAGTTTCAACCCGCTGATCCAACTCGCAACAAAATCATCTCCGACGCTCGCGTCAGCTCGACAGAAAACCTTAAGCCGTACGCAGCTGCCAAATGGCCGGTTATATGGGTCCTCCAGCTAAACCCGACCAGTCACCTCCTATTCATCAGCCAGAGGTCCCGCCGTCCTCGAAAAGAGCGAAAAGCTTCATTAGACTTGTCTTGAAAAAGCGATCGGTTCAAAAGCAACCCGTTACAGCGCCTCTCCACCACGATACTGAACAGGCGCTTTGACCTGAGCAAGATTCTAATGCCAGGCGGCACATCGACTACGAGCTGGCGCCGAAACTGACGATCTTCTCAGAATGCAAATGAGGACCGAAATGACATCACATCGACTTTCCAAACCCCTGATCCGCTCGCTAGCCCTTGCCGCATCCCTGATCCTGCTCTCGGCCTGCGATGACAGCACGTCGAGCCAATCAGGCCAGGCGAACGAGGAGCAAACCGCAAGCGAGCAAGCACAGATCCAAAAGTACAATGCGTATGTAGAGGTCGCCAATTCGGTTCAGCGCTCTTACGCTGAGGATCTGGCAACGTACCAAACTACCGTAAAGCCCGTGCTTGACGGCAAGAAGAAGGAGGACAACCTTCTCTTCCCGTCTTCGTCGCCTATGGGCCGGATTAAGGAAAACCTGGACAAGGCACGCGCGATGAAGCCTGACATGGCCGAACTCGACGGGCCAGCGAAAGCTTATTCCGACGCATTGGCGAAAGCGGTCCCGCTTGACCGCGACATGGCCAACTACATTGAGGCCAAAACCTATCTGAGTGACAAGGGCGCGCATGGCCGCGATACACAGCCTGCTTATATCGCCGCTATGGAAGAACTGGCCACGGCCCAGGCAAGCTACAACAATGCCATAGAGGCGAAGGACCGCGCCCGCATCAAATCCGCCTTCGACAAGACGGAAAAAGACACGCTCGCCTATTTCCGGATCGGAATGGTCTATCACATCAAGGACAGCATGGATCTCGCCTCCGGCTTCTTGAGCGGAACAGGGCTTGGCGACAAAAAAGAAGCCTTTAAGGCCTCGCTTGACCAGTTCAATACTATGGCAACCGGTTATGACAATAAAATCAGGGAGCAAAGCAACGAGGGTTGCTCGGCCATCATGTCCAAAGCCAACGCTTACCTCTCGACCGGAAGGCAGATCGTCAGCAGGACAGAAGACGGCTCCTACGAAAAGGACAAGCAGCAACGCTCCCAGTTCCAGATGATGCAATCGCGGGAGCAGCAGGATGCCAACTCGCTGCTGCAGGACTACAACAATATGATCAGCCGACTGAACATGAATCAGTGCTAAACCGGAGACGATCAATAGTGTCGCGGATCACTCGCTGATCCGATGGCTGATTTCCCTTAAGTCTGCATTCCATGTTGTTCCAGCGTCGAATGCAGACCAGGTCATGATCTTGTAAATTGGGATGAGAGCCTGATCCCAAAATGCTTCCACCGCCTCGATATCCGTGCGAACCCGCCAAGGATCATTCCCAGTTGCTCCAGATCTATCGATAAGCGGGCGCCTGCGATCATGCGATGCGGTGGTCTGCAATATTGATTCAGCCCGCCCAGCCGCGTGTGCCTTGCAGAGGTCCCCTTCTTTACAACTGTTCTTTTCACCGCAATGCTTCGCGTTGGTGGGCTACCCGGGGATCTCAAACGAGAGATAGTGCTGAATGGTCGGTGCAAAGAGCGAGGTGATCGTGCCTGGCGACATCGTGGCAAGTGGCTCGAGCTTCAATATATATCGCCCGAGCGCCAGACCAAGCATATGTGATGCAACGAGTGCTGCTCTCGTCATCAAGTTTAATCCGCCTTCCTTTAGAGGTGCTAAATCGCCTTGGCTTGCGCTCCCCACGTCATTGCTTTGGTCGGACTCATTGTCGGAGGGTCTAAGGCAGACCCTCCCATCACTCAAACGGAAGAAAATACGGATTCTCGGTAATAGATACAACGTCTCGCCTCTGTATCTCTGCTTCGAAACACTTCTAAGCAAGTTCGAACCGAATATGCTGCGCCCCTTCCCAAAGTGTCTTGTTACCCAGCACAGCCAAGTTTTCGAGGTTAGACGTCACGGTGATGAAATGGTTGCCAGCGAGTTGTCCCATCTTGGACGAGAAATCGACACCGCCGTAAGCGAGCAAAATTTCCGTCTCGCTGATGCCGCCGGGGTAAAGTATGATATGGCCGGGGGCGGGATGGCTCGTGTGGTTTTCGTAGCCGACGCCGAAATTATAGTCCCCAAGTGGTATCCATACGCCCTCCCCCGACCAGCGAACATGCACGATCTGGCCTTCAAACGGCAAACGTTCAATGAAGGCCTTGCAGGTCTGAGGGGCTTTTTCTGTTTCGAGCACGGCATCGAAAACGAACGGGCCGGCAGTGATTTTCAGTTTCATAAATTCAGGTCTCCGAATTGCTTAGATAGTTTTAGTGCTTTGGGTGCGGGCTGAGCGGTAGGTGCCATCGCCCTTCTTCCCAACGAGCGCGCCGTCACGAACCATCACCCGGCCGCCGAGGATGACGGTGGTCGGCCAGCCCGTGATCTCGATACCTTCATAGGGCGAATAGTCAGCACCATCGTGCAGATCGGCATGGCGTATCGTGCGATTGATGGTCGGGTCCCAAATGGCGATGTCGGCATCTGCACCGATCGAGATCGTGCCTTTTTCCGGGTAAAGCCCGTAGGTTTTGGCATGATTGGTCGCCGAAAGCGCGACAAAGCGCGGCAAATCGATACGCCCCTTCATCACCCCTTCCGAAAAAAGTATTGGCAGACGCGTTTCGACACCGGGGATACCGTTTGGAATGTGACGAAAGCTTTCAAGTCCCTTCGGACTGCGCTTGCCGCGTTCGTCATCGTAGCGGAACGGGCAGTGATCGGACGAGAAGAGATCGAAAATGCCGGTTTCAATACCTCTCCAGCATTCTTCCTGAGCAGCCTTGTCGCGGGGTGGAGGAGAGCAGACAAATTTCGCGCCCTCCCAATCCATGCCGTCTAGATCATCGGCCGTCAGCATCAAATATTGAGGGCATGTTTCGCCAATCACCTTGAGACCACGAGATCGAGCTCGCGCGATTTCCTCCATCGCTTCGCCGTTGGAGACATGGACAATGACAATGGGCACATCAACGATTTCGGCAAGTGTTAGCGCCCGGTGTGTCGCCTCGCGTTCAACCGCCACCGGCCGTGTAGAGGCATGCGCTCGCGGAGCAACGTTCCCCTCCGCCTCATGCCTTGCAATCAAAAAACGGATAGCATCTTCATTTTCACAATGGACCATGACAGTCGCGCCAGTCGATCGTGCAACGTCCAGCGTCTTGAGGATTTCTGCATCGTTGAGCCGAAGCCCCTCATAAGTCATGAAGACTTTGAAGGAAGAATAGCCGTCAGCAGCCAAAGCCGGAAGCTCCTGACCAAGGAGACTATCCGTCGGGTCCGAAACGATGAGGTGAAAGCTGACATCGGTATAGCAGTTGCCCTCGGCGAGCTCGTGATAAGCATTAAGCGCCTCGCGCATCGGCTTATCCTTCTCCTGCAGGCAAAACGGCATAATCGTCGTATTGCCGCCGAAAAGGGCAGAACGGGTACCGCTCTCGAAGTCGTCGGCCATGACGATGCCATCTCCCGAGGGCTGGGAGATATGGACATGGCTATCAATGCCACCCGGTAAAACGTATTTGCCGCTCGCGTCGATTGTCTGGGCACCGCCGTCGAGCTGTTCGCCGATCTGGACGATTTTGCCGCCGCGAATGGCTATGTCGGCTTTGAAGATGTCGGAGGCGGTCGCTATGGTACCACCTTTAACGACTAAGTCGAATTCGGTCATATCAAACTCTCAATGATGGAGGATCTTGCTGAGAAAGGCTTCTGTGCGCGGATTGTGACGATTACTGAAGAAATCTTCCGTGGCGCGGTCCTCGACGATTTCGCCCTGGTCGATGAAGATCATCCGTGTCGCGACTTTGCGTGCAAAACCCATCTCATGGGTAACAACCATCATCGTCATGCCTTCACTGGCAAGGTCGGTCATTACATCCAACACTTCGGAAATCATCTCGGGATCGAGAGCTGATGTCGGCTCGTCGAACAGCATGGCTTTCGGGTTCATGGCAAGCGCCCGGGCTATCGCCACGCGTTGCTGCTGTCCGCCGGACAATTGGCCTGGATACTTGTGGGCGTGCCCTGTCATCCCCACGCGATCCAGAAGATCCATGCATCGCCTTTTGGCAATAGTTTCGCTGCGATGAAGAACGATGCGCTGTGCAAGCATGATGTTGGCTTCGATTGTCAGGTGCGCGAAGAGTTCAAAGTTTTGAAACACCATACCAACACGGGAACGAAGATCAGGCAGGTCAGTGCCGGGATCATTGACTTCTATCCCATCCACTCGGATCGACCCTTCCTGAATGGGCTCCAGCGCATTGACGCATTTGATCAGGGTCGATTTGCCAGATCCAGACGGCCCACAGACCACGACAACTTCACCCTTGGAAACACTCGTTGAGCAATTCTTGAGGACCGCAAACTCGCCATAGTATTTCGTGACGCCGGTGATCTCGATCATGACCGAACTCCCTGAAAGCGGTTGATGGAAAAGGCCGACAAATCGCGCCCGGGGTCGCGGCCAAGGACGAGATCGGCCGTGAGTTGGCCGATGAGAGGCCCAAGCGTAAAGCCATTGGATGTGACTGCATTAAAGAAACCGGGCAAACCTGGATGCTCTCCAAGGATTGGCGCGCCGTCGATGTTGATGTTCATCGCAGCCCAACTGCGGATGACGTGCAGTTTTCTGAGATCTGGGACAACGTGCTGCGCCACCCAAAGATTGCCCTCTAGGCTGGAAAACATCGGGCGAGGATGGCTGTGGACAGGATCGAGACCAGCCGTCCAACCACCGCCGATCAGAAAATTGCCGTTGGCAGCCTGCTTGAGCGTCAGATGACGGTCGGCATGGGCAACCAGATGCGAGACAGCTGGCGCAGCGGCCTCGGTCACCACCATCTGCAGCGGCGCCCCGAACACGGGAATGTCCAGCCCCAGCATTGCCCCGACGCGCGAAGCAAAAGCACCGGCAGCATTCACGATGCGGCCTGCCCGTAGCGGTCCCCGCGAGGTTTCGATGATAAATCCTGACCCTTCGCGGCGGATCGACAGCACTTCGGTACGGTCCGATACGCGAGCACCAGCGGCCACAGCGCCGTCATGCACGTGTCGCGTCGCGACAAGCGGGTTGATCTTCCCTTCCATTGGACAATATGCGGCGCCAATCATCAACGGAGAAAGCGCGGGCTCTAGCTTCCGTAAATCTTCAGCGCCAATCACATGACAATCGATGCCATTTTCGCGTTCAACTCGAGTCTTCTCCTCAAGGAAGCGCATGTGTGCTTCGGTCTCGGCAACCATCAGGCCGCCCGTGATCTTCATCTCAAAATCGCGACCGAGCTTTTTTTCAAGCATCTGCCATAGCGAAATGGAGTCTCGCTGCAACCGAAGCGTTTTTGCGGCTGGCCCTCCACCTGCTTCTGCTCGGGCTCCGTGATCGAATGACAACAATTGCGCATGGAGGCTGCCGGCATTCCCGCCCGATGCCAGTCCGCCAGGAAAACCACGTTCCAACACCACAACATCTTCGCCAGCTTCCGCCAGAAACAAGGCGCACGAAAGTCCGGCAATTCCCGCGCCGATGACAACGGTGGACGCTTCTCTCATCGGCAGCGGTTCGGAATGGTGCAATGGCGGACGTGCGGGCAACAGTGCTCGTCTATGCCCTCCCCACTCCGGCTTCTCAATCGCAAGTGCCGCAAGCGGCACCGGACGTAGTGGCATCTGCGGTGCAAGCAGGCCGTCGGTCTCGCTCATAGGTCGGCCGGTCAATTCTGTGAGCGTCCGGCCACAGTAGCGGCTTTGGCAGCGTCCCATCCCGGCACGGGTCAGGCGCTTCATTGTTGCGATGTCCAGCGGACCCTTAACGGCAAGACTCTTCAGAGTACCGATTGCGACACTTTCGCACCGGCAGGCGAGAGCGGTGTCTGCGGGTTCCAACGGTGTTGGCGCCGGGGCAAACAATCGCCAAAGCGCTGCTTGAAACGCTTTGGCGCGCGCAAGTTTTCTCTTAGCTGTGGTGTCTGGCTGAGGCTTGAAGCCGAGCTTGGCTGCGATTGCCAGACCTGCAAGCCTACCTTCAGCCATTGCCAGGTAAGCACCACCAAAACGCACAGCCTCGCCGACGATATGGATGTGAGGCAGCGAACTTTCGCCATCCTCGGCACAATCTGCCGTGAGGGTGCCGTTCCCGGTTACACGATGAGCACAACCCAGCAACCGCGACAACTCGTTGGACGAGGTAAAATGTCCACCCAACAAAACGGTATCGACTCCGAAGGTTAAGTCGCCCCCAAGACCGGAAACCGTCACCGCCTCTACCCGGCCATCACCTTTGATGTCCGATATTTGCGCGTTCCAGGCGAGCTTGACACCTGCTCGCTCCAATCTTGCGATCTCTTTCACGCCTTTGAGGGCAAGTGCCGCGTCATGGCGAAAAACATTGAATGCTTCGACTGGACTGCTCCATGGTGCGCCTGCCTGCTCCACCAGACAGACAACGTCACCGCCCGCCTTGAGAATCTCGCTTGCGACTTGAAAATTGAGAGGACCGTTCCCGGCAATCAGAATGCGCCGACCGGGAAGCGTGCCATAGCTGCGCAGCAGGGTTTGTGCAGCCCCTGCCGTCATGACACCCGGTAGCGTCCAACCCTTGATGGCTGGCGGTCGCTCAAAAGCCCCGGTTCCGATGACAAGCATGGTAGGTCGGCAATAGAAAACGCCATCATGGTCTAGACTGGAAATTACTACTCGTCCATCTTCTCCATGAGCCGCGCCCCAGACGGTCACGCCTGAACAAATGGTCACGCCAAGCGAGCGTGCTCTTTCGATCAACGCAGCCCCATCTGCGGCCTGCCGGTCAGCCTTGAGCGCCAGACGTGCTGCATCCGTGTTAGGCTGCTTGAAGAATTGGCCGCCAGATGTGTGCCGCTCATCGACCAGAGTTACAGAGGCCCCGGCTTCTGCCGCTGCCACCGCGGCAGCGAGACCACCCGGCCCCGCTCCAATGACCAGCAAGTCCATGTCCAACTCAGGAAGTTTTGTTGGGACAGGGCTCAGGTCTGCTAGACCAGTGGAAGTGATGTCGGGACGCGCCTGCTGACGATCAACGCGCATGCCGTCTCGAACGGGCGTCATACAGGCGCGCTGGCTCGTGCGGCTATCGATTGTCACAAGGCAATCGTGACACACACCCATGCCACAAAACAGACCACGCTTCTCCCCTGCTGCATCAGTAGAGAAGTCTGCTTGATCCAGCGCGGTCAGCGCGGCGGCAATGGAAAGGCCCGGATCGACGCGATGCGCAACGCCATCGAAATAGACGGTCACGCCTGCATCCTGAATGATCGAACCGGGCATCTGGTTTCTCCGGCTCAGTTTTGGGAAAAGCTTAAGCCGAAACGCTCGACCAAAGCCTTCATCGCGGCATCCTGCTCTGATGGCAACGGCAGACGCGGCGGCAGCGGCGATCCTGCGGCAAACCCCATGTGGTTCAGCAAGGCCTTGGAGCCAGCGACATAGGCCTGTCCACCGACCGCCTGGATGATGGGAAGCCACTCCAGATAAAGCGCACGCGCTTCATCGTATTGCTTCTCATCGGCCGCTAGAGTGAAGATGCGCGACATTGCTGCAGGCGCCACATTGGACGCAACGGCTACCCAGCCCTGCGCGCCCATGACGAAAGATTCAAAGCCTAGAATACCGCCGAAAGGCGTCATTTTGTCACCAGCCAGGCGAACGATATCTCGGATTCTGGTGACCTCGAGCGTCGATTCCTTGACGTAGTCGCAGCCATCAATCTCGGCGATGCGAGCCAGAAGTTCGGGCTTCATGTCCACATTCGACGTTGCAGGGTTGTTGTAGACCATGATCGGAATGGAAATTGAGCGGGCGATGGTTTGGTAATGTGTTACCAGTTCGTCGTCGGTCGGCGTCGAGTAGAATGGCGGGATTATCATCACGCCATCCGCGCCCAGTGCCTCGGCCTTGCAGCTCAAGCGAACCGCTTCACGGGTATCTTCAGCACCTGTTCCGATCAGAACTGGTACGCGCCCGGCGGCGCTCTGGATGACCGTGCGGGCGACGTCGTCCCAATCCTGATCGGATAGTGAAAGGAACTCTCCTGTCGAACCAAGAGGGATGAGTCCATGCACGCCCTCCCGGATCTGCCAATCTGTAAAGGCAGCGAGTGCTGGCAAATTGACTTTCCCATCTTCGTCGATGGGAGTGATCATCACGGTAAAGACACCACGAAACGTCTTTGGCATGCAGTAAGTCCTTTATTGAATATCAGCGCTTTTCGCTGAGCTGTAGCGGTGCTGTGGACTGGCCGAAGCGCCTTTCGATATGCCGCTGCACAAAGTCCCAGAGGGTCGTGAGAAGAAGATAATAGATGGCAGCCACGGCGAAGAGTTCGAGCACCATGAACTTTTCCTGGATCAGCACCTGGGTGCGCCGTAGCAGTTCCTCCATTGAAATGACGGAGGTGACGGATGTTGTTTTCAGCAGACCATTGACCGAGTTACCAAGGGGCGGGATGATGACCTTGAACGCCTGCGGCATGACGATGTGGCGCATTATCTGACGCTCAGTCATGCCTAAAGCTCTCGCCGCACGCGCTTGTCCTGCAGGAACTGCCTCGATGCCGGACCGGATAATCTCCGCCAGATATGCTGCCTCGTTCAAAGCCAGCCCGATCAACGCAGCTTGTACAACGGAGAACTTGATCCCGAGTTGCGGTAATGCGGTATAGAGCACGATCAATTGCACGAGCAGCGGCGTGCCACGGAACAGCCAGATATAGAACCACCCGATGCACCTCATAAGCCTTAGCTTGGATCTGCGCATGAGGGCCACGACAAAGCCGAGTAGTAGGCCGAACACAAGTGAGACGCAGGTCAGCCAGATCGTGGTGACAACACCTCCGAGGATGAAGGGATTGACGAGATAGTCGAAGAAGCCAGACCAGTTCCAGTACGACATGGAGGGACCTTTAATGCTAAGGAGATGCCGGACGAGCCGGCATCCATCAGAATGATGAACCGCTCAGATCAGCGGCCTGGACCCTTGACTGAGTAGTCGCCTGCGATCATCGGCAGACCGTAGCTGTCGAAGAGTTTTCCCAACGAGCCATCTGCTTTCATTTCTTTGAGGACGCCGGATACCGCGTCTGCAAGTTTCGCGTTCTTGAAAGCAACGGCAACGGGTGCAGGATAAAGACCGCTGACGGCACGACGGAAATCGCCACGGCTATCATATTCCTTTGCGACACCATCGATTGAGACAACGCCCTCGACTTGACCGGCGCGTAGCGCCTGGAAGGCCAGCGCGAAATTATCGAAGGTCTGAATGACGAGCCCTGTCTTGCCGGCGGCTTTGAGTTCAGCGTCAAGAGCACGGGTCGTCGTTTCTTCGAAGCCGCCGAGCTCGACGCCGACGCGCAGACCATCAAGCCCATCCTTGTCCTTCACCGTCGTATTGCTCGTCGCCACTGAAACGCTGATGGCCTGGTCCTCGTAGGGGATCATTTGCATGATGGCCGCGCGCTCTTTCGTGAAGAATATTCCAGTGTTGATCATATCCCATCGGCCAGCCTGAAGACCGGGGATCATCGCCGAGAATTCGATGCGGACATATTCAGGCGTAAGGCACAGGCGCTTGGCAATTTCCTCGCCAAGTTCGACCCGCATGCCTTTGAGCTCTCCGGTGGAATCGACGAACTGCATCGGCGGTAATGTTGGATTAACCGACATTGTCAGCGTCCCAGGCTTGACCAATTCGGAATCGGGAACCTTAGGCGTGCAGCTCTGCGCAAACGCCGACGCTGCCGTGGAGAGTAATAGAAGGGAGGCAATGGAGATGGTGCGGAATGACATGATGACCCTCTGGTTTTTCGATCTTCTCGTGGACCTAAACAACGATGCTTGTTAATTTCGCATTCATTTGGTATACCACTTTCATACACAATCATTTGCCGTATGCAACATCTTTCCGCCAGGGCAGTCAAAAATTGAAATATCTGAGGTTTGGGATAGGCTGGCTCGGCTCAGTACGTCGAAAGGACGTTCTGGCGCACCCGTTCAAGATGCAACGTCATAGCCACGCGGGCGGCATCCGCATCGCGATCCATCAGTGCTTTTACGATGCCCTGATGGTCAGCAAGACCCGGCTTCCGCTGGGCGAGTTTACGCTGGCGCTCGAAGATCGTGGTGTAGCGCCTCATTTGCAAGATGGTGTCCGCCATGAAGGGATTTCCACTGGCATCAGCAATGCCCTGGTGCAAAGCATCATCGAAGTTCCATACGAACTCGGGATCAGGATCTGGATCCAACTCTATGTCTCGAAGCATCGCAGCGAGGTCTGCGACTGTCTCAGCCGTTATTCCCTTGCACGCTTGCGCCGCCGCACTTGGCTCAACGAGCATTCGCATCGCCACGCTGTTCAGGTAGTCGGACAGGGTGACGATACGCACCGTGAGAACGCCCTTGGCGTTGCGCGCAAGAAGCCCCTGCCCCTCAAGACGTCCCAACGCATCACGCATTGGCGAACGAGAGACGCCCAGTCGCGCCGCAAGCCTGCGCTCCTGCACCACAGCACCACCCGCCATTTGCGCGGAGAGGATTTCCCCGAGCAGTGCAGAATAGGTCTCATCTGCAAGGCTTCGTTCCGCCGTGACCTGACCGTCCATTCCATTGACTCCCCGGTAGTTGACAATATCGAGCGGTATGGACCATGGCTGAAAACAAGAAAAGCCTTTGGGGCAACATCAACTGGGAATAGACCAATAGCTGCCTGGAGGCTGATGCGCTTTGACACAAACAGACACTGATCCTGGCATAGGAAAACGGTCCAAAGACGCAGGCCACAAGCTTGCCGCCCTCGCGTATAACGCTGTTTCTGACATGATCCGCCACCGTCGTCTTGGAGGCGGCCACGTTATCATCGAAGCGCAGCTTGCCGAGATGCTCGGTGTGTCGCGCACGCCCCTGCGTGAAGCTTTGCAGCGGCTGGAAGGTGAAGGCTTGATTCACAAAGGCGACGGCCGCAACTACGTGGTGCGACACGTCGATATCGGAGAATACATCCAGAGCCTGAAGCTACGTCTGTTGATCGAACCACACGCGGCTGTACAGGCCATGCCAAGCATACCCGGTCGCAAACTCGTCGAGGTGCGGCGCGAAATTGACGAGCTTATGGGCGCTACTGCGTACCATACGGATGCCCACTGGTTTTCAGACGATCACTTGCATAACCTGATAATCGACCATTGTGGCAACGAAGTTATGGCAGGTGTTTTACGCAATCTGCGAGCCGCCACGCGCCTCTTTGAAATCGGCCAGTTGAAAGACCGCCTGACACCAGATTCTACGGAACATCTTGCCATCATCGACGCCTTGCAGCGCAACGACCCCGGCGCGGCGTTTGAAGCAACGAAAGCGCACATTGAGAGCCTCATTGAGTTTGCGCGAATGCACCTCATCACCAATGAGTGAGCTTTCTCTGTAAAGCACGCTACATCCGGCGGCCTTGCGTCTTTCTAAGTACTTGGGCATGGGGATTGGCGATTGGTTGGAGAGATCAGAAACGCGAGTGGACAAAAGTGAAGGCAGCGATGATACACCGCATGTGTTTTTCAAATTGTCCTGAAGTCAAATCATCTCCTGAATGTGCCCGCTATTGCCGCTTGAGAAGAACTTACGTGCTTTATAGGGGTATTCCGCCTTTCCTGCTCGGATCGTTGTGAAACTTGGAACGCGATGTTTCTGCAAGGTGACAACGCAAATGAAGTCGAGTACGTCCGCCGCCGGGCATCGAAGTGTAAAAAGACCGGAAGCTTATCGCTCCACCTCCGTCGACCGACCTCTCGATTACAGTTCTGCTGCGACCTTGTTCAATGTGGGTACCTTCTAAGCGTCGATGAAACGAACGACTTCCTTCTCAGTTGTCGCCCCTCTCAGGAAGAAAGCCAAAATACACAGTATCTCGCACAAGGATGGCGATCATCAAATTCGGTTACGAAAGAGCCCCACTGAGATGACGAGGGCTCTTACTTACTTCTTGTGGCCATTAGTGAGCGTTGCCGAGCTTTCTGATCGCTTCCACGTCCTGCGTGGTTACCGCAGAAGCTTTGTTCGTCCACGCGTTGCGCAGGAAGGTGGCAAGCGTTGCGATCTCCTCGTCGGACAGGCGATCCTCGTAGCCCTGCATTCTCACCTTCATGGGGCGTTTTTCAGTTGAAGGAAGCTCTGCACCATGGAGGATCACGCTAATCAGGCCTTTGCTAGACTTCGCTGTCACCAGTGAGTTTCCGTCAAGTTCCGGGAATATTTCCGGCGCACCCTTACCGTTCACGAGGTGACATCCACCGCAATTGTCCAGATAGAGCCGCGCTCCGAGCGGCATGTCAGGTCCAGCGCTCGACAAGAGTTCTTCCGTCGGCGTTGGCGCGTCGGCCGATTTTGCGGCCTGTTGTCCAGGCGTCCCGATCTTCGTCAGGAAGCTTGCTATCGCCCGATTGTCATCTTGCGTCAGGTACTGAGTGGAATCGCGCACCACCAGCATCATTTCTCCTGTTGCCGTTGAATGAGCGTTGCGAGCGGTGGCAAGATAAGCTGCCGTCTCCTCGACTCCCCATTTTTGTGGACCGCTGCTAGGGCCTCTGAGATCCGGAGCCGTGTAGTTGTCGATTTCACCACCCGAGAGGAAGCTCTTGTACGTCTCGTCGATACCATCCTGCGTCATCAGCACCGAGCGTGGGCTGTGACAGGCGGCGCAGTGACCCGGCCCTTCGACCAGATATTTGCCACGGTTAAAAATGGCGTCTTCTGCTGTGTTGGGTGCAAATCCGGCTTCGCCACGCAAAGCAACCCAGTTCCATGCACGCAGACCAAATCGCATATTGAAAGGAAATGCGAGTTTCGTTGGCTCGACTTTATTCGAGACAGGCTTCACCTCATGCATGAAGTAGTCGTAGAGCGAAACTACGTCTTCTTCCGTTAGCTTGCGGTAATTCTCATACGGCATGGCGGGATAAAGATGCGTGCCGTTCGGCGTCACACCATCATAGAGAACGGCACGAAAATCGTCGAGCGTATAGCTCCCGATACCGGTTTCCTTGTCAGGCGTGATGTTGGTGGTCCAGATTGTTCCCATCGGGCTCTGGATCGCACGACCGCCTGCAAAGGGTGTTCCACCCTCATTCGTGTGACAGGCCATGCAATCGCTGGCACGCATGAGGTATTCCCCACGACCTTCTGCTGGCTTGAAATTTGCTGCCAGTTCAGCAGTTGCTTCCGTGCGCTGAACGGGCACGAAAATGAAGGCGAGAAGACAAGCAATGCCAACGAGGACGAGAGCGGCGAGAACTTTGAGAAGCGTTTTCATGGTGGCACTCCTCAAACTAGTGGCCGTGGGTTGGGAAGGTAGTCCTTGCGGATATGCTCAGCTGCCCAATAGGCGAGACCACCCACCATGCCGGTGGGGTTATACTGCGTATTCTGCGGAAATGCCCCGGCGCCAAGAACGAAGATATTGTGCTTGTCCCAGGCCTGAAGGTACCGGTTGACCGCCGATGTCTTGGGATCGTCGCCCATTACGGAGCCGCCGACATTGTGCGTGGTTTGATAGGGCCTGACATCATACATGGCACCTTCCTTCTTGAAGCCTTCCTGCATGGATGTCGGGTTGAGAGCCTTCGCAATCGGCTCGATCTTCGACTTCATGAATTGGGTCATGCGAATGTCATTGGCATTCCAGTTGAACGTCATGCGCATCAAGGGACGCCCGTGCCGGTCCTTGTAGGTCGGATCGAGATCGAGGTGATTCCCACGATAGGCCATATGGGACCCGTGCGAACCGATGGACATGGAGTGCCCGTACCATTCACCCACGGCCTGCTTCCACTTTGCGCCCCAGCTTGGGGTGCCTGCTGGAAGCGCCATGGAGCGGATCGGTTGACCATTCGATTGCCCGGCGGAGATGTAGGAGCCGCCAATGAAGCCTTCCCGACCGAAATCGATGTTATCGATACCGAAATCATCGATGGTCATGCCGTTGGCACCAGTGCCGATGAATGGATTGAAAACCTCGTCCTTGAAAAACAGCGTGTAGCCACCATTCATCTGATAGGCATAGTTGCGGCCGGTAACGCCTTCTCCCGTATTGGGATCATAGGGCTGCCCGATGCCGGATAGCAGCATCAGGTGAACGTTGTGCAGCTGATAGGCAGCCAGAATTACCAGATCGGCAGGCTGGAAGACTTCCTCCTGCGCCTTTTCGTCGAAATAGGTGACGCCGGTCGCGGTCTTGCCATCCGGTGCCATTTCGATGCGCAACACTTCGCATTCCGTGCGATATTCGAAATTCGGCTTGCGCTTCAGGGCGTCAAGAATGGCGGTCTGCGGCGAAGATTTCGAATAGTTATAACAACCATAACGCTCGCAGAAGCCGCAATGATTACATGGGCCCATCTGCATGCCGTATTCGTTGACATAGGCTTGCGACGCTATACCGCCGGGGCGCGGAAACGGATGGTAGCCCATGGATTTAGTGACTTCACCGAACTTGGCTCCGTCCCAGGTCGTCGGCATAGGCGGCATGGGATAATCGCGGGAGCGTGGAGCCTCGAACGGATTACCGCCTTCGATCTTCTCACCCTTGATGTTACCAGCCTTGCCCGAGATGCCTGCAACCCGTTCGAAACGGTCGAAATAGGGCTCGAGCTCGTCATACGTGACCGGGTAATCCTGAATGGTCATATCTTCGGGGATAATGGATGCCCCCCAACGTTCCTCGACATAGGATCGAAGACGATATTCTGACGTCATAGGACGCCAGTTGAGCCCGTTCCAGTGCGTGCCGGCACCGCCGACACCAATACCCGGTAGAAAGGAGCCGAGGCTGCGATAGGGCAATGCCACCTCGGTCTCGCTCCGACGAATTGTCACTGTCGAATTCCGCGGCTTTTGCATCATGCCGAGACGTACGCCGTATTTCAGCTCATCGATCATCTCAGGATATTGGAAATTGGGAACGGTATTCTGGTCATGACCGCGCTCGAGCGCGACGATCTCAAGCCCGTCCTGCGCAAGCTCCATGCCGAGGATCGATCCGGTCCAACCAAGACCGACGATGACGACATCTTTTTTCTTTTCAGTTCTAGCCATCGTTCATGCCCTCTCGCCAGAGATCGAAACCGGTCCCAGCGGATATTTAACGTTATGTTTGAGAACCCATTCCTTGTACGATCCACGCGCGCCGGGGAAACCGATATAGGTCCACGCCTGCATTTTATGGTTTCCGCCATACAGTGGATCGGCGAAATAACCCTCTTTGGTGTTTCCAAGCAGAATGGAGAAGAAATCGCGCATTTCCGGATGAAGCTTCATTTCGTCTTTCTGAAGCGAGGTAAGCGCCTGATCCTGCGTCGCCTCATCCAGCTCCGCGAAAATCTTCCCATGTGTCGTGCGACACCATTCGTCAAATACCGGGATGGCTTGTTGATAAATCTGAAGCGGCGTCAGCGGTGTCTGCCAGCCACGCAACGGACTTGCGTCGGCCTCATGAGGACCTTCCATATACCAATCGGCAGCGCGACCGAAATCGCCAGCCAACTGCATATCGATAAAGACCGGGACACGTGTTTCGATGGCTCCGGGGCCCTCGCCCTCGGAAGGGATCAATCTTGCTACCGCTGCCACTACTAAAGCCCACTCGCTGGGCTTGAGACAGATAGGCGTGTACGCATCCAGCGCGACCGGCTCTAGTTGCTCCTCAGCCTTCAGCGGCACGGCTGCGAGTCCAGCGACTGCAGCACTTGCAGCGGACGCTTTAAGAAAATTTCGACGTGAAGGACGGCCTGGAAGGTCTCTCATAGGCAACTCGCTTTGTGACGGGCATCACTTGAAAATTGTTGTTTAGATCCATCGGGAAATGAGTCAGGTGGGCCGCTGCGGTTTATCGTCGCAGCGAAATCAGCGCAAGTTCACTTAGAACAAAAATCGTTCGTTTGTCGCTTCGTGAGAATCTGGTTCCGTAATTCTTCTAAAATAAGCAACAATCTTTAAGACGCCTAGCGAAGCGTTCCGATCTGAAACCAACATACCCAAAGCATAGAGTATCTGTCTGACAACCATGCGGTACAACGTCAGATCGGCAAGTAGGCGGACTCACAATGCCCTCCGGCACGCGCTTCCAGAACGCGAATTGAGGCGCGCTGACGCCCAGAAGGCGCAACAGCATCCACCTCAGGAAGCTCGCTTTAACGCTCGCTCCTTATTGACTGGGGCGCTTTAGCGTCTGTTTGATATTCATCCGTTACCCCAGCGATTGCTCCTTACTGGAATGCAAAGCACCAGGCATGACGTTTTCAGGTATTGGGCAGACATAAGGGTCGTCGCCCCTCGCAGCTTTCCATTCTGCTGTTGCCTTGGCCAACAGGCTCGGAGATGTTGCCAAATCAAGGCCCGTCGAAGCAAGAGCTTTAGCAGCATGCACCATTGCCTTATGGGCTGCACGGCTTCTGCCCTGCGCCACGACTTGCCATGTATGAGGGTTTGTTCCTATCGCCCAAGTTGGCGCCCAGCACTGTGCGGTAGGTGTCACACGGCTGACGTCGCCCACATCGGTAGATCCTGCTCGAAAATGGGAGTGCCCTTCGAAAGCACGCAATCCCAAATGTAGCGGCGTCGATCCGTCAATCTTCTCGTTGGAGAAGACATCATCCTTGATCTGATAAAGTTTGATGCTGCTCTTGATCGCTTCCTGCGTAAATGTGGCTTGGATTTTACGGGCGAACTCCATGTCTGCCTCATCAAACGGCACCGGCCCAATCGCCATCAGATTTTCGTGGATTGCGTTTTCAAGCGTGAGGTTCGGCAGCAAGTTTGTGGCGGCGGTGTCGAACACGATCTCCACCTCAGTTCCGGTCATCATGGCGGCACCGCGCGCGACCTGATCCACGCGCTCGGCCAGTGCCAGAGCCTGGGACATTTCGGGCGCGCGAACGAGATAAAGCACCTCTGCTTTTGCCTGAACCACGTTAGCGGCACGTCCGCCTGCATCGGTGATGGCATAATGCACGCGGCAATCCTGCGGCATATGCTCGCGAAGGAAGTTGACACCGACATTCATCAGTTCGACGGCATCGAGAGCCGACCGCCCAAGATGAGCCGCATTGGCGGCATGCGCGGCAGTGCCTTTGAACCTATAGTAATACTCTAGTACCGCGAGGTTATTTGTCGATCTGACGCCATTGAATGGGGCTGGGTGCCAGGTCAGTGCGGCGTCCACATCGTCGAAGGCACCTGCCCGCACCATGAAGGTTTTTCCGGAACCGCCCTCCTCTCCAGGGCAACCATAATATCGAATTGTCCCCGGCAGACCGTTAGCCTCCAAATGTCTTGCCAGCGAGATTGCCGCGATGAGAGACCCGACTCCTAATAGGTTATGGCCGCAGCCGTGACCGCTGGCGCCCGGCTCACCTTCCCGTTGCTCATCGATGTCCGCAAGCTGGCTCATGCCTGCAAGAGCATCATATTCGCCAAGGAATGCGATGACAGGTTTGCCATGCCCGTATTGGCCGACAAATGCGGTTTCCATTCCCGCGATGCCTTCCTCAACGGAGAAACCATGTTGCTTCAATGTCTCAACAAGAAGTTTGGCTGATTTATATTCGTCGTACTTCAGTTCTGCCAGATCCCATATTTGATCACTTATGGATGTAAAATTAGGAGCTAGGTCGTCGATCGATTGCGTTAGTGATTTCAGGGCTGATTGATCTGGCATGCTGTTCCTCGAGACAAAGCGAAACCGGCACCGCGCATCGATGATGGCAGAGGGCTTCTGTGCATATGAAAGGCACCGCTTATTCGCGGTGCCTAATGACTGGATTATTTACCGACCGACACTTCCCAAAGCCGCGCGTTGGATTGCCAGACCGGCTGACCCTCAAGCGACTTGGTCGCTCCCCAAACGTCGATCATGTCGTAGAGGAAGATGCCTGGCATATCCTGCAACATGAGCTCGTGGAACTGGTCGAAGATTGCCTGACGCTTCTGCTGGTCGATTTCCGCATAAGCAGCCTTCATCAGTTCGATCGCCTTCGGATTATCCCACATGAGCGAAGCGTTCTTGTCCTTATCGCCCACATAGAAGCTGTACATCAACGCAGGATCGAGACGGGGTGCGACGGATTGCGAAATGATCTGGTAATTGCCAGAGCGGCGGCGATCAACCTGCGTTGCATAGTCCAGAACTTCGATCTGCACGTTCAGACCGATCTGCTGCAACATCGCCTGAGCGATGACGGCTGCCGGAAAGCTGGGTACATTGCCACGCTTGTTGGCGATGATGTTGATTTGCTCACCCTTGTAGCCGGATGCTTCGAGTTCCTTTTTCGCCGCATCAAGATCGTAAGGAAGACGCTTCTTCTGTGTCTCGCTGAAGTAGATAGAGTCCGACGCCACCATCGAGCCGTTGGCCTTTCCGGTACCATTGGAGGCCGCAGCAACAAGCTCGTCCATGTCAAGCGCCATCGCGATTGCACGGCGAACCCCGGGTTTGCTCATGACGGGGTCGCGGGTCTGGATGTAGAAGAGGTTTTTGCCGTTGTTCTGCGAAATAATGACCTTGGCCTTTTCGCTCTTCTCAAACTCCGTAATGAGATCAGGCGAGATTTCCGCAGTGTCGAGCACACCCGATTGGAGACCTGCCTTCACAGTGGATGCATCGGGGATGACCATGAACTTGATGCCATCCACCAGTGGTCGCTTCGAGCCGACCATGCCATCCGGTTTGCCGTCATTGGCCGGAGACTGGTATTCATCGAACTTGGCCAAGTGGATGTATTCGCCCTTCTTCCACCCATCCCATTTGAACGGACCAGTTCCGATTGGCTTATCGAATGCACCTTCAGCGTTGAGGGAGTCTTTCGAGATCATGCCTGTGTAGCCGCACTCCGGCCGCGCCATCAGGCCGAGGAAAACCGCGGAGGGCTTATCGAGCGACATCGTGACGGTATGCGCATCGACAGCCTTGATCGCTGTCACCTTCACCGTACCGCCGTCGAAATCCTTGATGCACGTCCACTTCGTGGCGGGGTCCATGTATCGGCTCCAGTTCCAAACGACGTCATCCGCGGTCAGCGGCTTGCCATTGTGAAACTTGACGTTCTGGCGAAGCTTGAATGTGTATGTCAGACCATCGCTCGAGGTTTCAACACTTTCCGCCAGCAAAGGCTTTACTTCGCCGTTGTTGGCGTAGCCCACGAGCCCTTCGACGATATGAAGGATGACGCCATCCGTATTCCCATCCCGGTTAACGCCGGGGATGTTGCTGCGAAGATCCGAGCTCTGCGCAATCACGATATCGCGCGCGTGGGTCGCGCCTGAAAGCGCCATCAATATAGTTCCAGCAAGAAGTAAGCTTTTCATGTTCTACCCTCTGTTATTGTTGGTTTTAATGCTGTTGGCTCAAGCTCGAAAATCATCCCAGCAGACGCGCGAAAGGCGTCCGATGGTTTCAAGAGACATGGTGTATCCCGGTGTTCCATCCGGCATTTCCTGCGGCACCTGGTCCGTAAAAGCGGTGATGATGTAGAGCGGTTGACCATCGCTGTAGACGATGCCTGCATTCATCCTCCCGCGCTTTCCTGTGCCGCCCTTATGAGCGACGACCGTGCCGAACGGCAGACGTGAAGGGATAGCGTATCGCAGAATCTGATTTTTCAGCGTCTGCAAGGCGTAGGCACTCAATTCTTGAGAAACGCCCAGCCGCTTCGAAGCCTCTTCGGAACCCTGAGCATCGAGAATCGACTGGAGCAGGAACATTTGATCGCGCGCCGTTGTCGTCGTAACGGACTTCAAGGAATGATCGGGAGACAGAGCGAGCGGCGGGATCAGAAAGCGGTGATGCGTGCCTTCCATGCCGATTGCCCTGCAATAGCTGTTCACTTCCTCCAGCGTCAGGCGCTCGAAGACCATCTTGGTGCAGACATTGTCGGAAAGCACCATCATGCCGGTGATGGCATCGCGAAGCGAGATCACGATGCCCGGCGTAAGATAGCGAAACATTCCGCTTGCGACTTCTTCGGCAAAGCGCGGCTCGTAGACAATCTGCTCATCCAGATCGAGCCTGCCTTCTTGGACCGCGCTCAGGGCAGCCATCATGATCGAGGTCTTGCGGGTGCTGGCAGACGGAGTTTCCTCATTCGCTCCGCGTTCAAATATCTCGCCATTGCGCAGGTTCTTAATGCTGAAGCGCGTGACGAATGGCTGTCCGTTACAGATCGCGTTCAGCCTTTCGGCGGTTGATCCGAGGTTGCCGGATGTCATGGGTGCTGTATTCATCGTCACGCCTCCAAGCGCCACTTGAGTTTCACGCCGCCGGTCTCGTTGAGATCGAGCGCGGGAATTGCCGAGAGAAGGCGCCGGGTGTAGGCCTGCTTCGGCATGTCGAAGATCGTGTTGCGGTCACCTTCCTCGATGATCCTGCCGTCCTGCATGACGATGACGCGATCAGCGACCTGTTCAACGACGCCGAGATCGTGGCTGATAAACAGGCAGGAGAAGCCATATCGTTTCTGCAAATCGGAAAAGAGCGAGAGCACCTGTGCGCGAACGGTCACGTCCAGCGCCGAAACGGGCTCGTCGGCAATGAGGAATCGTGGTCGTCGCGCAATCGCTCTGGCAATGGCCACTCTCTGCCGCTGTCCGCCCGAAAGTTCATGCGGATAGCGAAGGGCGAATTCGGCGTTGAGACCAACTTCTTCCAACGTTTCGTAGGCGCGCTTCATCTTCGCCACCCGGTCTATTCCGGGAACGAGACGCAGCGCCTCTTCAACGAGAGCAAGGATCGTCATGCGAGGATCAAGCGAGGAATAGGGATCCTGAAAAACCATCTGGCAATTGAGGCGATAGTCGCGCCAGTCCTGATCGCGCGTGCGCCCCCGGAAGAAAACCTCGCCTTCAGTCTCCTTGACCAATCCGGCAATCGTGCGTCCCAAGGTCGTCTTGCCAGACCCGGAACCGCCGACCAGAGCCACAACTTCGCCTTCATGAATGTCAATCGAGACTCCATGCAGTGCGCGTTTTGGCTCGCCCTTCTTGAGAAACGACTTCCGTCCAGGATAATCCACGACGATGTTGCGGGCCGAAATCATCGGTGCGGATATCGTATCGATATGCCTGACTTCACCGCGCACGGGCAAGGATGACAGAAGCTTGCGCGTGTAAGGGTGCTGGGGGAGTTCCAGTATCTGCTCAGTCGTACCGGCTTCAACGATGGAGCCCTTTTCCATAACGACGATCCGGTCTGTGTAGCGGGCCACCATCGGTAGGTCATGGCTGATGAGAAGGACTGCCGTGCCTTCTGCCTTCGTCAGTTCCACCATCAGTTCCATGACATCGCGCTGAATGACCGCATCGAGCGCCGTCGTTGGTTCATCGGCAATCAGCAACGCCGGTTTTAAAAGCATGACGGATGCCAGCATGATGCGTTGGCGCATGCCGCCGGAGAACTCATGTGGATAGGACGTCAGTGCTCGCTCAGGATCGCGAATGCCGACACGTTGCAGCATGGAGAGAATTTTCTCGCGCCTCGTGGAGGCTTGATCCTGCGTGTGCAGTGCGAGCCCCTCCTCCAGTTGCCGTCCAATCGTCATGGACGGGTTGAGCGAGGTCATGGGCTCCTGAAAAACCAATCCAATCTCCGCACCACGCAGCGTGCGCAAGTCCTTTTCACTAATTGCGGTGATGTCGCGGCCCTTGAAGATGACCGTACCTGCCGTCTTGCGAATGACGGGCGGCAGCAGAGAAACAATCGCCCTTGTCGCAAGAGATTTTCCCGAACCGCTTTCGCCGACGATGCCGAAGATTTCACCCGGCGCGACATCGAAGCTGACATCCTTCACCACGCCGACATCGCGACGGACGATTTCCAGCGAAAGATTGCGGACGCTGAGAAGCTTTCCTTCAGTCATTTCAAACCTCTCATGCGTGGGTCGAGTTTATCGCGCAGAGCATCTCCGAGAAGGTTGATGCCAAACAATGTGAGTGCGATGCAGAGGCCGGGGAAGAGTCCGAGCCAGACAGCCTGTTCGATGAAAGGCCGACCTGCAGCCAGCATGTTGCCCCATGTCGGTGCGGGAGGCGGAACACCGAGACCGAGGAAACTCAAGGCACTTTCCGAAAGGATGGCCCAGCCGAACATCGAGGTTGCAAGTACGGTAATTGGGGCAAGGCAATTGGGCAGGATGTGTCTGAACATCGTGAAGATTTCGCCATTGCCCATCACGCGGGACGCTTCGACGAATTCGCGTTCCCGCAATGACAGCACGGCTCCTCGAACGACGCGCGCCATGGACGGCGTGTATGCGATGCCCAGCGCGAAGATGATGCCGTATTGATTTGCGCCGAACACCGCGAGAAGTCCGAGTGCCAGCAAAATGCCGGGGAATGCCAGCAGTGCATTGTTCACGGCCATGATCAGGCCATCGATCCAGCCACGGGCATACCCGCTGATGAGACCGATCAACGTACCAGCCACAACGGCGAAACCGACCGTAAGGCAGCCGATCCAGACACTTGCTCGTGCGCCGACCATAAGGCGGCTGAGTACATCTCGCCCGAATTCATCAGTGCCGAGGAGATGCAGTGAGCCGGGAGAAGCCAGTTTTGCCGTGAAGCTCAGCTTCATTGGATCGAAAGGCGTCCAGAAGAGGCTCAGGGCTGCGACGATGAGCAGAGCAGCGATCAGAACGCCGCCGATCAGGCCATTGAGAGAAACCTGTTTCATTCGGCCACCACGCGCGGATCAAAGAGGGGATATAGGAGATCGACAATCAGGTTGACGACCACATAGGACATGGCGACGAAGAGAAGGCAGCCCTGAATGACGGGGTAGTCGCGTTGGAAGATGCTATCGACCATCAGGCGACCAAGGCCCGGAATGGTGAACACCGTTTCGATGACGGCGATGCCGCCAAGCAGATTTCCAAGGATCAGGCCGATCATCGTCCATGTTGGACCGAAGGCATTCTTGAAAGCGTGCCTCCAGAGAACCGCCTGCTCCGAGAGTCCCTTGGCACGGGCATGGGTGATGTAGTCCAGCCGCAGCACTTCCAGTGTGGAGGCGCGGGCCATGCGGATCAGAACCCCGGCCTCATGGATGACAAGCGTCATGATGGGCAGGATCAGATACAACAGCCCGGACACGAAATTATCCGAGAGGGACACATATCCCAGCACCGGCAGCCAGCCGAGCTTCAGTCCGAAGAAAAGAAGCAAAAGCAATCCCAGCCAGAAGGTCGGGATCGAAAGCAGCACTGTCGCCGTGCCTATCAGTACGAGGTCCGTGGCGCTGTTCTGGCGCCACGCCGCTATGACACCGGCTGGCACCGCGATGAGGCTTGCCAGAATGACCGCGACCACGACGATCTCGGCTGAAACCATGAAGCGCGAAACAACCAGCGGAAGCACCGGCTCCTTGTTCACGATAGACTGGCCGAAATCACCGCTCAGCACATTGCCCGCCCAGACGAAAAACTGCTGCGGCAGTGACGTATCGAGGCCAAGTTCAGTGCGCATCTCGGCAATTTGATCTGGTGTCGCCATGTCTCCCAGCATCAGAGCTGCCGGATCACCTGGGATGAAACGAATAAGAGCGAAGACTGTGATTGCGACGATCAACAATGTCGGGATCGCCATCAGCACTCGATGGAATATGAATCTTATCATCGGTTCCCCTGAACGCGATTGGCGGGACCGGATCTACAAAGTCACCGGCTGTTATGTTTGAAACTATGACGGATCAAAAAAATGAGCGCAATATTATGCATTATCTTCATAGGCTAATGCATATTTTGCAGACGCAGGTGCGCGTTGAGTTTGATCTGTGGCGCGGTGCTTAACAGCTAGAGCAATGCTTTTGTGAGATTTCGATTTGGCGCTTGAGCGCGTCCATCAAGGCTTTTGCTGCCAGAGAAGCAGACGTGCCAGAGGGGGTTGCGAGCGCAAATTCCTGCTTGGTGACCGGAACGAATGGGCGCTGCACGATAGGAAGGTTTTGGTAGAGATTGGCAAAAAAGCTGCTCAATATGGCAACTCCCAAACCGTGAGCCACATAGGAGCAGGCCGAACTGTTGGTATGAGTCTCGATTTTTACGTTCTGCCTCACGGCTTCGCGCGCAAAGGTCTGATCGAGCAGCATACGTGTCGGCCTTTGCCGACCGATGAGAATAAGCGGCACCCCACGCAGGTCCCGTGCACTAATTTCCTTCATCGACGCAAGTTCGTGACCTTCGGGCAGAACGCAAACGCTGGTGCCTGATGCCACGATTTCCATATCGATCCCAGGTAAAGCGGGATGTTCGTTGCGCAGAAAGCCGAAATCGATGACCTTCTGCTCAACCAGACGTGCGATGTTGGATGTCGTCTCGAAAAAGGTTTCGATCCGGACCGACGGGTAATCACGCACGAATTCCTTCATCATCGCGGGCGCGAAATTTTCCCACATGCTGCTGGGAAGCCCTACCCGCACCAGTTCTGGCCCTTTTGCACCGCTGCGGAGATCTTCCGCCAGTCCTGAAAACCTGTTCAATCCGAGCAGGATCGTTTCGGCATCCCGCGCCAGAATACTGGCTTCAGGCGTTGGAATAAGTCTGCCCTTATCCCGATCAAAAAGCCTCAGTTCCAGATCAGTCTCTAACTGCTGAAGGAGACGGCTCACGCCGGACTGGCTAAGCCCCATGCTCTTGGCGGTAGCGATCGTCGACCCTGTCGCGAGCAAGGTTTTCAGAACCTCAAGCTGCCTGAAATTTATCATGCCGTCGCCACTCCCTCGCCCGCCGATACGAAAACGCTTAAGCCCATTCCCGGATGCAGTTCAAGAACGACACGGCGATTTTCGGAAGTGGCGAGAGTTCGGAACTGACGATGGCGTAATCGACGGAGATGGTCGGTTCAAGCGGAACGAATGCCAGTGGCAAGGCCTGATATTCAAGCGCCAGCAATTCGCTGACGATTGCAATGCCCAGCCCTTCTGCCGCAAGTGCGCAACCGCAACCAACCGAATGCGCTTCGATTGCCGGCCGGCGGCGAAGCCCGGCGCGATAAAAAATCGCTTCCAGCTCATGACGGACGGCCCGCTCCCGGTTCAGAAGAATCAGATCCTCGGTCTTCAACTGTTCGACGTTGATCTTCTCCTGACCGGCAAGCGGATGGTTCTTATGGAGAACACAAATATTGCGCGTCGGCATGACATGCTCTTCGCGAAGTCCCGGCGTCGGCGAAGGCAGGCGCGTGAAACCGAGATCGACCGCCCCTTCCGCCACCATGCGTTCTATTGCAAGATAATTCCCAGAGGCAATTTCAACTCTGACGGGACCGGCTTCGGCCAGAAATCTCTTGATCAGACGCGGCACAAGCGTTGCGGAAAGGCTCGCAGGAAATGCTATCCTCAACGGGATTTCAGTCGAGCGTCCCTCCTCCAGTTCCTGCGCCGTTATTTTGAGAGCCGTAAGCTTGTCCGCAATGGCGCGGATTTCCGGCCCCAGCTTCAAACCTTCACGTGTCATGGAGAGCCGGTTCTTATCCCGGTCGAACAACCGAACACCGAGGTAGACCTCCAACTGATGCAGAAGTCGGCTGGTATTGGATTGAGAAATACCGAGATCAACGGCAGCGGCAATGGTTGAGCCTGTGGCCGCAATCGCGTCGAAGACCTGAATATGCTTGATGCTGATCTGAACGTCGCCCGATTTTTTCAGTCTCATTCTCCCGGATAACGTCACCCGTCATTTGCATAAGATTGCGCCGATAGACCTGCCCGTTCATCAATGCCGCTCCCTCCGAGTTTTGCAAGGAAGCGCGTCAATGACAACCGTTCTCGAAAAGATTGCCCGACAGGTCATTGCAAGAACGTCCTTTTCAGCAATCGCAATAGAGCGGGCGGAAGACGCGATTGTGGATACTATCGGCTGTATGATTGCGGGCAGGAATGACGCTGCCCCACGGTCTGTGGCCGCAGCTTTTCGTGACGAGATCAATGAAATTGGCGCATCGCTGGTTTTCACAGGAGGCCGCGCATCGCGCTCCATCGCTGCCCTCATCAACGGCACTGCCGCCCACTGCCTCGATTTCGATGACAATTTTCATCCCGCACGCGCCCACGCATCAGCGGTCCTGGTGCCAGCGCTTCTCTCCGTCGCGACGAGTAGCGACGAGTTTTCGGGCCACATGATGGTCAGAGCATATCTTGCCGGGCTGGAAGCGCAGGGATCCATTGGCTTCGGCGTCATCCCCTCGCACTATAATCGGGGCTGGCACGGAACCTCGACAATCGGCTGCGTCGGAGCCGCCGCAGGTGTGGCCGTCCTTCTCGGACTTGACGAAGCTAAGATAGCAAACGCAATGAGCCTCGCCACAAGCATGGCCTCGGGTCCAAAAGGACAATTTGGCACCGGAGCAAAACCCTTTCACGCAGGCATCGCGGCGCGAAATGCGATCGAGGCCGCGTTACTTGCCCGATCGGGTTTGGGCGGCAGGCTCGATATCCTCGAACGATCGCAAGGCTTCCTCGATCTCTTCGGAGGCAACGAAGCGACGGGGTGGGCGGACCTCACATGGAACGAGGAGCACATCATCGAAACCCGCGGTCTGGTCACGAAACTTCATCCATGCTGCGCATCCACTCACAGAGCCATTGACGCGGCGTTGGACCTTCAAAAGAAATACGGATTTTCGCTTGATGACATCGAACGGATCGATACGAAAGTTGGAAGATCTGCATTTGACAATCTTCCCTATGACGATCCTACCGATGAACTACAGGCGAGGTTTTCCATGCATTACTGCTTGGCTGTCGCGCTCTCGGGCGGAGGACTATCACTCCGTGATTTCACTCCTCAAGCTGCTACGCGGCAAAGTTTCCGAGCCCACATGGCGAAGATCAGTATTACTTCTTACAGCGCAGAAGAAGAGCGCGGCGTTGAGCGCCTACCGCATCAAGTCCATATCTCGTTAATGGATGGCCGGAGGTTCTCCACCGAGCGCCTTCACGCCAACGGCTCTATAGTCGCACCTTTAAATGGCGGGCAGAAGCTTGCAAAACTTGAAGATTGCTTGCGGTGGGCAGGACATTCCAGGGCGCTTATCACCCACTCCGAATTGAAAGCAATTTGCTCCGGAAAGAGCGTGAGAACCGTCTGCGATGATACGTTGCAACAATTTTTTAGTTTGTCCCGAATTTAAACCATCACCTATGTGCCCTCTTGAGGCACGAAGCGGAAATTATTCCTGCGCCCACGCCCGGTTGACTAAGCCCAAACCCAATGCAAAAAGGTAGCAACCAATGTCGCTCGCGATGGAAAAACAGATGGGATTTCAAGACTTTTCCAACAAGCAATTTCTGAAATTCAAGGTTTCCCAGCCGAGCAATTTTGAGCGAATTTTCAACCAAAATTCAATCAGCGCCGCAATCATGGTCCCTAGGCAAATGATCGCGCACCATAACTAGCGTATCGGTTTGCCGGTGGGCGGTTCGTGATACCTCCCGATAGCCACATTGCTCGGCAAGGCGGAGGGATCGCCTGTTTTCAGGTGCAATGATGCACGCAGACGTACGCGGTGCTATGGATCTATCAAGCCATTGCAGCGCAGCGATCAATGCCTCTCGGGCATAACCTTTTCCCTGCATTGCGGAGGTAAGAACCCATCCACCTTCAGGCACGCCCTTCAGTTGAGGAAGGCCGGCGCGGTGCCAATCCGCGAAACCCATCTCCCCTACGAAATCACCGGTCTTGGTCTCACGAATAGTCCAATAGCCATAACCAACCAGCGCCCAGAGGCCTCTATAACGTAAAAGGCGCTGCCAAACCTCATCGTCAGTGGAAGTACGGCCTCCGATATAGCGGACGACATCGGGATCGCTCCAGAGCTGAACCATGTCCGCAAAATCAGACACTTCTGGCAACCGCATCGTAAGACGATCGGTCAAAATGACATTCGGGGCTTCATTTTGCGTGGCAAGTGCGTCCATCGAACCTCAGTCGTCATCAGCTCTTACATTATCTGGTCTCGTCAAACTAAGTTGATACCGAACATATTGGAAGAGACGCTTGCACGGATCGGAACGTCAACGGCGGCCAAAGGCGGCTTGGTGGAATATGACCAGAGTTCCAGGCAATCTGCGATCGACGGAGTGATCCGGCAGCCGCGAAGAGGAATCGAGTTGACGTCAGAGAAGTTGGCGAGCAGTTACAGTCTTTTGGCAGCTATCCGTTCGCCTGCGGAATGCATTCATGCGCTCCCCTTATCAGTGTCCCTCGTAGACGCCACATAGCGCTGTCGTTGAACCACGCTGCATTATCAAGGTAGGTGTAAATTCCATAGATAGGAATAACGAGGCTTCTATGACCACCGAACGTGACAATCCTGATTTGCACGCAGCAATCAACGAATTGGTCGGCAGATTTTATGCCGCGTTCGACAACCGCAGCGGACGGGTCATTAACGTGCGAGGGCTGCGGGAAATGTTTCTTCCTGAGGCAGTCATCGTGCGAGCCAATGCTGCTGAAGTGGAAACGATGAACGTGGATGCGTTCATCGTACCGCGCGAGCGGATGCTCAGCGACGGCTCGCTTATCGACTTTCATGAGTGGGAGACTTCAGCGACCACTCAGGTATTGCGTGGCATAGCCTGCCGCCATTCGACCTACGCAAAGAGTGGGATCTTCTCGGGCGAACCCTACGATGGAAGCGGCGCAAAGCTCATTCAGTTGGTGCGGACTCAGAATGCTTGGCGCATTGCCGCCATTGCATGGCAAGATGACTAACATGTTCGTGCGGTGAAGCTGGTAAAAGAACGCTCGGACTGCTGAACAAACGGCTCATAATGGCTTGGTCATTCCCTCCATGAGAGATTTTCGCGTCTTCTCGTCTGCCGGGTAAAAGCATTCCAGCGTCAGTTCTGCGAGCGTAACGTCCACCGCAGTGCCGAACACGGTCGTTGTTGACAGAAACGACATCACGCCGCGATTTGCTTCGCTGCGAATGGAAAGCGTCACGGCAATGCGCTCGGTAGAGCTTGGCGGGCGGCGACTAGCGGGAAAAGGAAAGCCGGAGAGTTCGGTGTGGAGCGCTTCTAGTACCGGGTCAGCAGATTGATCGATGTCTCTTCGAAGTCGTGACAAAACATGGTGACGCCATTCGGCGAGGTTCAAAATGCGTGGCGCCAGCCCCTGTGGGTGGAACGTCGCTCTCAACACATTTACGGGAGGCCTCAGCAGCCTCTCATCGATGCCGATCAGCATCTGCCGCGCGGTATCATTGGCAAGCACTAAGTTCCAGTGCCGATCGACGGCCAGCGCCGGAAAGGGCGCATGCGCTCGCAACACTGCTTCCACGGCAACCAAAGCGTTTTCCATGTCTGGAGAGGAGAATGCACGCTCTTCATAGATCGGGGCGAAGCCCGCGGTACGCAGTAGTTGATTTTGCTCTCTCAGAGGTAAGCGAAGTGCTTCCGCAAGACGCAATAGCACATGGCGGCTAGGAGACGCACGGCCGCTTTCAATGAAACTGAGATGGCGAGTAGAGACCTCCGCTTCGCCCGCGAGATCAAGCTGGCTAAGTCGGCGTCTTGCCCGCCACATTCTCAATGCCTCACCAAGGGTCGTCGATAATGCGCTCATGTGGCGGAGACTAACGGTCTGGATCGTCGAAGTCATTACCTCGGAGGTAATCGTCTTCGTCTAGCGGCTGCGGCATTCTTGGTTCGTCATCTAATATGGAGGCGGACAATGATAAATCCCGAATTGCTTGCCAGTGAGTATCTTGCGCTCTGGAATGATCCTGACGCCACATCACGCGACCAGAGACTGGCCAACGCCTGGACACCGGGAGCTCGCTACGCCGACCCGATAATGGCAAGCGAAGGTTGGGGGGGCATCTCTGCAATGATCGCAGGTGTCCGGGCCCAACTCCCTGGCCACACCTTTACACTTCGGGGCGAACCTGACGGGCATGGCTCATTTGCGCGGTTCTCCTGGACGCTCTCAGGCGAGGACGGAAGGCTGATCGCCACGGGGACCGACATAGTCCGCACAACGCAGGACGGTCAAATCGAAGAGGTCATCGGGTTCGTCGACAAGGAGTTCGTATGATGCCGCCATTTGTTTCACGCGGAGACGGGCATTTTCTTCACGTCAGCGATTGGGGTGATGGTCCGCCCGTGCTCTTCTTGGCTGGATGGGCTATGGACAGCCGAATTTGGGGTGAAACTAGGCTTCGTCTCAATGACGCAGGTCTCAGGACCATCGCTTACGACCGAAACGGACATGGTCGTTCTACCGATCGGGCGACCTACTCTTACGACGACTTGGCAGACGATCTCGCTGAGGTGATGAGGTCTCTCCACCTTTCGAACGTGACGCTTGTGGCGCACTCCGGCGCCGGCGGCGAAGCAATACGCTACCTTTCGCGGTACAATGGCAACCGGATCAAAAGGCTCATTCTAGTGGGTGCAACCGGGCCTAGAGTCATTGGCGTCGGTGGAGTAACTCCCGAAATTGTGGAAAGGCTGTGCGGAGAACTCACCTCCAACCTGTCGGGCTGGATCGACGCCAACATCGACCCCTTCGCTCCCGGCGCCCATAGACGCGTCAAGGACTGGATGGGCTCAATGGCTATGGATTGCTCTCGCCGGGCGTTGGTCGCTTTCCAACAGACGATCGCGCTGAGTAACCTTTCGGCGGAAGCCCACGACTTGAAACTGCCAGTCACGATAATCCACGGCGACTGCGACGTTTCCGCGCCGCTGGAGTCCAGTGGGCGCGTTTACGCTGCCACGATACCCGGCGCGGAACTTGTCGTTTACGAAGGGGTGGCACATGGAATTATGGTCACGCACGCTTCAAGGCTTGCCAACGACATTAGCGGCCGGGTGTTGGCATGATCAAGTCGACCTCTGATCGGGCACCCCGCAGGTATCAACTATCAGCGCCCTCACGGATTCCGATCCGAAGAGTGTCACGCAGATATACTTTGCAAGGCGCCACAAACATTACCGTCCTGTTTCCGGAGGCGCTAAGATGACCTCGCACACACAGCCTGAAACCTACGTCATCACCTTCCACGTTTTACCTGAGCAAGTTGGCCGGTTCCTCGCCCTTCTCGACCCGGTACTAGACGCAATGCGCCATGAGCAGACGTTTGTGCGATACACGCTGCACGTCGATCCGGAGCGGAGCAACGTCTTCCAGCTTCATGAAACATGGACAGATCGGGCGGACGTGCTCAAGGTTCAGCTAAATCGGCCCTATCGAGCGGCTTTTCATGAGAACATCGATGCTCTGTTGGTGGAGCCGCGACATATTGCAATATGGACCGTTGCGAGGTCTGCCTGACCATCTACTCTCGCAAGGCAGGCCTGTGGCCCCCCTCCCACGGGAGGCCTGCGCCGGGGGCCATCACTGGTGTCGCGAGATTAGAAAGCTGGGCCAGGATGTGCGTCTTAAGGCCCCTGAGCACATCAAGCCTGTAGTGAATCGTCAGAAAAATGATGCCATCGATGCTGAAGCGATCGCCAAGGCTGCTTCTCTACCCACCATGGAAGTTTTTACCGTCCCACTACATCTTCCTTGTGGCTGATAATCCACTGATATCATCCGCAAGACGCACTTCAGGATTGAACCCAGCCTACACCCGCTCCAGCGCGACCGCGATGCCCTGCCCCACGCCGATACACATAGTGGAAAGCGAGTAACGCGCGCCGGACAAGGAAAGCTCAAGCGCTGCCGTGCCGGTGATGCGGGCGCCGGACATGCCGAGTGGATGGCCGAGCGCGATGGCTCCACCATTGATGTTAACGCGCGGGTCGTCATCGGCAATGCCGAGATCCCGCAGCGTCGCTAGGCCTTGGGAGGCGAACGCTTCGTTGAGTTCGATGACGTCGATCTGCTCCTGAGCGAGGCCGAGGCGGGCAAGAAGCTGCTTGGTTGCCGGTGCGGGACCAAAGCCCATGATGCGCGGGGGAACGCCTCCCGTCGCGCCACCCAGAATGCGGGCGATGGGGGTCAGGCCGTGCTTTCTGGCAGCAGCTTCGGAAGCGATGATGAGCGCTGCCGCGCCGTCATTGACGCCGGACGCATTACCCGCTGTAACCGTGCCACCTTCGATTTTATTGACTGGCTTCAACTTGGCGAGCGCTTCCATCGATGTCGCACGCGGATGCTCGTCGCGATCAACGATTAGCGGTTCACCCTTTTTCTGCGGCACGCTCACCGGCGTGATTTCTTTAGCAAGGCGGCCATTGGCCTGGGCTTCAGCGGCCTTCGCTTGGCTTCCCAAGGCAAAGGCGTCCTGATCCTCACGGGCGATATTGAAGTCAATCGCGACATTATCGCCAGTTTCAGGCATCGAGTCGACGCCATATTGCTTCTTCATCATCGGGTTGATGAAGCGCCAGCCGATGGTGGTGTCGTAGATTTCGGCATTGCGTGAGAAGGCAGTCTCTGCCTTTGGCAGAACGAAGGGCGCGCGGCTCATAGATTCCACGCCGCCCGCAATCATCAATTCAGCTTCGCCCGACTTGATCGCCCGAGCGGCGGTAATGACAGCATCCATGCCGGAACCGCACAGGCGGTTGATCGTGGTGCCTGTAACCGAAACCGACAAACCAGCCAGCAGCAACGACATGCGCGCAACGTTGCGATTATCCTCCCCCGCCTGGTTGGCGCAGCCATAGACGACGTCATCGACGGCACCGAAATCGACGGTCGGATAACGTGCCATTAGCGCCTTGAGCGGCACTGCGCCGAGATCGTCAGCACGAATAGATGACAAGGATCCGCCGAAACGGCCGATGGGCGTGCGAATATAAGCGCAAATAAAGGCTTCGGTCATTGATTTACTCCTTACAGCGCCGGAACCACTAGCTCGTCGACATGGCCATCGATATGGAGCTTCGCACCCGTCATGTCTTGAAGCTCCTCCATAGTCATGGCTGCAAGCTTTTCTCGTACGACGAATTTGCCACTCACAATGTCGATTACCGCATGGCTGGTATAGACGCGCGTGATGCAGCCGACGCCAGTGAGGGGAAAGGTGCAACGCTCGACAAGTTTCGGCTTGCCATCCTTGGTGACATGCTCGGTGATGACCACCACCTGTTTTGCGCCGTGGACAAGGTCCATCGCGCCACCCACCGCGGGCACGCCCTTGGAGCCGACACGCCAATTGGCAAGATCACCATTTTCAGCAACCTGATAGGCCCCAAGGATCGCCACATCCAGATGCCCGCCGCGCACCATGGCGAAGCTGTCGGCGTGGTGGAAGAAGGCCGCACCGGGCTTCAGCGTGATAGCCTTTTTCCCTGCATTGATGAGATCCCAATCCTCTTCACCAGGGGGCGGCGCTTCACCGAAATTCAGGACACCGTTCTCCGTATGGAAGATCGCCTCGCGGCCCTTGGGCTGGAACTTTGCGACCATTTCCGGGAAACCGATGCCGAGGTTTACATAAGCGCCGTCGGCAATATCCTGTGCGGCCCGCCAGGCAATTTGCGCGTTGGAAAGCTTGATGTCGTCGCGAGTATCGATCATGGGTGCGTCACTCATGCGTATGCCACTCCTGCTCGGATCAGCGCTTCTTCCTGTTGCGGATCAGCCACTTCCACGACCCCGTCGACAAAAATGCCTGGCGTGATCACCTGCTCCGGATCGATCTCTCCTGGCCTCACGATTTTCGACACCTGCGCGACGGTCCTTTTGGCCGCCATGCACATCAGCGGATTGAAATTGCGCCCGGCCAGGCGGTAGGTGAGATTGCCGTGGGTGTCGCCGAGATGCCCCTTGACCAGCGCTACATCGGCCTTCAACCAGCGTTCCTGCACATATTTGCGACCATCGAATTCGGCGATCACTTTGCCGTCGGCAAGTTCGGTACCGAAACCGGTTGGCGTATAGAAGGCGGGAATGCCGGCACCGCCGGCGCGGATGCGCTCGGCAAGCGTGCCCTGCGGCACCAGTTCCAACTCGATTTCGCCTGCGAGGTAGCGATCTGTGAAGGCCCGCGGATCGGATGAACGCGGGAAGGAGCAGATCATCTTCGTGATCATGCCAGCATCGATCATCGCCGCGATGCCGATACGACCATTGCCCGCATTGTTGTTGATAACCGTGAGCCCTGAGGGCTTACCCGTTTCCTTGAAGCGGTCAATAAGAGCGTGAATGAGTTCGATTGGGGCGCCTGAGCCGCCAAAGCCGCCGATCATTATCGTTGCGCCGTCTTCGATATCAGCCACAGCATCCGCTAGGCTGTCTATCCTTTTGTCCATACCGTTTCCCTCCAGCGACCTGTCGTGTGGCCGTTTAAGGTTCACGTAAATCCCAACTCGGCTCGACATCAAGCTCATTTGTGCGATATAGTATATTTGTTCGATTATCGCACAACATTGAATGAGGCGGACCATGGCTGTGAGTGGACGCGACATGATGGGTGGCCTCGCCAAAGGGCTGAGCATTATCGAAGCCTTCAGCGCCGAACGGCCGAAACTGTCGATTTCCGAGGCGGCAGAGATTGCCCAACTGGATCGTGCGACTGCAAGACGCTGTCTTTTGACGCTGGCCGAGCTCGGCTACGCCGCCTATAATGGAAAATTCTTCACCGTCACACCAAAGGTACTTCGACTTGGAACGGGCTGTCTTGCTTCAATGCCACTGCCGCGCATCGTGCAGCCCTTTCTCGATCAACTGTCGGAAGACATCGGACAAAGCACATCCGTTTCAATCCTCGATGATACCGAAATCGTCTATGTCGCACGTGCCGCCCAGCGTCGCGTCATGTCGATTGCGCTGATGCCAGGGTCGCGGCTGCCCGCCTACTGCACTTCCATGGGGCGGGTCCTACTGGCTTCCCTGTCCCTAGAAGACCGCCGCGCCTCTCTTGAGCGCTCCGACATCGTTGCACGCACGCCGATGACGCTTACCGATATCGATGCTCTCATGGCTGAAATCGAAGAGACCGCCGCCCGTGGTCATGCGATGATCGATCAGGAAGTCGAGATCGGCCTGCGCTCGCTGGCCGTGCCGCTGAAGAGCGCCCGGGGCAAGACGATCGCCGCCCTCAATGTCGGTGTCGCCGCCTCCGCAGCTTCCATGCAGGATTTGGTCGAGCGCTATCTGCCTGCGCTGGGTGCAGTACAGGCGGAGTTGAAAGGGCTTCTGGTTTAAGCGCGCCGTCACCCGTTATAAGGGCAAGCCGACGTAGTTTTCGGCAAAACTTGCCTGCGCACGTGGTGAGCTTCGTAGATAGCTGAGTTCTGCCACCTGCATTCGTCGCTCAAAAGCCCCCGTTTCGGGGAAACGATGCGTAAGGGTGGTGAACCACCAGGAAAAGCGCTCAGCCTTCCAGACGCGCCCCAGCGCTCGCGCCGAATAGGTGTCGATCCCCGCGCCCGAGCGCTCACTGTAGAATTCCGCCAGCGCTTGACCCAACATGGCCACGTCGGAGACTGCGAGATTGAGGCCCTTCGCTCCAGTCGGCGGCACGATATGGGCAGAATCTCCGGCAAGGAACAGTCGGCCATAGCGCATCGGCTCGGCAACAAAGCTGCGCAGCGGCGCAATGCTTTTTTCGAAGGACGGCCCGCGCTGGAGCCGCGCTCCGAGATTGGGTCCAAGCCGCACGGCCAGTTCATCCCAGATACGTTCGTCCGGCCAGTCTTCCAGCCGCTCGCCCATGTCGCACTGGATGTAATAGCGGCTGCGCGTCATGGAACGCATCGAGGCAAGCGCGAAGCCGCGCTCGTGGCTAGCATAGACGAGTTCCTCGCTGACAGGCGGACGCTCGGTGAGAATGCCGAGCCAGCCGAACGAATAGACACGCTCGAAGATGCGCAAAACATGGTCGGGGATTGCTTGGCGGCTGATGCCATGGAACCCGTCGCAGCCGACCACGAAATCGCAGTCGACCCGGACCTCCCCGGACGGCGTGCGCAAGGTAACGAAGGGTTTTTCCGTCTCTATATCGTGGAGACCGACGTCGCTCGCTTCGAAGAGGATCGTCAGACCCCGCGCCTCGGCGGCTTCGAAAAGGTCACGCGTCACCTCCTGCTGGCCATAGACCGTAACGCAAGCACCACCCGAAGCCTGTTCGAGATCGATGCGAAAATCATCGCCGTCGGCGGACAGATGCGTGCCGGAATGGCGCAGCCCTTCCTCGCGCAAACGCTGGTCCAGCCCAAGGCGGGACAGGCAGTCCACTGTTCCCTGTTCCAGCACCCCTGCCCGCACCCGTCCCTCCACATAGGCGCGTGTCTGCCGCTCGATCACCACTGTCTCGATGCCCGAGGCATGGAGGAGATGAGCAAGGATAAGTCCGGCGGGACCGGCTCCGACGATAGCGACTTGCGTGCGCATGATTGTCTCCTAACTGGCTCTGCGTCGTCTGGCGGCGCTGCTGGATGCTGGGTACGGAACGGTCAGGCGGAAAGACTCTCCCGGAGCTTGTTCTTGCGGATTTTGCCCGTGCTGGTCCGGGGCAGTTCCGTGACAATCCGGAAATGTTTCGGCACCTTGAAGCGGGCAAGCCGCGCCTCGCAATGGGCACGAAGTTCGCCCTCCGCATCTTCGCATCCTGGTGAAAGTATAACGAAGGCATGCCCCGCCTCGCCCCAGCGCGGGTCCGGCACACCAATAACTGCCACCTGGAGGACCGCTGGATGTTCGGCGAGGACGCTTTCGATCTCTACTGGATAGACGTTCTCACCGCCCGAAATGAACATGTCCTTTCGGCGATCGACAACGGTTACGAACCCATCGGTATCGCGAAGTCCAATGTCGCCGGTGCGCAGCCAGCCATCCGGCGTGAAGGCGGCATCGCGCTCTTCCGGTCGGTTCCAGTAACCGGGCGTGACATGCGGCCCTTTGACGATGATCTCGCCAGCGGTCCCGTCCTGCACCTCCCGGCCCTCGGCATCGACGATGCGAATGGCCGTGGCCGGTCCCGCCTGGCCGACCGCGCCGGCATGATTGGAAATCAGCGCTGGATCGAGCGGCATGCCAAGGATCGTTCCGGCCTCGGTCATTCCGTAGCCATCCACCATGGCAACGCCACGCTCCAGCCACCAACGGATATTGGCAGGCGGGTTCGGAGCGCCGCCGGTGAAAAGCGCAGCGAGCGACCATTTTTCCGGCTGGAAACCATCGGCATCCTTCAACGCCGTCGCCATCTGCGGGACGCAGAAGTAATGGGTAATGCCGAGCGCGCGGTCCGCAAGCCGGGAATTGGTAACGACTGGATCGAAGCCGGATGAGACCAGCACCGTACCGCCCTGAACCAATGGCGGCCAGACGGAGGTTACCAGGCCGATGACATGGAAGAAGGGCGATTCCGCGAGAAAGACAGACTGAGATGTCACCTGCCCCAGCACGCCGAAATTGACGCCGGTGAAGAACAGTGTCTGGGGGGTTAGAATGACGCCCTTCGGCACGCCGGACGTTCCGGAGGTGTAGAGAAGGACGCAAGGCCGGTTGGCATCATGCGGAGAGCCTCGTTCGCCTGCCGCCGCATTTTCGCAACGTGCAGTAAACGCTGCGATATCGAGCAGTCTAGCGCCGTCCGGCACCGCGAAACCTGCCGACGATCCGTCGACCAGGATCAGTGCGGGGGTACAGTCGATGAGAATAGAATCGATCTCGGCAGCCGCGAGCCGCCAGTTCAGTGGCGTGAAGATAAGGCCGGACCGCAGACAGGCCTGCTGCGCAATCACAAGATCGGCGGAGTTGCGTGCAATCGACGCGAGCCTGTCACCCGGCCCAAGGCCGAGCGTGTCGATTGCCGCTCTTGCCTGCTCGATCGCCCGGTCGAGGCCCCGATAGGTCCAGCGCCTTCCGGACGCCAGATCGACAAGTGCGAGTTTTTCCGGGCGCGCCTGCGCATGCAGGCCCACCGGATCGGGGGCTAGCCAGTTGTGCATGATGTTGGTCCTCCTCCCAGTAAAACCTCTATCAGCTATGGATTTTACTCTTGTCGTAAGAGCCGAGACCCGGTTTGTAGGTCTTCTCGTCGATGAACTGGCGGATGCCCTCCTTGCGACCTTCACTGTCGTAGGAATTGGCGGCTTCCTGGGCGCGCACAAGATAATCCTCAGCCTCGTCGTAGGTCATGACGCCAACGCGGCGCACCGCATCCTTGGTCGCCTTAAGGGCTACGGGGTTCTTGGCCAGCAGAACCTTGGCAACCTCGGTCACCCGGTCCTTTAGCGAGGCAAGCGGCAGGCTTTCGTTGACGAGGCCCCAGGCAGCGGCCTTTTGACCGTCGATCGGCTCACCAAGCATGGCGTGATACATGGCCTGACGGAAGGGCATCAGCTCTACTGCTACCTTCGTTGCGCCACCACCTGGCAGAATACCCCAGTTGATCTCGGAGAGACCAAACTTAGCCTCATCCGCTGCAAAGGCCAGATCGCAGGCGAAGAGCGGACCGTAACCGCCACCGAAGCACCATCCATTGACCATCGCAATAGTCGGCTTCTGGTACCAGCGCAGACGACGCCACCAGCCATAGCTCTCGCGCTGGCTCTGGCGCACGCCAGCCAGACCCTTGGCCTCAGTTTCACGGAAATATTCCTTGAGATCCATTCCAGCCGTCCAGGCTGTGCCTTCGCCGCTAAGGACAAGAACGCCGACATCCTCGCGGAACTCCAGCTCGTCCAGCACGTCCAGCATCCGGCGGTTTAGCTCGGGGCTCATCGCATTGCGCTTTTCCGGACGGTTGAAACGGACCCAGGCGATGCCTTCGGCAATATCGACGGCGACGACGTCCGCCTTGCTGCTATTCTCGGTCATGAAATTGGTTTCCTTTTAAATGATTTGAAGGCGAGCACAGGCTCGACGTAAGATCAGATCGGGAAGCGTCCGGCTTCGGTCTCGACCGTGATCCAGCGAAGCTCGGTGAATTCCGCAATACCGGCCTTACCGCCAAAGCGCCCGTAGCCCGAAGCCCCGACGCCGCCGAAAGGCATCTGCGCTTCGTCATGCACCGTGGGGCCATTAACATGGCAAATCCCGGAGCGAATCTGTCGGGCGACCTTCAGGCCGCGGGCCGCATCTCCTGTGAAGACGGCAGCCGAAAGACCGTATTCGCTGTCATTGGCAATGCGGATGGCGTCGGCCTCGTCCTTCGCTCGGATCACCGCGACGACAGGCCCGAAGCTCTCCTCGGAATAGAGGCGCATTCCAGCGCTGACATCCGCGACGACATGGGCAGGAACGAGCACACCGTTCGGCTCGCCCGCCGCAATCACCTTTGCACCCTTGGCGACGGCGTCGTCGATCAGGCCCTTAAGCTTATCGGCGGTCTTGATATCCACAACAGCGCCAAGCGGCGCCGCACCCTGGCACGGATCTCCAGCGGTGAGCATCCGCACTTTGGCGGCAAATTTTTCAAGGAAGGCATCCGCCACAGCATCGACGACGATAATCCGTTCCGTCGACATGCAGATCTGGCCCTGGTTGAAAAAAGCGCCAAAGGCAGCTGCCTTCACTGTCTCGTCGAGATCCGCATCGTCCAACACTACAAGCGGCGCTTTGCCGCCAAGTTCCAGAACACAGGGCTTGAGGTTTTGTGCCGCACGCATGGCGACTATGCGCCCGACGGCCGTAGAACCGGTAAAATTGACACGTCGGATAGCCGGATGATCGATCAAGGCACCGACGACGTCTGCCGCATCCTGCGGCGCATTGGTGACAAGCTGGACGAGACCCTCGGGCAATCCGGCCTCCGCCAGGGCCTCGACGATAAGGCCATGGGTTTTCGGGCACAGTTCACTTGCTTTGAACACCACTGCATTGCCGCAAGCCAGAGGAGTGGCCAACGCACGCACACCTAGGATGACCGGCGCATTCCACGGCGCGATGCCAAGCACGACGCCCGCTGGTTCGCGAATGGCCATGGCAAGACAGCCCGGCTTGTCGGAAGGGATAACTTCGCCAGCAACTTGAGTGGTGAGTGACGCGGCCTCGCGCAGCATCGACGCTGCAAGCATGACGTTGAAGCGCGCCCAGGCTTCGGTCGCACCGATCTCGGCCATCATCGCAGTCACAAAGGCGTCGCCCTTTGAACTGACGGCATCAGCCGCTTTCAGAAGCGCGGCGCGGCGCGCATTCGGCCCTTGTGCGGCCCAGGCCGGCATGGCGCGAGCGGCCGCATCGACTGCAGCTATCGCCTCATCAGGCGTTTGCGCAGGCGCTTCGCTCGCCACCTCGCCGCTGATCGGATTCACGCGTCGAAACAGGTTCGATGTCGATGTCATGGTTTCTCCTCCCTAGAGCGTCCGAGGCTCCCGACCTCAAACATTGCTATGTGAAATAGCGATTGACTGCTATATCACATAGCGATACAAAACTGACAAGGGTCAATTTTTACTATTTTTGAGAAGGGCGACGCGTGAAGGCGAGAATGCGGGACATTGAAGGGTTAAGAGCGCCTGTCATGGACGATCTGCTCGGTTACCATCTGCGTCGGGCCTCGATCCTCGATCTGGCGGGTTTTGCCGAGGCGCTCGGCGACGAGATCAAGCCCATTCCTTTCACGGTTCTCTGCCTGATCGATGAGACGCCTGGCATCACGGCCGCCGAGATCGGTCGACAGGCGCGGCTGCAACGGGCCAATCTCGCGCCAATCCTTGCGCATTTCGACAGCCAGGGATGGATCGAACGCCTTGCCGATGATGAAGACCAGCGCATTCAACATCTGCACTTGAGTGAAACGGGTGCTGAGGCCGTAGCCAAATGGCACGCGCGGGTCATGGCGCAGGAGGAACGCACATTCAGTGCGCTAACGCCAAGAGAACGTGAAGTGCTGCGCCGATTGTTGTCGCGCATCTGGAATGGCGCGTGACACCAGCCATACGCGCTGATGGCACGGTCGCAATTTCATCCATCGCCTGCGGGCGGCGGCTTTGAAAAGAGGAAGCCCTTACTCGCAGAGGCGGGCTTGGGAGGACTGCGGGATACATTGCTGAGGCAGCGTGAGACGCAGGCCAAATGAAAGCATGATTGCCGCTGAGGCGGCCTTTGGGAGGAGAATATCATGACAAATGCCACGCATCTTCATGCGGGGACGGGAACGCGCGCGCTCGTGCTTGTTTTTCTCGCCGCGATTATCGAGGGTTTCGACCTTCAGGCGGCGGGTGTCGCCGTGCCAAAACTTGTTTCCGCTTTTGGACTTTCACCGTCACAGTTGGGCGTTTTCCTCTCATCCGCAACCTTCGGGCTGGTGCTTGGCGCGCTTTGCGGGGGCGTGATCGCCGACCGGTTCGGACGGCGCAACGGTCTCGCCCTATCGTTGGTCGTGTTCGGCCTGTTTTCGATCGGCACAGCTTTTTCCGACACGTTCGAACATCTCGTTGCGATGCGCTTTTTGACCGGCGTCGGCCTTGGGGGCGCGCTGCCTAATCTCATCGCAATTGCCGCTGAATCCGTTGCGCCTGAGCGGCGCGGCAGGGCAGTTGCGATCATGTATGCCGGCGTGCCGCTTGGTGGCGCACTCGCCAGCCTTATCGCCCTGCTTGGCCTGCATGACGACTGGGGCTCGATATTCCTGGTAGGCGGCATCTTGCCATTGCTGCTGGCCCTGCCGCTCCAACTCATGATGGGACCGTTCCGCGTGACACGCGATGCAAGGGCACCTGCCCGTCGCCGCGACGTGCTGATGGCGCCGGGTGCACTGCCACAGACGCTGCTGCTCTGGGCCGCCTTCTTCTTCGGCCTCATCGTCGTATATCTGCTTCTCAACTGGCTGCCGCAGATTCTCGTGTCACTGGGCTTTGCGCGTGAAACGGCGTCGACCGTGCAGATCGTTTTCAATATCGGCGGCGCAGCTGGCGCCATCCTTGGCGGGCGGCTGCTGGACGGCAACAGGCCTGCCTTTTCCGCAGCGCTCTGCTTTATCGGGCTGATGCTGGCAATCACATCTCTTGCCATGTTGCCCGCGGGCAATGTTGCGGCGGCGCTGGCGGCTGGCACTTTTGTCGGCGCGACGGTCATCGGCGTACAGGCGCTGCTCTATGGTATTGCCCCACAATGCTATCCAAGCGAGGTGCGCGGCACCGGCGTCGGCATTGCCGTTTCTGTCGGTCGGCTTGGTTCAATCGTCGGACCTCTCGTCGCTGGCTGGCTCCTGGCAAGCGGCATGGGTCCGCAGCAACTTCTCTACACGCTGCTGCCCATCGCGGCCATCTGCGGCACCACCACCGTGATCCTCATCCTGCACCGTAGCGGGAAGACACGGGAGGAAATGTCGAGACGCCTGGGCCAAGCTTGATCGGATCGCAAACCCTGCCGCGTAGAGGTGGGCGTCCTTAGGCAAACAAAAATATCTTGCCTTGATGAGGAGCGTGATCTCGCGAGAGATGTGCTCCTCATTGGCATTTGCCGCATAGCATGCTCGATAGCACTGCAACGTCCGGGCATTGTTCCAAGTTGCGATGCCGTTCTCTACCACCGGTGCCATACCCCCGTCTGAGCCACCGCTAGCAACACGGTGTCCGTGTGTTGCAACAAAGAACGACTATAGCTTCGGTAGGCCCTCCGGTCGCAGTAGGCGACGCTGGGCGGCAATGCGGAAGGGCGCGTTCATGGCGCCATAGCCGTTATAGGCGCCGCGTCGCTCGATGATTTCGAAGAAGAACCCTTCACCGAAAGTGCGGCTATAGATCTGGAAATATTCGCCGTGTTCGTCGCGGTCGTAAAGGATACTGGCAGCACGCAGCGCATCGGAGAAATCCGGTTCAAGACCGAAGCGCGCCTCGAGGTCATCATAATAGTTTCGCGAGATCGGCAGCGCCTGAAAGCCGGTGGCCTTCAACGCCTCGGCAGTCGCAAAGATGTCGTCGCTCGCAAATGCGATGTGCTGGATGCTGGTGCCGAAGCCTTCTGCCAGGAATTTGCCGGCAAAGGTCTTGCGATTTTCAGCACCGTTCATGGTGAGGCGGAAAAGCCGTTCCGGCTCGCTTTCGATGGCTTGGCTCCGGACCAGTCCGCCGGGATCAACGACATCGACCATCGGTGTGCGCCGGGTCGAGAAGATCGATGTGTAGAATAGAAGCCACGTCAGCATCTCGTCATAATGGGTTGTCTGGGCAAGATGGTCGATACGGGTAAGACGCGCTGTGGGCGACCCGCCCTCGTCGACCAAAGCCTCGAATTCGCTCTCCCAGATACTGCCAAGCGGCGCATTATCGTCGAGGAAGTAGATGACACCGTTGCCGACGCCCTGAATGCCGGGCACCGCGACTTCGCCGGGCTGCCGGGGCTCGGAAAAGACAGGCGCACCGAGTGCGCGCGCGCGGGCGAGCGCTTGCTCGGCATTATCGACCCTGAGGCCAAATGCATAGGCATTGGTGCCATGTACGGCATAGGAAGCGCCGGCAAAGCTATCGCCACTCTCATCCGTATTAATCAGGATACGGATATCGCCCTGGGTATAGAGATCGACGGCGCGGTTGCGGTGCCGGGCGGTGCGTCTAAAGCCCAGCGTTTGCAGAAGATCGATGAGGGTCTGTTGTTCGTCGGGTGCCGAGGTGAACTCGACGAACTCCACCCCTTTCGCCTCGATACGGTCCGGCATCTCCGGCATGGAAAGACGGATATCGGGCTCGTGGCGCCGGACGCGGTCCATCAGATTGACGAGCGAGCGATGTCCGTCCTCTGCCAAAGCCCTGGCTGATCCGCCACGGAACTGGTCGTTGAAGATTTCAAGGGAGAGCGGGCCGGTATAGCCGGTGGCTGCCACAGCACGCATGAAATCGACGACAGGCAGATCGCCCTCGCCCGGCATGTTGCGGAAATGGCGGCTCCAGTAGAGGAGGTCCATGTCGAAGAGTGGCGCATCGGCAAGCTGCACGATGAAGATCTTGTCGCCGGGAATGGAGCGGATCGAATTGGGATCGATCTTGCGGGACAAGGTGTGGAAACTGTCCAGGATGATGCCGACATTCGGGTGATCGGTCCGCCGCACGATTTCCCATGCATCGCGATGGTCGTTGATATGGCGTCCCCAGGCAAGAGCTTCATAACCGACACGCACGCCATGCCGGGCGGCCATCTCCCCGAGTTCGTGGAAATCAGCTGCCGCCCGGTCTATCCCGCCAAGAGAGATCGGCGATACGTTCGAGCAAATCAGCATGAGATCAGTGCCAAGCTCTTGCATGATTTCGAACTTGCGCTCCGCCCGCTCGAAGGCGCGGCTGCGGTGAGGCTCCGGCATGCCTTCGAAATCTCGAAACGGCTGGAAAAGCGTGATGTCCAGACCATGATCACGGACGATCTTTGCCACCTCGCGTGGTGAGGCATCGTAGGTTAGAAAGTCGTTCTCGAATATCTCGACGCCGTCAAAGCCAGCACGGGCAATCGCTGCCAGCTTTTCAGGAAACTCACCGCTGATCGACACTGTCGCCATCGACGTGCGCATCATCACGCTCTGCTTGTCTGTCTGGTACTGGGCCATATTGCCTTACCTTTTGTGTTTATGTACGAGTTGGTTAATATGGAACGTGGAAAAACGCGGATGCAAAGCATCCGGGGGAAACATGACGAGCACCGCGACGACTACTGAGGGTAAAAAGGCGCGTCCGGCAAAGCGCGATCCGGAAGGCGTGCGGCGCGACATACTGGCGGTCGCGATGGAGGAATTTTCCCAGAACGGTCTTTCTGGGGCGCGGATAGACGAAATCGCGGCACGGACGAAAACGTCCAAGCGCATGATCTATTATTATTTTGGCGACAAGGAAGGTCTGTACCAGCATGTTCTGGAAGAAGCCTACAGTAAGGTGCGCGGTGGCGAAAGCGATCTGGCACTGGACCATCTTGACCCGATGGCTGCGCTCGACACACTCTGTCGCTACACTTTCGAGCATCACCGCCGCAGTCCGGCCTTCATCCGCATGGTCATGATCGAAAATATCCATCACGGCCGGCATGTGCAGATGTCGAAGTCCATCCGAAGCCTCAACCGTCCCGCCATTGCCGCGCTCGAGGCGGTGCTGAAGCGCGGTCAGGATAGCGGTGTCTTTCGTGAAGGCATCGAGGCACTGGAGCTCCACTGGCAGATCAGTGCGCTCTCTTTCTTCAACGTCTCTAACGCTCCGACCTTCTCTTCCATCTTCGGCGAAGACCTTTTCACGCCGCAAGCGCAACAAACGCTGGCCCGCCACGTGGCTGTAATGGTCCTGCGCTATGTGGTGCGGCCCGAACATATCGACGCTATAGGGTCTGACGAGCGATAAGATGGCGAAGCGCCACGCAGTAGCCGTCGATACCGAGACCCGCGATAACGCCGTCGGCTCTCATCGATACATAGGAGTGGTGGCGAAAGACCTCCCGCTTGTGGATGTTGGAAATATGGACCTCGACCACTGGCGCCTCATATGCGTTCAACGCATCAAGGATGGCAATCGACGTGTGACTGAAAGCACCAGGATTGATGACGATGCCTGCGGCCTTGCCGCGTGCCTCGTGGATCCAGTCGATCAACTCGTATTCCCGATTGCTTTGGGCGAAGAAGAGCTCATGACCTGAGGCCATCGCTACCTCGCGACATGTTGCTTCGACATCGGCAAGAGTCTCGCGACCGTAGATTTCCGGCTGGCGCTGTCCGAGCAGGTTGAGGTTCGGTCCGTTCAGAACGAAAAATAGGCTCATGCGGCCGCCTCCGCTTGAAACATCTCCTCAAAGTGTGCGCTCATCCGCTCCGCATCCGGCTCACGTCCGCAGAATAGCCTGAATGCACCGACAGCCTGGAAAATCGCCATGCCGCCGCCCGGTAATGTCTGACAACCCTTCGCCGCAGCGGTCTCGATCAGCCTGGTGATGAGGGGCATGTAGACGATATCGGCAACCCAGTGGCGCGGACTAATCAGATCTGGAGCAACGGGAATACCGGGATGGGCGGGCATGCCAACGGGTGTTGCGTGGATGAGACCATCGACATCGCCCAGCACGGCTGCGGGCGTTTTGGCTGGCGTCGCCCGCCCCTCTCCAAAGCGGATGTTGAGTTCACGCGCAAGCCGTGCCGAACGGTCCGCGTCCTGGTCGAAAATATCCAGCCTGCCGATGCCGAGTTTCAATGCGGCATGGGCAACCGCGACACCGGCGCCACCTGCACCAATGAGAAGCGCCCGATCGCGCCAGGCATCGGGTAGACCGCGCTGAAAGCTTTCGTAAAAACCGTACCAGTCGGTATTGTGACCGATGCGCTTGCCATCTCGGAAGACGACCGTGTTGACGGCGCCCAGCATGCGGGCGTCCTCGGAAAGCTCGTCCAGATGGGAGATTACCGCCTGTTTGAATGGATGCGTAATATTGGTTCCGGCAAAGCCGCGGGCTTCCAATTCCGCGAGAAGGTCGGGCAGCGCGGTCTCCGGCACGTTGCGGACATTGATGTCCACGAGTTCGTAAGAATAGTCGAGTCCGTGTGCACGACCCTCGCGCATGTGGAGCGCCGGCGATTTCGAAAGCTGGATGTCGGCGCCAATAAGGCCGACCTGATAGGCGGTTCGTTCTGTCATGGATATGGACCGTTTATGCGGCGTGAAAGGCGCGGCGGGTCATCCCGCCGCTTGCTTCAGTGGTGCGCCAAGATTTCGCCGAGAAAGGTGCGCGTGCGCTGGTGTTTGGGATCGCGGAAGAATTCTTCCGGCGGCCCCTCCTCGATGATCTCGCCCGAGGCCATGAACACCACGCGATCCGCCACCTGACGAGCAAAGCCCATTTCGTGGGTCACGCAGATCATGGTCATCCCGTCGCGGGCAAGGCCGATCATCGTATCCAGCACTTCCTTGACCATTTCCGGGTCGAGTGCCGAGGTCGGCTCGTCGAAGAGCATCGCCTTCGGCTCCATGCACAGCGCCCTCGCGATTGCCGCACGCTGCTGTTGGCCGCCGGAGAGCTGGGCGGGATACTTGTCGGCCTGATCGAGGATGCGCACGCGAGCGAGATATTTGCGTGCGGTTTCCTCAGCATCCGCTTTGGACAGCCCTTTCACCCGCATCGGCGCAAGCGTACAGTTTTCCATGATGGTCTTGTGCGGGAAAAGGTTGAAGCTCTGAAACACCATGCCCACCTCCCGACGCACGGCATCGATGGCGCGGACGGAATCGGTGAGCTTGGTGCCTTCGACGGTGATCGTCCCCTCCTGGATTTCCTCCAGATGGTTGATGCAGCGGATCAGTGTCGATTTCCCAGAGCCGGACGGGCCGCAAAGAACGATCTTCTCGCCTTTGCGAACCGTCAGATTGATATCCCTAAGTGCATGGTAGGCTCCATACCACTTTCCGACGCCCTCGAGGGCAATCAGCGGAGCCTGGGCGGCGGATTGCGGCATGGAAACCTCCCTTACTTCACGGTGAAGGGGACGTCAGGCATGGATTCCGGGAACTTCGGAACCTCGCGCTTCATCCACTTGGTGTAAATCGCCTGCAACTCACCATCGGCCTTGATCTTTTCGAGGAAGGTGTTGATGGCCTGGTTCCAGTCCTTCTCTCCCGGACGGGTGCCCGCGCCATTGTAAAGGGTCGTCAGGTCGAACTTGGACTCATACTTGCCGGGGGCCGCAGCGTTCAGGCGATCACCATAAAACTGGTTGCCGCCTACGGCCTCGACCTGACCGGAGACGATCGCCTGAATATTGGCGGCATCGTCGTCGAAGCGCAGAATGCTTGCCTTGTCGCCTGCGCCCGCCGTGATGGCGGTGTCCATGGCACTCGACTTCGGTACCCCAACATTCAGTCCCTTCAGATCGTCAAAACCGGCAATCTTCTTGTCCTTGGGCCCATAGACCGACAGAACGTTGCCGGCATAGGGCTGCGAATACTGGATCGTCTTGGCGCGCTCCGGCGTCATGCCCATCGTTGCAAAAAGTACGTCCACCTTACCGGTCATGAGCGCCGGAATACGGTTGGCAACGGCGAGCGGTACGAACTCGGCTTCAAGACCGAGGCTTTTGGCGAAGGCTTTGCCAATATCCGCGTCGAGGCCGTCCTGGACCCCGCTAGAATTGACGAAGCCCCAAGGCGAGTTGTCGCCCTGAATGCCAATAATAACCTTGCCCTTGGCCTTCGCCTCCTCAAGCGTGCCGGCCGCGGCATCGACCGGGGCCATGAAGGGCAGAGCGGCAGCGGCAGCTATTAGCCCAAGTACGCTGCGGCGCCCGAAAGTCATGCTGGATTTCATCATATTATCCTCCTTGTAAACTGATGAATGCATGGTCACGAAAGTAGATCTCCTCCACCATCGTCCGGAAAATCGAAGCCGATTTTCGAAAAGCCGACGGGTCTTTCCACGACGCTCTATCGAGCGGCGGTCTGAAGGCGTTTCTCAACGCCGGCACCCCAAAGAGAGAGCGGCCAGCAGATCAGGAAATAGATGAGGCCAACGATGGCGAAAACGGTAAGCGGACGGAACGTCTGATTGGAGACGATCTGGCCGGCGCGCGACAATTCGACAAAGCCGACGATGGCAGCGAGCGACGTGCCTTTAATGAGCTGCACCAGGAAACCGATGGTGGCCGGCAACGAAATGCGCAATGCCTGCGGCAGGACAACATCCTTCATGATCGACCTGTAATGCAGGCCGAGCGCACGAGCCGCTTCCGTCTGCCCCTTCGGAACAGCCTGTATACCACCGCGCCAGATTTCACCAAGAAAGGCGCTGGCATGCAGTGTGAAAGCGATGGCGACAGCGATCCACGCATCTATGTTGAAGCCGAGCAGAGCCACGCCGTAATAAACCACGAAGAGCTGCATGAGGAGCGGTGTACCCTGAAAGACCGCGATATAGCCAGCCGTTGCGCGACGGATGGATGGGACTTCGGCAGTGCGGGCCAATGCCACGAGAAGGCCGAAGACACCACCACCAGCAAAGCCGATCAAGGTCAATGCGATGGTCCACTTCAGGCCTTGCATGAGGAAGAACAGTTCGTTGGGGCCTATGCTTGCCATGATCGTCTCCTCACTTGACCGGGTAGCTGAAAGAGATGCGCGAGATGAGACCAAAGACGCCCATCATCAGCGAGGAAATCACGAGGTAGAGCAGCGTGATGGAAAAATATACTTCGAAGGAGCGGAAGGTATCCGCCTCGATCTTCTGCGCCACCGAGGTGAGTTCGTAAGCGGCGATCGACGTGCAAACGGAGGTCGTCAGCGTCAGCATGATGAACTGGCTTGTGAGCGAGGGGTAGACTGCCCGCAGCGCAGGCTTGAGAATGATGTGGCGGAAGATTTGCGCGCGACCGAGGCCAAGCGCGAGCCCTGCTTCCACCTGCCCCTTTGGGACGGCATCCACACCCCCGCGAATGATTTCGATCGCATAGGCGCCACCATTAAGCGCCAGCGCGACGATAGCAGTCACTGTCGGATTAAGACGCAGACCGAGCTGCGGCAGCGCGAAGAAGATAAAAAATATCTGGACCAGAAAGGGCGTATTGCGGATCAGCTCTACGAAGCCGATGACAAAGCCGCGCAACGCCTTGAAGCGCGACCGACGTGCTACGACGCCCAGAATCCCGATGACGGTCGCCAGCGACATGCCGGCAAGCGCCAGGCCGATGGTGGCAAGACACGCGACGAGCAGCTCGGGAAGGCGATCAATGACCGCCGAGAAGTCGAGACTGTATGACATGGTTCCTCCGCAACCTTTCGGTTAAGGCATCAGCCCGCCGTTGGGTCGTCTCCCCGTTCTCCGCACTCAGGCTTCAAACGCTCCCTTGTTCTTGCCGGACTGTGTTCCAAGAAGAGCTCTCCTAAGCACCTCCATATCCGACCTCTGAATGTTTGTACCAGTTAGTTCATTTTAAAGTCAACGCTCAGGAGGGGTGAAAATGCAGCTTTTACGACTGATTTTCGGAGCGACTTTATTCCTATTTATCCAATTATTTCAACACATAAGGAAACATCACGCGGCAAGCAGCGATCATGTTTCAACACCCTCTCTCACAGGTCATTTCCTAAGTGTGATGACCGCCACATTCTTCAGGCTCTCGCCCGATCCGTCTGATGTCGCCTAGCAGTCGGCGCGCAGTCCGTAGTGCGGAGGCGGTCGCCAATACCGTGGGTGGCAGCGTCATCCACTCGAGCATCCAAGCGGCACCCGACCGTTCCTGCTCATGAACAAGCGACTGATGAAGCGCCGAAACCTGTGTTGCGTTGAAACGCGCCAGCGTGACCAGCAGTTCTGCTGCAACGGGGTTCTGCTTGTGCGGCATGGCGGAAGACCCGCCGCCACCTGCGAGGCTTATCTCGGCCCCTGCCTCGGCAAGTAAAGAGATGTCCTGGCCGATCTTTCCGAGGCTGCCGGTGACAAGCGAAAGCAGCCCCCCGAACTCCGTAATCATGTCACGCTGGCTGTGCCATTGGGCCTGATCGTGAAGACCGAGGCGACCGGCGAGTGCAGCCCGCAAAGCCGGACCATCATTTCCGAAGCGTTCGAGCGTTCCCGCCGCGCCACCGAACTGCAAGGCAAACCCGTCGACGGCAAAATGAGCGAGCCGGGACCGCGTCCGTTCCAGGGGTGATCGCCAGGCACCGATCCGGTCGGCAGCCTTGATCTCGATTGCAGCCTGCATCCGCGTATGCGCCATCAACAGCTTGTCGCCGTCGCGTTCCAGAAGTCCGTCGAGATCGCCGATCAGCGCATCCAACCGAGCCTGGATGATGTCGTTCGCTACTTTCAGTCTCAACACCAAGCTGGTATCTATTACATCCTGGCTAGTTGCGCCGAAATGCACCTTCTCCGCAGCCACCCCACCGACTGCCGCGCGCATCTGTCGAATGAACGCAGGAACGACGACGCCATCACGCGCCATTCCATCCGCAAGCCCGGCCATATCCGGCACGAAGGTGCCAAGCGCGGCGTCGATCGTTTCCGCAATATCGACGGCGAGTATACCGCAATCTGCCTCGGCCAGTGCCAGAGCCCTCTCGAAGCGGATCATAGCGGCAATATCGGCCTCTGCAGAAAACAGCGAGGCGATCTCGGCATCGCCGAAGAGCCCGGAGAGGAAAGGATGATCAAAGGGCGAGAGGGTCATCGCGGTCATATATCGAAGAAGACGGTTTCGCCATCGCCTTGCAGGCGGATGTCGAAGCGATAGGCATTCTCGCCATCCGGCTTTGCGATCAGCGTCGGAACGCGGTCCTTGTGTTCGATGCGGGCCAGCACCGGATCAGCCACGTTTGCCGCGTCCTCCTCCGGAAAATACATTCTCGTATGTAGACCGATATTGATGCCGCGCGCGACAATCCAGAAGGTGATGTGCGGCGCCATGAAGCGTCCATCCTTGAATGGAACGCGGCCGGGCTTGATCGTTTCGAAGAGGAACTCACCGGTATCCATATCGCCAGGCGACCGGCCCCAGCCGGCGAAATGGGGGTCGGGAGCGCCGGCCGTTTCGCTCGGGCTGTTATAGAGTCCTTGAGCATCGGCCTGCCAGATTTCCACCAGCGCATCCTTCAGCGCATAGCCGCCGCCGTCGAAGACGGTGCCACGAATGGTGATGCGGGTGCCGGTGGCCTGGTCGTCATAGAGTTTTCCCGCGCCGAGATCTTGCTTGAAGACGCCGTTGATGCCAACGAAGTTCGGTGTGCAGCCAATATGGACGTAGGGTCCCGCCGTCTGGGAGGCGCTTTCCTTCAGATAATCGAGCGGCTGTACCATGTCAGTTCCCCTCCGGGCGGTTCTCGAAGAAGGTGGAGCGGCGACCACGCAAAACGATGTCGAACTTGTAGGCGCGCATATCCATGGGAATGGTCGCATTCATGTCGAGCGGCGCGATCAATCGACGGATGGCTTCCTCGTCAGGGATCGTCTTGACGATCGGACACCGCCAGATGAGCGGATCGCCCTCGAAATACATCTGGGTAATCAACCGCTGCTGAAAACCATGACCGAAGACCGAGAAATGGATATGGGCCGGGCGCCAGTCATTCACGCCATTCGGCCATGGATAGGGACCGGGCTGAATGGTCTTGAACCAGTAATAGCCATTCTCGTCGGTGATGGTGCGACCGACACCGCCAAAATTTGGATCGACGGCGGCGAGATAGCTTTCCTTCTTGTGCCGATAGCGCCCGCCGGCATTGGCCTGCCAGAACTCTAAAAGCGCACCGGCGACACCCGCACCGCACTGATCGAGCACGCGGCCATGCACGAGAATGCGCGGCCCGATCGGCATTTCGCCGGGCTTGGCATAGTTGAGGATCAGGTCGTTATCGAGCGGGTTTAGCAACCCATGACCGAAAACCGGGCCGCTGATTTCGCTCTTGGTGCCCTCAAGCGAAATCAGCGCACGCTGTGGCGAGCGCAAAACGGAGGTCTTGTACCAGGGCGTGTAGGCCTGCGGCTGCATCTCCCGATCACGGGCAAAGAAGGGGCCGGTTTCCGGTGGATGATTGCTCACGTCGTTTGCTCCTCTAGCGGGGAGGATGCGTTTCGGTTTGCCAGCACCTGCTTGGCAATCTTGAAGCCATGATTGGCAGCAGGCACTCCGGCATAGATCGCCACATGCATCAGCGCCTCGCGAATATCGTCTTCACTGGAACCGGTATTGGCGGTCGCCCGGACATGCATCGCCATCTCCTCATATTGCCCAAGTGCTGCAAGAAGCGCGATGGTCACGTTTGAGCGCTCTCTCTTTGTCCAGCGATCGCTGGACCAGACCGTGCCCCAGGCACTTTCGGTGATCAATGTCTGAAACGGCTGATCGAAAGATGTCGCCTGCGCGCTCGCGCGGTCCACATGGGCATCGCCCAGCACCGCGCGGCGCGTGGCCATGCCGCGGCTGTGGCGGTCGACGGATAGTGGTTCGGCATCGCCTGGCGGAAGGGCCTTCAGGAAGTCCGCGACCGCAGCTGTGTAGGCGGTCGGCTGCTCCAGGGGCGGGATGTGTCCGTTGTTGCCGACCCTAACAAAGTAGCTGTTGGCAACGAGACCGGCCAGCGACTCTACGAGTTCAGGTGGAGTCGATCCATCCTGATCGCCAGCGACGCAAAGTGTTGGGACAACGAGCCGAGCAAGAGCATCGGTGTAATCGGCATCGCGGATCGCCGCGCAGGTGCCGCAGTAGCCCTCGGCCGACTGGCGAAGCAGCATGGCGCGAGCGCCCGCGTAAAGCGGATTGTCGTCGCGGCGAAATGCAGGGGTAAACCAACGCTCCATCACGGGATCGACAAGGCTCTCAAGCCCGTTTGCGCGGACGGCGTCGATACGCGCATTCCACATCTCGGCCGTGCCGATTTTCTGCGCTGTATTTGAAAGGACCAGGGCCGCAACGCGCTCGGGATGTGTTATCGCAACCGACTGCGCGATGAGGCCACCGACCGACAGCCCCCAGACGATGACCTCGCCGATCTTCAGATGATCGAGAAGGGCGATAAGATCGTCCGCATGAGTCTCTATCGTATAGGGCGGCGTTCCGACGCTGGAAAGGCCGTGGCCGCGCTTGTCGTGAAGCAGATAGGCATAAGCATCGCCAAGCTCGTCGATGACGGTATCCCATATACGGAAATCCGTGCCAAGCGAGTTGACGAACGCGATGACCGGTTTGCCAGCCGACAGACCCTTGGTCCGGTAGTGAATCGCGGCATCGCCGACCTGAAGAAAATTCATCTCTCACTCCTCTTGTGCGGAGATTGCAAGATCGCGCTGGTTAAGTAAAATGAGATTTTCGGCATTTCTCATAACTTGGTGGTTATGGCTTCTCTCATCGATCCACGTATCAAACTCCGGCATCTGCAAGCCTTTATCGAGGTGGCGCGACAAAAGAGCGTCATGCGAGCTGCCAACGTGCTGCATATCAGCCAGCCGGCAGTCACCAAAACGGTGCGAGAACTCGAGGATGTGTTAGGCGTCGCACTCTTCGAACGCGAAGGTCGCGGTATTCGTCCGACGCGCCTCGGCGATATCTTCCTGCGCCATGCGGGCGCCACGATGGCCGCCCTTCGCCAGGCGGTAGACGCTGTGTCACGGGAAGCGGCGCATACCGACCCGCCGGTGCGCATCGGCGCACTGCCGACGGTATCGGCGCGCATCATGCCCGAGGCCATGACGCACTTTCTCGCTGAAGCAGCGCAGGCTTCCATTAAGATTGTCACTGGAGAAAACGCCATCCTGCTTGAGCAATTGCGCCAGGGTGACCTTGATCTTGTAGTCGGCAGGCTTGCCACACCGGAGAAAATGACGGGCCTCAGCTTCGAGCACCTCTACTCGGAGCAGGTTGTCTTCGTCGTTCGTCCCGGCCATCGACTGCTGTCAGGCAAGGCCGATCTCTTCACCGAGCTTTCAAATTACCCAATTTTGATGCCGACCCGCAATTCGGTGATCCGCCCAATCGTCGAACAGTTTTTGATCGCACAAGGCGTGGCGATGCCGAAGACGCAGATCGAAACAGTCTCAGACTCGTTTGGACGCGCCTATGTCCGCATGAGCGAAGCCATCTGGATCATTTCAGAAGGTGTAGTCGTCGACGACGTCGCAGCGGGCGCACTTGCGATTCTGCCCTTTAACACCTCCGATACTAGCGGCCCCGTAGGGCTGACAATGCGGACGGATACTGCTGTGTTCACCTCGCTCGCCCTCATGATCGAGGCAATTCGCAGGGCTGCGACTATTGGGCGGATGGCGTGATCTGAACCAAGACCGCTTGCCTGGGATCAAACCGCTAAAGTGGGATTATTTATCGGATGAATAGTTGTTCACGGCACGTGCCGGCAACGATTGTTTAAGCACGTGTAAAGGTACCGCGAGCGCTTCGCGGGCAACGCCTTCCAGCTTCATGAAACATGCACAGATGGGGAGAACGTTCTCAACGTCTAGCTAAATCGACCCTATCGAGCGGCTTGGCATGGCAACCTAGCTACTTTGTTGGTGGAGCCGCGAAACATTGCGATATGGACCGTTGCGAGATCTGACTGACCATCTACTCTTGCCAGGCAGGCCCGTCGACGGCCGCATTCAATCAGCCGCCAAACCCTTCCGCCTGAACACATCCCTAGATTTAATTTTAGCACCCAGCACGCTTAACGTTACGCCAACCATATCCGCGATATAAGAGACGACGTAAGGAATCTTATAGAGACCACCCTGTAGGCTTTGACGTAAGGCAGGCAGAGCAATGCAGATCGATTTACAAACACTTTGGTACTTGACCGTCGGAACGCTGCTGGTGTCAGCCTCGCTTCTCCTTTGGGAAAGGCAGGCCCATCCAGGTCGCGCACGTGTGCTTGGTGTTCTGGCCGCGGCACTCTTCGCGTTCGTTCTCGGGTGCATGCTCGCCATGAACCGCAGCCACTTTCCAGTCGTGCTGGGTATGGCGGCGATCAACATCCTGATGATGTCAGGATACCTCTTGGTCCTTAACGCAGTCGCCGGGCTTGATGGTCAACGGCATTTCTGCTCGTCCGTCGCAGCGTTAAGCTTCCTAGCCATCGCTTGGGCAATCGCTGGCACGCACTTCCCGGCCGCATTCTGGAACCATGTCTCGTCTATCCCCATCGCTCTGACCTGCGGCCTAACAGCATGGTTGCTCCTGCGCAGCCGCACTGTGCAGCGATTGCGCTCCCGTCCGGTCGCAGCAACGATTTCGGCCTTCCATGCCCTGTTCTATTTTGCCCGAGCGTTCATTGCCCCTGTTCTCATTGAGCGCTACGGGCAAGATATGATCTCCATCATCGGGAAGGCGACGATGTACGAGGCTGTCTTGTACTCGGTGGCGATGCCAATGTCCTTTTTGATGATTATCCGAGAGGAGGAAAAGCTCAACCTGCTCCGTATGTCACAAACCGACCAACTGACTGGACTTGCGAACCGCCACGCCTTTTTCGAGCAGGCATCTCGGATGCTGCGGGAGCGGCATGGTGACCCCGTCTCACTGCTCGCCTTCGACCTCGACCACTTCAAGGCAATCAACGACCGTCATGGACATCCAACCGGAGATAAGGTTTTGCAACTGTTCGCCGACACTGCTCGCAAAGAAGCAGGCCCGGGCGCACTTCTTGTCCGTTTGGGCGGTGAGGAATTCGCTGCGCTTCTGCCATTGTGCGACCATTCCCAAGCTCTCAGTCGCGGCCAAGCAATCGCAAGCCGGTTCGCCGAAGAAGCCGCTCGGGCAGAGGGCTTGAAGACTCGCGCCACAGTCAGTATCGGCCTTGCGGCGCCGGACTGCAACGACCTCTCCGGGATGCTTGCAAGCGCCGATAGCGCGCTCTATCGCGCAAAAGCCCTTGGGCGGAACCGCGTTGAGACCGCAAGCCCAAACGAATTGCTGCTGCACCCCTCAGCCGATCCATTGCCTCATCAGTTGCGGGCAGTCTAGGACGAGAAGTCATTCCACAATGTAGCTCTTTGGGATGAGCACCTTGAACATGGACCAACTCCGTGCTCATCTTTAAGCGATCGCTTTCGAACCTGATCCCCAAGCTGAGTTACCGCCTCACAGAACTGCCACAACGGCGCCCGTTACCCTGAGTCTTCAATCCAAAAAATTTGGCGTGCACGCGGCCAACTACAGCAATCCATCACCTGCATTTTCATTCAGGGGCGTCAGAGCAGCGTTTGCTAGAGTTAAGTAATCTTGTTGAATTCTTAAATGTGTGCACACCAGAGATTGAAATTGTACTGAATTTCAATACAAGCTGTAGCATAAACGCGCGTTTCCCGAGCGACGCCGACGTCGTTTCTCGGAACTATAAAACTTTTCGTATTAGGAGTTCATCCATGGTCCACAAGAGAAGTCCCGATGCGATCGACGTGTTTGTGGGCGGTCGTATCCGCATGCGTCGTATGATGCTGAAGTTGAGCCAGACGCAGTTGGCGAATGAACTCGGAGTGACGTTTCAACAGGTCCAGAAATACGAGAAGGGCACGAACCGTGTTGGCGCAAGCCGTCTGCAAAAGATCGCAAATGTCCTCGGCGTCCCACCAAGCTTCTTCTTCTACCAAGAGAGTGAAGAACTGGTCACCACGGCAGGCATCGGAGATCTCACGACGATGAGCTACGTTTCGCAATTTCTTCAATCCCGCGAGGGCATGGCCCTAAACCAGTCGTTTTTAAAAATTCCCGATGCAAACGTCCGCCAAAAGATTGTGGCGCTCGTCAAGGCTATGGCCGAGATGGACGAGCTTCTTCCTATTGCCCCTGAAGGGCGTTCATCGGTGGAAGTTAGGTTGAACAGCTAGGTCGCAGATCTGGGCTTTTGGACAACCATGACGGAACTGTAGTGGGGATCAATGGCGTTCAGGTTGTTGACACTTGGGGAACTTCGGCTCGTTGATCCTTCGGGGAATGCTGTTGCCTTCTCCGAGAAGGGTTTGATCATCCTTGCCTACCTATTTGTCCACCCGCAACGTGCCCAATCGCGGACGGCGTTGTCGAAGCTGCTATGGGACGCGGTCGAGCCGGCGCAGGCATATACCAATATGCGCAAGTCATTGTCGAGGATCGACAGCCGCCAGCAGGAATTGGGTCATCAATTCGTTCAAATCACTGCTTCCGATGTAAAGCTCAACACTGAAGCTATCGACTGCGACATTGCGGGATTGGAAGCCCCGCCTGTTTCGGACGCACTGATTGATCTGCGCTCGTTAGTCGGACTTTTCAGTCATGCGTTTCTCGAAAACGTCGACAGCACAGGAGCCGCACTTTCAGCCTGGATTGGACAGCAAAGGGCACAACACCTATCCCGCCTACGGGAAGCCTTAATCACTGCGATACCGATCGCGAAATCTGCGCAAGATATCGCACTCGTCAAGGATGCGGCCCTGCGCATATTTCAGCACGACCCGGATGACGAGATGATCGTCAGCTTGCTTGCGGAGACCTATTCCACCGAGGGCAAGGTAGAGGCCTTCCGAAACATCTACGAAGGCCAAAAACAGAAGCTGTGGGGTAACCTGACGCTCGATCCCAATGTCCATGCCCTGAATGTCGTCAAAAAAGTCTTTGAGAAGCAGCGCACTCTCCTTGCCGTTTCGCAGCAAGGAATTGGGGACAAGTTGGGCGCTAAAGCAGACACAGGCCTCAAGCGCCCCATGCCGAGGCTTGTACTCCTGCCGCCAGTGGAGAGCATTGCCGGTCGCCAGCCTCTGCTCCCTTTTGCTGACGCACTTATTGAGGACGTCACCATCGCGCTATGTTCCTTGACCTCAGTGTCTGTGGTCGCTCCCTACACGGCCGCCCAGATCAGCCGGCAGTCGGATAAGGCCACCACAATCGCGCAGCATTCCATCTCCTACGTGCTCGATACCAGGCTTTCAGGCCAGGGTACTCAATGCAGCCTCTTCGTGCAGTTGGTTTACTTCGCAAACGATGAGGTCATCTGGGCGGACCGTTACGACATGGAAAAAGACAGTCTGGCCGTCCAGCGGCGTCAGATAGCTCGCCGAATTTCCATGGCGATCACCGGGGAAATAGAGCGCAACGAGCTGGCGCGGGAATATTTCGAGCAAAGCCCGACCGCATACCACCATTACCTCCTCGGACAGCGACATCTCAAGAACCTTGGTCTTCCAGATATTCGCCGTGCACGCAAAGAATTTCGAGCAGCGCTCAATCACTCTCCCTATTTCGCGCCAGCATTGAGCGGTATCGCTCGAACTTATTCAAGGGAATGGCTAATCACGGCACGTGGAGACGCTCAACTTCTGAAAGAAGCCGAGAAACATGCTAACAAAGCGATCGCGGCTGGCCAAGACATGGTCGGCGGCTACAGAGAACTCGGTGTTGCTAAGATGCTCTTAGGCGGCATTGATGAAAGCGTTGAGGCCTTGGAGTTGGCCGAGACGCTCAGCCCCCATTATGCCGATGTCACCGCGGACTACGCCGACACCCTTGTCCATGCATCGAAGCCCGGCCTAGCACTCGAGAAAATCGAAAAAGCCATCGAGCTCAACCCCTTGAGCCCCGATGTATACCTTTGGACAGCAGCCGGCGCGTCCTACTGCCTCGAAGAGTACGAGCAAGCCTTATCCTATATCGAGCGCATGGCCGACAGAGGGCTCGCTAACCGCCTCTCCGCCGCAAGCTGGGCGATGATTGGCGACCAAAAAAGGGCGAAGAGCTTCGTGCGCAAGGCTCGGGAAACCAATCCCGACTTCGATGTGGATACTTGGCTGACCGCCGTGCCGTTCAAGGAGCAATGGCAGAAAGATCACTACCGTGATGGCCTGCGAAGCGCAGGCTTTTGAAGCAAATGAGCCAAAAGAAGGATTTTTAGCATGGCAAGAATCGTCGTTATCGGAGCGCCAGGTGAGACTGGCCTATGGGTTGCAGATCTTGATGCAGGAACTGTTAAGCCCTTTCAGCCGCCGGCAGGAAGCGCGCTGGAGGCAGCGGGTAAACTCCGGGCTAGCGGAGCTACGATCATCAAAGGCGTGGATTTCTCTGTCTCCGTGAAATCGGCAGACGACGCCTTCTCCGGTCATCTCGACGGATAAGCTAGCCAACGATGCGGCCTCGGGAAGATAGTGATGTTGAACGATCAGATGCCGAACCTTCCTGAGGCCCGCTCTGCCACTTACTCGGCGCGTATCTGCACGCCAGAGGAGACGCTCAAGCGCGTCGCATCCTTCCTCCCACGCTACGGGATCACTCGCGTATCTCGATTGACTGGTCTCGACAATATCGGTGTTCCCGTCTGGAGCGCAGTTACTCCTAACGCTCGCTCGATCGTCATCCATCACGGCAAGGGTATCACTGATGCTGATGCTAAAGTGTCTGCAACGATGGAGGCGCTCGAGCGCGCCATCGCCGGCAGTCCATCGATCGACACAATCACTGCAACACAAGCGAGCCTCGAACTGGAAGGGCGGGTGGTCGATAGCCTCGTGGGTCTCATCGCCCAAGGTCAGAACGACATAGCCGACGACGAGATGCTAACATGGGTTCGGGCAAGAGATGTTTTATCCAAAGTTGAAACCTGGGTTCCCTATGAAGCTGTCATCCTGGATCGTACTCCAGAGGTGGTTAGGTTCTGGCAGTCTTCGGATGGCCTAGCATCTGGAAATACACTCTTGGAAGCGAGCTTCCATGGAGTCCTGGAACGTATCGAGCGCGATGCAGAAACTTTGTGGAATATAGCGAACGCAGATCAGCGCCTTAAGACCTGCCTCGACCCTCGCAGCCTTCTGGATCCAGTCATAGATGGGCTCGTCAGTAAAATTGAAACGGCAGGTCTAGAACTTCGGCTGTTCGATATTACGAGCGACATCGGCATCGCCTGTTTCGTAGCGTTTTTGGGGTCGGCCTCAATCACATCAGGAAGCAATTCGCGCTTCATCGACGTGACCAAGGGAAGCGGTGCGCATCTCGATCCCGCGCGAGCCGCAATCCGGGCAATTACGGAAGCGATTCAATCCCGCCTGACTTATATCGGCGGCGCAAGGGACGACATCTATCCAGAGACGTTCGAACGGCCCCTACCGCAGGAAGTTCGGAACTATTTCAACGCCGAGCCGAGACCCCTCCCTCCCCGTAAGACGGTAGGCCTTGGACCACTGGAAGACATGTTCGAAACCGTGCTCAAGCATCTTGAAACTGCATCTGTGGGCTCTGTCGTTGTCGCTCCGCTGACACCGCCGGATTTTCCATTCTCAGTCGCCAAAGTCTTGGTGCCTGACCTTGAAAATCCGCCAGGGGAGCGAAAAAGACGTTTTGGGGCCCGAGGTATATCGAAGGCGTTGTTTTCGCTATGAAGATTGTCTTCGTCGGCCCCACACTTCCGGAAGCAGAAGATCTGGTACCGCCGGATGTAGAAGTCCGCGGCCCGGCCAAGCACACAGATATCCTGGCTGCTGTCACTGACGGCGCGACGGTAATCGGCTTGATCGACGGGAATTTTGAAGATGTGGCCCCTATCTGGCACAAGGAAATCCTATTTTCTCTCTCACAGGGCGTTCGCGTCTATGGCTCAAGCAGTATGGGCGCTTTGAGGGCTGCTGAATGTGCCGCATTTGGAATGATCGGGATTGGCAAGATTTATAGCCGTTATGATAGTGGCGAACTCGTTGATGATTCCGATGTCGCGCAAATCCACGGCCCGAGGGAGATGAACTACGTGTCACTGTCCGAGCCCTTGGTGAACGTCTTGGCAACCCTCGACGACCTGTTGTTGCGGCGTGAACTTGACCACGCCGACTACGACAGCCTCCGGACAAGCGCCGAAATGATATTCTTTAAGGAGCGGACTTACCGGGCGATCGTCGCTAATGCCAATCTACCGGACCATTTATCGCGAGAAAGCCTGACAGTGTTGTTGCGGACAAATGCTATCAATCAGAAACGGCTTGACGCGCTGGAATTACTGAAAGCCATAGCGGCGGCTGACGACAGGCGAGTGCAAGTTCCTACGGACTGGACTTTCGCCTCGACAAGGCAGTGGCGAAAGATCCTCTAGTGACTCCGGTTGTAGCCCGACCCTGCACGGCACTCCAAGCTGTGTCACGCCTATGTCACGCGCAATTCCATAACTTCTAATTTATCCTTCGCCGTAGAAAACCGATTTGGAATGAAGGATTGATGATGGCACTAGACGCTCATGAGAAAGACACCGACCAGGACGGTGATATCGCACCCGAGCTGGTTTCGATTGCACGGCTTGTGACTTATGCGCGCAACAGCGCCAAGGATCTCGACCTCGAATTTTCGACATACTGCCTCGATTTGGCTTTAGGTTCGCTGGTGGAAGAGATCAGAAAACGCGGAGTGGATAAGACTGAAGCCAGCGATGAGGAGGAGTACACCGCAAGCGTCATCTCCGGGGCATCTCACTAACTACGCCGTCTAAATCGCCGATCAAGAATGGTCGCTACAGCAGCTCGTCGATGATGCACTCGAGTGGTACCCCGTCATCGACAATGCGGAAATGATTTCCCTCCCTTCGCGGCTCACCGATCGAGAAGGTACCTGCCGTATCGTGGCCGACGCGCAGCAGGGGACCAACGGCATTCTGAGGCGAGACCTCGAGCTGCTGGCCGATTCAGAGAGGTGGGTTTCCGACAGCAGGCTCGCGAGCCAAGGCATGACCCGGTCTGCCCCGGAGCCACCGGCGCGCATTGGCATCATCAGCGACTGGGGACGGCAGAGGCCCGCTTTTCCCACTCTGCGTCATACTAGCGGGTGACGCCACCCTGGTCCGATAAGCGCGACAGACCAACTTTTAGTAGATCGTCGTCAAGGTCGTATCCGACCAGTAAAAGTGCGGCAGGTAGTCGAGGTCATCGTCGTCCGTCAGAAGGGCGAATACGTTGCCGAATAAAGGTCGCCGCGGTTAAGTCCGACCGTTCGGGACGCGATCAGGGATTTCTCGAGCTGACAACTGGGTTTTCCATGCTCCAGATCGACGATGAAGCATTCCCCGGTACAGCAACGCTCGGCGAACTGAGTTTTCGTCTACCCCTACATTTTTTGGTATTCTCGGACATGCGCGCCAAAATCTGCCGTTAGCCAGATCGTGTTGAGCTCCCTTTAAATTCTTTCTTACCGTACAGGAAGAATCGGTGGGTAACGAAGCGCCGCTCATATTTAAGGCCAAGAGGAAGAAGCTCATCTCCCGCAGAATGAGCTGCGGCACATATCCCACCGACACCAGCGGTCATCCCTGGTTCGTCCAGTCTTCCACCCTTAAGCCGGGCACCCGTCGAACTCCCTGCGGTTCATCGTGACCATAATCGCCTCACCCGCGAGCGGGTGTGTCCCGCAAAGACTGCGTCATAGGATCCAATCGAAGTGCAGATACGAGCCAAATTTGCTAGCCACGCACCTGCATGCAGCAGTGATTGTGGGAAGCACCGAAAACGCCCTCCGCTTCCAATGCCACAAGCTCATGCATCCTTCGCCGCATACCGCAACACTGGTACCAGCCGAGGAAGGGGTTGAGCCTCAGCTTAGAGTGGCTAGCTTGGAGTCCTTGGGGGAATTGCGTCAGCACCGTTCGCTAATTAAGACATCCTGTCTCTAAATCGCTTACTTGAGAATGGCCGAAAACCTCGGGTCAAAGGCGCGACTGATCGGCTCGGCTGCAGCACCAAGCGCCACCGCCCACGGATCTGTTATCCCGAGTTGAAACCTCGGAACACGGCGCTCGGACCGCTGAGAAAGAGACGGAATGAGCGGTTCCATCGCCTCCATCAAGCGACGGGCAAGCACCTCCGGGGTGCCACCACAAAGGATCACAGTTTGTGGGTCGAAAATTGTTTCGATGAGGTGAATGCTCCAACGAAGATCTGTCACGGCTTCTTCTAACCAGAACTGGATCCTTCGGTCATCTGTCGCGGCGAGCTCATTCACCGCGGCGTAAACTCCGGGATCAGCCGGATCAATTTCGAGATGCTGATAAAGTGCAGCGAGCGAAGCACGATGTTCAAGAGGCGAAGCCCGACCGCCCGGCGACAACAGTGCCATACCGATTTCGCCTGCATTGCCATTTGCACCGCTGTAAAGCTCGCCACCAAGAATGAGACCGGCACCAATACCGTAGCCGAGATAGAGGCAGACAGCATGGTCGAGTCCGTGGGCGGCGCCCACCATTCGCTCCGCTTGAGCACAGGCTGCCGCGTCGTTCTGTAACCCGACTTCAAGCCCGGTGCCTGCCGCCAGCATTTCCAGCAGAGGAAAAGATTGCCATGCAGACATCATCCACGGATCGTCAACAGCGATTTCCAAACCGAAGGGTCCCGGCATTGCAGCGCCGAGACCAACTAAGCGACGCTCTGAATCACGGACCAGAAGGCGCAGATCTCGCCTCACGGTTTCAATAAGATCTAAGATAACCTTCACGCCGCCTTGAGGTCCATTAGCTGGAAGTGGCGCTTCTGCACGGGTGAGGATTGTACCCAACAGATCGACTGCGAGTGCGCGAGTAACGTGACGATCGATTTGAAGACCGATAGCGAAAGCACCTTCCGGCACCAGACTGTAGGGAGTCGACGGCTGCCCCCTGCCCCTTCGGATAACCCCCTGCGCACTCACCAGCCCATCTCGCTCAAGTTCGTCGACGATGTTGGATATCGTTTGCTTCGTCAACCTGGTGGCACGTGCAAGATCAGCGCGTGAAAGAGCGCCATTGAGGCGCAACGCGTCGACAATCACCCTTCGGTTGTGCGCACTTGTTCCTTCTTGGTTGGTCCCGCTTTTGGCACGGATCGGTCGTCTATCATGCATCTAGCAATTCCCCTTGACACCACTTGGATATTGAAGAAGATATAAAGTCAATGCAATTGACTTAATAAGGGACCGGAGAGTCCTTGGGGAATGCGAAGAGCCAAAAGCGGCTCCGCGGCGATCCGATATCGGTATCCAACAAAGGGTGCCTTAACGACTGGAGGCGACTTGAAGCCGCCCTCGGTAAACGCGTGAATGCAAAAAAACTGGAGGCTGGCTAAATGTCGAACTCATTGAAGAAGACCCTGCTTGGCGCTGCACTGCTCAGCGCATCTTTTGCACCGGGTGCCTTTGCCGAGACTAATATCAACGCACTTTTCATGGCGCAGGCCGCATACAGCGAAGCTGATGTTCGCGCGATGGCAGAGGCCTTCAGCAAGGCCAATCCTGACGTCAAGGTCAATCTGGAGTTTGTTCCTTATGAAGGCTTGCACGACAAGACAGTGCTGGCGCAGGGCTCTGGAAGCGGATACGACGTCGTTCTTTTTGACGTGATCTGGCCAGCTGAATATGCGTCCAACGACGTCCTCGTAGATGTCACTTCGCGCATCTCCGAAGACACGAAGAAGAGTGTGTTGCCGGGAGCTTGGACCACCGTTCAGAACGACGGAAAATATTACGGGATGCCATGGATCCTCGACACAAAGTACCTGTTTTACAATAAAGAGATTCTTGAAAAGGCTGGCATTAAAGCGCCGCCGAAGACCTGGGACGAGCTTAATGAGCAGGCCAAAATAATCAAAGACAAGGGCCTGCTGAATACCCCGATTGCATGGAGCTGGGCTCAGGCCGAAGCGGCTATCTGCGACTACACGACGCTGGTCAGCGCCTACAAAGGCGAGTTCCTAAAGGACGGGAAACCAGACTTCCAGACGGGCGGCGGTCTTGACGCCCTGAATTACATGGTTGCCAGCTACAAGTCCGGGCTAACTAATCCGAACTCAAAAGAATTTCTCGAAGAGGATGTCCGCAAGGTCTTTCAGAACGGCGATGCCGCGTTTGCGCTTAATTGGACCTACATGTACAACATGGCGAACGACCCCAAAGACAGCAAAGTTGCTGGCAAGGTCGGTGTCGTTGCAGCTCCGGGCGTTGCCGGGAAGAGTGAGGCGTCCGCAGTCAATGGCTCCATGGGCCTTGGCATCACTTCTGCCAGCAAGCATCCTGACGAAGCCTGGAAATTCATTACGTTCATGACCTCTCAGGCGACGCAGAACCAGTATTCCAAGCTCAGCCTGCCAATCTGGGCGTCCTCTTACGATGACCCTGCTGTCACCAAAGGCCAGGAAGAGCTGATCTCCGCCGCGAAAATTGGTCTCGCCGCAATGTATCCTCGGCCGACGACGCCGAAATATCAGGAGCTCTCGACCGCTCTTCAACAGGCGATCCAGGAGTCGCTTCTCGGACAGTCTTCCCCCGAGGACGCGCTGAAGACAGCAGCTGAAAACAGCGGCCTCTAAGCAATCTACAACTACCAGGCGGACGATACTGCCGCCTGGCTTGCCGTCGTCGTACCGATGAATGGAAAGGGCGCCCAATGTCCGGCACTTGGATGACCACCCGTGCGTGGCTTTTGATGCTGCCCCTGCTGATGATGATGATGGCCGTGATCGGATGGCCATTAATTGACACTGTTACCTTATCCTTCACTGATGCAAAGCTTGTCGGCACCGCAGGCAACTTTGTCGGTATCGACAATTACGTCAAAATGCTCTCCAGCTCGAATTTCCAGCGCACTCTCTCAACAACCGCGATTTTCGCTATCGTCTCGGTGACTGCGGAGATGGTGATCGGTGTCCTGGCTGCCCTGCTGCTGAACCAGGACTTTTACGGCCGCACGATACTACGTGCGCTGATGATCCTCCCTTGGGCGCTGCCCACGGTGGTTAATGCCACCCTTTGGCGGCTGATCTATAATCCCGAATATGGCGCTCTGAATGCGATGCTCACCCAGCTCGGATTGCTCGACACGTATCGCTCGTGGCTCGGCGAGCCCGGCTCTGCGCTTGCAGCCTTGATTGTCGCCGACTGCTGGAAGAATTTTCCACTCGTTGCGCTAATTGCTCTTGCCGCGCTGCAGGCCGTGCCGCGCGATATAACAGCTGCATCGTTAGTAGATGGTGCCGGACCGTTTTCGCGATTTCGGTTCGTGATCCTCCCGTACATTGCTGGCCCCTTGATCGTGGCTTTAGTCCTGCGCACGATCGAAGCTTTTAAAGTATTCGACATTATCTGGGTGATGACCCGTGGTGGTCCGGCGAATTCCACGCGCACGCTCTCAATCCTCGTCTACCAGGAGGCTTTCTCGTTTCAGCGAGCCGGGTCCGGTGCCTCTCTAGCACTGATCGTTACGCTGCTGGTGACTCTGCTCGCCGCCGCCTACGCAATGCTGGTTCGCAAGAGCGCAGGGAGCGCGAGCTGATGGAACGTCGCGGCCCTCTCTTCAATATCTTCATCTACATTTGCGCTCTGTTACTTGCAGCTGTTATTCTCGCGCCGGTCTTCTGGCTTTTTATCATGAGCATCTCGCCAGCTGCTGATCTCGCCGCAAAGCCGTTGCGGTGGTGGCCGCATACTCCAGACTTCTCCCGGTACCGTGTGTTGCTGTCAACGATCGAAAAAAGTGCTGGCGCGGCGTTCACGTCGTCGCTGATCAACAGTATTGAGGTCGCCGCAATGGCAACTATCGCCGCTATCGCGCTTGCCATTCCGGCCGGCTGGGCCGTCTCAAGAACGCCCACCGTAGCCTGGTCGCTGACAATGGTGATCGCCACCTACATGTTGCCGCCGGTCGCTCTGGCTGTGCCACTCTACATGGGGCTTGCCCGTCTCGGCATGCTCAACAACGTCTTCGGGCTTGCACTGGTCTACCTTACGATTCTCGCACCCTTCACAACTTGGCTGATGAAATCTGGGTTTGATTCCATCCCAAAGGAGATCGAGGCGGCGGCCATGATCGACGGTGCTGGCCTGTTTCAGACCCTGAAGATTATCACTCTACCTCTCGCTTTGCCCGTCGTGGCGACGTCTGCGCTATTTGCCTTCCTGCTGGCTTGGGACGAGTTCTTTTATGCGTTGCTGTTCACTTCCGACCAACGCGCCAAGACACTCACTGTTGCCATCGCCGATCTCGCGGGCGGCCGTGTCTCCGACTATGGACTGATTGCAACCGCTGGCGTGCTTGCTGCCCTGCCGCCAGTGCTAGTCGGTCTTGTCATGCAACGCGCCCTCATATCTGGGCTTACTAGCGGTGGCGTGAAAGGATGACAATGCCCAATCATATAAGCAGACCTACAGGACTTTTGGCTATCGATCGCGAAATGGCTCGACAGCATGCCGACACTCTGGCCTCATACGATGCCGCGAAGACCGGAGCCCGGACCATTGCCGCATCGCTGAGAAAGACAAAGAAACTGCTTTTGCTCGGCATGGGCGGATCGCACGCCGTCGGCCGTGCTGTCGAACCGCTTTATCGTGCACTCGGTATCGAAGCCATCGCGCTGCCCCTTTCAGAACAGCTGGGCCAGCCGCTTTCTCTCGAAGAGCGCACCGTTATTGTCGCCTCGCAGTCGGGCGAAAGCGCCGAGGTCGTTCGCTGGTTCAGGGAGACTGGCGGCAACACCGATACATTTGGGCTTACCTTGGAAGGGGCCTCGTTCCTAGCACGGACGGTGACATCGCTAATTGGAGTTGGTGGGACTGAACTCGCTTTTGCGGCAACCCGCAGTCTCATGGTCACCTTTGGCTTGCATCTCGCCATTTTGACGGCACTGGGTGCAGATCCAAGCGCTGCTCTCGCTGTGCTTGATGCTCCAGAGGCGCCTGATATCATCCCCGCGCTTGATGCTCTTACCACGGTGAACACCGTCGTTACTTCCGGCCGTCGCCTACAAGGTCTTGCCGAAGCGCTTGCACTCGGACTCACCGAACTGTCCCGTCTGCCGTGCTTCTCCCTTGAAGGCGGCCAGTTGCGGCACGGCCCCATGGAAATGCTAGGCCCCGATATTGGCGTTGTTCTTTTTCGTGGAAACGACAGCACTGCGCGCCTAGTCACAGCGATGGCCGTCTCTGCGGTCAATACGGGTGCTCCCGTCATCATATTTGACACGTCGGGCAATGAACCTGTCGCTGGCACCGTGTCCATCTCCTTTCGGCCCACCACAGGGCTAGCCGCCATATTCGCAATGCTTCCAACGGCACAGCGCTTTATGATCGATTTCGCCGAGGCACGTGTCGATGATGCCGGTACACCTGTACGCTCGAGCAAGATTACCAGGAGCGAATGAATGCGACCGCTTGCAGTCATCGGTAACGTCAACGTCGACCTCATTCTTGGTCCCGCGGCGCCGTGGCCAAAGGCCGGCACTGAAATCATCGTTGATCACGACGAACTTCGTGTCGGCGGCAGCGCTGGCAACAGTGCGTTGGCCTGGGCGGCAATGGGCGTGGAGTTTTCGATCGCTGCCAACGTCGGCAGTGACCAATACGGCAGTTGGTTGCGTGAAACCTTTGGGCATCGTGCTGCGAAATGGTCGGTACGCTCCGAGCGAACCACTCTATCTGTTGGTATCACTCATCCAGATGGCGAGCGGACCTTTTTTACAACACGCGGGCACCTGCCTCGGTTCGGCATCTCCGACGTAATGCAAACCATCGATGGTGGCGCGATGGCGGGCGGACTTGCATTGGTCTGCGGCTCGTTCCTGACAGACGACCTCGTTCGTGATTACTACACCCTCTTCGACTGGGCGGCGTCGCACGACATTACCATTGCACTCGACACGGGCTGGCCATTGGAAGGCTGGACCGAAGAGAACTGCACTGCCACTCTAGGCTGGCTGTCCCGCTGCGGGATTGCTTTGTTAAATGAAGTTGAAACGACGACGCTAGCTGGCCTTAATGATCCGATCGAGGCTGCTCGCAAGATCCGGTCGTCCATGCCCATTGATGGCATTGTCATCGTCAAGCGCGGCGCAGATGGTGCCATAGCTGTCGGCCCAGGAGGTTTGCTGACGACTATAGCAGCTCCGAGGGTTGAGGTCGTCGATACGATCGGCGCGGGAGATGTGTTCAACGCTGCATTTCTAGCCGCGCTTGCCAATTACAAATCGATTGAAGCCTGCTTAGTCACAGGTACCCAAGTCGCGTCCCGGGCGATTTCCACCCGTCCCCGCCACTATGGCGGCCCGCTTGCTTCCGAGGAGGCCGTTGCATGAGCTCGCTTCAAATCAACAATATCCGCAAGTCCTATGGAGAAATTGAGACCCTGAAAAGCGTAGATATCTCGCTTGAAAGCGGTGAGTTTCTCGTCCTTCTGGGTTCCTCTGGTTGCGGCAAGTCAACACTTCTAAACATCATTGCCGGCTTAGCCGAGGCGTCCAGTGGCGACATTCTGATTGGAGGATGCTCCGTTCTGGGCATGCATCCGAAAGATCGCGACATCGCAATGGTGTTCCAATCGTATGCGCTCTACCCAAATCTCACTGTGCGGCGGAATATTGGGTTTGGCCTCGAGATGCGTAAAGTTCCCGTCCACGAACGTGACAAGGCCGTCAACGAGGCTGCAAAATTGCTCCAAATCGAGCCTCTGCTAGATCGTAAACCAGCTCAGCTCTCCGGCGGCCAGCGTCAGCGCGTAGCAATCGGCCGTGCTCTGGTACGAAAGCCTGAGGTCTTTCTTTTCGACGAGCCACTATCCAACCTAGACGCCAAACTTCGCATGGAAATGCGCACCGAGCTGAAGCGCCTACATCAGGTTTTGAACACCACGGTGGTATACGTTACGCATGACCAGATCGAGGCGATGACGCTAGCCACGCGTATTGCTGTGATGAGAGATGGGCGCATCGAGCAACTAGGCACACCCGCAGAAATCTATAATCGGCCCGCCACCCTGTATGTTGCCACCTTCGTCGGCGTACCACCGATGAACCTACTACGGGTTACCGTCAAAAATGGGGCTCTGGCGGTGGATGGTGCAGACGCCCAAATGCCTCTGCCGATATCACTCAACAATGCATTTGGGGAGGGACAGAAGCTCATCCTTGGCATACGACCGGAGGCACTATCGCTTACCGGGAGCGGCAGCATGATTACCGCTCATTGTGATGTGTCCGAGTTAACCGGTCCTGAGCTAGTCGTCACCGCATCCGTTGGCACTCAAAATGTGACGGCGAGCCTGCCGCCAAGATCAGCTCTCGCCCGCGGAGACGAGGTCCGGCTGTTCTTCGATCAGGAGGCTGTTCACCTCTTCAATTCGGAAACCGGGTTGCGATATGGCTGAGCGTTCGCGTTGCTGCTCGATCCTGCCAGGGCGTCATCGCGGCAAGTGTTGCAGTTCGACAAGGACTCTGAACGCGTATCTTCTTCAAGCAGACGATAGTTACATGGATCAGAGCTGGTTCAATTTTAGCCCAGCGGCCATGAAGCAGCTTCCTTCGCGAGTCGCGAAATCGAGGTCGTTTGCTGCCGCGGTGGCTGCAATGTAACCATCTGCCGTGCCGATAGCTTTCTCTGACGCTCCAGTGCGTGCCGTCGGTTCTGAGTAGAAATTTGAAGAAGTCAAATCGAACGACAGGATACAAAAAGAGAAGAGGGTCAACACTCCGTCCAAGGTGGTCCCGGAGGATAACTGAACCATAAATTCGACGGCAGGAGCCTTGGACAGAGACGTTGGATGCGGATCCGCTGCATCGATTGAGCCGATTTGACTCCAGGCACGCTGTTAGCGGCGGTGTTGCCATCAAGCTTGCTTTGGCTGCCTCAGCCTTCGACCCGAAGATCACGCGGCAGCCGCTGACAGGCGACCGTCCGCGGTCCACACAGACAGGTAAAATTCACTCCGCGGGAAGTCTCGGCTCATAGTCCGGTAACAGCCTACATTCCTCATTATAGGTTTTGCGCTTTTCTTCGCACAGCGCAGCCACTGACTGCTTAGTCGGTTTTTTACCTTGTTCGATCCAAGTCAACATCGCGTTAAACAGCGCTGCGTACTGCGGAGTAGACAGTTTAGAGTGCTCAGCCTCGTCAGAGAAATTCTGGACCAGAAGGTCGCTGTTGCCTGCCGTCGCTACCGTCTGGCGATAGATTGCCTCATGATCGACGAACACCGTCGGATCGTTGACCGCGTGGAGCGTGATTGTTGGCAAAACGATCTGGCCGGTGAGATCGGCGTCGTAGGCCATGGCGCGACGCGCTTCTGGATCGGCTTCGAAACGTTCTACACCGCTGTTCAATGCGGTATCGTCGTCGGACCCCGCGTACGTGACCTTCGAGTTGTCGAAAGGATTTTTCCCATCCATCCGACGCCAGACGATGTCAGAAAAAAGTCCGGTCGCCCAAGAAAGATGAGACACAAGAGTTTTCTCCGGCACCTTGGTGACCGCAAGGATGTTTTTCAGGTTTCTAGACTGTTGTGCGGTGCGCTCATTCGCTGGAAGCCCCAAGCCTGTGCACTCATTGACGCGTTTTTCAAGTTCTTCGCGCTTCATCGTTGCCCCCTTTGGCAGGCCTTGCCAAACGCGATATTGCATTTCGTCTTCTCGCGGGTGGTTCTTACAATAATACTGGTAGACTGCGCGTAGATCGGCGCGGAAATCGTATCCACGGCTCCCTCCGGCTAGAAGTCCGCTGGTCAGAACGACGCCGTCGTAGTTTTTACGGCCCTGCCAGTCGAGCGCATAAAGCTCCGCGGTCTTCGCAGCAACATTGCCGCCCCATGACTGGCCGTGGAGCAGGACATGTTTCGGCTTGCCAAGCTGTTGAATGGCGATGCGCCTTACGCTGTCGGTATCCTCCACGGCCATGCGCACGCCGTAACCCTGCCGACGATAGTTAGATCCCGCCCAAGCGTAGCCTTCCTGAACCGTCACGGCAAAGCGCGTAAGATCTTCTACCGGGTCATCCGCTTGTGGCTTCGCAGTGCGCGGACCACCGTGGGCATGCACGACCAGAGTACCGTTCCAATTCTTTGGTTTTGCAATCCAATAATAGGCGCCATGCATATCCTGGCCTGCGAAACATTCTGTACCGGCTGGCAAGGCTGCAGGGCAGTCTGCCCTCTGTGGCTCTTCGCCGTCACCCTGTTGTGCAGTGGCGCTGCCGGTAGCGATCGCAATAAACGCAATCACCGGTAAAAGCGGTGTGCTGAAACGCATGAGATTTTCCTCCTCTCCCATCCCCACTGATATGCTACAGGAGTGGGGATGAGTGACAACGCTGAAGAAAAATCATTCGCTGCCTCAAGGGAATTCTTGTTCAGATTGGGTGGGATCATGCCCACTCGTAAAAAGGATGGGTGAGTTTTCACCCATGACGCGGTGGCAGCTTGCAACGCGTCCCACCGCGATGCATTGTCCGAGTCATCTCTGCGGCGCTTCTAGAAGTGTTCTGAGATCTTCAGCGGCTGCAGAACGATATCGGCAATGGCGGACTTCCCAACCTGAAAAGCGGCCTGATATTCCGTATCTTCCACCATCTCCTTGAAAGAAGTCCTTCGAGGATACTGAACCAGCAGGACCGCATCCCATCCCTGCACATCGCCTGTGGTCAGCACTTCGAGGCCATCGTCTCGGAACAGTATCCGGGCACCAAAACGACCCAGGATTGGTTCTGCCAGTCGCAAATACTCAAGATGTCGTTCGCGTCCTCCATCGGGCAAGAAGCGGATAAGATTCAACATCACGACGGGATCATCGTCTTCCTTGGCCAGGAACCTCGCGAAGACGTCAGGTGAAAAAGCAACCATATCATTATCCTTTCATCGAAGCGCTCTTAATGCGCGTGTTTGAAAGTCTAACCCGGTGCTCCGTCAGAAACTGTCAGGAACGAACGCCAGTCTCGATCCTGCTCCCGCCACCGCCTCATGAGTGAAGACCGCCTTTCTGGATACCGCTCATCGAGCACCTTCGCCATTCTAACGCGATCGACGCGGAAATGCCGAAAGGCTGATCGTCTCTCGCACCAGGCAGCAAGGACGCGAACCTCATCGAAATAGACAATTATGATCGGCCATACGACGCGCTCCGTAACAGAGCCATCACCGTCTTCATAGAAGATCGAGACCTTGCGTAGCAGGCGGATCGCCGCCCTCAGGGAGGCGACCTGCTCTGGGTCGGAGCGCTCGAAAATCGAAGCGGCTGCGAGGAGAGCAGGCGCGTCGGCGACGGCCGAAGATCGGTCCGTCCGGCTCGAAATAATCTTTGCCAATGCGCTTTCGCTGCTCTGGGCTAGAGAATGATCCGCTCTTTCCCGCACCCATCCTAGCCAGAGAACAAGGGCGTCCAGTTCTTCCGGCGAGAAGGCGAAATTTGGCAGGAAGAACCCCTCCTTAGGACGAACCCGACCCCAGCCTGGCCATCGAGAGGCGCTCCGAGCAGACGCAGCGTCTCGACGTCCCGGTAAACGCTTCTCTCCGAGACGCCGAGCTCTTCTGCCAGCTCGAGTGCCGTGACCGGTCTCCGACGCGCGCGCAGCATACCGAGCATTTCGAACAGGCGGCTTATTTTCGACATTCGGCAGTCTTCCAGTCATTGACCAAGCAGATATCTATGATCGAACAACACTGTGGCCAAGTAACAGGTAGCGCTTCATGTCGGATGCACAGAGTTTACCGCAGAGCGATTGCTGAGCTACTGGCGTTTTGTGCCGCTTCAAAAAGCGGTCTACCCGGGCCGTCAAGCCATTCATCGAAGCTCAGCAGGTGACCGAACTCTCTGCGGAGATCGCCGATATCTGCATGTCCCGCGAGCCGCCCGTCATCGAATAACGCAGTCAATCGCCGCAGAAACTCATTCTCGTTCAAGACAGCATCGGGAAACCTGCTGTATCCGATCGGTCGACCCGCAGCACGGCTGAGGCTTCGCTGCAGGCTTTCTCCCGTCAATTCATCCCCGGCAATCTCAATTGTTCGACCGGCGAAGCGGCCCGGGTTGGAGAAGATACCCGCAACGATCTTACCGATATCGCGTACCGCTATCACTTGCCCGATTTGCGTTGGTCGCAAAAAAGAGACATAGGCATCTTGATGCAGACCCAAACCCGGCAGCATAAGCAACTCCATAAAGCCCGCCGGACGGATGATGGTGCTGGAGATATCCAAAGACCTAATATGGGCCTCAATTTGCGACTTGCTGTCGAAGTGTCCCATGCCTGTCTTCTCCGGCCCCGCGGCATTTACCGAAGTGTAAACAAGATGACTGACGCCGACTTGTGCGGCGATATCAGCGATCATCGTGCCGTATCTGATCTCATCCTCGTCAGAAACGCCATAGGCCGCCCCCTGCCCCGAACTCGGCTGAACACTGAACACGCCGTAGACACCCGTCATCGCTGATCTGATCGAAGCTTCGTCGTTAAAGTCTCCCTGTACTACCTCTATATTAAGAGACGCTGTTTCCCGGGCCTTGGGAGCCTTCAGGTCGCGGACGAGAGCCCTGACGGACCAACCATCTGCCAGCAGAGCTGACGCGACGGCGCCGCCTTGCTGACCGGTTGCGCCGAATACGAGGATGACATTTTCCGAAGTCGTTTTGGATATTTCCGGACTGCTAGCGTGATCATTGCTGGATATCATTTGAGCCTCCTTGATGCGAGTAGGCAATATAGGTATACATATTATACGTGAGTACAATTACGCACCTGAATGCTACCACGTCTCCAGGAGTATCCCTGCCCATGGCCACCATGCCACCGGAAAGCCTCGAACTAAACAGGCTCGTACTTGAGGAAATCACGACGAAGTGGTCGTTGCTGGTGCTAGGATGCCTGTGCGGCGGGCCTATGCGTTTCAACGCGCTACGACGGGCCAATGATGGCATCACGCAGAAGGCTCTGACGCAATGTCTGCGCCGGCTTGAAGCCAACGGGTTCATAACCCGCTCGGTTGTCAGCACCGCGCCCGTTGCAGTCGTTTATGAAATATCTCGCTTGGGGCGTTCGCTCGAACCGCATCTGCAGGCAATCCTTAACTGGGCAGACCAACATCGCGATGAGGTTTTGGCCGCGCAACGACGGTTTTGGGGGACGCCTGAGCTTTCCCGCTGAGCTTAGATTGTAATCATTTAAAACAATATCTTGACTGAAGAAGAGGTAATACCGAGTAGCTGTCGTTGGCTACCATCACACTATTCAGTTATCTTGCCTCGCGAGAAAGAGTCCAACGATGGTACCGTCAACAAATGCCCCGGCATCGTCTCCGGAGCAATCAGTTTCGGCGAAGAGCGCGAGGGGACCACAATGCTTCATTGCATCTCTCTACCAGATCACTCCAGGATCATCACCGTCGCCTCGGCGCTGGAGAGCAGGACGCATAGACATGCGAGGACACTGCCGCGTCAATTCTCACAATTTTAGACTTTCTTTCCAGCTATTCCTCGCGAACTATGCTCAGCCGCTTAAGGTCAGCAAAAACGGTATGATTGCCTGCCCATATTGGCCCCGGGCTACTTAAATCGCCTGCGAACTCCGCTAGACCACCCGCTTCGCGTATGAGTGCCACTCCGGCGAGACAATCCCAGCAAAAGAGAGTTGGATCATAATAGCCCCCAAGGCGGTTGGCGGCGACATACGCCAGCATAAGCGCGCCCGAGCCTATGCGAAAAAGAACTCCACCTTCCTTGTAGAGCTGCGTCACAAAGGCACCAACTTCAACAGGATCGGCACGTTCGGTGCCCCCATAGCCTATGTTTGTTGATTGGACTGTCCAGTCGCTTCTCATGATCAATTTTCTCTCATTGAGTGTAGCGCCACAGGCAGCTTCGGCGACGTAGAGTTCGCGCATAACTGGTGCGTAAATGACGCCGATCACAGGTTCACAACTCCGAGTGACCGCGATTGACACCGACCAGTTCGGTTGCCCCACGAGGAAAGCCATTGTTCCGTCGATCGGATCAATCACCCAGGTGTAGCCTGAGTTTCCAAGCGTCGAACCCGCTTCTTCGCCAACGATGCCATCATCCGGGAAGTTTTTCTTGATCATTCTGCGCAGATAACTCTCGGTCACGCGGTCTGCGATGCTTACCAAATCTTGCGTGGATGATTTCAACTCTGCTTTCAGCCGTTCCGGTTTCGAAAGAAATCCTTTTGCTCTGGCTCCTGCGACTTTCGCAATGCGCTCTGCCAGCACCCTGCGGTGATGGATTTCGCCCTGTCCTGATCGAACGTCAGTCATTTTTTGCCTCTGCCCTAACCGACCTCAGTAAAATCATATTTCGCGAATGATTACTATTGCAAATTTAAATTTACATGTGTATCGATTGAGCATTCTCGCTGAGAGGACGGCGAGCCCAATCCATTGATATCGCTTCACGAAGGCGCGTCTTGCGCAGACTGCAAGCTGTGCCAAAAGCGAAGGTTCGAGGGGTAAGCGCATTTTTTGGAAGAGGCGGTGTCGAGCGACGAGCAGCGCTTTTCGGCAGACATTTTTTAAGTGACTAAAGACTGAAACAAGCTTGCGCGATCAGGCAGGCACCATAGGAGGAGTGGCATGAAACGTTTGTTGAGAGTGTGCGTCAGCGTTCTGGCGCTGGCTGCTGGAGCCGCTGGTGCGCCGATGTTGGCGCATGCCGATTGGCTGGAAGATGCGGCCAAGCCGCTAAAGGGTACGGAGATCAGCGGTATATTCCTCGATCGCCCAGGTTATCGGGCGATCATCAAGCTCCTTCCGGAGTTTGAAAAGAAGACCGGCATCAAGGTCAACTACGAAATTGTTCCTTATGAGAATACGCGCGAGAAGGAAGTGCTGAACTTCACCTCGCAAGGCGACCTCACGATGGCCCTGGTCGATCTCGTCTGGATCGGGGAATTTGCCGAAAACGGCTGGATCGACCCGATCGACAATTTCACCAAGGACAAGTCGATCACAGATCCAAACCTCAAGCTGGATGGGTTCTTCCCCCTTCTGCTCGATGCGTTCGGCTCCTGGGGTGGAAAAACATACGGCCTGCCCTTCGACAACTATTCGGGGCTGATGTTCTACAACTCCTGCAAGCTCAAGGATGCTGGCTTCGACAAGCCACCGGCAACCTGGGATGAATTGATGAAGGTCTACGCGCCAAAGCTGACCGACGCATCGAAGAACCAGTATGCATACGCCCTACAATCGCTGCGCGGAGAAACGCAGTCAGCCGACAGCTTCATGCGTATGCTTTGGCCCTTCGGTGGCTCGCTGCTCGACAAGCAGTTCAAGTCCAACCTGATGAGCAAGGAAAGCCAGGCTGGCCTCAACTTCCGTCAGGATCTGATGAAATATATGCCACCCGGCATCGTGTCCTTCGACCACGCAGAAGCTGTCAACTCCCTGGCCCAGGGTCAGGTCGCAATGATCACGGAATGGTCTGCCTTTTACGGCACGCTGGTCGATCCTGCGACCTCCAAGCTCGGGGACTGCCTCGCGGTAGCGCCAGAGCCCGCGGGCCCTGCTGGCCGTCTCCCTGCCCTTGGCGGCTTCTCTCTGGCGGTTGCCGCGCAGGCCACCGAAGAGCAGAAGAAGGCGACCTGGCTGTTCATTCAGTGGGCAACATCTGAGGACATCGCCAAGGCCTACGTGGAAGCTGGCGGCGTTTCCGGCCGGATGTCCGTCTACAACGACCCGGAGATCAAGGCGAAGTACAAGTTCGTCGAGCCGATGGTCGCCTCTTGGCAGAAGGGCGTTCCGGAATTCCGTCCACGTTTCCCGGCATGGCCAGCCATCTCCGAAGTCGTTGCCGAGTGGGGTTCCAAGATGATGCTCGGCGAGGTTTCGGTCGAAGCAGGATCGAAGGAAATCGGCACGCGCATGGAGGATATCCTGAAGAAGGAAGGCTACTACGACGGCAAGAAGCAGTTGTTGCAGTAACCCTCTAGCGTAAATCTCCAAGAGGTCATTGCACGGCAGGGGGTGGCGGCAACTGCTGTCACCACCCCCTGCCGATCCTTTAACCGGAACCGATCCATGCTGCATCTCTCAGACCAAGCCCTTGCCGAGATTGGCGTCTGCCTGCGCGACATCGCCACGGAGCAATTCGAAGCGACAGTTGCGGAAATCACAAAAGCCCGGCGGATCGCCCTTTATGGGGTCGGGCGCGAAGGTCTCCAGATCAAGGGACTGGCAATGCGCCTTTTCCATCTGGGACTGCATTGCGCCATGGTGGGCGACATGACCACGCCGCCCGTGGCTGAAGGCGATCTGTTGATCGTTTCAGCAGGTCCTGGCGATTTCTCAACCGTCTCGGCCCTGATCGGCGTTGCGCGCAACGCTGGTGCCCGCATTCTCGTCGTGACGGCACAACCTCAAGGCACGGCGGCAAGCCAGGCTGATTTTGTGTTGCATATACCGGCGCAAACCATGGCCGACGATCAGGGCGACACGCAATCGGTCCTGCCGATGGGATCGCTCTATGAGGGCGCGCTCTACGTTGCCTTCGAGCTTCTCGTTCTCGCCGTGCGTGACCGTCTGAACGTGACGCCCCAGGCGATGCGCGCCAATCACACGAACCTTGAATAAAGCCGAAAGCATTCCGGCGAAAGCAGTGCCGACGCCTGCTATGCATCGAGAGGAAAGACCGATGTCAGAACTCACCTCCAGACCGAACCGCGGCTATGGCCGGTGGACGCCGTTCTGGTTTCTGGCGCCCGCGGTATTGACGCTGTTCATCATCGGGATTTATCCGACGATATTTGCATTGGTGACATCGTTTCGTCGCTACAATATCGCGCGCCCGCGCGAAGGCTTCCCCTTTGTCGGGTTTGAAAATTACGCGTCCGTCCTGTCCGACAGCACATTTTGGGCGTCATTGTTCCTGACTGCCAAATTCTATGTCACCGTATTGCCGATCGAGATCGTGCTGGGTCTGATGATTGCGCTTCTGCTGCACAAGCCTGGCATGGGTTTTCTCAAATCGCTGGCACGAGTGACGCTCGTCGTGCCGCTTGCGACCACCTATGCCGTTGTGGGCCTTATCGGGCGATTGATCTTCAACGGTGATTTCGGCGTCGCCAACTGGTTTCTGGATGTCCTTGGAATCGGCGGGATCGACTGGCTTGGATCGCAAAGCGGCGCCTTCGCAGCCATCGCGATCATGGATATCTGGCAATGGACACCCTTCTGCGCCCTGATCTTCCTGGCCGGGCTTTCCATGGTGCCGGGTGAAATCGAGGAGGCTGCGCGGCTGGAAACCTCATCGAAGCTGTCCTTGTTGCGCTTTGTCCAACTTCCCTATCTGATGCCGGGACTGACCGCCCTTTTGATCCTGCGCTCGGCAGACGTTCTGAAGCTCTTCGACATGGTCTTCGTCATGACCCGTGGCGGCCCCGGATCGGCGACCGATCTCGTATCGATCTACATTCAACGTATCGGCTTTCGCGTGTTCGATCTTGGCACGGCGTCCGCCCAGGCGATCCTGCTGCTGATCATTACGATCCTTCTCAGCCGTCTCTATATCCGCGTTCTCTATAAGGAGGTGAACTGATGCGCCTGTCATCCGGCAAGGTTCTACACGCTCTAGGGCTCACCGCAGTCGTCCTCTTTACGCTGTTTCCCTTCTTCTGGATGGTTTCGGCAAGCTTTAAGTCGCAGTCTGACATTCTGGCCTCTCCGCCAGTCTGGCTCTTTACGCCGACGCTCGATCACTACCGTGAAATTTTCGCCGACTCCAAGGTGCTTGGAGGCGTCGGTAATTCTCTGATCATCGCCATTTGCACCACGGCACTCGCCGTTGCACTCGGGGCACCTGCGGCTTATGCCCTAGCCCGCTACGACTTTCGCGGCAAATCTGACCTGTGGTTCTGGTTCATCTCGAACCGCATGACGAGCCCGATCGTCCTCGCACTGCCCGTCTATATTCTAGCGTTGCAACTCAATATTCTCGACACGCATCTTGTCCTCATTCTGATCTACCTGACCTTCAACCTGCCGATCGTCGTGTGGATATGCACCGATCAGTTCAAGTCCATTCCGCCGGATCTGGAACAGGCGGCGCGACTGGATGGCGCGGATCAGTTCACGATCTTCCGCAAAATCTATCTGCCGCTTGGCGCCCCGGGAATTGCGGTGTCTGCAATCTTCTCGTTCATCTTCTCCTGGAACGAACTGCTTTACGCACTGGTATTGACGAGACGCAATGTCCAGACGGCGCCCGTCGCCGCCACCAGTTTCATGTCCGGCTATGAGCTGCCCTGGGGCAAGATCATGGCAACCGGCACAGTCATCGTTCTGCCGGTGACAATCTTCGCACTGATCGTTTCGCGACACATGGTTCGCGGCCTGACGATGGGAGCGACCAAATGAGCGCATCGAACCCACTTGGTATCAACCTTTCCTTCTGCGTGAAGCGGTGGATCACGCCGCAGCTTTGGGCACCTGTCGTGCGCGATACTCTTGGACTGGACAAGATCCAGTTTTCCTTCGATCTCGTCGACCCGATGTGGCCTTCGGCAGTCGTATCGCGGCATGCCAAAGATGTCCGCAATGCCGCCGCCGAATACGGTATCGTTATTCACAGTGCCTTCATCGGTTTGGCTCATTACACCTTCAACCAGTTGCTTCATCCGGACGAAGAGGTACGGGCCTACGCCGAACATTGGCTGGAGCGCGCCTATGATTTCGCCGCCGAAGCGGGCATTCCCGCAGTCGGCGGTCCTTTGGGCGCCGTTGCCTCAAGGCCGGATGGCACCGAGGCTGACGCCATCGACGAACGCGACTATGATAGCCTGCTCGAGAGAATGATGCGGCTCGGCCAAAAGGCAAAGGCCGCAGGCCTGTCTGCGCTTTATGTCGAGCCGACGCCCATGCGCCGGGAATGGCCGTGGACGATTGCGCAAGCGCGACGGATGATGACAGATGCGGCCGGCAGCGCCACACCCTGGACCTTCTGCGTCGACTGGGGCCACGGCACCATCTTACCGCTTTATGGCGAGCAGGCAGACACGATGGAGCCATGGCTTGCCGAGTTGCAGGACGTGATCTCCGCCGTTCATATCCAGCAGACAGACTTTATTCTTGACCGGCATTGGGACTTCACTGAAGCGGGACGTGTGAAGCCGCGCGAGGTCAAGGCTGAGCTCGCGCGGACAGGTCTTTCGGCCTGCCCCGTATTTCTTGAGGTCTTCTACCCGTTCGAACGCGACAGCGTCTCCATACTCGACGCATTGAAGAGCACCGTCAGCACCCTTAAGCAGGACTTTGCTTAAGCCAGGAGTGACAGTGATGGTGAACAAAGGAACGGATAATGGTGTGGCTGCGGATGATTTCAATGCGCAGCAGACCCGCGCCCGCGTAGCATGGCGCTATTTCATTGGAGGCATGACCCAACAGGAAATCGCCGATCAGTTGGGATTGACCCGGCTGCGGGTCAACAAGATCCTTGGACAGATCCGCACAGATGGCTCCGTCGTGGTCGATATTCGTCTGCCGATGGCCGATTGCATCGATCTTGAGCATAAGCTGAAAGAACGCTTTGGCCTGGAAGGCGCATGTGTGACCCCCACGCTGCCGGATGACGCCGAAAATCAACGCGTGATCGGCGAGGCCGCCGGTGCTTTGCTTGATGGAATGCTGCAGGACGGAATGGGGCTTGGCGTCGGCTGGGGGAAAACCCTGTCCGCCGGTCTCAAACGGCTGACGCCACGCGCCCTGCCCGAAAGCTGGGTCACGTCGATCATGGGCGGACTAACGCGCGGGTCAGGCTCGAGCACATTCGAGGTTGCGACAGGCTACGCTCGGGCGATCTCCGCCGAATGCTGGTATCTGACGGCGCCGCTTTATTTTCCAACAGCAGAAAGCCGGGAAGCGCTTCTGTCCCATCATGGCATTCGCGAGACGATGCGGCGCGCAACCTCGGTCGACATCGCGCTCGTTTCGTGCGGAGACATGACGCCCCGCTCGCTGCTGGTCCAGACGCCGACCGTATCGGAGAACATTACTTCGCTCCTGGACGCCGGGGCGATTGGAGACCTGCTCGGTGTCTTTCTCGACGAGGACGGCAACCCAATCGATCATCCGCTGGCAGAGCGCGTCCTTTCTCTGGCACTGAAGGATCTTAAAGCGGTGCGACATTCGATCCTGGCTTCGGGCGGCCTATACAAATTTAAAATTATCCGCGCGATCCTGCGTGCCGGTTACGTCAAACAACTGGTGACAGATCAGGCATCCGCGGAGGCGCTTCTGCGGGAAGCACCGCCGGACCGCAGCAAACGTCAATAGTCAAGCGGGCGTCGCACCGCTTGCGCGGTAACCGCTCACAGATTGGGAGTAACGAAGAATGACCTTCCTTCAGCTGGAAAACATCAAGAAACAGTTCGGCGAACTTGGCGTCATCAAGGGCGTCGATATATCAGCGTCCAAGGGGGAATTCGTCGTTTTCGTCGGCCCGTCTGGCTGCGGCAAGTCCACGCTGCTGCGCATGATTGCCGGATTGGAGGACGTGAGTTCGGGTAAGGTCCTGATCGATGAAAAGGATGTAACCTACGAAGAGCCCGCCAAGCGTGAAGTTTCGATGGTGTTCCAGTCTTATGCGCTCTATCCGCATATGAGCGTGTTCGACAACATGGCGTTCGGTCTGCGCATGGCGAAGCTGTCCGAAGAGGAGATCAAACGACGCGTCGGCGATGCCGCCCGCATCCTTCAGATCGAGCCGCTTCTCGAACGCAAACCACGCGCCTTGTCCGGTGGCCAGCGCCAACGCGTCGCCATTGGCCGCTCGATCGTACGCAATCCAAAAATCTTTCTATTCGACGAGCCGCTGTCCAACCTCGATGCGGAGTTGCGAAGCCAGATGCGCGTCGAAATTGCCAAGCTTCACCGCAATCTCGGTGCCACGATGGTCTATGTCACACACGACCAGGTAGAGGCGATGACTCTTGCAGACCGTATCGTTGTTCTGCGCGCCGGTCTGGTTGAGCAGATCGGTTCGCCGACAGAACTTTATGACCGTCCAGCCAATACCTTCGTCGCAGGCTTCATCGGCTCGCCGAAAATGAACTTCCTGGCCGCTAAAGTCGAGGGTGCGGATGCGACGAGCCTGCGTCTTTCGCATCCTGCATTTCAAGGGCAAAGCCTCGTGCTCAGCCATCCGCGAAGCAACACGCTCCGCCCCGGAGATATCGTCACGGTTGGCCTCAGGCCCGAGCATATCAGGATCGGCACCGGCCATTCCATGCTCAATCTCACTCTTGATTTCGCCGAAAATCTGGGGGGCTCTACCCAGGTCTACGCCCGTACGCCAGCAGAACAAGTCACCATTGTGGTGAACGGCCGGCCGGATGTGACGCAGGGCGAGACAATGAGCGCGGATATCGACCATGCGCACATTTATCTCTTCACTGCGGACGGCAAGGCGCTTTGAGACTGAGGCCGAAAAAGCGTCCATCACCGCTCAGGGACGCAAAACAAGAGATCGGACAGACGTTCGATTGACAAAGGCATAATGACTGTAGGGAGGAAGCCTCACATGACCGATAGCTTTGAAGGCAAGGTTGCAGCCATCACCGGTGCGGCATCCGGCATTGGCCTGGCTTGCGCACGCAAACTTCTCGATGAGGGTGCGACAGTTGTTCTGATCGATCGCGCCGGGGACCGTTTGCGGGCGCTCTGTTCAGAGCTTGGAGAGCGCTGCCGTATGCTTGTCGTCAACCTCCTGAACGGCCAAGGGGTTTCGGGGATGCTTCCGCGCATTCTGGCTGAAGCCGGACGGCTCGATATTTTCCATGCCAATGCGGGCGCCTATATCGGCGGTGCTGTCGCAGAAGGCGATCCCGACAGCTGGGACAGGATGCTCAATCTGAATATCAACGCTGCCTTCCGTAGCGTTCACGCCGTGCTTCCGCACATGATCGCTCAAAAGAGCGGCGACATTCTATTTACCAGCTCTGTCGCCGGTGTGGTTCCTGTCGTTTGGGAGCCGATTTACACCGCGTCCAAATTCGCCGTCCAGGCTTTCGTCCATTCCACTCGCCGCCAAGTTGCGCCCCATGGCGTGCGCGTCGGCGCAGTGTTGCCCGGCCCGGTTGTCACGGCTCTTCTGGATGACTGGCCGAAAGCAAAGATGGAGGAGGCGCTTGCCAATGGAAGCCTGATGCAGCCGCAAGAAGTCGCCGAAGCTGTCTATTTCATGCTGTCCCGCCCCCGCAATGTCGTGATACGAGATCTCGTGATCCTGCCCAACAGCGTCGATCTGTAGCCGGGATTGAGGTGGAGTTGTAATGCGGGAGAGTTTTCCATGAGCCGTTCCAGATATTTCATCGGCGTCGATGTCGGCACCGGCAGTGCGCGCGCCGGCATTTTTGATGAGGAAGGCGATTGCCTTGGAACGGCCAAGCACGACATCGACATCTATCGGGATGCCCACCACATGGTGGAGCAGTCGAGCGAGAATATCTGGCAGGCAGTCTCATATGCCGTGCGCACAGCGGTTTCACGCGCAGGCGTTTCGCCGGACGATATCGTGGGCATAGGCTTCGACGCCACCTGCTCGCTCGTGGTGCTGGGCGAAGGCGGGCGCTCTTTGCCGGTCGGCCCATCTGAAATCCCGGCCCGAGACATCATCGTCTGGATGGATCACCGTGCAGTAGAACAGGCAGAGCGCATCAATGCGCAAGGCCATGATGTTCTACGCTATGTCGGCGGACGCATATCACCTGAAATGCAGACGCCAAAGCTGTTATGGCTAAAGGAAAATCGGCCGGAGATCTTTGCACGGACATGGCAGTTCTTCGATCTCGCTGATTTTCTCACATGGAGAGCAACGGGAAGTCTCGCGCGTTCCACCTGCACGGTGGCATGCAAATGGACGTATATTGCCCATGAGCAGCGGTGGGACCCGAGCTATTTCCGCCAGATCGGTCTAGCGGAACTGGCTGACGAGAACTTTGCCCGTATTGGGCAGGAGATCGTCGAGCCCGGTACGCCGGTCGGTCAAGGGCTGACGGCCAAGTCTGCGGAAGATTTCGGCCTTTTACCGGGTACGCCTGTCGCTGCCGGCATGATCGATGCGCATGCAGGCGGCATCGGCACGGTCGGGATCGGTGGAACGCCCGAATCAAACCTCGCCTATGTCTTCGGCACGTCCTCCTGTACGCTGACCTCGACCGAGGAGCCGAAATTCGTTCCCGGTGTCTGGGGTCCTTACTACTCCGCCATGGTGCCTGGCCTGTGGTTGAATGAGGGCGGACAAAGTGCTGCCGGTGCGGCCATCGACCATCTGATCAGCCTTCATCCCGCATTTCCCGAGGCGCATGAAAAGGCGCGCGCTACCGGCGTTGCGCTTCCCGTCATGCTCGCCAACATGGCATCTGCCACAAGTACTTCCCCTTCTCAGGTCGTCACGCTGGCCCGAGGCCTTCATGTGGTCCCTGAATTCCTCGGAAACCGCGCACCGTTTGCCGATCCGGCTGCTCGCGCCGTCATTGCCGGGCTTGGGATGGAGCGCGATCTCGACAGCCTGGTCGCCCTCTATGTGGCCGGTTTGTGCGGGATCGGCTACGGGCTTCGACAGATCATCGAGGCACAGACGAAGGCTGGCGCAGAGATCGACCAGATCATTATCAGCGGCGGCGCCGGCCAGCATGATCTCATCCGCCAGCTTCTTGCCGATGCCAGCGGCAAGCCCGTTATCGCGCCGCAGACCGCAGAGCCTGTCCTCTTGGGAGCGGCCCTTCTTGGCGCAACCGCTGCGCAGGTCTTCACCGATCTCAAACAGGGAATGCAAAAGCTCAGCAAGCCCGGCAAGACATGCGTGCCCGCCTCTGGAACGCTCCAGCAACTGCATGATCGGCGTTACGACGCCTTTCGCACCCTTCAGGCAAGTATAAGATCGCTGCGGGATTTCTGATTATGGATTGGCCGAGGCCCGCCTTGCGAGTGACCTCGGCTTGATCATGCCTTCACGTTGTTCATTAAGTGCGCAGGGTTTCACTGACATCGTCGAGCGGGCCGGTCAGCGCAGTGCGCGGCGGTATCAGCTGTGGCTCGATAATGGTCACACACGGCTCGCCCGGCGACGAATCCAGAAGTTCGAAACCGACTTCCAGCATTTTCGAAATATCGGGTTTGATCATGTAGACCGGAAACGGCAGGAACGACGCGAAGGGATCGTAGTCGAAACAGCCGACCACGATGTTCGCGACCACCGCCGGATCATGCCGCCCCATAAAACGCAGAAGACCCTCGAAATTGATGGACGAATTGACGAAGAAGCAACGCGGCAAACGGCCGTGGCGCATGAAATAGTTTTCAAGGACAATATCCGTCATACGCGGTGAGTAGCCTGTCTTTTCCACCGCTACGCTGCTGCAGACCGTTCCGAAATAAGCATTCTTGGCTGCATCAAATCCTGCGATACGTTCCAGACTCGCATGGTCGTCATGTCCACCGAACAGCACCACGTCATCAGGCGAAAGCGCGCCGTCGCGTGACGCATGCTCCAATATCGCACGTGTCAGTATCTCCGCACCATGTCTGTTGTCGGAAATGACGGATGACGCAAGCTTGCCAGGAAGATCGAGATTGACGTGCGGCAAGGCTGCACCGGCACAAACCTGATGAACGCCATCGGGATTGGCGACACCCGCGATAAACAGCGCGTCGATCGAGTAAGCGATCAATGTCTCAACTGTCTTGCGCTCTGCCTCAGGATCACGCCGCCCGGAGACCACCATCGGCGAGAGACCCCGCTTGCGCGCTTCGGCCTCGAACGCCTGCGCCATGGAGGAAAAGAACCGGTTCTCATAAACCGGGACCAGCAATCCGACGAGACCCGATTTAGAGCTGCGCAACCCCCTCGCCTGAAGGTTGGCGGTATAGCGTTGGGCCTTTGCCAGCGAGAGAATTTTCCCGGCAGTTTCCTCCGAGATACGGCGCTTACGCCAGCTTCCATTCAGCACTGCGCTGACCGTCGAAGCCGAAGCCCCCGACAATACCGACAGATCGTAGATCGTGGCCTTCTTCGAGGTCAGGTCTGCCATTTCTCGTCCTCCTTGCGAAATCGATGTGTAGAGCAATCCGCCTCTTGACGGAAGTAAAAATCGCGCCTAACCTCCATGCACCATCGATTGTGCAACTTTGAAATATCGATTGTGCAAACGATGCGCGCTATGGGAGTAGCAGGAGGAAAATCTCGAATAGCCGAGATCGAAGTGATCGCACACAGAGTTTGAAAGCTGTGGCGAGACACCTGCTGTACACGTCTTTTGGAGGAGGAACATTCATGAAGAAAATCATTTCAGCCGCATTGGGTCTGTCTCTCGCCTTGCTCGCATCCACGGCTTTTGCTGAAGGACCCAAGGTGGGCGTCGTGGTCAAGATTGGCGGTATTCCGTGGTTCAATGCCATGGAGGCAGGCATCAAGGAGCAAAGCGCCAAGCTCGGCGTCAACGGCTTCATGGTCGGCCCAACCAGCGCCGACCCTGCCCTTCAGGTTCGCGCCATCGAAGACCTGATCGCACAGAAGGTCGATGTCATCGGCGTCGTTCCAAACGATGCGAAGGTGCTTGAGCCCGTGCTGAAAAAGGCACAGGAAGCCGGCATCAAGGTCATCACACATGAATCCCCGAAGCAGCAAGGCGCGGACTGGGATTTCGAACTGGCATCCGCCAAAGGCTTCGGCGAAGCGCATGGCAAGCTTCTCGGTGAAAAGATGGGCGGCAAGGGCTCCTATGCCGTCTTCGTCGGCTCGCTCACCGTTCCGCTGCACAACGCCTGGGCTGACGCAGCAATTGCCTACATCAAGGCGAATTATCCGGACATGAAGCTCGTTGGCGACCGTTATGGCGTTGCAGAAGATTTGGACAAGAGCCGTTCCACAGCGCTCGACCTCATGTCTGCAAACCAGGATCTCAAGGGCTTCCTGGCCTTCGGTTCGCAAGGCCCTATCGGCGCAGGACGCGCTGTGGAAGAACGCCGCAAGGATGGCAAGGTCTTTGTCATCGGTCCCTTTTCTCCCGGACAGGGCGCCAAGCTCATCAAGAGCGGCGCTCTGACCGGCGGCTTCATGTGGAACCCCAAGCAGGCCGGCGAAGTCTTCGTCACCCTGGCAGATCGTCTCTCCAAGGGTGAAACACCCAAGGCTGGCGACGATATCCCAGGTCTTGGGAAGATCAACCCCGAGGGTAACACGATCGTTGTTGATCAGCTGCTGAAGATCGACAAGGAAAGCATCGACAAGCTGGTCGGCATGGGTCTCTAAGCCGCTTCAGGCACAGCGATTGCACCCGTGACGCTTATGCATCACGGGTGGTCAATCGGATTATCGTCGCGTAGTCCAACCGTTTACGCGACGGTATCATCAACAAAAACAAGAAAATGAATAACGCCCTGCTCCAGCCGGGCGAAGGGAGATAATTGCGCCATGAGCGACAAACCGCTCTTGTCCTTGAAGAATATCAGCGTAACCTTCGGCGGCGTTAGAGCGCTCAAGAGCGTTGCTTTCGAGGTCAATCCTGGCGAGGTGCATTGTCTGGCCGGCGAAAACGGCTGCGGCAAGAGCACGCTCATCAAAGTCATCACCGGCGTCTACAAACCGGAAGCGGGCGCGGAACTGCTGTTCGACGGCAGGGCAGTCCCAGCCATGACGCCGGCGCTTGCTCAGTCTCTTGGCATTCAGGTGATCTGGCAGGATCTGGCGCTTTTCGATGAAATGACGGTCGCTGAGAATATTGGCTTCCAGCACGCCATGAAGGGCAAATTCGGGCTGGTCGATAAGACCGCAATCCGAAATGCCGCCGAACAGGCCTTGGCCCGGCTCGGGGTCGAGATCGATCTGGATCGTCCACTCAAGGAACTTCCCATTGCGCAGCGCCAGATCGTCGCCATCGCACGCGCTCTGGTCGGTGAGGCGCGTCTGGTGTTCATGGACGAGCCGACAGCCTCACTGACGCAATCTGAAACCGATTATCTGATCGACATCGTGCGCAATCTGTCAGCGTCGGGCGTGGCCGTCGTTTTCGTTTCCCATCGACTGGCCGAAGTGCTCGAAATATCGAACCGGATCACGGTGCTGCGCGACGGCTCGCTTGTCGGCGTCTATCCGGTCGATGGCATGACGCAGTCGCGCGTCACAGAACTCATGACTGGCCGCCTCTTCGATAGCGCCGTCATCGCTACCGACCATGACGATCAGCCTGTTGTACTCTCCGTTCGCGGACTGACGCGGCATGGCGAATTCGAAGATGTTTCCTTCGAACTGCGCCGGGGGGAAACGCTCGGCATTACTGGTCTGCTTGGCGCCGGCCGCACAGAACTCGCTTTGACGCTGTTTGGAATGCATCGTCCGCATGCCGGTGAAATTCGGCTCGAAGGCAAACCGGTGAAGTTCGGCTCGAACCGCGACGCCATTCGGGCAGGTATTGCCTATCTCTCCGAAGACCGTCTGTCACTCGGGCTCAACCAGCCGCAATCGATTGCCGACAATCTCATCATGGCTTCGCTCAATAAATTGCTTGTCGGCGGGCTGATTTCGCCGTCGAAAAAAGCCGCGGTCGTCAAGAACTGGATCGGCTCGCTCGGCGTCAAGATCGGCCAGCCGGAAGACCCGATCCGCACGCTGTCCGGCGGCAACCAGCAGCGTGTCGCCATTGCCAAATGGCTGGCGATCGGCCCGAAAATCCTCATACTCGATGCACCGACCGTTGGCGTCGATGTCGGCGCGCGCGCCGGTATTTTCGAGATCGTTCGCAAGCTTGCGGCTCAAGGCCTCTCCATCATCCTGATCTCCGATGAAGCACCGGAGGTCTATTTCAATTCAGACCGGATCGTTCACATGGTCGAAGGACGCTTCCACGCAACCTACGATCCACGTGCCATGTCTATGACCGAACTGGAGACTGCCATCTATGCGTAGGCTGATCCTGGGAAATACTACCGAATTCGCGCTGGTCGTCGTGACGATCCTGCTCTGCGCAGGCCTGTCGATCGGGACCGATCGCTTTTTGACCGTTTCGAACGCTTTCGACGTGCTGAATGTTTCCGCCGTCAACATCATCTTCGCAGTCGGCCTGCTGGTCGTTTTGATTTCAGGTGGCATCGACATCTCCTTCGCCGTCGCGGCGTCCGTCGTCCAATATGTGACTGTGCTTGCTCTTTCCGCGCTCGGCGGTGGCAACTGGGCAGAGGGCCTCATCATCGCCGGTGGTGTCGGTATCGGCCTTGGCGTCATCAATGCGTTTCTCGTCTGGCGGCTGAAGATCATCTCCATCGTCGCGACGATCTCCACCTTCAACATCTTCTTCGGTCTCTTGATGTTCTTCACCAAGGGGGTCTCGATCTACGATCTGCCGGAGTGGCTTTCCACCCGTGTCGTCTTCTACGAACACGAGATGAGCGACGGGTCCTGGATTGAATTGACGCTGCCGGTCGTCGTGATGATCCTCTGCTGCATCGCCACCTGGTTCATGATCTCGCGCACCACCATCGGTCGTCAGCTCTACGCATTCGGAGACAATCCGGAAGGCGCTCGACGCTTCGGCATCAACATCGGCGCGATGCATTATCTTTCGTTTGGCTGGCTCGGCCTCATGGCTGGAATTGCGGGACTGATGCAGGCGCATTATGCGCAGGAGGTTGTGCCAAACGCGCTTTATGGCCGCGAGCTCGATGTTCTCGCCGCAACCGTTCTCGGCGGTGCCCGGCTTGGCGGCGGCAAGGGGTCGGTCATCGGCTGCGTGCTTGGCGTTCTGCTTGTTTCAATAACTCAGAACGGTCTCAACCTGATGGGCGTATCGCCCTTCGCCTTCAAGATGGTCGTCGGCGCCATCATTCTCATCGCCATCACGCTCTCTTCGACCCGCTTCGATAAACTTCTGCCGTCCGCCATGAAGAGTTCAAAACAGGGAAGCGCGCGCCGATGACATCCTTCACACAAAAGTTCAACGCGACGTTCGGCGCGGACATGGCGGGACCCCTCGTTGCCTTTGTCGCAGTCATGGTCGTCTTCGGAACGCTGGCGGATAATTTTCTGTCGGCTGGGACCTTCGGTTCAGTGGCTTTCCAGCTTCCCGAACTCGGCCTTCTGACGCTCGCCATGCTGCTTCCGCTTTTGACCGGTGGGATTAACCTGTCGATCACATTCGCCGCCAACCTTTCGGGCCTTGCCGCAGCATGGGTGTTGCAGGCCCACGGCGGGGTAAACGCACCGCCGAGCGCCTTTCTTCTGGCGTGTCTTGCCGCGCTCCTCACCGGCGCAGCCGCTGGCGCGCTCACAGGTGCGGCCATTGCCTACACGCGGGCGCATCCCATCCTCGTCACCCTATCGATGATGATCTTCCTGCGCGGGCTTGGTGAATTCCTCACGCGCGGCGGCGATATTTCCGGCTTTCCTGATTACGTGTCCACAATCGGTCACGGTTCGGTTCTCGGCCTGCCCATCCCGCTCATCATTTTCATCGCTTGCGTCGGGCTATGGCATGTGTTGCTGACTAGGGCAAAGCTCGGCTTCGGGCTCTTGATGATCGGTTCCAATATCGAATCCGCCCGCTACTCAGGCCTTAATACCCGGCGTATCCTTATCCTTGTCTACACACTGTCGGGTGTAATGTGCGCGATTGCAGGTCTTATCATGCTGGCCCGCTTCAACTCCGTGCGTGTCGGACATGGTGAGTCCTACCTTCTGATCACGGTACTCGCCGCATTTCTGGGTGGCATCAATCCATTCGGCGGCTTCGGTCGTGTCTTGCCGGTCTTCGTTGCGCTGATCGTTCTCCAGCTTCTGTCCTCCGGTCTAAACCTCATGGGCGCGAACCAGCATCTTGCCACGGCGCTGTGGGGCGTGTTGATGATCGTCGTCATGGCGGCAAGGACGTTGGCGTCGAGATTCGCCACATCGCGCAGAAGGAAAGCATAAGATGCAAGGATTTGGTGTTCACGCAATGATGTGGACGAGCGTATGGGACCACGCAAGCGCCGAACGCGCCATTGCGGGAGCCGCGAACTACAATCAGGACTATATCGAAATACCGTTTTTCGACATTTCCTCGGTCGATGCAGCCCATAGCCGCGCGCTTCTCGAAAAGCATGAGCTGCGGGCAACATGTTCGCTGGTTTTGCCGGAACATGCCTGGGCCTCGGCTCGCCCTGACGCGGCAATCGATCACCTGACGGCTGCTCTCGACAAGGCTGCCGAGATCGGCGCCGAAGCACTCACCGGCGTCACCTTCGGTGGAACGACCGAACGTACGGGCTTTGCGCCAACGCAAGGCGAATATGACAATCTGACCCATGCCCTGGGTGCCGTCGCAAAACACGCAAAATCGCTCGGCCTGCAGTTTGGTATCGAAGCGGTCAATCGCTACGAAAACCATCTCCTCAATACCGCGCAACAAGTGGTTGATCTCGTCGAGCGCATCGGCATGGACAACGTCTTCGTCCATCTCGACACGTTCCACATGAACCTTGAGGAAAAGGGTTTGGCGAGCGGAATTGTCGCTGCGCGTGATCACCTGAAATACATGCACATGTCGGAAAGCGACCGCGGCACTCCCGGTTTTGGCAACATCGCCTGGGACGAACTTTTCGGTGCGCTTGCGGCCATTGATTTCGACGGACTTCTGGTTCTGGAAAGCTTCGGCGGATTGCCTGATTTCATGGCAGGCCCAACCTCGACCTGGCGAGCGGTCGCCCCCGGTGCAGAGGATGTACTGGACAAGGGAATTCCGTTCCTGCGCGACAAGGCCGCTCAATACGGCGTCTTTGCCAGCCGCTAACGGTCCGAGAAAGCCCTCTTAAAAATCATTATGCGAGCCAAAGCCTTGACTATCATTAAAGACAACGCCCGTGAAATCGCCAGCCTCGCCATGAAGCGTTTCTCCGACAATCAGCGGCAGAGGCTCATGATCGCGATTGCCGGTGCGCCCGGATCGGGCAAATCCACCATCGCCGAACGTGTCGTGGACCTTATTATCAGCGAAAGCGGTATCGCTGCAGCGCTATTTCCCATGGACGGCTATCACTACGACGACGCGGTTTTGGAGGCTATGGGTCGACGCGCCTTCAAGGGTGCGATCGATACCTTCGACGTTCATGGCCTGCGGCACATGCTGGAGCGTCTTAAGGCCAACGAAGACGACGTTATCGCCGTTCCTGTCTTCGATCGGTCCATCGAGATCGCGCGCGCCGGCGGCCGGCTCATTCCGCAATCGGTGGAAATCATCGTCTGCGAGGGCAATTATCTGCTGGCAAAGCAGTCTCCGTGGGACAGGCTGAAACCGATCTTTGATTTCACGGTCTTCGTCGACGTCGAGGAAGATGACCTTCGTGAGCGGCTACGAGCGCGTTGGCGCGGTTTCGGTCTCGATGCGGCCGAGATTGATCGCAAGGTCGAGGAAAACGATCTGCCAAACGGAATCTTCATCATGAAAACCGCCGCCGAGCCCGATCTCAGGCTGAAGAATCCAGGGAGCGAGTGAAACGCTGCCACATCCTGCTCGGCCCGAACACCACTTTTGCAATCAAGACAGACATCAAACGACAACAGCGAGAGCCTGCTATGAAACACGGAATCTATTACTCTTACTGGGAACATGAGTGGAGCGCCAAGTTCGGCCCCTATGTAGAGAAGGTCGCCAAGCTCGGCTTCGACGTGATCGAAGTTGCCGCTCATCATATCAATGACTATAGCGATGCCGAACTTGCGACCATCAAGCAAAGCGCCCGCGACAACGGCATCATTCTGACGGCTGGTATCGGTCCATCCAAGTCGAAGAACCTGTCCTCGCCCGATAAAGCTGTACGGGAGGCAGGCAAGGCGTTCTTCGAGAAGACGCTGAGTAATGTCGCCAAGCTCGATATTCACACGATCGGTGGCGCGCTGCATTCTTATTGGCCGATCGACTATTCGCAGCCGGTGGACAAGGAAGGCGACCGTGCACGTGGCGTGGAAGGTATTCACGGCATTGCGGATTTCGCCAACGATCTCGGAATCAATCTGTGTATCGAAGTCCTGAACCGCTTCGAGAACCACGTTCTCAACACGGCTGCCGAAGGCGTTGCATTCGTGAAGGATGTTGGCAAGTCCAACGTCAAAGTCATGCTCGACACGTTCCACATGAACATCGAGGAAGACAGCTTTGGCGATGCCATCCGCACTGCGGGCCCTCTTCTCGGTCATTTTCACACCGGTGAGAGCAACCGCCGTGTCCCGGGCAAGGGCAGAATGCCATGGCATGAGATTGGCGCAGCGCTACGGGAGATCAACTATGCCGGCGCAGTCGTCATGGAGCCCTTCGTCAAAACCGGCGGCACGATCGGCTCCGACATCAAGGTCTGGCGCGATCTCACCGAAGGGGCCAGTCCTGCAAAAATGGACGAGGATGCAAGGAATTCCCTCGCCTTCTCACGCTTCGTGTTGGGTTAAACTCGCATACACAAAGCCAGCTTTGCCAAGAATTCTCGACGCATCTAGGCGTGGCTCTTCTGTATGCCTAGACGGCGCACGACGCCAAGCCAGTATATGTTCATGGCTTAGTGATCGCGATGAAGCCGACCAGATGTTTTCGGCTTCATCGACTGCTCTCAATTAAATTGCGGGTCTGAATCTGCCAAATGCACAGGATGCTGTCATTTCCCGATTTTGGGGCCCTTTAGGGGAGATATCACAATCACGTCAAATCCTAACGCGATGTCTTTAATATCTACTCACACAAACCAGAGATGCCCACCGCGGCTCCGGGGCTTTGCACTCCTTCTACTTCTCAAATAGCCGACAGTTGGAAACTATACAGCTGGACCGCGCTTATCCTTTCAAAAGCCACTGCGTTTCAACGCGATGCGACGGGTCCAACGGTGGCATCACCAAGAAGGCCGTGGCGCGATGTCTTCGATGGCTCGAAGCCAACGGGTTCATGACGCGCTCTGTTGTGAGCACGGCACCGTTGCGGTCGTTTACAAAAAACCTTAGACGCGCGTTTGCTACCACCGCATCTAAGGCCAATCCTAAACGGGGCAACGAGCATTCCGTTAGGTCTCAGCCCGAAACGAAGCTTTTGGGGCGAGAGCAGAGTTGTCCCGATTGTCTTCGCGTAGAATCATTGAGCAGAAGCTCTTGAGCGAAGGAGAAAGGATTTTGATCAAATTATAAAATTTTACTCAGGGGACCGCATCGTAATCTGAAAGAAAGTCCGAGACCGTCTTTAGGCAAAGCTCCTTTTCCTCGACATGCGGCATGTGGCTGGACTCCTCGAAGAGCACCCAGCGGATGTCCGCAACGCGCTCGCGATAGGGACGCACGACTTCCGGTGTGGCTTCATCATAGGCACCGGAAATCAAAAGTGTCGGGGCCTTGATCCGCTCAAGCCGGTCCTCGATCGTCCAGTCTTTCATCGTGCCTATCACGTGGAACTCGGTCGGGCCATTCATGTTGCGGTAGACGGTGTTGTCCTCCTCCATGGCAGCGAACGTACGCGCAACGTCTTCGGGCCAGGGTGTCACCCGGCAGACATGGTGGTCATAGAAAACGCGAGAGGCGGCAACGTAGTCTGGATGCGTCAGCGTGCCGGCCTCCTCATGGGCAAGCAGAATTTCCTGTACGTCGACCGGAAGATCGCGGCGCAGACGATTGGCTTCCGCGACCCAGGTATGCATGTTGGCCGGCGAGTTGGCGATGACCAGCGCCTTTAATCCCTGGGGCTGGCCCACCGCATGTTCCGCGCCAAGCATGCCGCCCCAGGACTGACCGAGGAAAGCGTATCGATCCGCGATGCCAAGATGGGCCAGTAACGCATCCAGCTCTTCGAGAAAGAGAGACACTGTCCAGAAATCAGCACCCTTTTCCGGCAGACGGGTCGATTTGCCATTGCCGAGCTGGTCGTAGTGGATCACAGCGCGCCCGTCGAGCGCCGCAATGTCTTTGAAACTATCAACGTAGTCGTGCGTGCAGCCGGGACCGCCATGCGCGACGACCAACGGCAGCCTGGCTGCTTTCAGGTCACCGGTAACGCGATACCAGGTCCGATAGTCGCGGAATGAAAGATAGCCTTCACGAGTTTGAACGGATGTCAGTTTAGCGCTCCCTAGATGCGATGATCATGGAGCAGTACGATAGGCGAATGACGCCCGGGGCGGCAGCTATCACAACTGATAGGGTTGGGGTGACCTACAGCATCGGCCCAAAATCGTAATCGATTTTCGGATTAGCACGATGCGTCGATTCAAAGAGCTAGAGCGCTGTGCATCCAAACCGACGCACAGCGCTCTATGCGCGCGGTTGGTCGAACATGCGAAGATGCGCCGCGCGAGCGACCGCCTGCGTGCGGTTCCGCGCGCCGAGCTTGCGGGTTGCGGCATTGAGATGCATGACCACAGTCGGCACGGCCCTGTCGATCAGGCGGGATATCTCCTTGGCCGAATACCCTTCCGCCGAATAGCGCAGGCATTCGCGCTCGCGCGCGGTCAGGCGCGGCAGGCTGGACAAAGCCCGTTCCCTGCCGATGCTTAGCGCCGCGGTGCGCTGAAAGAGATGTGCCACCAGATTGAAATCGCCCATACAAAGCTGTATGTCGCGCTCCAGCCGCACCGGGTCGCCTGCACGAATGCCGGTTACGGTGGCGTAATCGCCGCCCGGCAGATGGATCGGCACAGTCACTCCCGCCGTCAGTCCTCGTTCCCAGAGAAATTCAGCGACGGGCACGGTTTCTTCGTTCATGAAAGCGTGAATAAGCGTCTTCGCCTTTGGGTCATAGTTCCAAAAGAATGGCCCTGTCGTGCTAAGCGCCACATGCTGCACGGGGTCGTGACGGAAGTAGCCGCGTTGGCACCAATAATCACGCATCGTCTCGTCGACGTTGCGCAGTTCCAGCACAGTCGGGATTATCAGTTGGCCGCTAAGATCATAGCGACCGGGCGTATAATCGTAGATCAGCGTATCGAAGCCATAGTTCTGCATGGCTAGGAAAAGTTGATCGATCTGATCGTCTAGGCTCGTTGCCGCAGCAAACCGCCCTTCGACATCTTTAACGTCCATGCCGACCTCTCGTGGCTCCACGCCGAATTTTAAACCTGCCATTTGGACATCTTCACCCTATCACTTCTGATAGCTAGTGTAGAGCCCGAATTGCTCTAGAAATAATCCTGCATAAATGTTGTGCAGACGCGAGAAAAATCATGTGGCGCAAGATCGAACCGGACGAGAGACACGAGCTGACGATCCAGGGTTATCGCGTCGTAGCCTATGTCTTCGGCGGCGGTCCAGAAACCGTGCTTTGCTTGAACGGTGGACCGGGTCTACCTTGCGACTATCTGCGTGAGGCGCATTCCTGTCTGATCGACAGCGGCTTCCGCGTGGTCGCCTTCGACCAGCTCGGCACTGGCGCATCCGAGCGTCCAGAAGACAAAGGCCTCTGGACCATTGAACGCTACGTTGAGGAGACGGAAGCAGTGCGCCAGACGCTGGGGCTCGGGCGGGTCCACCTGCTCGGCCATTCCTGGGGCGGATGGCTTGCCATCGACTACACGCTGACCTTTCCGGACGCCGTCAAGAGCTTGATCCTGGCCGATACCGTTGCCGACATGCCGCATCTTGCCAGCGAATTGGAACGTTTGCGTGCTGCGCTCGGATCTGAGACCGTTGCGATGATGCAGGCGCATGAGGCAGCAGGGTCCTATGATCACCCGGAATATCTCGCGGCCATTACCCTTTTGAACTATCGCCATGTATGCCGCCTGTCCGAATGGCCAGCCCCTGTCAACCAGTCGCTGCAAGACTGGAATATGGAACCCTACATGGCCATGCAGGGGCCGAACGAATTCCTCTATATCGGCAATATGAAGGACTGGAACCGCATTCCGGACTTACCGAAGATCAAAGCGCCGGTGCTGATCGTCGTCGGCGAGCATGATGAGCTCACGCCGGCATGCGCGCTGCGTATGAAGAACGCCCTGCCCGACGGCGCTCGGATCAATGTCGTGCGCAATGCCAGCCATATGCCCTTCTACGAAAATCCGGAGGGTTACTACCCGCCGCTGCTCTCCTTCCTGGAGGATGTAAAAAGCTGATGCTACACCGCTATCGCTTCATTCTAGCAAGACCCTTGCAGTTCCTGCCGGTGATCTTCGGTGTTTCCATCATCACCTTCGTCCTGGTCCGGTTGATCCCTGGCGATCCGGCACGCGTTTTGCTCGGCACCAAGGCGACGCCGGAAGCCATAGCCAATATCCGCTCGCAATTCGGCCTCGATCAACCGATCTGGCAGCAATATTTCTACTTCATCAAAAACCTGATGCATGGAGAGATGGGCCGCTCGATCACCTTCAAGATCGATGTGCTGCAACTCATCGCCAATCGCATCGAGCCGACGCTTGCGCTTGTGTTCTCTTCGGTGCTCCTGTCTGTCCTGATTGCCGTGCCACTGGCAGCTGTCGCTGCGCGTAACGAAGGCCAGCTTGTCGACCACACGGTGCGCGTCGTATCCACTTTCGGGATCGGCCTTCCATCCTTCTGGCTGGCGCTGATGCTGATCCTGCTGTTTTCGGTGAGCATTCCGCTTCTGCCCGTTTCAGGCTACGGCAATACACTGTCAGACAAGCTCACACATCTTGTGCTGCCATCGCTGACTATCGCTTTATCGCTGTCCACAGTGCTGATGCGCTCGCTGCGCGCATCGATGATTGACTGGCTAAAATCTGATGTCGCAACCGCGGCCCGAGCCCGGGGCATGCCCGAGCATGTCGTTTTTTGGCGCCATGTCGTGCCGAATGCCGTGGTTCCGACGATCAATCTTCTGGCCGTCAATATCGGCTGGCTGATCGGCGGAACGGTCGTCGTCGAAAGCGTCTTCGCTTTGCCAGGCATGGGCCAGTTACTGGTGCGGGCTATATTCTCGCGCGATTACATGGTTGTCCAGGGCGTGGCGATGGTGTTCGCCTGTGCCACCGTCCTCGTCAACTTCCTGGCTGACATCGCCACCGTCGCTGCAGACCCGCGGGTGAAGCTATGAGCGGGGGCACGCTCACGGCCCGCAACGACACGCTCTACGCCGGGCTCGCCATCCTAGGCCTGTTCGTGCTGATGGCACTCTTTGCGCCGCTTGTCGCGCCCTACGATCCGATCTTTCAAGATGCTGGGGCACGGCTCATGGCCCCCGGCCTTGCTCACCCCTTCGGCACTGACAATTTTGGCCGCGATATCCTTTCGCGCGTCATCCATTCGGCACGTGTCGATCTCCAGATGGCGTTGATCGGGGTCGCCTTCCCTTTTGTCATCGGCACGGTCATCGGCGCTGTTTCCGGTTTCCTTGGCGGATTGGTCGATGCAGTCCTGATGCGGCTGATCGACGTGATCCTCGCCTTTCCTTTCCTGGTGCTTATGCTGTCCATCATCGCCATTCTCGGACCGGGCCTCGGCAGCTTCTATATCGCTATGGCGCTGGTCGGCTGGGTGTCATATGCGCGCCTCATCCGCGCGCAGATCCTTGTGCTCAAAAATAGCGATTACGCCATGGCTGCGGAGAGCCTTGGCTTCTCGCGCCCACGCATCCTTTTCCGCCACCTCCTACCTAATGCGATTGCGGGATCGATTGTCTTTTCCATGTCCGATGTGGTGCTGGTTCTGCTGTCTGGCGCAGCGATCAGCTATCTTGGCCTGGGCGTTCAGCCACCTACGGCCGAATGGGGGGTGATGGTTGCGGAAGGCCAGAGCTTCGTGACGCAGGCCTGGTGGATAACGCTCTTCCCTGGACTTTCCATCGTCGTACTGGCTTTCGGCTTCTCCCTCATCGGCGATGGGCTGGCCAGGCAACTGGGAGTGAACGGATGACCACACACGTGCTCACCCAACCCCCTCTCCTCTCCGTTTGTGACCTTTCGGTTGCGGTCGAGACGACCGAGGGAACACGCTCCCTTCTCGACCGGGTTTCCATCGATATCGCGCGTGGAGAGGTTCTAGGGCTCGTCGGGGAAAGTGGTTCGGGCAAGAGCCTGCTCTGTCGCACGCTTGTAGGTTTGATGCCATCGCGCACTATTCACCGCACCGGCGGCTCGATCCTGTTCGACGGACAGGAGCTCGCCGGCACAGACGAGAAGACGCTGCAAGCAGTCCGTGGCGCCCGGATCGGTATGATTTTCCAAAACCCGGCAAGCCATCTCGATCCGGTCATGCGCATCGGCGACCAGATACTTGAAGGCATAGTCTATCATCAACATCTTTCGCGTGAGGCGGCGAAGTCGCTGGCACTCGACATCATGGGCCAGGTTGGCTTTACCGATCCGCCCCGCCAGTTTGGCAGCTATGCGCACGAGTTCTCGGGCGGGATGCGGCAAAGGGCGATGATTGCGATTGCGCTTGCCTGCAACCCGGATATCCTGATCGCCGATGAGCCGACGACGGCACTTGACGTTACAATCCAGGCGCAGATCCTTCATCTTCTGCTGGACCTGCGCGATAAGCGTGGGCTCTCCATCATTCTTGTCACGCACGATCTCGGTGTCGTCGCCCAGACGTGCGACCGTGTCGCTGTGATGCGAAACGGTCGTATTGTCGAGACCGGCGAGAAGCGGCAAATCCTGAAGACACCGCAAGCCGAATACACCAAGATGCTGATATCCAGCCATCCGTCCATGCTGGTTGAAGCGGCCAAGGCTATGGATGACGTCGCACGACATGCAGACATTCGACCGCTGATCGAAATCGACGATCTTTCCGTGTGTTTTCCTGCCGGTAGCGGGCTGTTTTCGAAGCGCAAGCACTTCAGTGCCGTAGATGGCATATCGCTCCAAATCTGGCCGGGGGATACTGTCGGCATCGTCGGAGAAAGCGGATCAGGCAAGTCGACGCTGGCTCGGGCTATGCTCGGACTGACGCCTGCCTCGTCCGGCCATGTCAGCTTCGCCGGCGCAAGCCTCCGCCTCCATCGTACAGAGGCATTGCGCGCGCTTAGAACCCAGGCTGCGATGGTTTTCCAGGACCCTTACAATTCCCTCAATCCACGCATGACGATCGGTGAGACGCTTTCCGAAGTCTTTAAAGTCCAGAAGAAGATCCCCCCCGCCCAGATACCGGAGAGGATAAATGAACTTCTCGATCTCGTGGAACTAGACCGCAGCTTCGCGCAACGCAAGCCGCGCACGATGAGTGGTGGGCAGTGCCAGCGTGCCGGCATCGCTCGCGCACTCGCCATTGATCCGCGCGTCATCGTCGCCGACGAATGTATCGCCGCTCTAGACGTCACGATACAGGCCCAGATCGTCGCCCTTTTCCGCAAGCTGGTTGCGACGATGGATCTGACACTGGTGTTTATCGCACATGATCTGCCGGTCGTCCGCTCGCTCTGCCAGCGGGTCGTCGTCATGCACCGAGGCCGCATCGTAGAGGAAGGTTTGTCTGAAGATGTCTTCGCCAGACCATCCGGAGCCTATACGGCCGGTCTCATAGAGGCCATTCCCGATATCGACCCGGACAAGCCGCTGTCGAGACACTCCAAAATATAATAACCACCAGAGGATCGTTCACATGCAGTTTAAGATGACAAAAGCCAAAATCGCCGCCTTCGCCGCCATCCTCTCCTTGTCGGCCTCCTACGCAGAGGCCGCGGGTGTCCTGACCATCGGTCGCAATGAGGACTCCACCACTTTCGACCCGATCAAGTCGGCACAAAACGTCGATAACTGGGTCTTTTCCAACGTCTTTGACGTGCTCGTACGTGTCGATGCCTCGGGGACCAAACTGCTGCCCGGCCTTGCCGAAAGCTGGACTGTTTCCGACGATGGTCTGACCTACACGTTTAAACTGCGTGACGCGAAATTCTCCGATGGCAGCCCAGTTACGGCCGACGACGCTGCTTTCTCGCTGACACGCATCCGTGACGACAAGGGCTCGCTTTGGGCTGACAGTTTTAAGATCATTGATACCGCCACGGCTGCAGACAACAAGACACTGGTCGTCAAGCTGAAAAGCAAGTCGGTACCCTTTATCACCATGATGGCGCTGCCAAATGCTTCCGTCCTGCCGAAGAAGATCGTGGAAGCCAATCCCGACGCCTTTGCCGAAAAGCCAGTCGGCTCCGGTGCCTTCGCGGTTGAAGACTGGAAGCGAGGCGATCGCATCATCTTGAAGAAAAACCCGAACTATTGGGATGCAGGCCATGTCAGCCTCGACGGCGTCGAATGGATCGTTATTCCCGACGACAATACGCGCATGCTGAACGTCCAAACCGGTCAGATAGACGTGGCGATCACCGTTCCCTTCTCCCGCGTTGCGGAGATGAAGAAGAATCCGGACCTGACCGTGCGCATGGATCCGTCCACGCGTGAAGATCATCTGCTGATCAACCACGAGCACGGCGCACTTGCCAAGAAGGAAGTGCGCGAAGCGCTTGATCTTGCAATCGACAAGAAGGCGATTGTTGAAGCCGCCACGTTCGGCCTCGGCGAAGTCGCCAACTCCTATATTCCGAAGGGTGCGCTTTATCACTATGCCGACAATCTCCAGCGCCCGTATGATCCGGAAAAGGCCAAGCAGATGCTGAAAGCGGCAGGTGCCGAAGGCTTGACGCTGAACTACATTGTCAACGCCGGTAAGGAGACCGACGAGCAGATAGCGGTCCTCCTTCAACAGCAACTCGCCAAAGCGGGTGTGACGGCCAATCTGCAGAAGGTCGACTCCAGCCAGAGCTGGGATATGTTGATCGCGGGCGATTACGACATTTCAGTCATGTACTGGACAAATGACATTCTCGACCCTGACCAGAAGACGACCTTCGTACTCGGCCACGACACGAACATGAACTACATGACGCGCTACAAGAACGACAAAGTTAAGGATCTGGTCGCCGCCGCGCGTCTCGAAACGGACCCTGCCAAGCGCGAGGCCATGTATGTCGAGCTACAGAAGATGGCCAAGGCAGACGTGAACTGGATCGACCTCTATTACAGCCCCTATATCAACGTGATGCGCAAGAACGTTTCCAACTTCTACCAGAACCCACTCGGCCGCTTCTTCCTCGAAGACACAGTGAAGAACTGAGCAGATCACAGGTTTGTCCGCGGAGACTTACTTCTCCGCGGACGACAAATTATGTCCAAGACAATTAGGGCATCAGTATCTGCTCCGAAAAAGGCCCTTGATATTCCGATCGATGTCCTGCGAGCCCTGAGCGTGGCTTTCCAAGATCAACGTCGCAAGCAAGCAGATGGTGGCGACAATAGACGTGACATTGCGTCACGCGACGCCATGCGTCCTTGGAAGCTCTTGAGATGAGCTTACTATGCACTCCATCGACTCTATGAAGTGGTAATGCCTGCCCGGAACATCGGGCTACATTGCTAAGTTCGAGGGTCCTCAGTGATGGAGTCACCATGACCTTCCTCGGCCTCGAAGCAGAAATGCTGGCGCGAATACAGTTCGCGTTCACCGTCTCATTCCATTTTCTCTTTCCCGCGTTCTCGATCGGGACGGCGAGCTACCTCGCCGTTCTAAACGCACTATGGCTGTGGAAGCGGGACGAGGCCTACCTGAAGCTCTTCGAATACTGGAAGACTATCTTCGCAGTGACCTTCGCGATGGGCGTCGTGTCTGGGATCGTCATGAGCTATCAATTCGGCACGAACTGGTCCGCGTTTTCAGACAAAGCCGGACCAGTTATCGGACCGCTGATGGGTTACGAGGTCTTGACGGCGTTTTTCCTTGAGGCGGGCTTCCTCGGTATCGCGCTGTTTGGCCGCAAGCGTGTTGGCGACACCGCGCATATGGTGGCGGTCGCCATGGTAGCTGTAGGCACGCTGATTTCCGCAACGTGGATCACGTCGGCCAACAGTTGGATGCACACGCCAGCTGGCTTCAGCGTCGACGCGAACGGCATTTTCGTGCCTGAAGACTGGTGGAGGATCATCTTCAACCCTTCCTTCCCCTACAGAATGACCCATACCGTGCTGGCAGCCTTCCTGACCACGGCCTTTGCCGTGGGCGCGGTCGGCGCTTGGCATTTGCTGAAGGATCGGACGAACCGCCAGGCCCGCATCATGTTCTCGATGGCGATGTGGATGGCGGCGATTGTCACGCCCGTTCAGATTTTCGTCGGCGACCTGCATGGCCTGAACACGCTCGAAAATCAGCCAGCGAAGATCGCAGCTATGGAGGGACACTACGAGACTCATAAGGAAGGCGCCCCTCTTGTCCTCTTTGGCATACCGGACGACGAAGCAGAGACCACTCGCTACGCGATCAAGATTCCCAAGCTCGGCTCGCTGATCCTGACGCACTCGTTGGACGGCGAGATCAAGGGTCTGAAGGAATGGCCGCGCGACCAACGTCCCCCGGCGCTCATGCCGTTCATGACCTTCCGGATCATGGTCGGCCTCGGTTTCCTGATGCTCGGTGTCGGGCTCTGGTCGGTATGGGCCCGCTGGAAAGGAACGCTGTATGACACGCCATCGCTTCATCGTGTCGCGGTGGCCATGGGCGGCTCCGGTTTCGTGGCCGTCCTTGCCGGCTGGTACACGACTGAGGTCGGTCGTCAGCCTTGGACGGTCTATGGGCATCTGCGAACTGCCGAGAGCCTGTCGCCGGTTTCCGCTCCCGCAGTCGGGACCTCGCTGCTCATCTTCATCGCGGTGTATTTTGTCGTCTTCGGCGTGGGCGTCTACTACCTGCTGAAGCTTATGCGACGTCCGCCAACCCCGCTCGACACGGATCAGGAACTTGACGCCGGCCCGATCCGGACGGCAGGCATCGTGCCCGGCGCAACGCAGGATCATTCGCTTGGAGGCCGCCATGGACATTGATCTTTCCTTCGTATGGGCGGGGATCATCGCCTTCGCCGTCCTCGCCTATGTTGTATTGGACGGTTTCGACCTCGGGATCGGCATCGTCTTCCCGTTCTTCCGAAAGCGTCGCGACCGCGACGTCATGACGAATTCGATAGCTCCCGTCTGGGACGGCAACGAAACATGGCTGGTTCTCGGGGGCGGCGGCCTCATGGCCGTGTTCCCGCTCGCCTACGCAATCATCATGCCAGCGCTCTATATGCCGATCATACTGATGCTGGTCAGCCTTATCTTCCGAGGAGTCGCATTCGAGTTTCGGTGGCGAACCCACCATGAATCCCATCTCTGGGATTTTGGTTTCTGGATCGGATCTTCGGTAGCAGCTCTCATGCAAGGCATTTCTCTCGGCGCACTTGTGCAGGGCGTTGCGGTCACCGGTAGGCAATACGCAGGCGGCTGGTGGGACTGGCTCACACCCTTCTCAATCCTGACCGGCGTCGCCGTTCTCACAGGCTACGCGCTACTCGGCGTTACATGGCTCAATCTCAAGACTTCGGGCGATATACAGGCGCGGTCGGCCAAGCTCGCGCGTCCCCTAAGTCTGGCGCTTCTGGCTCTGATTGCCATCGTGTCGCTCTGGACACCGTTCATCAACCGGATTTACTTCGAACGCTGGTTCGCCTGGCCCACCGCCTTTTTCTCGGCCTTGGTACCATTGCTGTTAGCGGCTTGTGCTTTTGCGCTCTGGAGCGGGCTGACCCAAGGCAAGCACCTGCAGCCGTTCTTGTCGGCGCTCGGCGTGTTCGTGTTGAGCTTTGTCGGACTTGGGATCAGCTTCTATCCGTACATGATACCCGGTGTCCTGACGATCAAGGAAGCGGCCGCACCAGAGAGTTCGATGAAGTTCCTGCTCGTCGGCGCCATGATACTGGTCCCAATGATCCTTGCCTATACCGCTTACGCCTACTGGGTCTTCCGCGGCAAGATCAATCCAGAAGAAGGATATCACTGATGGCCGAGGCCCTTCGCAAGACGGCCTGGTTTATCGCCCTATGGCTGGCCGGCGTCGGTACTGTCGCGGTGATCGGGCTCGTCATCCGCCTGTTTTTGAAGTAGCTCAGCTGCCCTCTCAGTGAAGCATGCGGAAACAGGGGCGATGAGCCACGAGCGAGCTCTAAGGCGACCAGCCGTTTCTGAGAAACGCCGAAGCGCTCCGGCGCTCGACCTCTGCAATAATAGGTACATTGCAGCGGCGGCCTGGCTTAAAGCCCCCGGACCGAGCGCGATGGGGGATGGGATAACGTCGCTTGAGCGATCTTCTCACAAGAAACGTGATCTAGCGCTTTCACGTTTTAGCCTTACGCGCTCTGCAGCATCGGCGCTAAGATCTGAAGCGAGCTTCGAAAAATCGCGATGGGTACACTGAATTGATCACATCGCGCTTTCAGCGCCTTGAGGTGGCGCGAGGTTCGAGTGCATCCAGTGCATCAGCATTATCCCTCCCCCAGCCATAGAGCATCTCTACGGGCTCGACGAAACGATTGCCTAAATCGGTCAATCGATATTCGACGGCCGGTGGTCTTGTGGAATGCACATGGCGCGAGACCAGACCTGAACGCTCCATCTCCTTCAAAGTTTGCGTGAGCATTTTCTTTGAGATGCCCGGCAGGCTGCGTTCCAGCACGCCGGTCCTGGCTGCACCTTGGTGAAGCTTGTGCAGCGTATGCAGGATCATGCTCGTCCACTTCGTCGAGAAAAGTTCCAGCACCCGGCGGGGTGCGCAGTCCTCGCGCCACTCTTCCTCATCGCTGCCCGGCCTCATGTAGTCACCTCTTGGTATCTATGTCCCCAATCGGTGCCGTCTGGATGTCGAGCGACTGGATGCCCAACTCTAACGAGATCGCAAGTGGAGTATCATCATGGTTAGAACAGCATTGGTCGTTGGTGCAAGCGGGATCGTCGGCGGCGCGACCTCAGAGCTTTTGCTGAAAGAAGGCTGGAAAGTCTATGGTCTGGCAAGACGTCCAAAGGATCACGCGCAGATCATTCCCGTCGCTGCCGACCTGCAGGATGCGCGCGCAACAGCACAGGCGCTGAGCGATGTGGAGCCTGATGCCGTCTTCATCAGCACATGGGCGCGTCAGGAGACCGAGGCAGAAAATATCCGCGTGAACTCGTCCATGGTCCGGAATCTGCTGGATGGTCTGAGCCCGAGCAATCCCAACATGCACGTGGCGTTGGTCACCGGTCTCAAGCACTATCTCGGTCCCTTTGAGGCCTATGGCAATGGCACCTTGCCGCAAACCCCATTTCGTGAAGAACAAGGCCGGCTTGATGTCGACAACTTCTATTACGCGCAGGAAGATGAGCTTTTTGCTGCCGCCAACCGTGATGGGTTTACTTGGAGCGTGCACCGTCCGCATACAGTCATAGGGCAGGCCGTCGGCAATGCCATGAACATGGGAACAACCCTTGCCGTCTATGCTACCATCTGCCGAGAGACGGGACGTCCTTTCCGCTTTCCCGGGTCTTCGGCCCAATGGAACGGTCTGAGCGACATGACAGACGCCAACCTCTTGGCGAAGCATTTGCTGTGGACGGTAGAGACACCTCAGGCCCACAACGAGGCGTTCAATGTGGTCAATGGAGACATATTCCGCTGGAAGTGGATGTGGGAGCGGATCGCCAACTGGTTTGACATTGAGCCTGCCGAATTCGATGGCACCATGAGTCCTCTTCTAGAGCAGATGAGTGAGGATGCTGCGATCTGGAGCGACATCGCGAAACGCGAAAGCCTGGCGGAGTCCGACATCGACCGCCTCGCATCACCATGGCACACCGATGCGGATCTGGGTCGTCCCATCGAGGTGGTCACCGACATGGGAAAAAGCCGACGTCTGGGCTTCAGAGAATATCAACCCACAGACGATGCGTTTTTCGCCCTTTTCGAGAGCTTGCGTAAAAACCGGCTTATTCCGTGAAGGAGCGGATTGCGGCTAGAGCGCCGGGCGCCCTATTGGACGCCGAAGGGAGGCTTACCCTTTTTGAATCGACGCATCGTGGTTTCCGAACATCGAGTCCGATTTCCGGGCCGATGCTGTCGCTCGACCGCGAGGTTCTACCGCGCCTTCAAAACTCACGACAAATTAGTCGAGTGGAAAAGTAAGGCCGCGGTGACCAGCCATTGGGTGAAGGATAGATCGTGCCGAGGTTAAGCGGAATTGATGAAACTCCGGCAGTTGGAGCTGAACTTTCTTGACCTCTGGTGCTGCCGTCAGTTGTGGGACAGTGCCTGCTTCAACATAGATCATTTCCACCCAACAGGGGTGACGGGAACAAACCCGCGACGCCCGGTGTGATGGATCAATCTTTTCTCGCTGTCCTTCGTGCACACGAGCCTATCAAGACAAACGCGGTTTAGCCCGTGCTTAAATTTCCCGACGACAGGAACGAATGTTGGGGGTTCCAGTTAGGTCTTAGGGGAAACACGAAACGCAACCCCCACGAGAGGAAACCATCATGAAAAAGATCATCCTAGCAGTGGCGCTGCTGAGCGCCACGGCGATGTCTGTTGCTGCCCAGACGTCGGCTCCAGCAACCAGCACAGATGGTAACACGCCTGCAGTCGCGACTCCTGAAACCAAGAATCCGACTGCTCCTGTCGAGGGTGCTAACAGCTTCACCGAAGCGCAGGCAAAAAGCCGCATAGAAGAAGCCGGCTATTCCGACGTCAAGGACCTCAAGAAGGATGACAAGGGAATCTGGATGGCCGCTGGAATGAAGGACGGCAAGTCTGTCATGATCTCCATGGATTACCAGGGCAACATTGTCGCCAAGTAAAGCGGCGTGCATCCGGCGGTGATCTCAAGGCCAGACCTTGGATCACAACTATTTACGCAATCGAGGACAACCCGATGAAAACTGTAACTGGACTATTCGACGACAATGCGGATGCGCATTCGGCATTGACTCAACTAGAAGCAGCAGGCGTGCCATCGAATGACATCAGCATCGTCTCGAACAACGCTCATCACCACGATGGCAGCGAATCCAAGGCCGCAGAAGGCGCTGGAACGGGCGCTGGCATAGGTGCAGTTGTGGGCGGTGCAGGTGGCCTGCTGACCGGCCTCGGCCTCATGGCCATCCCGGGTGTCGGCCCCGTCGTGGCCGCCGGTTGGCTCGCAGCAACCGCTGCTGGCGTCGCCGCTGGTGCCGTGGCGGGTGGTGCGGCAGGTGGCATCGTAGGTGCCATGACGGACTCAGGTGTCTCTGAAGAAGACGCTCACGTTTATGCGGAAGGCGTACGCCGTGGCGGCACTATCGTGACCGCAAAGGTGGACGACGGCATGGTTCCGGAAGCGGAAGCTATTCTCAAGCGATCGAACTTGGTCGATCCAGCAGCGCGCCGTGACGCTTACAAGAAAGAGGGTTGGAACCGCTTCGACGACACGCTTGATCCCTATGACGCCGACCAGATCAAGACCGAGCGCGATCGTTATAACCGTCCCGCTCTCTGAACTGACATCGGTAGGGGCTCTTGCCGCTGCCCCCCTGGTTTGCGGGTACCTGCCGCACGCCGGAAATGATTTGGGCCGCTTTCGGGCGGCCTTTTTCCTTAGGGGGGGAACTCACCACTCCTAAAATGGGCGCCGTCCAAAACCACTCGTGCGACATTGGAATACGTTCGCGATGAGAGAAACTCAAACACTCAGACGCCTCGTTGTGATCAGCGACTTCCAGGACGGGGATGCCTTTTCGGGCGTCGTGCCGTCTATTGAAGAGTTCCAAATGCAATGGCAGAGCGGCGAACGCGGCAAACCCGCATCGCAATGCACAGAGTTGGCTGATGTTCGCGTCGAAGGCGGTTATATTGAACGCCTGCCCCTTGCTTGCGTAAAAGCGGGTCTGGTCGATGTCGTGGAAATTTGGACACATTGGCGCGGTGAGAGCCCTCCCTCGCCGGACATGCGCCAAGCGCCCCTTATCATCCGCCGTGCGTTTCAGATGAACGGACCGGATGCGCCGTTTCACTCCAATGATATGGTGGCCCATCTTGCCACTTTCGGCCCGCCGGAAATCCTTTGCATATGGGGCCTTGGCGTCTCACAGGACATATTGAACGCCTGCGGGCCAAGCTATAAAATATATAATTCCATTGATGCCCCTTCTCTACGCATTCCACCAGAGGTGAGTCAGTGCTTCGATCTGATTTTGACTGGAGCTGAATGGCAATCACAGGAGGTGAGGCAACGCCATCCGCAGATGGCAACCACGGTTTTGCCGATCGGACCTGAATTCGCATCAGAAACGCAGTTCTATCCCATTGTTGGACCGAAGCCCTACGACATCGTCTATGTCGCTGCTGCCCAAGCCTACAAACGTCACGACATCCTGTTCGACGCTTTGGAAAAGCTGCCGCGATCGATCCGCAGTCTGTGCGTTTTCGGCTATGGGGAACTGGGCGATGACTTGCGCCAACGTGCGCTTGACCTCGGTATTGACGTTGACTTCATCGGCCCGCCAGGTGTTCCCTTCGCAGAGGTCAACCAACTGATGAACCTCGCCAAGATCGGCGTCGTCTGTGGCATTGATGACGGTGCCCCCGCGATCCTCACTGAATATATGCTGGCCGGTCTTCCTGTTCTCGCCAACAGTCGGCTGCGCTGCGGATTGCAATACATCACTCCCAAGACGGGATGGGCCGCACCGGCAGAAAGCTTTCACGAAGCGATTTTGTTGATGCTGGAAAAACTCGATGATTTTTCTCCCCGGCAAGCCGTGATCGACAATTGGACGTGGCCGCACTCCGTTGAAAAACTGCGCAAAATCATGCGCAGGTCAAAGAGTTAGAAAGTTTCCCCTCGTCCGGAACAAAGCTAATTGCGTCCGGTTCGGTTACGTCCTCAAACCCGGATGCCTCAATGAACCTTTCTAGTTCGATCTCCTCGCAGTCACTTGCAATCAACGAGCGGGAAGCACCGCTCATCTGTTTTTCGCATTTGCGGTGGGATTTCGTCCTACAGCGTCCCCAGCATTTGATGGCCCGCTTTGCGAAGCAGAGAGCTGTCTTTTTCTTCGAAGAATATATACCTACAGACCACCATCTCGCTTACTTTGAAATCCATCCATTCGAGGGCACTACCGTCAAATCGATACGCCCGCGTGTTCCTCATTGGTGGAATGCAGCCGAGCGTAACCTGGCCTTAAGTCGACTTCTGGATGAGTTTCTAGCAATGTCAGGCGCACGACGGCCAATTCTCTGGTTCTACACGCCCGCGATGTACGAGTTTGCGCGTCATATCGATGCGGCCGCGGTCATTTATGATTGCATGGACGAGCTTGCGAACTTCAGGTTCGCACCGGACCGCATGAAGGACATGGAAGCTGCATTGATGGCGCGGGCCGATGTTGTCTTCACCGGCGGCTACAGCCTTTATGAGGCGAAATGCAAGCAGCATAGCAACATCCACCCGTTCCCATCTGGTGTCGATGTCGATCATTTTCACCAAGCCCGGCAAAGGGTTGTTGAGCCGACCGATCAGCAAGCCATCTCCGGCCCAAAGCTTGGTTATTACGGCGTCATCGATGAGCGTCTGGACCTCGAACTCATTGCATCCCTGGCTGCGGCAAGGCCGGATTATTCCTTCATTTTCATCGGACCGATCGCCAAGATTGCGCCGGAGGATTTGCCGAGGGCAAAGAATATCCACTATCTCGGACAGAAACATTACGGCGAATTGCCAGCCTACGTCTCAGGCTGGGACGCTGCCCTCATGCCTTTCGCATTGAACGGTTCCACCCAATTCATCAGCCCTACGAAGACACCAGAATATCTGGCCGCCGGTCGTCCTGTGATCAGCACGGCGATCAAGGATGTCATCCGTCATTATGGAGCGGTGGAAGGGGTTTTTATCGCCAGCGATCCGCAGCATTTTGCGCAAGCCTGCGACGATGCTCTGTTGCTGGCAAGAAGCAGCAACGCATGGTGGAAACCTGTCGATCAGATGCTGGAAGGTTCGTCCTGGGACAAGACATTCCTGGCGATGGAGGGGCTCGTGGACGGCGTCATTTCCAGCACCGGTTTTGCCCATATGCAGGCTGCTAAAGGCACCTCGCGGAAGACAGCTGCCAGCAAACCAATGATCCTCGGCGAAGTCGTAGGCGTGCCCGGTCTATGAGCGAAAAACCTCGCAGGATCGTCCTTGCAACCGATAGTCTCGATCCATCCGGCATGGGCGAGCACATGCTGACACTGGCCCGTGCTCTTGACGAGGAGTGGAGCGTAACCGTTGCGGCCTATGCCGACACCGAGGGCGATCTCCTGTCGCGAGCCGCACGCTCCGGGCTAGCCATCAAGGCCATCGATGATATCGAGACATTCGGGTATTGGCTGCATGCCACCGGCACATCGCTCCTGCACGTCCATGCGGGTATCGGCTGGGAGGGTCATCACATTGCAACGGCGGGTCTTGATGCCAACATAGCTGTCATCAGAACCGAACACCTGCCCTATCTTTTGACGGACACGGACCAACAGCAGAACTACGCCCGCCAGTGCGCATCGCTTTCCCACCGCATCGCCGTATCACAAGCCGCCCTCGACAGCTTCGAGGATAATGGTGTCGATCCAGAACATATCAGCCTTGTCCGCAACGGTATCTTCGCACTGAGACCGGATGGGGAGAGACAAGCGCCTCCAGTCAACGGACTTGACGGTAAAACCGTTCTTCTGTCCGTTGCTCGCTTTTCCAGGCAGAAAGACCATGCAAGCCTGATCGCGGCCATGCCAGCCGTTCTAGCTGCCCACCCGGATACTGTCCTCCTTCTGGTCGGCAGGGGCGAAGAACTGGAAACGATCAAGGGTCTGGTAGAGGCAGCGTCCCTCCAACAGCAGATCCTGTTCCTGGGCCACAGAACCGATATCGGCTATCTCATGGCGCTGGCCGATCTCTTCGTTCTTCCTTCCAAATTTGAAGGATTGCCGCTGGCCGTGCTGGAAGCCATGTCCATCGGGCTCCCGGTCGTCGCGACCAATATCGGTGGAAATATCGAAGCGCTCGGCTCCTGCCATCCCTTTCTCGCCGACCCCGGCAATCCTGCCTCGCTGGCGGAGGTCCTTATCAGCGCGCTTGAAGATCCCGCAGCGGCAAGGGTCGCCGGGCAATCCGGCGCGCAACGTTTTCAGACACTCTTTTCCGCCCAGCGCATGGCGGCCGAGACCGCCTCCGTTTACCAGCGCGTTCTTTCGCACGCCGCACCCCTCACACAAGGACACGCTTCCATGGAAAAAACGCGTATCGGCTTTATCGGCGCGGGCGGCATTGCCAACCGCCATCTGGATATTCTCAGCCGTTTCGAGGATGTCACGCTCGTCGCTTTTGCTGATCCGGATTTCGCCCGCGCCGAACAGGCCGCCAGCCGCTTCGGTGCGAGGGCCTTTGAGAGCCACCGCGACATGCTGGAAGCACAGCCGCTGGACGCCGTGTATATCTGCGTGCCACCATTTGCCCACGGTGAGGCCGAGCGGGATCTGATCGCCAAAGGCATCCCGTTCTTCGTTGAAAAGCCGATCACCCTGGATCTGGCATTGGCGGAAGAACTGAGCGCCGCCGTCACGGCTGCCGATCTGATTACCGGCGTCGGCTATCACTGGCGCTACCTCGATACAGTCGAGGAAGCTCGCAACCTGCTCCAGGATAATCCCGCCCAGCTTCTTTCGGGCTACTGGCTGGACCAAACCCCGCCGCCGCAATGGTGGTGGAAGTCGGAGATGTCCGGTGGACAGATTGTGGAGCAGACCACCCACATCATCGATCTGGCTCGCTATCTTGTCGGGGAAGTCACCGATGTCTATGGCCGTGTCGGTTTCAAGGATCGGAGTAATTTTCCCGGTTTCGACGTGCCCGGCGTCACCACCGCAAGTCTCACCTTTCAGTCCGGGGTCATCGCCAACATCTCATCCACATGCCTGCTTGGCTGGAGTCACCGCATCGGTCTCAACATTTTTGCGGATCGTTTGGCCATTGAGCTGACCGACCATGATATCATGGTCGACGTTGGTGCGGGGCGACCGACCCGCCGTGCGGATGGCGATCCCGTCTGGCGTGAAGACCGCGATTTCATCGACGCGGTACGTGGAGGTGAAAACCATATACGCTGCACCTATCAGGATGCGCTTGCCACACATCGCATCGCACTCGCCGTTGTGCAATCGGCCCGCAGCGGCGAGCCCGTGGCGGTCGACCAACCCACCGTCACTCGCAACCCTGCTTCACCGCTCCATCATGAGCCGCGAAATGACCCGCCACCTGGGCTGGCGCCTGGTCACCGCATCATCCGTTCGCTCGGCATCGAGGCACCGGGAAAGGCTTTTTTCTTTGATTACGAGGAGGGTCCTCCCGGCGACGGTCAAGTGCGGATGGACACGCTCTATACCGGTTTTTCGGCAGGTACCGAACTCACCTTCATGAAAAACACAAATCCTTACTTTCACTCCCGGTTTGATCCGGGACGCGGCGTATTCCTGCAAAACGAACCGGACCTGAATTATCCGGTCCCCTTCCTCGGCTATATGGAAGTAGCACGTGTTGCAGAATCCCGCGCCTCCGGTTTTGGTGAAGGCGATATTCTCGCGACCACCTATGCGCATAAATCCGGTCACACGGCGGACCCGTTTCACGATGTGCTGGTGCCGATGCCTGACGACATCGACCCCATGCTCGGCGTCTTCGTTGCGCAGATGGGCCCAATCGCTGCCAACGGCATTCTCCACGCGGATGCGGATGCGCTGGGACAGACGATATCCAACTTCGGTTCAGGAATTGCGGGTCGCCAAGTTGTCATTATTGGTGCAGGCACGGTCGGTCTGATGACGGCGCTATTTGCACAAAGGGCAGGTGCACTCGATGTCATCATCGCCGATCCCTCGGAATTTCGCCGCAACAAGGCGCAATCAATGGGATTGATGGCCATGACAGAGGATGCTGCCTGGCAGCACACCAAAGCCCGTTGGCACAATGGCGGAGGGGATCGCGGTGCAGACTTCGTGTTCCAGACCCGGGCGCACCCCCAAAGTCTGCACGTCGCGCTTAAAGCGCTTCGTCCGCAGGGCACGGTCATCGATCTCGCCTTCTATCAGGGTGGGGCTGACGCGCTGCGGCTTGGCGAGGAATTCCACCACAATGGCCTCAACATTCGCTGTGCCCAGATCAATCGCGTCCCGCGCGGACTGGATGGCCTGTGGACAAGGCGGCGCCTGGCGCACGAAACCATCGGGCTCCTCCAATCACACGGCAAGATCATTCGCGAGCACATGATCACGCATGTTGTCCCTTTCGCAGACGGCCCGCAATTCCTGGCAGACCTCGTCACGAACCGCCCGGATTTTCTGCAAATCATCTTCGCGGTCAACGAATGACGCTTCACGAACAACCCATTCGCATTCTATTCGTCTTCGCATGGCTGGTCGTGGGCGGCGAGGAGACGGAAGTCAGGCTTCTCGCCCGGCATCTGGATCGCAGCCGCTATCGTCTGGATGTCGTCGCCTGTTTCCACAAGCCGAACATGCCGCACCAGACGCACGAGCAACTGCGAGAACTTGGAGTAGAGGTGGATACCACCCCCTACCACCTTTCATTTGAAGACACTGTTGCCTATCTCGCCAACAAGATACCAGGTTATGACGTCGTCATATCCTGCCAGAACGTCGCCGATATCTATCCTGCGCTGGAACGGCTGCACTGGCGCCCGCCGCTTATCGAACATGGCGGGCTGGTCTCTGAGGCGCTTGCCGGACCGAAGCATTTCACCAGTCGCTATGTCGGCGTATGCCGCTCTATCCGAGACGCAGCCGCATCTGTCATGCCGGGGCGAGAAGGTGATGCCATCGAAATTCCGTCGATGGTAGAACTGTCGGATTTCGAAGTCCCTCAAAGGGCCGCCATAAGAACATCGCTTGGCGTGAACCCGGACGAGACCCTTATCGGCTGGGTCGGCAGGCTGGATCCCAAAAAAAACGTCGAGGATTTCATCGAAGCTGCGGCACTGGTTCATGCCCGCGATCCGAGAACCCGCTTCGTGATCATCGGCGGACCGGACGCCTTCCTTCCAGACTATGCTGTACACCTGCAGTCACTCACAACGAGCCGAAATTTGGACCGCGTGTTGCGCTTTCTGGGTGATCGAAAGGATATCCCGACCCTGCTATCGGCGATGGACATATTTGTTTGGTTGTCAAAGGGCGAAGGCATGCCACATGTCATCGCGGAAGCCGGCGCTGCCGCCCTCCCCGTCATTGCCACACCCGACAACGGCGCGATGCAGCAGATAGAAGGCGGTGTGAGCGGTATTTTCGTGCCGTATAACAATCCCTCCGTCGTTGCCGAAGCCATGGAACGTCTGGTCGCAAGCCCGGCTTTGCGTGAGACCCTAGGACAAGCGCTCCGACGGAAGGTGGAAGCCACATACAGCGTTACAGCTGTCCTTCCTCAATGGGAAAAGCTGTTTGCTGAGGTGCTGAGTGGGCGAAAGCCTTCCGGACCGACGGGTCTGTTCAAGTCTTTCTTACAAGGCGGCTTCGAATGCTCGACGCACCGGCTCCGCTCTACCGGCTCAGCTGAAGGTCGACGTCTCGACATGATTGCTGCGGTCGGTCACGACGTGCATGCGGCTCCAGATTACAACCAGCTTGCAGACTTCAACATTCGAACCGTTCGCGATGGCTTTCGTTGGCATCTTATCGAAAGACAAGGCGGCTATGACTGGTCAAGCATTCGTCCGATGCTAAGGGCGGCCCAATCAACCGGAACGCAGGTGATCTGGGACTTGCTGCACTATGGATGGCCGGACGATCTTGACATTTGGTCGCCGCAGTTTGTGGATCGATTTGCCCTGTTTGCCGGCGCATGTGCCCGATTGGTGCGTGAGGAGAGCGATGATGTCCCGTTCTATTGCCCCGTCAACGAAATCTCTTTCTTCTCCTGGGGCGGCGGAGATGCCGGCTATCTCAACCCCTTTGCGAATGGCCGCGGATACGAGCTCAAGGTACAGCTTGCCCGAGCGGCGATTGCTGCGATGGAAACGATCCTCATGATCGAGCCGCGAGCGCGTTTCGTTCACTGTGATCCGGTCATCAACGTCGTCACCGATCCCGCCCGACCGTGGGAAGCGGGTGCCAGCGAGGGCCACCGGCAAGCGCAGTTTCAAGGCTGGGACCTGATTGCCGGAAGAATGTGGCCCCAAATCGGTGGTAGGCCGGAGCTTCTCGATATCATCGGCGTCAATTACTATTTCAACAATCAGTGGATCCACGGCGGTCCTCCGATCGATATCGGCCATCCACTTTACAAGCCGCTGAGCAAGATACTGGCTGAAACCTATGCCCGATATGGCCGACCTATTCTGATTGCCGAGACGGGTATCGAAGACGAGCGGCGCGCGGAATGGTTCGAATATGTGGCTTCGCAAGGAGCGAAAGCGATGCAGGCAGGTGTGCCTCTCGAGGGCATCTGCCTTTATCCCATCATCAATCATCCCGGTTGGGACGATAACCGACCTTGCTTCAACGGACTTCTTTCCAGCGATATCACCGCGGAGAATGCCCGCTCGGTCTACCAGCCCCTCGCCGATGTATTGAGATCGAACCAGATGCCAGACGGAGGTCATCTTCACTCACACAGCCCTCTCCCATCTTTAGTATGCAATGGAAACGAAAAACGCCCCTAGGTCGCGCTCTCTCCGGGTTTTTTCTGAGCAGGAAGACGACGATCGTCGCCGGTTTCCCGGACGCCTGGACACTGGCCGCCAATCCAATCTGGTGGCGCTAATAACGCAATCGTGCCCAACCGAGCCGCTGGTTACGGTCATGCCAGTTTCCCTCTTCCAGTCGAGACGCTGGATGAGCGTCGCCATGCTCTGGGCTCCAGGATGGAGAGCGACCCTGCACATGCGTGGCTGGGCGAAAGAGGCATCTCCATTTGCGGCCCAGCGTCGGTAGCGTACGGAAAAACTTGAAGTTGAACGCAACAGTCGATATTGCGGCAGTTTCCAATCGATAAAACGAGGACAACATGGCAACTGGTACTGTTAAATTTTTCGCACAGGATAAGGGCTTCGGCTTCATTACTCCAGACAACGGCGGTCCGGACGTCTTTGTTCACATCTCCGCGGTGGGCTTCGGTGGCGCTTTGACCGACGGACAGAAGGTTAGCTATGATGTCGGCCAGGACCGTAAGACGGGCAAGGCAAAGGCAGAGAACGTAACTGTTCTGTAATTACGCTATGGCCCCGTCTCTATTGCCGGGGCCACGCACAACCTGACAAACCGCCGCAGCCTCGTTGTGATCGCAAAAATGGTAGCCTCAACGAGAGCGCATGTTTGGGCGTAAAATGCCCCCTCCACCCAGTCGCTGCATGCTGCCCGCGCCTCGCCGGATCACAAACTCCCGTCCCTGACCGCTTCACCAACAGTGTCAGCAACATAAGCCCCACGCTCCCCCATTGGCTTCGGTGAGCCGGTTGTCGAATCCTTGCGCGTTTGATGCTCGAGTTCGGCGTTGATCTCTGCTCCGACGATCAGGATAACGACCGAAATCCACACCCACACCATCAGCCCAATGAGGGCCCCGAGAGTGCCGTAGGTCGCATTATAGTTCGCGAAATTCTCAAGGTAGAACGAAAACAAGACGGAGGCGACCAGCCAGAGCACCGTGCTGAAGACGACGCCCCAGCTTAACCATTTGATCTTTGCTTCTTCGCGGCTCGGACCGTACCGGTAGATCATTGAAATTCCGCAGCCGAAGACAAGGATGATGAATGGCCAACGCGCTAGACGGGCAAGAAACTCCTGCCAATCATCAAGCCACAGATACTTCAGAACTGCGGGCAGCACGCCAATAGCTGCAATCAGAATGATTGCGACGACAAGCGCGCAAAAAGTGAACCCCAGGGATAGAAGGTTCAAACGAACAAGACTGCGCTTTTCATCTTCTTGATACGCGACATTCATCGCGTCGAACAATGCCTTCATACCGCTGTTGGCGCTCCAGATCGCTACGAGCAAGCCGCCAAAGAACGCCAGACTTCTTGTCGATGTCGCCTGCTGCGTGAGAGATGTCAGCTGGTTCATTATCAAATCGAACGATCCAGGTGGGAAGACACCTGCAAGGAAACCGATGTGGGCCATAATCGCCGTGGGATCTGCGACAAATCCGTAGAGTGCCACCAAGGCACCGAGTGCCGGAAACAGCGACAGCAACATGAAATAGGTGACGCCAGCAGCAATCAACGTCACGCGATCAGCCATGATCGCCTTGACGACGCGCCAGAACACATCCCTTAAACCCTTTGCCGGAATGTCCTGTGGTGCCTCGGCGTCACGGCCGCGATCGCCCCCAGTGTCGTCGCTCATTGATCTCTCCAGCATGCTCGTTCTGAAACCGCATCATAAACGAAATAGCTAACGTTTATCGCCTGTTAAGTTGCTTTTCCCCATGCCATTCCGAACAGAATTTGTCTCTTCTTCAAGAAAATCGGCACCGGCAATTGCATCACGGTTTGTTTCAGGGCATCATAATCCGGCAGTACCAGCTGCATATTCTTCATTTGCAAATCCCGAGGAGGTACAAATGGAAGGTGCACCCGTACGTTTTAGAGCAATAGAGGACTGTGAGGCTTCAGGAATTTCCATCCCGGCCGGTCCATACATCGGTCGAGAAAAAATCCAGGCGACGGATAACGATCCGGCTGGACGGGAATTTCTCTACAGCCTCGACATGGCTGACAAAGGTACAAGCCTAGACGTCACGCCGCTGGTTGAACTTGGCAAAATCACCGTTGTTCGGCAAAGCGCGCTCTAACCAAACAATCGAAGATCGCGTTTTCTGCGAAACCCTCCAAGTTGGAGGGTTTCCTTTATCCTCATCCGAACAGATCCGCGATCGCGCTGATTTCGTGCTTACAAGGTAACGTTTCTGGCTGAGAACGTTCCTCGCTCCGAAGGCCCTCAGCATACCCCTTGTCCGTGGCACCGAGAGCGTTGAACATACCTAGGCGGCTTCGCGGACCCTAAACGTGCTGATCGGTCGAGAGATATTTTTGACCTGCTGGAAACCAGCGTCTTCAAACTTTAGTTTTCTCTGCTTCCTGATGTGATCCCTGACGGACCGGGAGACACATATGCCTCCGGGCTCAGCGATGCCCTCAAGCCGAGCGGCGATGTTGACGGTGTCACCGAATATGTCTCCGTTATCTATGATGACGTCTCCGACATTCATACCTATTCTAAATAGAAGGCGATCGTCGTTTGGCCTGTCGGCATTGTGCGTCACCATAAATTTCTGGATCTGGAGCGCACAGTCGATCGCTGAGAGCGCGCTTGGAAATGCCGCAACGATGCTATCGCCCGCTGTCGTTATGATCACACCACTATTGTCTTCAATTATCGTGTCGATGACGTCTCTTGCCGCCTTTAAACGCTCGAGAGTGTCGGCCTCATTGTTTTCCATCAGCCTGCTGTAACCAACAAGGTCGGCTGCCATGACCGCCATCAGACGCCGATCCGCATGTAAAAGAAGTTCATCTCTCGTCCTTTCAGCCGCTTTCGCCCGCGTGACCGTGGCGCGCACGACCAGTATCGCCATACCGCCGACCATTATGGCGAACAACAAAAGGAGAAAGTGCATCCGCGTCTTCGCAGCGCTGGCTGCGTCGGAACGTTTCGCAAGCTGCTCCAGTCCATCCTTCTCCATCTGAGCCAAAACAGACCGGATCCCATCCATGAGGATTTTACCCTGCCCGGTTTTGACAAGCGCAATCGCGCCGCTGTCGTCCCCATTGCGGCGATATTCCACGCTTTGTTCGAGCTCGGACTTCTTCTGGGCAACCAGACTCCGCAGGGTCGGGATGCTCCCTGTTTCGACAGATACGTCTTCCGCCCCCGCAGCAAGCTTATCCAGCATCCCATCAAGCGACTCCATCGCGGTGGTATATGGCTTAAGGTAAAGCTGGTCGCCCGTGAGGAGGAACCCTCTCTGTCCGATTTCTGCGTCTTGAATGTGGGACATGAGGCTGGAGACATCTGTGAGATATGCGACGTTTCTCCGAACGGCCTCGTCTGCCTTTTTGTCTTCTGACGATATCCAGAACGACAGGTAAATGGTCATGCACACACCGATCGCAACGACTGAAAGCGCGATTGGCATTGCCTTCTTTGCGAGCTGTTTGGAAATACTGTTTTCTATAGATGAAGTTCGGCGCATGCGTGCGGCTCCGCCAAGATAAAGGACTTTGAAAAGCAATCGGGAGGTTCAATCCGCAGCTTGCGGAGACAAACGAACGATGACGAACATTGTTCAACGTCCCGCCCGTTAACATTCGCTTGGATTGACCTTTTGTGTCGCCCCAGCGGAAATGCCGATCCTTACGGGCTCGCACGCGCCCACCCATCTTTTGATCGAGGACTTTCAATACTATTAAAGCACCGGTTACATATTATTCGTAAAGTCTCGGCAGCGCGGTCCACTGCAGTGCTTGAACTTACCCCAGGAAATCCGATGATCGATGCTTTAGAGTCCGATATCTTCAATCTTGCGCCGATCGCCATGTGGATCGAAGATTTTAGCGGAGTGCAGGCGCTTTTCGATGACTGGCGCTCCAGGGGAGTGACCGATATCAAAGCCTTCCTGAGAGAGGATCGCAACCGGATTCATGCCTGTTCGACGCGGATCCGCGTTACCGCTGTCAACGCCAAAACTCTCGACCTTTTCGAAGCGGATAGCCTCGAGCACTTGGTCGCCAATATCACTTCCGTCTTCCGCGATGATATGCTGGACACTCATATCAATGAACTGTCCGCGCTCTTCGATGGCGAAATGTCTTTTTCGAGCACGACCGTCAATTACACAATTTCCGGGCGCAGGCTCGACATCCAGCTGCGAGGAACAGTTCTACCAGGTCATGAAGAGACGCTCGGCAGGGTTCTTTTGACTACCGAGGATATCACCGACCGCGAAAACGCCCGTCGTGCGGAAGCCGAACAAAGGCGTCAGGCGGAGGGCATTTTCCAGCATTCCCCGGTATCGCTATGGATTGAGGATTTCAGTCGCATCCGCACGCTGATTGAAGACATTCGTGACCGCGGCATTACCGACTTCCGCACATTCATGGACGTTCACCCGGAATTTGTGCGCCAATGTATGAGCGAGATCAGGGTTATAGACGTCAATCAGTCAACACTCGATCTGTTTGGCGCCAGAGATCAAAACGATCTTCTGCACCGGCTTGGCGAAATTTTCCGTGACGACATGGAGAAACCCTTTCGAGAACAACTGATGGAGCTTTGGAACGGCAATCTCTTTCATCACCGCGAAGTGGTGAATTACGCGCTAGATGGTTCAATGCGTCACATTTTGCTGCATTTCTCCGTGTTCCCGGGTCACGAAGGCGATTGGTCTCGCGTACAGGTGGCGCTCGCCGACATCACGGCACGCAAGAAGGCAGAAGCCTATCTCGAATATCTCGGAAAGCATGACGTCCTCACCAAACTCTACAATCGCGCCTTCTATGCCGACGAGATGAACCGCCTCGAGCGCAAATCGCTGCGCCCTGTCTCAGCCGTCATCATTGACCTTAATGGCTTGAAGGAGGCTAACGATCAACTTGGGCACGACGCAGGCGACGGACTCTTGCGCCGCTTCGGCGAGATCCTCAATGGCGCGGTGGCGGCGCCGAACCATGCCTGCCGGATAGGCGGGGATGAATTTGCGGTCCTGTTGCCCGGCGCAGATGCAAAATCCGCTGCCACAATGATGGAAACAATCCTTGAACTTCTGCGGATCAACAATCAGTTTTACTCGACTGCTCCTCTGAGCATGTCCTACGGCGTGGCGACCAGTGAAGCAGACGAGACAATCGAGTCTGTCGTCAAACGTGCTGACGCCCTCATGTATGAAAACAAGAAAGCGCATTACGCCTCTATCAATCTCGGTGGCGCGCTGACCCGAGCGGAAGCTCGGAGACGATAATCCGCGGCAGAATCGCACCCTGACTCCAGGCGGTCACGTGTCGAAGACGTTTGGGTACTAGTGATTGGTGCCTCTAGGCCACACCAAGCATCATCGGTTATTTAAGTCGCTAGAGTTGGCGCACTGATCGCGCAATTGACAGCCTGAGCGCCGCCGCCAAAACTTGCGCATGCTTTGAAAATCAAAGGCGCATGCTCTTAAAGCGAGCCGCATCGGATTGTCGTCCGACCATTCTCCTGCTCTTCTGGAAGAAATCATCGCTCGATGGCATGAGAACCTTCCATACAGCTCAAGAGTCACGTATGTTCAGTCTTTGTTCCTCATTCCTCCTTTGCAATCTGAGCATTAAGTAAGATCTTATGGCCGTCGCCTATCTCGAGAAACTAAATGAGCAACAGCGTAAGGCCGTCGAGCACGGCGTTGGATTGGCTGAGGGCGAGACGGGAGGACCACTGCTGATCATCGCCGGTGCAGGCTCCGGTAAGACAAACACGCTGGCGCACCGCGTCGCTCATCTCGTCGTCAATGGTGCCGACCCTCGGCGCATTCTTCTCATGACCTTCTCACGCAGAGCAGCATCGGAAATGTCCCGCCGCGTTGAGAGAATCTGCCGCAATGTGCTGGGCTCTAACTCTGCGATCTTGACGGACGCACTTGCGTGGTCCGGCACATTCCACGGTATCGGCGCAAGGCTGCTGAGAATGTATGCCGAGCAGATCGGTCTGAACGTGGACTTTACGATTCACGATCGAGAAGACAGTGCGGACCTGATCAACCTGGCGCGTCATGAGCTAGGCTTTTCAAAAACTGAAAGCCGATTTCCCACCAAGGGCACCTGTCTTGCGATCTATTCCCGTACGGTAAACTCCCAGACACCGTTGAGCGAGATACTGCGCCAGCACTATCCCTGGGTGGCTATGTGGGAAGAGCAGCTTAAGGAATTGTTTGCGGCCTATGTGGAGGCAAAGCAGAACCAGAACGTTCTCGACTACGACGATCTCCTCCTCTACTGGGCGCAAATGGTCGGCGATCCGGATCTAGCCGATGATATCGGCAAGCGGTTCGACCACGTTATGGTTGACGAATATCAAGACACCAACAGATTGCAGGCCTCCGTGTTGATGGCGCTGAAGCCGGGTGGTCGCGGTCTGACTGTGGTTGGCGACGATGCCCAGTCGATCTATTCCTTCCGCGCTGCGACGGTCCGTAACATTCTTGACTTCCCGACGTCGTTCACCCCAGCCGCTGACATCATCACGCTCGACCGCAATTACCGCTCGACGCAACCGATCTTGGCGGCAGCGAACAGTGTCATCGAACTTGCACGCGAGCGTTTCACCAAGAACCTGTGGACGGAGCGGGAGTCGCTCGAGCGCCCGAAACTTGTCACAGTCAAGGACGAGACCGAACAGGCTAACTTCATCATCGATCAGGTGCTTGCCAATCGCGAAACGGGAATGACGCTCAAGCAGCAGGCTGTTCTCTTTCGAACATCAAGCCATAGTGGTGCACTTGAGGTTGAGCTTACCCGACGCAACATTCCTTTCGTCAAATTTGGCGGTCTCAAGTTTCTCGACAGCGCCCATGTAAAGGACATGCTGTCCGTCCTGCGTTTCGCGCAAAACCCGCGCGATCGGGTTGCCGGATTTCGCCTGCTGCAGATGCTCCCAGGCATCGGTCCGAAGAAGGCTGGTGTTATTCTCGATACTATCTCGTCTGATCCTGAACCGATCATGGCACTTGCGGAAATCCCGCCGCCACCAAAGACGGGTGCAGATTGGACATCTTTTGTGACGCTCCTCGCTGGTCTCGGGAAAACGCAGCAAGGGTGGCCCTCGGACATAGCTCAGGCCCGTCTTTGGTACGAACCCCATCTTGAGCGGATGCATGAAGATGCCGATACGCGTAAAGCTGACCTTCTACAGCTTGAGCAAATCGCTGGCGGATACGCGTCCCGCGAACGGTTTTTGACCGAACTGACCCTTGATCCTCCAGATGCTACGAGCGACCAGGCAGCAGTCCCTTTGCTCGATGAGGACTACCTCATCCTCTCGACAATACATTCTGCGAAAGGCCAGGAATGGCGCTCAGTGTTCATGCTGAATGTTGTCGATGGCTGCATACCGTCTGATCTAGGCACGGGGACGACACAGGAACTCGAAGAAGAGCGGCGTCTGCTTTATGTAGGAATGACACGCGCGAAGGACAGCCTGGCGCTGATTACGCCGCAGCGATTTTTTACCCATGGGCAGAACTCGCAAGGCGATCGACACGTCTATGCATCACGTTCCAGGTTCATCCCAGCAACTCTGCTTCAATATTTCGAAACTATGACTTGGCCCAAAGTTTCGGCTGCGGCATCTGAGCGTAGTGCACAGCAAATTCGCATCGATGTCGGCGCGCGGATGCGCGAAATGTGGAAGTAGTATTGCCAGGGCGCGCCCTTTAAGCGACCGCGGACCCGTTACCGTTCGGAAAGTATGGATGCGCGCACACAGCATCTTGCCCGTAGACCGGCGATCGACCAGAAGGGTTAAAGGTCCTCAAGTCCATTAAGCAAAGCGATATGGTCTCGTCCACTGATTGCGTCTGCATCTGTTTGAACGACATACTCTATCACAGCCGAAATGCCACTGAGATGGCGTCTGAGCAAAGTCACGGCCTCATCCTCGTCACGGGCCTTTATGGCCGTAGAGAGTGCTACGTGCTCTGCGATCACCTCATCGAAGTAACCGATCTTTGGAAAGCCGCGACGGCGCACGCGATCAAGCTGACCGGTCGCATTGTGGATTGTCTGCCAGATGTCTGGAAAGCCTGAAATCCTGCACAAGAGACGATGAAATTCGTTATCGACGTTGAAGGCCTCATTCACATCGCGCCGCTTGGCCGCGTCATGCTGGCGGAAAATCAAAAGGTCAAGGTCGCGTTCATAAACCGGATCGAAGTTGCGCGCCGCAAGCCTTATTGTGCGCATCTCCAGGCTTGAGCGAACCAGATGGCCTTCGATGACCTTTTTCATGACGATCTTGTTGATGAAGGTGCCGCCGCTGGGAACGATGTTGACCAGACCTTCTTGAGCCAAACGCAAGACTGCTTCGCGCATCGGGGTGCGCGAGATACCCAACTCTGCACAGGTATCTTTTTCGCTAAGCGTCTCTCCAGGTGCCAGCTTCATGGTAATGATTGCGTCGCGGATGACATTATAGGCCCACAGTGCCTTGGGTAGGCCCGCGCCTTCGGTCACGCTCGTGTCACCTAATCCCAGTTTCGTGTGTAAGTTCACCCAATGCCTCTTTCGCGCAGTTCAATAAGTACAACATAGTATCACATCGCCCGTTTCCCGTACCATGGGATGATGTCTTGCCGCTGAGCGTCAGAGCTCGTTGCCGATCTTAAGGGTCATGTCGAGGAGAACTCTGGCACCCGCTGCAACTTGATATGGTTCACACCACTCTTTCTCACTGTGCGAGATGCCACCTTTGCAGGGGACGAAGATAATGGCGGTGGGGCATATCTGCGTCATCGATAGGGCGTCATGCGACGTCAGCGTCGGCAGCGTCATGGATGGATAGCCACGGTCCGCTGCTGCTTCCAGTGCCTGTCCGCAAAGCTCACTCGATAGATCCAGCCGTTGGCGATAATGCGAATTGGTGTTGTGTATAGATAGCCCAGTCTCATCCGCAATTCGTTTTACAGCAGACTCGATGCGATTGATAATCGCGGCCCGACCCGGCTCCGTCGCATGAACGACGACATATGATAGCTTGGTCAAGTGTGGAATGTTTACGCGGTTGTTCGGCCAATTCCGGATGACTGTGGCGCTCACCATCCCATCGGGCTCGTTCTCCGCGCCGATCGCCTCGATCTCTATAATGAGTTGAGCTGCCGCAACCAGAGCATTCCGACGCTTTGACATCGGTGCGGTCTGCGAATGGCCATTCTCGCCTTTGATATCGATGAATCCGCTGCAACCCCAGGAACTATTGGAAACGGCGGCGATCGTGACACCGGCCGCCTCCATCTCTGGTCCCTGCTCGATATGCAGTTCTAAATATTTATGCACTGGTCGACCACCGACTGGACGGGATCCCGCATACCCGATGCGAACAAGCTCGTCGCCGAGAAGCGTTCCTTCATCGTCCTTGCGTGACAAGGCTTCATCGAGCCGCGAGAGCCCGGCAAAAACGCTGGACCCCATGATGCCCGGCTGAAACCGCGCGCCTTCCTCGTTGGTAAAGTTGACGATCTCGATTGCCCGTCTTGTCGCAATGCCTCCGTCATTCAACGATCGGACAACAGCAAGTCCAGCGAGCACGCCGAGGACGCCATCGAACTTGCCGCCGGGCATCTGGGTGTCGAGATGGCTGCCAATCATCAGCGGCGGCAAAGACGGGTCTTCACCTTCCCGCCGTGCAAACATGTTGCCGATCTCGTCTACCGTGACTGTGAGGCCAGCCTCCTGCGCCCAGTAACGAAACAGGTTGCGGCCTTCCCTGTCCGCGTCAGAAAGGGCCGGGCGAAAGCTGCCGCCGCCCTCTGTGGCGCCGATTGCCCCCATCGTCATGATATCGGCCCACAAGCGTTCGGCGTTGATGTCAGGTGACGCTGTCATGGTCTATCCTTGGATGGTCTAAAAGCAATTCTCGAAATCAATTCGTTTCGTGCAGCACGGATTCGAGCGTATTGAGGAAGATATCGGCGTGTTCGCGCCCAAAGGGCAGCGGTGGACGGATCTTCAGCGTGTTGCCGTGAATGCCTGCAGCGCTGATGAGGACGCGATGTTCACGCATACGATTGACCACCGCCAGCGAGCGGGCACCATCCGGAGTGCGGCTCTTGCGATCGCTCACGAATTCGAGGCCGAGAAAGAGGCCCGCGCCCCGAACATCTCCGATGCAGTCAAATGTCTGCTGTAGCTGACGCATACTCTCCAGCATGTAGTTGCCCGTCGACAACGCATTGTCGGTCAGCCCCTCGTCTTCGATGATGTCCAGGACGGCATTGGCGGCGGCGATCGACACATGGTTGGCGCCAAAGGTGTTGAAATAGCGGATGTCGTGACCAAAACGCTCCTGCACCTCGCTCTTCATCACCGCAGCGGCGATAGGCATGCCGTTGCCCATCGGCTTACCCATCACAGTGATGTCCGGCACAATGCCATGGCGCATGAAGCCCCACATGTGAGAGCCTGTACGACCGAAGCCCGGTTGCACCTCGTCGGCGATGTAAAGCGCCCCGGCCTCATGCACAACCTCCAACGTCTTTCTCAAGAAGCCAGCTGGCTCCGAGAATATCCCGTCGGTCGAAAAGATACTGTCGGCGATGAAGGCGGCGGGCTTGATCCCACGGCGGCGCATGAAAGCAATCGCCTTGGAAACCTCCTGCGCAAACATATCGCCGACGTCTCCGCCATCGGCACGATAGGCATCGGGTGCCGGCACGGTGACCACATGCATGCCAAGCGGCATGTTGGGGCCCAGCGATGGAGAGATGGCGGCCGTTACAGCTGTCGTGCCGTGATAAGCGTTTTCGGTGATGATGATACCGGTTCCACCGGTTTGATAGCCGGCAATGCGTAGTGCCAGGTCAACAGCTTCGCTACCGGTGCAGCAATACATGACCCGGTTCAATTCCTCGGGGAATGTTGCAAGCAGTCTCGTCGAGTAAGCAAGGATCTTATCGTCGAGATAGCGCGTATGTGTGTTCAATACTGCAGCTTGTTCGGCAATCGCAGCAACCACGCGGGGATGGCAGTGGCCGACCGAGGGCACATTATTATACGCGTCAAGATAAGCATTTCCGTCAGGGTCATAGAGCCAGACACCGTCTCCGCGCACAAGGTGTAGAGGATTTTCGTAAAACAATCGGTATGACGGGCCGAGCAACGCCTGACGACGTTCGATCATCGAACGCTCCCGCTCCGGCAGACTGGCCAGACGCGACGCGTCGAAGCCGTTGATCATCGTCGTTGCTGGCTTGTTCATGCCGGTCTCTCCACGGACGTGCGGCAAGCCGCTGCTAGTCGCGCAATAGTATCATCCTTTGGCAATGCATCGAGGCGAGCAAATTGTGCCCAGACGGTGGGACTATTTCGGGTGTAACGTTCCTTATGTTCCGGAAATAGTTTGGCTTGCCATTCCTGTATCGCAAGTCGCATCAGCATGCGTGTCAAGATTGCCGGATACATCAGTTCGAGTTCCTGATCGGACAGCGGCTTTTCCGTCGCATATCCTTTGAGGAAATCGCACATCGCTTCGACGGGGTCCACAGCGTCCCCCATCTGGTAGGCCGCACCCACCGCAACATCGAATAGGACCGGTGCATGCACCATGTCACCGAAATCGATGATGCCGCTGATCGCGTCTGGATTCTCCTCTCTGACGAGAATGTTTTCCATGTTGAAATCATTATGGATAACCTGCGCGGGCAGTTGCGTTATGGGCGGCAGGATCAGGCTTTCGAAGTCGGTCATCGCCGCCTCCAGCCTCCTTCGTTGCGCCTCGTCGCCGAAGATGGACAGCAAGTCCCGCAGCCCCGCTGCGTGAGACATGTCCCAGGTGATGCGATGATGGGCGGCTTCATGTGTGAAACCTTGAAGAGCCTTCTGCATCCGACCCAACAACGCACCAATGCGATAGCGCTGGATCGCAGAATGCGGCTGCGATTTCTGGGATTTCCCCGGAACAAACGTAACCAGGCGCACCCCACGGGTGGCACCTTCATCATCGGTCATTCGGAAATCCGCCTCGCCGTCGAGCGTTCGAATGATCCTCTGGATTGGAATGCCAGGATCGGCAGCTTCGACATGCAAAAGCGCCTGACTGTGCATGCTGGTCATGGCAGGATTTTCGGCCGGGTTGAGGATCTTGAGGAGATATTCCGAACCGTCACCGAGCGTCAGGCGGTAATTGCTGTCTTTTTCGCCCCAGAGCCATTCCGCCCTTCCAACGAAGCCGTATTTCTCCCGCGCGATCTGCTCTGCCTGATCCGCAAGCACGGTGGTTGCGCTTGTCTTCAGCTCCGCGCCAAGCGCACTTGCCGCTTCCTGGTGTGCCGTGGAAGCCATGTTCCCGTTCCCCGATATTGCATTGAATGATAGGCACGGGGCCATCGTCGGTCCCCGCACATTGTCTGATGTCAGACGAGCCTCGGCGCGCTGATCGTCTCCTCCGGAAAGGCCGATTGGTAGGCCGCGGCCAGCGCGAGCACGATGTCATCGCGATAGCGCGGACCAACAAACTGCAAACCAATAGGCAGGCCGCCTTGATCGAAGCCGCAGGGTACCGACACGGCCGGTTGGCCGGTCATGTTGAACGGATAGGTGAATGGCGACCAGTCAGACCAGTCCTTGCCTTGGATGCCGCCTGGGAAATCCACACCTGCCTCAATTGCTGTCGTCGGCATGGTCGGCAGCATGAGCGCGTCATAGGTCTGATGAAACAGCGCCATCGTCACTTTAAGATCAGCCCTGACCTGCTCGGCCGCGACATAGTCCCGCGCGGTATAGGCACAGCCTTTCTCGTAAATGCGGATCAGGCCCGGATCCATAAGCGCTTTTTGCTCTTCCGTTGGATTGATCAACTCTACAGTTCTGGCTTCGGCGGCGTACCAAAGGGCGAGAAGAGCATCCTGCGGATTGGAGAACCCCGGATCGACCTCTTCGATAATGGCACCCATGTCGGCCAGCCGCTTGGCGGCGCGCTCGACGGCGGCGGCCACGTCCGGCTGGACCTCGGCGTAGCCAAGATTGCGACTGTAACCGATCTTCATGCCCTTGATGTTGGCAGCCTTGGTTCCTTCATGCCAGTTCGGCACGGGAGTGGGGCAGTAGCCATACATCGCCTTCGGGGTTGGACCCGTTGTTGCATTCATGAACAGCGCCGCGTCTTCAACCGTCCGAGTCAGCGGGCCGCGATGCGCAAGCTCGAAGAGCGGCGTCGGCGTGTCGGAAGGGATCCAGCCATAGGTCGGCTTGATACCGAATGTTCCGCAGAAAGAGGCCGGAATACGGATCGAGCCGGCGCCGTCAGACCCCTCATGCAGGACACCCATATTGAGCGCTGCTGCAACGGCTGCACCGCCAGACGAGCCTCCGGAGGCGCGATCTGTACGCCATGGATTGAGCGTATTTCCAAAGGCCGGGCCGTGGGTCACTCCCTTCCAGCCAAACTCCGGCGATGTTGTTGTGCCAAGGACGGTGACGCCAGCGCCACGCAGGCGTTCCATGATGAGAAACTCCTTCTCCGATGGCGTTGTCGAACCCAGTGCTGACCCTCGTCGCCAGGGAATACCCTTCACGGGGGTCAATTCCTTGATTGTTGTCGGCGCACCATCGATGGGGGAAAGTTGCTCTCCTTTCTTCCAGCGCGCTTCCGATGCTTTCGCTTCTGCCAGTGCCAGTTCCGGCACGACGTAAGCGAATGCATTTACGCTTGGGTTGAATTTCTCGATCCGTGCCAGCGATGCCTTGGCGGCCTCCACGGGGGACGCCTGGCCCGAGGCGAAGAGCTGCGAGAGCTGCACGGCCGTCATCTCGCCGAGGTCGGTTTTGTTCGTCACATCCATATCTCAATCCTCAATGCTTAGGCGCGCGTGGCTTAAACGGTGGCCAGTGCGCGACTGACGGCACCAAACATGTCGTCGATCTGCTCGGCAGTGATAATCAACGGTGGGCAGAAGCAGATCGCCTCTCCAATATTGCGGATGATCAGGCCTTCGTTCTGGCATGCCGCCGCAACCGCCGCAGCGGCGTCTCCGGCATTTGCATCCGCCCAGGGGTTGATCTCCAGCGCGCCAAGAAGGCCAATGCCGCGCGACGAATGCACAAGCGGATGTTCGGCAAGTGCCTCTAGTCCGTGGAGGAACTTTTCTTCGAGGCGCGCGACATTGCCGACAAGGTCGCGTTCCTGGATGATCTTCAGATTCTCGAGACCGACGGCTGTCGCGACGGGATGACCGGACGCGGTGAACCCGTGACCGAAGACGCCGATCCGATCCGATTCATCGGCGATCGGCTGATAAAAGCGATCGTTCATGATAATCGCGGAAAGCGGCATGTAGGACGAGGAGATCTGCTTCGACACGACCAGCACATCCGGCTCAATGCCGAGCGTTTCGCACGCAAACATCTTGCCAGTGCGGCCGAAGCCGCAGATCACTTCGTCAGCGACAAGAAGAATATCGTATTTCTTCAGGATCTCCTGAACGCCAGCCCAGTAACCATCCGGCGGCACCAGCACTCCGCCAGCGCCCATCACAGGCTCACCCCAGAAGGCGGCGATCGTTTCCGGACCTTCCTTCAGAATGAGCTCTTCCAAATCATTTAGAATGCGCTTGGTGAAATCGGTTTCACTCTCGCCGTCCAAGGCGAAATGCACGTAGGATGGACATGACGTGTGGATCATCCGGTCGAGCGGCAGATCGAAGCTTTCATGATTGCGAGGCAGACCCGTGATTGAACCGGAAGCGATTGTCACACCATGATAGCCCTTGATCCGGCCGATGATCTTCTTCTTGTCTTTCTTGCCAAGCGCATTGGAACGGTACCACACCATCTTGCAGGCAAGGTCGTTGGCTTCCGAACCCGAGGATGTAAAATGCACTTTCGACATCGGCACGGGAGCGAGCTTGATTAACATCTCCGCCAGATCGACCGAAGGTCCGTGAGTCTTGTAGGCGAAGCTATGATAATAGGGCAGCTTCTCCATCTGTGCCTTGGCCGCCTCCACCAGACGCTTTTCGCCGAAGCCCAGCGCCACCGACCACAGCCCGGCTAGTCCCTCGATGTAACGCTTTCCCGTATTGTCGGTGACATAGATCCCGTCGCCGCTCTCGATCACGAGACCGCCTGATTTTTCGTATTTTCGAAGATTGACCATCGGATGCATCTGATAGGCCATGTCGCGGGCTTCCACAGAATTCGGCATAATCGTCATGTACTGCTCCACAAACGGGCTCTTAAGCCCCCAACTTGGTTGATATCGACCGGACGAGTGGTCTGATTTTGACATTTCATCATCAAGGCCGGCTCACGTCGGCATAAAGTGTCAAATTCATTCCACTAGGCCGTCATGAGCGCTTCCTTCGCCCGACCGGGAATGGCCTCGATCAGGCTCTTCGTGTAGGGGTGCTGGGGTTTATCGAAGATCGTGTTCCCGTTGCCGAGTTCGACCACCTGGCCCTTCTGCATCACCATTACACGGTCGCAGATCTTTGCCGCTACTCGAAGGTCATGAGTGATGAAGACGAGAGAGAGATCGAGGTCTTTCTTGAGCTGGCCCAACAGTTCCAGGACCTGGGCCTGGATCGACACATCAAGGGCTGAAACGGCCTCATCGGCGATGATGATCTCAGGTTCGAGCGCCAGCGCCCGCGCAATGCCGATACGCTGGCGCTGACCGCCGGAAAACTCGTGCGGAAAACGGTTCGTCGCCTTCGGATCGAGACCGACCATCTCCATCAACTCGGCCGCGCGTGCCAACGCCTTCTTTTCATCTTCGCCGTAAGCAATAGGCCCTGAGGCAATGATGCGCCCGACTTTTTCGCGCGGATTGAGCGATGAGTAAGGATCTTGAAAAATCATTTGCATCCGCCGGCGCATGGTCCGCAGTTCTTCGCCTTTCAAATGCGCCATGTCTTGACCGCCAAGCAAGATGCGCCCGCTGCTGGGATCTTGCAGCCGTACGAGACAACGTCCCACTGAGGATTTACCGGATCCGCTTTCCCCCACAATGCCCAGCGTTTCGCCACGGCAAAGTGTGAAGGACACATTCTTGACCGCGTTCACCTCGCGCACCTTGGAGAACAGCCCCGTGCCCATACGATAAACCTTCGAAAGGTTCTCGACAGTGAGCAGTGGCTCCCGGTCGTCAACGTGCTTGACGCCCTCGCCAGCGCGGGGAATGGCAGCGATCAGCTTCTTCGTATAGGGGTGTCTCGGCGAGAAAAGGACTTCTTCCGCTGTCCCCTGTTCGACTATTCGACCGAGCTGCATGACGCTGACATAGTCGGCGATCTCGGCTACGACGCCGAAATCATGGGTAATGAACATGACCGCCATATTGCGCTCCTTCTGGAGCTTGGCGATCAGTTTCAAAATTTGCGCCTGCGTCGTCACATCGAGCGCGGTGGTCGGCTCGTCTGCGATCAGCACCTCCGGTTCCAACGCCAGCGCCATGGCAATCATAACGCGTTGGCGCTGACCGCCGGAAAGCTGGAACGGGTAGCTGGCTGCAACGCGCGGCGGATCTGGCAGGCCGACTTCCGTAAGAAGCGACAGTGCTTTTTCTTTTCGCTCCTTTGGTGTCAGCAACCCATGCGCTTCGAAAACCTCCTCGATCTGCGCCGAAACCTTCATCAGCGGGTTGAGCGCAGACATCGGTTCCTGAAAAATCATCGCAACGCGGCGCCCTCGAATGGCGTAGAGCGCGTCGGCTGGCATAGTAACGAGATCTGTTGTGCCTAGGAGGATGCGGCCCTGCGCCACGCGCACCGTATCCGGTAATAGTCCCATCAGCGCATTGGCAGACATCGATTTGCCTGAGCCACTTTCGCCGACCACGCAAAGCATTTCTCCAGGAAAGAGCTTGAAGCTGACACGGTCGACTGCAAAGGGCCGGTCTGCGCCATCCGGTAATGCGATGCTCAGCCGGTCGATATGGACGACCGGTTCCCCGCGCCCTTCTTTCTCCAGCGCTCCCGGATGAAGAACGGCCGCAGCAGTCCCTTCAAAGCTCACGTCATCGGTATCTATGGTGTCGGCCATATTTACTTCCCCTTTCGCGCAAGGCGAGGGTTGAGGGCATCGTTCAGCCCCTCCCCGACTAGGTTCAGCGCCAGCACAGTCAACAGGATTGCAAGGCCGGGGAAAAAGCTCACCCACCAGGCCTGACGGATCACGGTGCGACCGGCGCCGATGATGTAACCCCACGACATGATGTTACGATCGCCCAATCCGAGAAACGAAAGCGAACTTTCGATCAGGATCGCCGCAGCCACCATCATCGAGGCAAGCACGATGATCGGCGAAAGTGTATTCGGCAGAATTTGCCGCCAGATAATCGTGGAGTGCCTTTGGCCGGAAAGAACAGCTGCCTCGACAAATTCACGCGACCGGAGCGACATCACCTCGCCGCGCAAAAGGCGGGCGACAGGAGGCCAGGAGACGATGGCGATCGAGATCACGATCGAATAGATGCTCGGCTGAAAAATGGCCACCAGTACCACTGCAAGCGCGAAGCTCGGAACGCTTTGGAAGAACTCGGTGAACCTCATCAGCACATCATCGACCCAACCGCCGAAGTAACCGGCGATCGCACCGATCGGAATACCGATCAGCAGAGAGACCACGGTCGAGACAAGACCAACGAGAAGCGACACCCTGGCACCGTAAGCGAGACCTGCAGCGAGATCACGCCCCATCGGATCCGTACCGAGGAAGAAGGCATCCATGGTGAAAGGCGGAATGAACGGCCGCTGGACCATTGCCCAGGGGGATTTGGTGTAAAGGAAGGGAGCAACGATCGATACAATGACGACCAGGAGCAAAATAACGAGGCCGACGACAGCACCGCGATTCTGCGAAAAGCGTTTCCAGAAATCCTTCATGACGCCACCTTGATGCGCGGATCGACGAGGCGGTAAAGCACGTCGGTGATGAGGTTGAAGAGCAGGACCATCGCGGCGGAGACGACAAACACACCAAGCAAAAGATTATAGTCTCGTTGCGACAATGCATCGAACATCAGCCGGCCGATGCCCGGCCACGCGAAGACAGTCTCGATCAGCACGGCTCCACCGACCAACTGACCTGCCTGCAAACCGGCAAGGGTTACGACCGGCAAGAGAGCGTTGCGCAGCACATGGCGGCGCTGGATGATGCCTGGACGCAGACCCTTGGCCTTCGCAGTCTTGACGAAATCGAGCCTGCCAACCTCCAACATCGAGGCGCGGGTCATGCGGGCATAGACGGCCATGAAAAACAGGCCGAGCGTCATTGCGGGTAAAATAAGGTGCCGCAATATGTCCAGCATACGGGCAACGCCGGTGTAGTTGGCCCCGACCGTTTCGTAACCGAAGCCGGGTAGCCAGCCGAGTTCGACGGAGAACAATAAGACGCCCATCAGCGCCAGCCAGAACAGCGGTGTCGCGTAGAAGATCAGCGCCACCAGCGAGATAATCGTGTCGGCCCACTTTCCTTGCCTAGCAGAAGCAAAAGCGCCAGCCGCAACACCGAGACCGAGCGAGATCACAAAAGCGGAGAGTGAGAGAAGCAACGTCGCCGGCAAACGTTCGCTAATGAGCTGAAGCACCGGTAGCTGCTGACGGTAGGAGTAACCGAGATCAAGCCGAAGGACCGAAGACACATAGATCCAAAGCTGCACATAAAGTGGCTGATCGAGACCAAACCGTTCTCGGAGCTGTTGAAGGAAGGCGGGATCGGCATCACCTGCTTCTCCCGCCATCACCGAAGCCGGGTCTCCCGGCGCAGCATGAATGAGAAAGAAGTTGAGCACGGTGATACAGATCAAGATCACGGCTGCCTTTAACAGGCGCCCCGAGATGAATCTGAGCATGAGCGTGGCTCCGACTAGGGTTTTCGGTCTGAATGATTGGCGGAGACTGATCTCCGCCAAATATCGACTTACTTCTTGATCCAGGCGTCGCGCATGGATTCCGGAAGGCCTGACGCCGTCGTGACGATGTCTTGAACCTTGCAGTTATAGATCGTCGGGAAACCGAGCTCGAGCAGCCAGGCGACCGGCACGTCTTCCTGAAGCTTCTTCTGGACTTGATCGTAGAGTTCCTGACGCTTGGAGGCTGGATAGGCGACGGCCGCCTGTTCGAACAGCTTGTCGAGTTCCGGATTGGAATAGCCCTCGACATTGTTGAACGGATTGCCCTTTGCGATCTGAGAGGTCTTGTAGTTGCGATCCACGCCTATGGCCGGATCGCCATTCTGGTAAAGATATGTGAAGGCGATGTCGTAATCCCAGTTCGACGTGCGCTGATTCCAACCCGCAACGTCCGTCGCTTCGATCTCGATCGGAATACCGACTTCCTCAAGATTCTGCTTCACCGCTTCTGCCCAGCGCTGCCATGTTTCACCGTATGGGAGCGGGAGAAGCTTCAGAGGTTTGCCGTCATAGCCGGCCTCCTTAAGCAGTGCTTTGGCCTTATCAACGTCGTGTGGATAATGCGGTTCAACATCCTTGTAGAAGGGCAATTTTGACGACAGTGGACCGGTTGCAACCTTTCCATAGCCGTTCCACAAAACGTCTTTGGCAAACTCGCGATCGAGCGCGTACATAACTGCCTGGCGGAATTTCACATTATCCATCGGTGCCTTGCGGTTGTTCAACCATAGCCACGATAGCGGAGCGAAGTACTCCCAGCCTTTTTCCGTTATGCAGCTGTTGGGCAAATCCTTCAGTCTGGGAATGTCGAAATTCTCAACCGATCCGCCCGGTAAGACATCGACTTTGCCTGTCTCGAATGCAACGGACCGCGACGCACCGTCTGGAATGACCTGATAGTACAGCTCATCGAGGTAAGGCTTACCCTTAATGTAATAGTCATTGTTCTTGACGAGATGGATGTAGCTGCCACGCTTCCATTCGTCGAACTTGAAAGGGCCCGTTCCGATCGGCTTGTCGTTGGCTGGGTTCGTCGCGTAGTCGGTACCTTCATAAATGTGCTTGGGCACGATCGGCATCGTGTAGAAGGCCAAACCGCGGATAAAGGCTTCGAAAGGTTGCTTCAGCTTGAACACGACGGTCTTTTCGTCCGGCGCGGTCACGCTTTCCACATGGGTCATCAAGTTGCGATGACGCGGCTGCATCTTCATAAGATAGTCGTTGGCGGAGAACAGAACGTCAGCCGATGTCATCGGCTTGCCGTCGTGCCACTTCACGCCATCCTGCAACGTAAACGTATAGGTCAGGCCATCGTCGGAAATGGTCCAGGATTTGGCGAGCGATGGTTCGGGCTTGAGGTTTTCATCGTAGCGGAGCAAGCTTTCGTAGATATTGCCACCGACCAGTAGGGCCGGCCCATTTGTTGTGGTGCCGATCATAACGCTTGGCGGTTCGGGCTGAACGATCAGGTTCAGTTTACCCCCTGGAACAGCTTGCGCTGATGCAGCGGTTGTCATCATGAAAATGGCTAGGGATGCAGAAATCAGTCGTCGCATGAAGTTCCCCTTATGGATTTTCGTTTCTTGCAGACGTCACTTTGCGATCTCATCGCAGTAACAATATACCAATATATTGGTACATCATCTTGACTCCCTTGAGCGCGAGGTGTCAAGCAAGACCGCGCCATTTTTGCATAAAAGTTGAACTCACTAAAATGTGGATCAAAAATTAAGCGGATGGCACGCATTTGCGGCTTTGTGCCAAAAATGCGCTACCCCGGAACGGGCTTGGACAGGATTGAGACGATGAATGAGGCACTAAATCACAAGCCGCACATAGCTCTAATCAGTAGCACTCTCGACCTCAGCTTTCTGAAAGACGCCTTCAAAGCGTCCGGGCTGGGCGCGAGACTCAGCATTTATCCAGAGGCCGGATTTGAGACCGCCGACGTTGCGGTCGCCTGGAATCCGCCTCACGGGCTTCTTGCTACTATGCCCAACCTTAGATTGGTCCATAGTATCGCTGCCGGCCTGGACAACATTTTCGCCGATCCAGGCCTCCCTTCTCTCCCCGTTTGCCGTGTCGTGGACGACCGGCATGCGCTTGGCATGGCAGAATATGCCATCTGGTCGGTCCTGTTGTTTCATCGCGAGATGGACCGACATTTGCAAAATGCCACACTGAAATGCTGGGAACGCCCTTCGCAGATCCCAGCACGCGATTACTCGGTGGGCATACTAGGATTTGGTGCGATCGGACGGACGGTCGGACGCAGCCTTCTTGCCCTCAACTACAACGTCCGCGCATGGGCACGCTCACCCAAGGAAGAAGCGGGTATCATCACCTATTACGGCGACGAGCAACTGCCGGTGTTTCTCTCCGGTTGCAACGCGGTGATCTGCCTGCTTCCCCTCACCGGCGCCACGCGCGGAATTATGAATGCCAAACTGTTCGCCCAACTCCCGAAAGGTGCTGCAATCATCAACATGGGCCGCGGTGAGCACCTGGTCGAAGCTGATCTGATCGAAGCAATCGACAGCGGCCACCTTCGCGGAGCGATGCTGGATGTTTTCACGAAGGAGCCACTTGCCGAGGACAGCCCCCTGTGGGATCATCCCAAGATCTTCACAACGCCTCACATCGCGTCCATGCCAGATCCCAAAGATGTCGTCGCGCAGATCTTCGAGAATGCGACACGCGTGTTGGCGGGAATGCCGCCACTCAATGAAGGTAATCGAGACAGCGGATACTAAAAGGCACGCCTCAGCCGATGCATAGACTCTGAAAAGAGAGAGCGCTTATGCGTGTAGACTGACGCACGGAGCCTCAGTGCTGGCTGTTGCCGAAATTGCCCGAGAGGCGAACAGCGACACTCCCATGGCAAGAACGTTTCGCAACATCAGACGTGCTGTCCGCCGTTGATGTGGATTTCTGCGCCATTGATGTAGGATGACTGTTCGGTACAGAGAAAGTAGATGGTCCTGGCAACTTCGTCCGTCGTGCCGAGCCTCCCCAGCGGCACCTCGGCCTCAACTAGTTCGTCTGTGCCGGGAGATAGAATTGAGGTGGCAATCTCGCCCGGAGCAATCGCATTGGCTCGCACACCGCGGGGCCCGAATTCGTGCGCAAGTTCACGGGTAAGCGCGGCCAGCCCGGCCTTGGACGCGGCATAGGCAACCCCGGCGAAGGGATGGACGCGAGAGCCCGCAATCGATGTCACATTGACGATTGAACCCCGCGCAGCCTGGAGTTCAGGCAGTAGAGCGCGAGCGAGGAGAGCGGTGGAAACCAGGTTGACATTCAGAATTTTTGTCCAGGTCGCCGCATCGGTTTCGGCCACCCCAAGGCGGCTGCCTTCAGGCCCCTTCGGCGAAATACCTGCATTGTTTACCAGCGCCGCCAGCTTGCCATCAGGAAGACGGCTGCGCACCATTTGGACCAATTCGTCGATACCGGAAAGATCGGCGAGATCGGCCTGAATATGGCTTTCGCGAGCCGATGGCCAGCGGCACTCCTCCGAAAATGGCTGCCGCGACACCGTCAATACTCGCCAGCCGTGCTGCAAGAACAGCTTGACCGTAGCGTGCCCGATCCCGCGACTAGCACCCGTCAAAAGCATATAGGGTAAGTCTACCAAGGGCGGAACTCCAATCATTTCGCCGCATATGGCACGCGCGATATATCGCTAGGTTAACGTCTACCAAGAGGTTTGCAAGCGATTTGGGGACATAGATAGGCAAGCAACGGTCCACGGTCATCGAGACCTCCCATAGAGTTGTCTCCACTCTCATGCGACGGATGGCTAGCTAAAACTGGAGTTAGTACCTTGCTTGCCTATCCCGGCAACCGCCATCACGATTAGAAAAGGACGCTTTGCTCGCAGGGTAAACGGTCAGGCCATAGGGCCACTTCAGCCATTTTTTTCTCACCTTCACCCGCCCGTGTTTGACATAGGACGAGCAATTTTGGGGCGTTGACATTTGGTCGAGAACGAAGTCTTGGCCTCTCGGTTTGCTTCGGCCCATGTCTGTGTCCAACAGGTCTTGAACCGTAAGTTTCCAACGGCGCTGCCACCAACTCCATATTTGTTTGTGCAGGCGTTAGGCCGCTTTCGTTGCCTCATGTGAGGACGAAGTATTCTCCTGCAGCGCCAACTGACGGGCAAATGTCGTAAGAGGGGTTCGTGCTAAGGCACGTTCAAGGGCGCTGATGCAGATGGGATCATGTGATCGGCCCGCGCCGTCCCAAAGTATCGAGAATGCCTCCTGCAGTGGCATAGCCTGCCTGTAAGGTCGGTCTGCAGTCAGTGCATCAAAGACATCGGCGGTGGAAACGATCCGAACCTCCATCGGGATTTGCTCTGCGCTCAATCCTCGCGGATATCCTTTTCCGTCCAGACGCTCGTGGTGAGCGCCACCGATCAGGGCCGCGTTGGCAAACGCTCCAATCGCAGAAAGAATCTGCTCTGAAAATTCCGCGTGTCGCTTCATCTGGCTCCACTCTTCATCATCGAGTTTCCCAGCTTTGTCCAACACAGTACTGCTGACACCAAGCTTGCCGATGTCATGCAGCAAAGCCGCTCTTTTCAAAACCCGCCGGGTTTCGAAATCTATGTCCATTTCTTCCGCTATAAGATCGGAGTATAGCGCAACGCGCTCGCTATGGCCCGATGTGTACGGACTTTTGGCGTCGATCACCTTCGCAAAACCAGCGGCGATATCATCAAGATAATCATCGTCGGCCAAGACCCCGTGCTGCCCGGGCTCGGAATCAAGAACAATTCTCTCTAAGTCGGGCGAGGCCAGCTCCTCCCAGAATTCTCGCTGAGACGCGATCCTTACAAAGACATCAACGAGAGCAGGATCGAACCAATCTCCCTTGCGCTTTGCAACCTCGTCAAGAGCGGCTTGGGGGCCGCTGCTGGCCTGGAACACGTCGATCACCTGGGACAAGAGCGCTATTCTCGAAAAAAGCGGGATTTCTTCTCCGGCAAGTCCGCTCGGCTTTCCGCGCCCACTCCAATGCTCATCCAGACCAATGATGCCCTCCGCGACGTTTTCTGAAAATCGCATTTGTCGCGCAATGTCCGCGCCGCGCTGACACCGCGTCTGTATAAGATCCGTGGAAATCTCGCCCCCATTTTTAAGAATATTGAGGAGGCTGCGAAAACGTTCAGCAAGACCGGCCTTTGCCCCGGTGTGGCTGATCACGAACTTCAGGACCTGCCCCAGGCTTCCATCGACCAGCTTGAAATCATTCTTAAAGCTGATGTCGTCCGCCAGATAAAGCTCGCAAATACGCGAAGCGTTGCTGCTGCAGCCGAGATCCTTCAACAGAAGTGTGTAGTAGAGGTCGTGCAGCTCTAGCTCACTCAGGCCGATCTCTCGTCCAATGCTCGTTCCGATGTAACAGCAGCGGATACAATGCCCGTCTGGTTGGCCCTCGGTCATATCGAGCGCCTTGCTGAGGGCTTCGATAATCTCGGCCAAACGTATCTGTACTTGCATCATAACCGAACCCTGGTTGAAGGCTGACGCTATCAAATGAGGGTTTCAGAACAGTTATGAGCCCAAACGTTTTGTGACTGAAATTTCTTCGGAGCGTATGATGAGCGTCATCGATGAAGACAAACATGAGCGCGTGTGCCCATGCGGCCATCACTATGACCACGCGTCGCCGTCAGCTGGCGCACCCCGTACAGGTGCGCCATTTTTAAAATATCGTCGGCTAGACATGCTGCAAGGTCCGCATGCGGGTGATGGATAGAGCGGGTGCTCAGATCTCCCTGGAGAATTTTAGAAAAGCGTCTCATCACCTGGCCATCGCGGCCCGAGACCGAACCCTGTCGAAAGCCATACTCCGCTCACCTGCAGAGACGCGGCGATCGTCTCGAGGTACTCACGACCCGGCTCGCTCCGGTCATTTTCCCACGCGCTCCAAACGTCGCTCTCCACGCCGACCATCTTCGCAGCATTATCGAGTGACAGCGCAGATGCATCACGCGCCAACGAGATGCGTCCTCCGAGCGTGTCGGTATCGGTCAGCGCTTTGTGATTGGTTCCTTGCATCATATCCCCTACCCCGGCAATGAACCGGCCTCCTCGACTATCGTCTGAGGAGGCCGGATTTCATTAACTCTGTTCTCCAACCCAGGCCTTCACCTGATCTGGATGATCCTTAATGTATTTTTCGATCGCAGCCTCGTAAGAGGTCTCCTGGGCTGTGAACATTGCCGCTTCCAGGTCGTTGAGCGGCACCTTCATGCGTGAAAGAAACTCGGCAGCCTTGGGGTTTTCTTCCCTGAATTTCTTCGATGCGAGGATGTCGACATGCTCCGCCTGACCCAAGGATTCTTTCGGGTCTGTCAGATAGCGGAGCTTGTACTTTCCAAACATCCAGTGCGGGCTCCAGGACGTGGCGACGAACCACTTTTCACTTCTCATCGCCCGGTCAACTGTCGTTAGCATGCCTGCTTCGCTGGAAATCTGCAGCTTGTATTCGCCGAGGTCATAGTCCTTGACCGCCTGCTGTGAAAGGCGGGTCAAACCAGCACCCGGATCAATGCCCTGTATAGTGCCGGACAACTTCTTCTGAACGTCGGGTTTCTTCAGGTCCTCGATCGAAGAAATCTCTGCTTCAGGAACATAGGCCGGCACCACCCAACCCAGCTTCGCGCCGTCATAGACTGTGCCGAGCGTTTCGACCTTGTCCTTTACCTTCGCAAAGTAATCCGCATGGGTTGCCGGCAGCCACGCCATCATCATTGCATCGATGTCGCCACGGCTCACGCCCTGGTAAAGCGGGGCGACATCCGTCTGGACAAGCTCCACATCCTGGCCGAGCTTTTCCTTGATCAGCTTGGCAGCAAGTTTAGTGACGAACTCAGCGTCGGACCACGGGGCGAAGCCGAGCTTGACGGTTTTTGCATCTTGCGCCATCGCCGGCGCTGTCGAGCCAAAAAGCACAGCGGCAGCAAAGCCAATGGCGCCACCGAGTGCGGCCCGGCGGGTCGAGGAAAGTATCTTGAACATATGTTCTCCTTTTGGGAGGTTTGAATTTGCGGATTCAGCATCCGCATCATTGGGCGGCGCAGGCGCTCAGGCGGTTGCCGGAAACAATTCCTTGCGCTCGCTCTTTCTCTTGAAAAGCCCCGACCAAATGGCAGATTGAGGCTTTCCAAGGCTTTGGGTAAGGCGATCGAGGATCACCGCGAGGATGACGACAGCAAGACCGCCTTCGAAACCGGTTCCCACGTCGAGACGCTGAATACCGGTGAGAACCGTGTTCCCAATGCCGCCTGCGCCAATCATGGATGCGATGACAACCATGGAAAGCGACAGCATGATCGTCTGGTTGATGCCCGCCATGATCGAGGGCATGGCGTTCGGCAACTGAACCTTGAAGAGCAACTGCGCAGGAGTGCAGCCAAAGGCGTTTCCAGCTTCGATGAACTCAACATGCACCTGGCGAATACCAAGATTGGTGAGCCGCACCACCGGCGGCATTGCGAATATGACGGTCGCAATAGCACCGGGTACTGCACCAAGGCCAAAAAACATTGCCGCAGGAATGAGATAGACGAATGCGGGCATGGTTTGCATGAGGTCGAGGACCGGTCGGACGAGCGCAGCAACGGAATCCTTTCGCGCCATGGCGATCCCGAGCGGAAGACCGATGATCATAGCCATCAATGTTGAAGCTATGACAAGTGACAGCGTTTCCATCATCGCTGTCCAGAGTCCCATGTGGTCAACGAGCCAAAGCGCAAGTCCAGCTAACACACCACAAGCTGCGCCGACCCGCCAAAACGACAGAATGACAAAGATGAGAATGCCCACAGGCATGGGAATGGCAGTGAGCGTTTCCTGGATGGTACTTGTCACGAACCCGATCACAGTGGCGACGAAGTCCAAGAAGGGCGAAAAATTGTCCAGAACATAATTGACGACGGCATCGACGCCGTCCCCTATATCGAAATTCATAGTCAAACTCCGGTTGTTGGCCGGTTGGGGGAAATGCTGAAATCAGCTCGCGCGGTCGAGCGTTTCAAGCAGTGTCGATTTGCTGATGGAGCCGAGGTAGCGCCTGGAGTTGTCGACAACTGGAACCGGCCATGGGCTCGCAGCGACACGTCCGAGGACGTTCGACAACGGCTCGTCAGCTGGGATCGGTTCGATCTCGGATAGAAACGCTGCCCTATAGGGGTCCGAATGTCCGGAACGCATATTTTCGACGAGCGTGGTCTGGCTAACAACGCCGTGATAGGTTTTGTCACGCCCCAGGATAATTGCGTATTCGCGGTCGAATGTTTTCATTCGCTCGAGCGCTGCGGCAGCGGTTACACCTTGCCGATCGATGATCGTAACCTGCGTTTTTCGTGCGACGTCGCCGGCCTTGAAGACGTGTGTCACGTCAACGTTTCTAAAGAAGGAGCGCACATAGTCGTTTGCCGGGTTCATCACGATTTCGTCTGGCGTGCCGACCTGAACGACATCGCCGTTTTGCATGATGCAGATTCGGTCGCCGATGCGCATCGCCTCGTCGAGGTCGTGACTGACAAAAACGATGGTTCGGCTGTGCTCTGCCTGAAGGCGGACAAGTTCGTCCTGCATTTCCATGCGGATCAATGGATCGAGAGCGGAAAATGCCTCATCCATGAGCAGGATTGTGGGTTCACTGGCAAGCGCGCGAGCCAAGCCAACGCGTTGTTTCATCCCTCCTGAAAGCTGATCAGGCATGCTGTCTGCGTAACCGGCGAGACCGACAGCTTCCAGCGCCAACAGCGCCTTTGCGTTGCGTTCAGCTTCTCCCATACCGGCAACCTCAAGTCCGAAGGCGGCATTGTTGATCACTGTGCGGTTGGGCAGAAGCGCGAAGGATTGGAATACCATGCTGATATCGCGCCTGCGCACCTCGATCAGGTCGCGACGGGACATTTTAGTGATATCTTGGCCATCGATCTCGATCGAACCCGCCGTGGGCTCGATCAGCCGGTTGAGCAATCGCAGGAGGGTGGACTTGCCTGAGCCTGAAAGGCCCATGATAACGAAAATTTCGCCGGCTTGAATATCAAAGCTGGCCTTGTTGACGCCGACCGAACATCCAGTCGAGGAGTGGATTTCAGATTTCGTCTTCCCGGCGCGAACCATATCCAGCGCCTTGTCGGTGTCCTCACCGAATATCTTATAGACGTTATTGAGACTGATTTTGGTCGTAACCGGCGGAGCCAGTGCGTCATTTTCAGTTTGAGAATTCATAAATTTAATTCAGCCCAGCATAGAGCAAGGGCATTCTCCTTCTTTATCGCAGTGGGACCCCGACAACCTCACGGTTCGAGAGGATCGGGACATCGACAGGATTACAGCTTGTTTGCGACATCACCGCTACCGCAAGCTTTGGAACGAGGGCTCAGATCCGTGATGATGCTTTCGCATGCTCGTTATCTAACCCGAATGAAAATACGGAGTGGCGAGCGTGAAGCTTACCAAGGCGGACAATTTACGGCAATTTTTTTCCAATGTCCATAAAAAAACCTCAAATATTTTTCGCGAAGTGGTCGGTACTTGCGTTCAGACGCTGCATGAGACGCAAATGCACTGCCGTGTCGTACCAAAAAGGCACTTCGTAAAATCCACGTGATCGCGAGATTCGGGGGCAGACATCCCCAGCCAGAATCCGTCTATTTGCGACATGCCACACGTAAAAACGCACAGGGAGCTTAGTATGATCGCCGGACTCTCGCAAAGCTCCACCGACCACGAGCCCCTTGATCGCCCTGACATTTTTCAGGCGCATCGGATGCCACTCGGCTAGAGAGCTGTACCATCCTGCGAGCTGGCGACGCTTTAGAAGCACTGCTTGACTACTTCGACTTGATACAACATGCGTAAATTCAAATTATGAGCCGGAAACTTAAGCACCGCACCCAAAAGTCTTAAAATGCGACCGGTTCCTGCAGCGGCATTAAATAATTGTTACACATAACATAATACCGCAATCGAATAAGATTGAACACAACGAAACTTGAGGTAAGGCTTGGCAATCAAATTGGGGATGATCCATGCCAACTCGCCGACACGTTATTCGTTTCTTGACCGGGCTGATGCTTGCTGGTGTTGTTGGCGGTAATACTGCACATTCTTCAGAACCAATCTTGAAGATTCAGGGACTTGCTTCTGGGCAGCCAATTTCGATCGCTCTTGATCTGCCGGCAATGGACAAGATGCCCCAGACCAGCTTCTCGACCACGACGCCTTGGCATAATGGCGTGACGGAATTCAGTGGTGTGTCGCTGAAAGATTTCCTGTCTTCTACGCAGCTCAGCGGCACGAAGTTACAGATCATCGCTTTGAATGACTACGAAGTGGAAGCGGATATATCCGAGCTGCAAGAGGCCGGTGCGCTCCTAGCGACCCGCCAAAACGGCACGATTATGCCGGTCAGTGACAAGGGTCCGGTGTTTCTGGTTTTCCCATTCGATAGCCGCCCCGAATTGCAGCATCAGACCTATTACAGTCGTGCTGTGTGGCAAATTGCGGAAATCAACGTCCAGTGAGAGCGATCGGGGACACAATTGACCTTCCAGTCCGCTACCGGCGTACCAAGATAACGTTGACACTTGTCACGGCGGCACTTGCGTTGATCGCTGTTGCGAGTTCTTTCCTGGCTTTCAGTTACCAACGCCATATCGTCGAAGCATCCCGCTATAATCGCACCTTCGATCTAGGCCAAACCGCGGTCGAGTTGCTGCGCCTCCAGTTTGCTCTCCAGCAAAGTCAGACATCAGGCGAAATCGGTGATGTCGCGTTTCGGCTCAGCATCATCAATAACCGGTTGAAGATCCTGTCATCCAGTTCGTCTAGCAGCGACCCCAAGCAGAAGGCGATGCTGGAAGACCTGAAAACCGTTGTATCGACGCTTGCGCCGCTGGTCTCCGAGCCGCATTCTCCGACGGCCATGCGCGAAGGCGTATCAAAACTTCAGCCTTTCATCGCGCCCGTGCTGCGACTAGGTTCGCTTTCGCATGCGACTGTCGGAGACGAGATTCAACAGAACCAGAGCCAGCTCAGCATCATCTTTGCCACGATCTGTTTTGTCACGATGACATTCGTTGCCTTTGGCGCCGTTCTGCTGGTGTTTGTTTTCCGCCAAAATGCCAAGTTGGACCGCGTCGTACGAATAGACTCTTTGACGGGTATCGCAAACCGGATTGGCTTCCACGCTTCGATTTCGGGTAAACAGAATGTCGAACAGTCACTGATCATCCTCGACGTCGATCACTTCAAGATGATCAACGACACGCTGGGGCACGCCTCTGGCGATCGATTGCTTGTCGAATTGTCTAAGCGACTGAGCACATCGTGCATCGGCGCCAGCGTCATTGCACGAATTGGCGGTGACGAATTCGGCATTCTATACACTGGCTCGAACGCAGCAAATGAGGCCGTCGAATGCAGCAAGCGGATTTTGCAGGAAGTCCGTGCACCTTTCGACATCGATGGCAGGCTCGTCACCTCAAGCGTCAGCCTCGGTGTCAGCTCAAGCGACGTTAATTCCGATCGCGGCTCAACCCTGTTCAGACACGCCGATATCGCACTTTACGAAGCAAAGAAGGCTGGACGCAACCAGTTCATGATCTTTCACCCGGACATGAACCAACACCTGACACGTTGGCAATGTCTGCAAAACGATCTCGCGACTGCTACGGAAACAGGACAGCTATTTCTGCTTTTTCAGCCGATCGTCGATCTTGCCACCGACACGACGCGAGGCTTCGAGGCATTGTTACGCTGGCAACATCCTGAACTCGGTCTCATCTCCCCTGTGGAGTTCATTCCGATCGCTGAAGAGAGCGGCCAGATCGGCCCTATCGGATCTTGGGTTATCGAAGCCGCTTGCCAGCAGGCAGCCCTTCTTCCGACCAACACCTTTATTGCTGTCAACGTGTCCGCAGCTCAGCTGACGAATCCATCCCTTGTGCTCCATACGCGCGCATCTCTGACAAAAAATGGCGTTTCACCCGAGCGCCTCGAGATCGAGATCACGGAGAGCACGTTGATCGAGAATGACGAACGCGCGCTCTCCGTTCTTCATGAACTCCGGCTCATGGGTTGCCGAATTTCCCTTGATGACTTTGGCACCGGCTACGCTTCTCTCAGCTATTTACGTCGCTTCCCCTTCGATAAAATAAAGATCGACCAGTCATTCCTGCGCGGCGCATCACATTCCGAGGAAGCCGCCGCAATCATTGCCGGGACATGCGATCTTGCCCACCGGCTGAAGTTGACGATCGTCGCCGAAGGCATCGAAACCGAAGAACATCGTGAAATTGTGCGTTCCGCAGGATGCCACTTGGGTCAGGGCTATTTGTTCGACAAGCCGTTGACCGCCGAAGCATCCCTATCGAGGCTCACCTTCGAGGCAGGACCGGACGCTTTCAAGAAGCGCGGATAGAGGGGCGATCCTAGGCGGGCCTACGGTGCCTGATAAAACTGCTTAAGCGTCGACCTAGCTTCTGACACCGTAGGCACAACATTTCGTCGGCAATTTTCGCAGGAAACTCAAATCGAGTTGCCGTGGAAGGTCGTAAAATCATCCAAGATCGGCACCCTTGAAGCTATGGCGGGCAAAAAAGCGGTCGAGATCGCGCTGCTGGGGCGCGATACCGGTATACACCTCGACGTAGTGAGGAATGCGTTTCATGCGCAAAGAAATGTTCTCTTTCGTGCGCATCGAAACGTAGCCGATTTGAACGAGATAGGTCGTGCGGGCCCGAACATCCGCGTCCAGCTCGGCGTGGCCAAACCGCATGAACATATTCTGTAGCGCGGAGAGCCTTGCGCGGTCGGCATTTTCTATCTCTGTCGAAATGTCCTCAGACTGCAGGGCCCAACTCCGAACCGCAAATTCAAAGCGTGGATCGAACAGTTCGGGGCTAATCCAACAATCAAAGACGTTGAACATCGCCTCAACGATACTCTCAGCATAAGCCTCGCACTGCTTGACCAAATTGCCAGTGTTCTTCTCCCGCCAGCGGGTGAGAAGCGCCGACAGAAGCTCTTCCCGGTCCTTGAAGAACCAGTAGAAGCTCGTGCGGGACAAGTTCAACTTTTTTCCAAGCGGCAGGATTTTCACCGACTCGACGCCGGTTTCCAACAAGGCTTCATAGGCAGCCTGCAGCCACACCTCTTGCGATCCGCGCCAACCGCTGTCGTGAGAAATCTCTGTCATGGTCGGTTCCTATCAAACCGGTGGATCTCAAACAATTGCCTGATCACACATGCATCGAACCAATGTACTGCCATGCTCTTAATATTGACACCTATGTACATTTTTTTTAGTTTGACGACAACCCTCTTGCGGAGAAAGCCGATGTCGAACGATCCCCTCCTCCAGCCTTTTCAACTTAAGCACCTGACGCTCCGAAACCGCATCATCGTCACAGCGCACGAACCGGCCTATCCGGAAGACGGGATGCCAAAGGAGCGATATCGCGCATACACGGTGGAGCGGGCGAAAGGCGGAGTTGCACTGACGATGACGGCCGGATCAGCAGCCGTATCGAAAGACAGCCCTCCGGTTTTCAACAACCTGCTCGCTTATAAGGACGAGATTGTTCCCTGGATCCGGGAAATGACCGATGCCGTGCATGAGCAGGGTTCGGCGATCATGGTTCAACTCACCCATCTTGGCCGTCGCACGCGATGGGACAAGGGCGACTGGCTCCCGGTCGTCGCCCCATCCCATCATCGCGAAGTCGCGCACCGCGCTTTTCCCAAGAAGATAGAGGACTGGGATATCGAGCGGATCATCAAGGACTTCGCCGACGCCGCAGAGCGGATGCAGGCAGGCGGCATGGATGGCGTGGAACTGGAGGCATACGGCCATCTCCTCGAGCAGTTCACCTCGCCTCGAACCAATGAGCTGGATGCCCCGTATGGCGGCTCGCTCGACAACCGCATGCGGTTCTGTCTCGACGTGCTTGGCGCGATTAGAAAGCGCGTTGGCAACGAATTCATTCTCGGCATTCGTTACACGGCAGATGAGCGGGTAGCGAATGGCGCGGGCTCGGAAGAAGGTCTTGAAATATCGCGACGCCTCAAGAATAGCGGCCTTATCGACTACCTCAATGTCATCCGCGGCCATATCGATACAGACCCGGGACTGACGGATGTCATTCCGATCCAGGGGATGGCCAATTCGCCGCATCTCGATTTCGCCGGTCAGATCCGGTCAGCAACCAATTTCCCGACGTTCCACGCCGCAAAAATTCCCGATGTTGCAACGGCTCGGCACGCCATCGCTTCCGGCAAGGTCGATATGGTTGGAATGACGCGCGCCCATATGACAGACCCCCACATTGTCCGTAAGATCATGGAAAAGCGGGAGGATGACATACGACCCTGCGTCGGGGCGAATTACTGTCTCGATCGCATCTACCAGGGCGGCATGGCCTTCTGCATCCACAACGCCGCAACGGGACGAGAGGTCGACATCCCTCACACCATCCCCAAAGCCACGCGACGTAGAAAAGTGGTCATCGTTGGGGCGGGACCCGCGGGGCTTGAGGCGGCCCGGGTGTCTGCCGAACGCGGCCATTCGGTTGTCGTCTTCGAGGCCGCCAACAACGCCGGTGGGCAAATCCGTTTGACGGCTCAAAGCGAGCGCCGCCGGGAGATGATTAGTATTATCGACTGGCGGATGAGCCAGTGCGAAAAGCTCGGCGTTCAGTTTCACTTCAACACCTGGGCGGATGTGGAGACCGTAGAGGCTGAGATGCCAGACGTGGTGATCATCGCCACGGGCGGACTTCCCCATACCGATGTACTGGTGGCCGGCAACGAACTCGTGGTGTCTTCATGGGACATCATCTCGGGCGACGTCAAACCCGGCACGAACGTCCTGATCTACGACGATGCCGGCGACCACGCAGCCCTTCAAGCTGCCGAGATTGCCGCGAAGTCCGGAGCGAAGGTGGAGATCATGACACGCGACCGCGCCTTTGCGCCGGAGGTCATGGGCATGAATCTCGTCCCCTATATCAGAGCATTGCAGAAGCTCGAAACCACGTTCACGGTGACCTATACGTTGACGGCAGTGGAGCGAAGCGGAAACCAGTTGCTGGCCCACATCGGCAGCGATTATGGTGGTGTCGACAAGCGCAAGCTCTTCGACCAGGTAGTGGTCAACCACGGAACACGGCCGCTGGATGAACTCTACTTCGAGCTCAAGCCGCAATCGATCAACGGTGGTGAAGTCTCCCACGATCAGCTTATTGCAGGCGATTCCCAATCCGTGACGCGAAACGAGAATGGCACGTTTCAGCTTTTCAGGATTGGCGATGCAGTAGCGGCGCGTAACACCCACGCCGCAATCTACGAAGGTCTGCGTATTGCAAAGGATCTCTGATCGTTCAAATCCAATCGAAGCGAAAATGGACGCGTCCTCGACGGCTCGCTAAAGGGCCGTCACAATCGTTCATCCGCACGGGCTCACGCGCTGCAAAGATGACGTTGGCAAGGAACAAGCTGTTGGGAACTTTGTTCTCGATGGCTGGTGAAATTGCTTATGAAAGAAATGCGAATGGATGTGAGCGCGTCTAGACCTAATAAGAAAAGAGCCGCCGCATCTAACAACGCCCCTGAGCCGATCCAGCCACCAAAGCTACCGCCAGGATTCGTTGCAACGAGGCTTGCTGCTTTGCTTGCCCAATCCGAAACGTCACTCTGCTATGTTGCGGCGAGCGAGGGAGAGGCTGACCGGATAGCAGAGGCCATCACTGCTCTTTTCCCAGAGATAAACCATATTGTCTTTCCTCCATGGGATTGCCTTCCATACGACCGTGTTCTCCCGTCTCGTCACTGCATGGGCCGGAGAATGGACGCGCTGCGACTATGGATTAGTGGGCGTTCCAGCCGCCGCCTGATGCTAACGTCATTGGAAGCAATCCTTCAACGCGTCCCGCCAGCGGACGCGATCTCCGAGAGCGTTTTCCAACTTGCGGTAGGGACATCGTTCAACCGCGATGCGTTCATGAATTTCATCGCACGCACGGGATATACAGAAGAAGGCGTTGCCGACGATCCGGGGGAATTGGCTGTCCGTGACTGCGTCATCGACATCTACCCCGCCGGTGCTCCGGGGCCCATGCGGATTGTCCTTGATGAGAATGACAACCTTCTGGAGTTGCACGGCTTCGACCGCCTATCGCAGCGCACGGAAAGTTCTTTGGAGCACGTATCGATTGGCCCCGCTTCGGAACTTATTAAGGGTGATGACGCTTCTCAAGACGCCGGTCCATCTACAAGTACCATCGAGAACTTTCTCATTCGCCAGTACGATCTCATGCCGAGCGTGTTTGATCTCCTCGGTGATACGACCCTGATCCTGGGACAGGGCATCAATCAGCGGCTCGAACACTATCTGGATATCATCGACGACGCGCAGCAGGCCCATGTTGATTTCGGCGCAGCGGATGCAGCGTCGCGTCAGTCGCTCTATCTCGACCGCGGCGAATGGGACGAGCAGACCGGTCGTATGGGGTTGGAGACCCTAAAAATCGACGATGGTGAGGATCTGCCGACGAAGCCCTATGACGCCGATTACCGAAAGTCGATCACCAGATTCGCGCAGGACGCCCTTCAAGAGCATAAGAAGGTTCTGATCGCGGGTAACGGCAAGCGCGCCGAGGCCCTTTATCGGCGACTGGAGAAGGGAGCGGACGCTCCCAACGGTACGGTCGCCCGATGGGATGATATCTTGAGAGCGACGCCTGGCAGTCTCATGAAGATTGCCAGCAATCTCCAGGAAGGTTTTGTCGATACGAGTGAGGGTATCGTCGTCGTTGCTGCACCCGATGCACCGATGGCCGACACCAACTCTCATCAATTGCTAACCGAGCCCGAGCTTCGGATCGGTGATGTGGTTGTGCACGAAGATCATGGCATTGGCGTCCTCAAAAATCTCGAGACGATCCTTGTCGAAAACGTCGCGCGCGACGCAGCCCGATTGCAGTATCGCGATGGAGATTCCATCCTCGTTCCCATGCGAGAGTTCGACAAGCTCTGGCGTTATGGTTCCGAGCCTGACGCTGTTTCGCTCGATCGTCTCCACACCGAGGCATGGAGCAAAAAGAGCCAGAAGATTGCGCAGGACATCGTTTCAACCGCCTGTCACCTTTCGAAGATTGCCAAGCAGAGGCAATCCTCACAGGCGCAGACATTCATCCCTCCTCGCACTCAATTTGCAGCCTTCACGCGCCGTTTTCCTTTTGCCGAGACTCGCGATCAATCAAAAGCGATCAACGATGTTTTGTCTGATCTCGCATCGGGAAAGGCAATGAACCGCCTCGTGTGCGGAGATGTCGGCTTCGGCAAGACGGAGGTCGCGCTGCGCGCCGCGGCGGCGGTGGCCCTCTCTGGGGGACAGGTTGCCGTCATCGCGCCCACCACCGTTTTAGCGCGTCAGCACTTCCAAACCTTCCAGCAACGCTTCGAAGGGACAGACGTCTCTGTCGGGATGATGTCGCGGCTGGTTAAGCCAACCGAAAGCAAGCAAACCAAAGCGGCTCTGGCTGAGGGCAAAATCGGGGTCATCCTGGCGACGCAGGCGATCTTCGCAAAAGATGTGCGTTTCGCGCGCTTGGGGCTGTTGATCGTGGATGAGGAGCATCGTTTCGGGTTGAAAGAGAAGACTGCGATGACCAAGCTCGCGCCTTCCCTTCACACGCTTATGATGTCGGCGACGCCAATTCCGCGAACACTGCAATCGGCTATGGTTGGCGTTCAGGAGGTTAGCCTTCTCACCACGCCGCCATCGCGAAGGCGTCCGGTGCGTACCTCACTCGCTGCTTTCGACCGCGCATCGATGCGAACGGGTTTGATGCGGGAGCATCGCCGAGGCGGACAGAGCTTCGTCGTCGTTCCTCGTATTGAAGACATCGAAGGTGTCGAAACCATACTGAAGGACATCGTTCCAGAACTGTCGGTCAAGGTGGCGCATGGCAGGATGCCGGCGGCAAAAATCGACGAGACGATTGTCGGTTTTGCGGGAGGCGATGGAGATGTCCTGCTCGCCACCAACATCATCGAGAATGGGCTGGACGTGCCGCGGGCTAATACCATGTTCATATGGCACCCAGAGCGCTTCGGGCTTGCTCAACTTCATCAACTGCGCGGACGCGTCGGCCGTTCTGGCGCGCAGGGCAGAGCGACCCTCTTGTTGGAAGAGGGGGCAGATCTGGGCGAAGACGCTTTGTCGCGGCTTTCCACGCTTGTAGAGAGTGACCGGTTGGGGTCCGGTTTGGCGATCAGTGTGCGAGATCTCGATCTGCGTGGCGGTGGCGACATCGCCGGTGATGATCAGGCTGGGCATATGAGGGTGATCGGCGTCGGACTGTACCAGAAGCTTTTGGCTGGGGCTGTCGCGGAACTGGGCAAGAAGCCATCACCTTTCCCGCAACAGACGATCCTTCAGCTCGACACAGCGGCGACGATACCGGCGAACTATGTGTCCGATCCCGCCACCAGACTCAATCTCTATGCCAAGCTCTCCCGTGCCTCCAGCCTCCTCGAGATAGATGATCTGAAAGAAGAGTTTGAGGACAGGTTCGGTGAATTGCCTTCGGAGGTACTCATCCTGCTGCGAACAAGCCGCGTTCAACTAAGCGCGGCGCGATTGGGCATCTCAAAGCTCGAGGCGGGACCGAAGGCGCTCGCCTTGACCTTCACACCAAAGACCCCTGCCAAGGTGCTCGCACAGCTCACGAAAAAGGCAGGGGCAGTGCGACGGGATGACAGGCTGATCTTCCAGGTTTCAAGCGGTACAGGCGAAAAGCAACTGGAACAGTTCGAACAGATTCTGGCGAAAGCCAACACGAGCACGAGGTAGCAGCGAAACGCTTTATGACCGACCTAGAGTCGAGCAGCCATATCGGGTTAGGTTACGCGGAGAACCTCATGATTATGAAACTGAAACCGGCTTCGACCTTATCATGCTGGCCGTCGCAGGATCAGCACGACGGCAAAGCCTCGGTGGAAGCCCTTTCATGATGAGTTCAGCATCCGCGACGGCCATCGAACCCAAAGCATAGAAGGCATCGCGTGTACCGCCAGTCCTGTGAGCAGAGAGAAGGATGCCAGGCGTGCTCCTGACCGGATCGTCTGCCTTGACTGGTTCCTCCGGAAACACGTCGGTTGCCACCCTAATATGGCCTGATGCCGCAGCCTCAAGCATCGCCGGGAAGTCTACGACGGCGGCACGGCTCATCAACAGGAAAGCCGCACCCGGTTTCATCGAGGCGAATTCCTTCTTGCCGAGGAAACCTTCGTTCTCGCTTGTGACACTGGCAAAGACGAAGACGACCTGGCTTTCTCGCAGGAGCTCATCAAGCGTCGATGGCAGGCAATCGAGCCGCTCGACGATCTCCTTCGGTAGCCAGGGATCGAACACGCGGACCGTGTTTCGGAACGGCCGAATGAGCTCACGCAGTTCACGACCAAGATCGCCGAAACCGATGATGCCCACCGGGGCTCCGGCAAAGCGGAATGTCTCCGAATTCCCTTCCAGTCCATAACGCTCGGTGCCCTGCCTGAACTCACGATCCGCTGCGGTAATGCCGCGTGCGAGGTCCAGCGCCATGGCAAGCGACGCTTCCGCAACCGGTGACGCGAAAGCGGACGCCGGTGTGATCACCCATATGCCTCGCTCGACGCAGGCCTGGTAATCGACATTGGGCAGAAAATTCGATTCAACATTGATGATCGCCTTCAATCGCGGCGCGCGATCCAAACGCTCTCTTGGCATGTCAGTCTGGCCGAAAATCAAAACCGTGTCGGGAAGGTAGCGCTCCACCTCTTCGGCGGGCATCTGGCGGTCTTCGGATACGACCACCTCGCCGAGCGCCTCCAGACGGGCTCGAACGGAAGGCTCCATGATCAGGTCCAGCGTTCTCGGCAATGGATCGACCAGAATGATGTTGCGGCTCATCGTTTCCTCCCTCGAGAATCGCGTGAGCGGCAGATTAGCGTGAATACCCCCTCGCCGGGCAAGCTCAATTCGGCAATGATGACAGTCAAGAGACGCAAGTACCCGGCGTCACGCTCCACAGTCTACGAGATGGATGGAGGCAGTCGGCGTCGGCCGCCTGCCTCCTCGTTCCTTACATCGTCGGCAGAACGGCGATATCTCTCACTTCATTCTCCACGCCGGTGATCGCGCCGACTTCGGTCGCCTTGCCGGTCTCGAGATTGACCGTATAGAGCATCTTGTTTGCAGCAAGGTAGGCCGTGTTCTTGCCACCTTCCATGCCCTGAATATCGAAGGCGTAGGTCGCCGGCTTATCCTTGAGGCCAAGCTTACCGATCGCCTTCAGCGTCCCATCATTCGGCTTCGTTTGCTGGATCAACGCGCCAATGGTGGCGTCGATATTGTACATCGCCGTCTTTTCCGGCTTTCCGATCGAGTTCGTATAGGCGGCCGCGACGATATTCGGCGTTTCGCCCTTGTGCATATCGCCCTCTTCGAAGGCGAGCGTACCGTCAACCGTTACCGCACCCGTGTCAGGGTGAACCCGGTGGTTGGTGGTTCCGCTCATGAAACGCAGACGATCCGCCATCGGGTTGAAGTCGACCACCACCGGAGCATCGGTGATCGTCAGCATCTTGTCCATTTTCGCTATATCGCTTGCAGCGCCCGTTTCCAGATTAATGCTGACGATGCGATGATCGGGCGTAACGCCAACAACGGTCTTGTTGCCGGGGCGATAATCGATGCCGACAAGCTTATCGACGCCTGTGACCTCCATCGTCTTCGACACCGCGGGCTTTTCCGTGTCGAACATGACGAGTGTCTTGTCGCCGCTCAATCCCAATACCGGCGCTGCCAGCGCGGATGTCGCCGTAGCGATGACGGATATGGAGGCTGCCAAAGCAAAACGAATGGTCTGCATATTCTTCTCCCGTGCGTTTAAAATCGAAGAAGGTTTCGCCACATGGCTTTCAACCCTCCATCTTCAGACACCACGGGGGATGCGATTGGATGCAGCCGGTGAAAATTTTTTTGAAAGCTGCATCTAAGTGCCCGCGACCCGGGTATAGATGGCAAAGACAGCGGATTTCCCTTTCCGGTCCGAGGAGATGAGTTTGACAGCGATGGGCTCTTTGCCGGTTGATCTAGAAAAAGCGCTCAATGGCTGCGCCAACGGCGACCGGCTGGCCTTGCGTCAGATATTCGATCAGGAGGCAGGCAAGCTAATCGCCGTGGCCCAACGTATCGTTCGGCGTCGTGAGCTTGCAGAAGAGGTGGTGCAGGACGCCTTCATCCGCATCTGGACGCACGCCCATCAGTACCGCTCCGATAGCGGTTCGGCACGCGGCTGGATTTATGCCATTGTTCGCAACAGAGCGCTCAATCTGCTTCGTGACGGCAGACGAGAGCATGTGGTCGAAGACGTTGAGACGCTTCGCGACGATCAGCAGGCAGATGAGATCATGGCGGCCTGGCATCGCTTGGACCGCAACTCCCGACTCTATGAATGCCTCGGCTCTCTTGAGGACACGAAGCGGCAAGGCATTCTGATGGCGTATGTCGGCGGTTACTCACACGGCGAAATAGCCGGTCGCCTGAGAATTCCGCTCGGTACTGCCAAATCATGGATCCGGCGTGGACTGTCGGCACTGCGGGAGTGCCTGGCATGAACTATGACCGCAAGGACGTGCCTCATCTTGCCGACGAGTATGTACTGGGATTGCTCGACGCGGTTGAAGCCAGAGAGATCGAGGATGCCATGAAACGTGATCCTGAACTCAAGGCCGCGATCGCGGCAAGCAGGGATCGGTTCCTGCCACTCGATACGAGCCTGGCTCCTCAATCGGTCAGCGAAGACCTCTGGCGGCGCATCGAGTCTGCTCTGCCCCGTCAAGACCATCGCGCCCCTGACCGGCCAGTCGCAAACGACAACAGTCTAAGGCGCTGGAAGTTCGCAGCGCTCACCTCTCTCGCCGCGTCACTGCTTCTGGCCGTTGGGCTCGTCTACAGCCTGACCAGAACGGTAGAACCGCTGGTCATCGCGGTGCTGGTCAATGATGCCGGCGAAGTCCAGGCGGTCGTGGAGGATTTCGGCAATGACGAAGCCTCTGTCCGGCTGCTGGCCGATTTCACCGTTCCGCGCGACAAGACGATCCAGGTCTGGACCCTGCCATCGCGCGATGTGGGGCCTATCTCGCTTGGTCTACTTGACGGTGTGCATTCGGCTCGCCTTCAAGGACCAGCCCTTCCGAAACCACGCGCAGATCAGCTTTACGAGCTGACGCTTGAGCAAGCGGGCGGTTCGCCAACAGGGCGTCCAACGGGACCGATCCTGGCGAAGGGATTTGCACGCATGCCGCGCTAGCTTTCACTCTTTGAGGGCACGCTCAACAACTGTCATCTGTATGACCTCGTGCGCCTGCGTCACAACGGTGTAGGTTGAACACCTCGTACCGCGCAAGATCATAAGAGCGAAACCCCATCATTGGGAAGGCCATGAAAAGCAGCACATTTCCTTCTAAAGCAGATTGCTGCGTCGAACCGCCAAGCCGCTGCGGTCGATCTAGGCAGATGGAGTGACAATGCGCAGATGGTCGTTCTGGCTCTGGCTCGCGGCGCTTGCCGTTCCGGTTTCCGTACTGATCTCGCTTCAGATTGATCTGTCTGCCGGGCCTTCCATCGGCGGGGGCGGATACGATCTCGGACCCTTCATCTACTCATGGCTGTTAATGCTGACGACGGGTATCTGGACAGTGTGCACGTTCATTGCGGCGCTGGCATATCGAGACAAGGAGGCCTGGAAGAAAGCACTGATCTTGACGGCGATTGGCTGTCTGACGTTTCTAATAGCGTTGCAGGTCTACGGCAGAAACCTCTCCTAAGGGCAGGTGTACCACCATGCATCTAGGCCGCAGGTGCCGCTCACCAGCTTGTCTTGTCCAAGCCTGATTTCCGCGTAGATGCCTTGTCGGCCTGTGAAAGCCCGCGTTCTTCACGCGTGACGTGTTGCAACGCAGCATCCACAAACAATTCTATTTTCCCTAATCAAAGGCGCAGAACGTCCAGCGCTTGCTATCACCCGCAAGTTTGACCAAGACGTCTTCATGATTTCCATTTCTGATCTTTCCACCCGTATCGCCGGACGCCTCCTCCTTGATAAAGCCAACGTTACGCTTCCAAGCGGCACCAAGGCAGGCCTTGTCGGCCGCAATGGTGCCGGCAAGTCCACGTTGTTCAAAGTCATCACAGGCGATCACGGCGCCGAAACCGGGTCGGTCTCGATCCCAAAGAATGCCAGGATTGGTCAGGTGGCTCAGGAAGCTCCAGGCACTGAAGATAGTCTCATCGAGATTGTCATGGCTGCCGACAAGGAGCGTGCTGCGCTGATGCTGGAATCGGAAACAGCGACCGATCCGGAACGCATCTCTGACATCCAGATGCGGCTCGTTGATATCGACGCGCATTCGGCCGAGGCGCGCGCATCCAGCATCTTGGCAGGCCTTGGGTTCGATCAGGAGGCCCAGCTTCGCCCCGCATCATCCTTTTCCGGTGGATGGCGTATGCGCGTGGCGCTGGCATCGGTGCTGTTCGCCGAACCTGACTTGCTACTACTCGACGAGCCGACAAACTATCTCGATCTGGAAGGCTCGCTTTGGCTTGAGGATTACATTCGCCGCTATCCTTACACAGTCATCATCATTAGCCATGACCGCGACCTGTTGAACAACGCCGTCAATGCGATTGTCCACCTAGACCAGAAGAAGTTGACCTTCTACCGTGGTGGATACGACCAGTTCGAACGCCAGAAGGCCGAAAACGACGAGCTGCAAAACAAGGCCAAGGTCAAGAACGAAGCAGCGCGCAAGCACCTGCAGAGCTTCATCGACCGCTTCAAGGCCAAGGCATCGAAGGCCAAGCAGGCACAATCGCGCGTCAAGGCGCTGGAGCGGATGGGTACCGTGTCTTCTGTAATCGAAGACCACGTTCAACCCATGACATTTCCTACCCCGGAAAAGCAGCCTGCTTCGCCGATCATTGCCATCGATGGTGGTTCGGTTGGCTATGAGCCGGGAAATCCAATCCTCAAGGGTATCGATCTGCGCATCGACAATGATGACCGCATCGCGCTGCTGGGATCGAACGGCAACGGCAAATCGACGTTCGCCAAATTCATCTCCGGCCGTCTCGCGCAGGAGACTGGAGATCTGCGCACAGCGCCTTCGCTGAAGGTCGGTTTTTTTGCTCAGCACCAGATGGATGACCTGGTGCCTGAGGACTCCGCAGTCGATCATGTGCGCAAGCTGATGCCGCAGGCGCCTGAGTCCAAGGTGCGTGCACGCGTCGCGCAAATGGGTCTTGCCACCGAAAAGATGGCAACCGCGGCCAAGGATCTATCCGGTGGAGAAAAGGCGCGTCTGCTGATGGGGCTTGCGGCATTCCATGCGCCCAATCTGCTCATCCTCGACGAACCCACGAACCATCTGGACATCGATAGTCGTCGAGCTCTGATCGAGGCTCTCAACGACTATGATGGTGCGGTCATCCTGATTTCGCATGATCGTCATCTCATCGAAGCGACTGCAGACCGCCTGTGGCTTGTAAACAATGGCACTGTCACCACCTTCGAGGGGGATATGGACGAGTACCGGGATATCGTCGTCTCGTCCGGCAAAAAGAAAAAGAAGAAGAAAAACTAAGGTCCAATCGCCTTCATATCCGAGCGACCCCAGCTTGTGCCATCGGACAAGATATCGACGCGCTATCGAGTATCGAGTGACGCGGCGGTTTTGCACGTCGTATTTTAGGGTGCTGCCTGATAGACAGGTAGTTCCAAGAGCAATTTCGCCTGAGCGAAGGAACGCCGATGGGTTTTAGAACGCCGAAATTTGAGTACGTGAATGGCTACAAGATCGCTGAGGTCGATGGTCCAACGTTCAAGGTGCTCGATGGCGATCGTCAATTGGGCGAAGATTTCCCTTACTCCGGAGAAGCCGCCGCTTATGCAAGATCTCTGCCGAGCCGCGATCCCCAGAAGTAGGCGAGACAACAGTTCATGACGACTGCGATAACCCCGTCTCTCGAGCAACTCGGTTGGTCCCCTTTCTTTGCCGATCAAGTGAGCGAGAAAGACTCCGGCTTGGCGCCAAGACGCATATCATCGGTTCACCGCTCACGCGTGGAGGCAATCGATGTAGCGGGGTCTGCTGCGTTGGAACTACCAGCCAACAGCAACACGGCAGACTTTGCAGTCGGCGACTGGATCCTCGCCGATCCGCTGACCGGAATGTTTGTCGCCAGACTTGCCAGAAAAAGCCTGTTTCAAAGACGCCAGGAGGGCGGACGTGGCCAGCAACTGGTTGCCGCCAACATCGATACATTGTTGATTGTGACCTCATGCAATGCGGACTTCCATCCCGCCCGGCTGGAGCGTTATCTGATCATGGCAGACCAGGCCGGAAGCAAGCCCGTGATCGTGCTGACCAAGGCGGATACGACGGCAGACGTTGGCGATTTTCAGTCAAAAGCAGAGGCATTGCAGCGCGATCTCCCTGTGATTGCGCTGAATGGGCGTTCTGCAGATGCTGTCGTCTCGTTGATGCCATGGTTAGGCATGGGTCAAACCGTTGCACTGGTGGGATCATCCGGTGTTGGAAAGTCAACGCTGGTGAACACACTGACCGCCTCCGATTCTATGCAGAAAACCGGAACCATCCGTGAGTACGATGCACAGGGCCGGCACACCACGACGGCGCGGTCCCTGCATGGGGTTCAAGGCGGTGGCTGGGTCATCGATACGCCGGGCATAAGGACGCTCTACGTCAGCGACATCACCGATGGAATAGATACGCTCTTCGCCGAGATCACAGAGTTAGCGCCTCTGTGTCGGTTTCGCGACTGTACCCATGCGCATGAGCCTGGATGCGCGGTACGAGACGCGATAGCAAAAGGCGATGTCGATGCCGATCGCCTCGAACGTTGGAGAAGCCTGTCTGCCGAAAACAGCAGCCGTACTCCAGTGCTGAGCGGACCGCGCGGCAACAAGACGATCAAGAAAAAGCGTTAAAGCATGGTCCACACAAAAGTGTGCAGCGGTTTTGCGATAACGACATACGAAACAAGAACGACCTGAAGCGGGGGGGAGGCTCACGCATCAACGGGAAAAGAGGCCAATGGCGGATCCGCATTTGGACCCGCCATCATTTTTACGTCGTGGTCAGACAGGCCGAGCCTACCTTGTCACATAGCGCTTCCAGGGATGCTCTTCCTTGAATCCCAAAACTTCTCGCGCCTTACGATTGGACAGCGGTGCTTCGTCCCTTCCCATTTCGCGCGTCACCGGCGTATTGGGGGCATATTTGGCGAGGAATTCGGCGGTCGGAAGATCGGCCGTGATCGTGTCGTTGACCGCGTTGAACACCTGAAAGCCCAAGCCGTCCTTCTCGATACACAGATGAACAATCTCGCCGAGATCGCGCGCGTCGATATAGCTCCAGGCATTGCGTTTGCGAGACATGGGGTCATCAATGAAGGCCGGGAAGTTTCCGTATTCGTGCGGTTCGATCACGTTGCCGATGCGCAGGGCGTATATATCGGCTTTGTATCGCATGGCGAAGGCACGTGCCGTCTTCTCATTTACGAGCTTGGAAAGACCATAGCTATCCATTGGGTCGCTATCGTAATCCTCTTCGAGAGGAAACGAATGGAAGTCCTTGTCTCCTTCCGCAAAGCACACACCGTAGGTGGTCTCGCTTGAGGCGATGATGACCTTACGGACGCCGAGCTTCATCGCAGCTTCAATGACATTGTATGTGCCGACGACATTGGCCTGGAATGTTTCATTGTCCGGCTCGATCAACACCCGAGGGATCGCCGCGAAGTGCACGACGGCGTCGGGCGCAGAAGGCGGAGCGCCGTTTTCGAAACCATCGAAACCGAAATGGGTCGTCAGGGCATTGAAGACCTGACCACTGTCGGTGATATCCGCGATCAGCGTATTCACTCCGGGCAAGTCCAAGGGCTTCAAATCGATGTTCAGGACGGAGTATCCCTTGTCCAGAAGCTTGGGAACGGCATGGCGCCCAGCCTTGCCTGTGCCCCCGGTGAAAACGATACGTTTGCTCATGTCTTGCCTCCTCTTGAAACGCGCGCGCTTGGTGATGGTCGATCGTTCTGAATTGATCGCTGACACCACTTGCGCCTCCTTATCCATACGACAGCAAATCCATCATTGACGCAACGAAGGAAATGATAACGAGACTGTATCTCACGTTTTTCAGTCGTTTAAAAAACTTTATGAAAGTAAATCATAAAGTTCCCAATGCGCTTCTGTTCAGCAGCTTTGCCACCCAATCAACGAAAACACGAACCTTGTTCGTCACATGTCTGGTCTGTGGGTAGACGATGTAGATCGGCATGGGCTCGCTTTTCCATTCGGGAAGAACACGCACCAGCTTTCCCTCCTTGATCTCGTCCCTTATCGAGAACGGTACCAATTGTCCGACGCCCATTCCGGCAACAACGGCATGCTGATAGGTCCTCGCATCGTTCGCCGATACGATGTATCGCGGGCTAATTTCAACGGAACGGGTACCGTCGTCGAAGGCCATGCTCATTACTTGTCCCGCATTGGCATTCAGGTAACCGACACAGTGATGATCGACTTCCAGATCTTCCGGCGTCTTTGGCATGCCGAAGCGCTCGATGTAAGCGGGTGAGGCAACCGTAAGAAAGTCGAGTTCCGAGACCTTTCGCGCGATAAGCGACTGGTCACGCAGTGTGCCCACGCGCAAGGCACAATCCACGTTTTCGGCGATGTAATCGACAAGACGGTCTCCGACACCGATGTCGAGCCGGATTTGCGGAAAGCGCTGGTAAAAATCACAAAGATTCGGAATAATGATCTTATCGGCGAACATCCCGGCCATCTCCACACGCAGGCGACCGGAAGGCTGGACGTTGGCGCTCGAAACGCTACCATCCAACTCGTCGATTTCCGCCAGGATTTGCGTTGCACGCTCATAGTAAAGTGCACCGTCTGTGGTCACCATGACGCGGCGCGTCGTTCGGTTCAGTAGCGTCGTACGCAGATGCGCCTCTAAACCCTGCACCATATTGGTCACGGTCGTCTTGGGGATATTCAGGGCATTGGCAGCCTTGGTGAAGTTTCCTGTCTCAACGACCCGTGCGAAGACGCGCATCGCCGCTAGCTGGTCCATCTGTCAACCTCGCTCGATTGTCCGTGAATTTGGAATAGTGTTTTCGAATTTGGATGCTTGCGCAACTTATCCCGAACAATATATCCATATTAGAAAGCACTACAAGAGACGTAGACAGAGTCTCTCGAGGAAATGATGATGGACACCCAGTGGCACGAGATCGAGACGAGCGGCACAATGTGCACGCCCCTGTCCGTGCGTGTCTACAGCAACGAAGGCAAAGTGCGGACGCCTCCGCTGGTCCTTTATCTTAGGGGTGGCTCTTTTCTGGCAGAAGGGGCTCAGTGCGAGGAGCTACCGGTCGCGAAAGCGCTTGCCGAAAGTGGAGCGGTGGTCATCGAGGCGGATTACAGCACCGGCTCCTGCAATGAGTTTCCGGCGGTGATTGATCGGGCTTTCGATGCGCTCGATTGTCTGAGCAATAGCCGCAAGCAGTATGGTAGCGCCAAATCCTTGCTGTTCGTGGCAGGAGAAGAGGCTGGCGGGAATGTTGCCGCAGGCCTGGCGCTAAAGGCGCGTGATCGGATGCCTGGGAAACTGGCAGGACAAATCTTGCTATCACCAATGATCGATCCGCTGATGGCATCGACCTCCTTTCGGGATGCCGACAAGATCGGCATGCGGCAGCGTTGGGCCGAAGGCTGGAGCCGGTATCTGGCAAAGGCCTGTGGGGTAGCGCACCCTTACGCGGCACCGTGCCAGTGTACACGGCTCGACCGTGTGGCCCCAGCTTTGATTTTTACCGCCGAGGACGACCCTCTGCGTGACGAGACAGTGAATTATGCCGCGCGCCTGCGTGATGCAGGAATACAGGTTCGGCTGCATGTTTTCCCTGCCGGCTCCGGCTGGACAGGGCTTTATCGAGGTGAAGGTGGCAAGTGGCTTTCGGCTGTTTGCGACGAGTTTTCGGGTTTTGTTCAAGACCTCAAGAATTAGCATTTTAGACAATCACTGATCGGCTTCCTTACGAAGCCAAGGAGTATCCCATGACGCTCAAGAACAAGCGCCGTGCCCTTGCGGGTGCCGGCATAGGACTTGCCATGTCCGTAGCAGCCGCAGCGCTGCTATTCGATCTTCCCATGACGACGGGCGCCGTTGCTGCGGCTCCGCAGGCGGAGGCGCCTGCGGTTCCAGTGACGGTCGCAGTTGTGCAAAGCAAAGACATCACCCACTGGGAGCAATTTTCCGGCAGGCTCGAAGCTGTCGAGCGTGTTCAGGTCCGCTCCCGCGTTGCTGGCCAGATTCAAGCGGTTCACTTCCGTGAAGGCGCACTGGTAAAGGCTGGTGATCTGCTCTTCACCATCGATCCAGCTCCCTACCAGGCAGCGGTTGCGGGTGCGGAGGCACAGGTTGCCTCGGCGGACGCAAAGATCGGCCTTGCCAAAACCGAACTGGAGCGCGGTCGGCGACTTTCCGACAACCGCACTATTTCGCAAAGCGATCTTGATCAACGCCAAAGCAATGTGGCGGAGGCCGAAGCGCAACTGCGGGCCGCCCGCGCAGCACTGACGACGGCACAGCTCGATCTCAGCTACACGGAGCTGCGCGCACCGATTTCAGGACGCGTCGGCAAGCTTGATGTGACGGTCGGCAATCTGGTTGCCGCCGGCTCCGCATCCCCTGCTCTCACCACGCTTGTGTCTGTCGATCCGATCTATGCAAGCTTCAATGCCAGCGAGGAGATCGTCGCCAAGGCGCTGTCGCAACTGCCCACCTCAAACGGGGCACTTCAGGCGCTGGAGCAGATCCCCGTTGAAGTCGGCACGCTCGCCGATGAGGGCACGCCCATCAAGGGTACCCTGCATCTGATCGACAATCAGGTAGACGGTGCGAGCGGCACCATCGGCGTCCGCGCGGTATTCGCCAACACCAATGGGCATCTCATTCCCGGTCAGTTCGTTCGCGTCCGACTGGGCGAGCCGAAGTCGGAAAAGCGCATCGTGATCACCGACCGCGCGATTGGCACCGATCAGGACAAGAAGTTCGTTTTTGTCGTCGATAAGGACAACAAGGTGAACTACCGCCAGATCAAACCCGGCCCATCGGCCGAGGGAATGCGCGTCGTCGAAAGCGGCCTTGAGGTCGGAGACAAGATCGTCGTCAGCGGCTTGCAGCGCATCCGCCCCGGTGCGGTCGTGGCTCCGCAGACCGACGACAAGCTCGCCGCAGCCCAATAATTGATCCGACGGGCCTTCCTCGGCCCTTCCTATTCCCAATCGATGCAGAAAGATCCCTGCCGGTGGCGACACGCCACCGGGGTGGTCTCCCGCGTTCAGAATTCACCCGGAGAGGGCTAATCCATGAACATCTCCAGATTTTTCGTAGACCGGCCAGTTTTTGCTGGCGTCCTATCGGTTCTTATTGTCGTGGCAGGCCTGATTGGCATGCGCGCCTTGCCGATTTCCGAGTATCCGGAAGTCGTGCCACCTTCCATCGTCGTTCGTGCCACCTATCCCGGCGCGAACCCGAAGGTGATTGCCGAGACGGTGGCGACACCGCTCGAGGAACAGATCAACGGCGTCGAGAACATGCTCTACATGTCCAGCCAGGCGACCTCCGACGGTGTCATGACGCTGACTGTCACCTTCAAGCTGGGGACCGATCCGGACAAAGCGCAGCAGCTTGTGCAGAACCGCGTTTCGCAAGCCGAGCCGCGTCTTCCCGCTGAAGTCAGAAGCCTCGGCGTTTCCACCGTCAAGAGTTCTCCCGACCTGATGATGGTCGTGCATCTCGTCTCTCCCGGCAATCGGTACGACCTCACCTACCTGCGCAACTACGCCGTCCTCAACATCAAGGACCGGCTGGCGCGCATCGAGGGTGTGGGCCAGGTACAGATCTTCGGTGCCGGCGATTACTCCATGCGTATCTGGATCGACCCGCAGAAGGCCGCCGAGCACGACCTTGCCGCCAGCGATATCAGCAACGCCATTCGCGAACAGAACGTACAGGCGGCAGCCGGCACGATCGGCGCTTCGCCAAGCCCGAATGGCGTCGACTTGCAGCTCAACGTCAACGCACAAGGTCGGCTTTCCACTCCGGAAGAATTCGGCAACATCATCGTCAAAAGCGGCTCGAATGGCGAGATCACCCGCCTGCGTGACGTGGCGCGTGTCGAACTCGGCGCAGCCGATTACGCCTTGCGCTCGCTGCTTGACGGCGAATCCGCTGTGGCTATCCCGGTCTTCCAGGCTCCCGGTTCAAACGCCATCACCATTTCAGACCAGGTCGCTGCGACCATGCAGGACCTGCAGAAAGCGATGCCCGATGGCGTGAAATACGAAATCGTCTACGACACCACCGAGTTTGTCCGCGCCTCGATCGACAAGGTCATCGACACACTGCTGGAAGCCATCGCTCTCGTCGTCATCGTCGTCATCCTGTTCCTCCAGACATGGCGCGCCTCGATCATCCCGCTGATTGCCGTTCCGGTGTCGATCATCGGCACATTCGCCGTCATGTATGTCTTCGGCTTTTCCATCAATGCGCTCAGCCTGTTCGGGCTTGTGCTGGCGATCGGCATCGTCGTGGATGACGCGATCGTCGTTGTCGAAAATGTCGAGCGCAACATCGAGAACGGTCTTTCTCCGCGCGAGGCGACCTATCGCGCCATGAAGGAAGTCTCGGGTCCGATCATCGCGATCGCCCTGGTACTCGTGGCCGTCTTTGTGCCGCTTGCTTTCATCTCCGGGCTCTCGGGACAGTTCTACCGTCAGTTTGCATTGACGATCGCGATTTCGACGGTCATCTCCGCCATTAACTCGCTGACATTGTCTCCTGCACTGGCAGCCCTGCTTCTCAAGGATCACCACGCGCCGAAGGATTGGCTGACCCGCGGCATGGACAAGGTGCTGGGTGGCTTCTTCAGGGGTTTCAACCGCGCCTTCGGAGCAGCCTCAAACGGGTATGGCAAGGGCGTCGGCGGATTGCTCAATCGTAAGAGCATCGTCATGGTCGTCTATATGCTGCTCGCAGGCGCAACCTATGCCATGTTTAATGCGGTGCCCGGCGGCTTCGTGCCTGCGCAGGACAAGCAGTATCTGATCGGCTTTGCGCAGTTGCCGGATGCTGCAAGTCTCGACCGGACGGAAGACGTCATCAAGCGCATGAGTGATATTGCCATGCAGCAGCCAGGCGTCGAACATGCAATCGCGTTTCCGGGTCTCTCCATCAACGGCTTCACCAACAGCTCGAACGCGGGCGTCGTTTTCGTCGCCTTGAGCCCATTTGAAGAGCGCACCACACCGGAGCTTTCTGGCGGCGCTATTGCCATGGCGCTCAACCAGAAATTCGGCGCGGTTCAGGATGCCTTCATCGCCATGTTCCCGCCGCCGCCCGTCAACGGACTTGGCACCACAGGCGGCTTCAAAATGCAGATCGAAGACCGCGCAGGCTTCGGTTACCAGACGCTCGACGAGGTCACCAAGGCCTTCCTCGGCAAAGCCTATCAGACGCCCGAACTGGCTGGCCTGTTCTCAAGCTTCCAGATCAATGTGCCGCAGCTCTACGCCGATCTCGATCGTGCCAAGGCAGAGCAACTGGGTGTCTCGGTAACGGACGTGTTCGAGACGCTGCAAATCTATCTTGGCTCTCTTTACGTGAACGACTTCAACGCCTTCGGTCGCACCTACAGCGTGCGTGTGCAGGCCGATGCCAAGTTCCGCTCCCAGGCGGAAGATATCGGTCAGTTGAAAGTTCGCTCATCGAATGGACAGATGATACCCCTGTCCGCATTGTTGAAGGTGAATGCCACGACCGGCCCGGAGCGCACAACGCGGTACAATGGCTTCCTGTCGGCTGATATCAATGGCGGCCCAGCGCCCGGCTTCTCTTCCGGCGAAGCCCAGGCAGCCATCGAACGCATTGCCAGTGAGACCTTGCCATCGGGCATCTCTTTTGAGTGGACGGATTTGACCTATCAGCAGATCCTTGCCGGAAGCTCAGGTTTGCTGGTGTTCCCGTTGGCGCTGCTGCTGGTCTATCTGGTTTTGGCCGCACAGTATGAGAGCCTCACTCTGCCGCTCGCGATCATCATGATCGTGCCGATGGGCGTGCTCGCCGCCATGACCGGCGTCTGGCTGACGGGCGGAGACAACAACATCTTCACCCAGATCGGCCTCATCGTCCTTGTCGGGCTATCGGCGAAGAATGCCATCCTGATCGTGGAGTTTGCTCGGGAACTGGAGTTTGAAGGCCGCTCACCGGTTGCCGCGGCCATCGAAGCCAGCCGCCTTCGCCTGCGTCCGATCCTGATGACATCGCTTGCCTTCATCATGGGCGTGGTGCCGCTGGTCATCTCTACGGGCGCCGGAGCCGAGATGCGTGCAGCCATGGGCGTCGCGGTCTTCTCAGGCATGATCGGGGTCACGATCTTCGGCATCTTCATGACGCCGGTTTTCTATGTGCTCGTTCGCAAACTCTCCGGCAACCGCCCGCTGATCCAGCACAAGCAAGAGCCTGCAAACACCGACTACAAAATGAGCGAAGCGGTGTGACGGCGATCACAATATCGTCAAACCACAAGCCCCGAGGACGATTGTCTTCGGGGCTTCTCTACATTGTCTGGAGTGTTCCAGGCCTCAGCCAGCGGCCCATCGATGTTCTCAGCCTTTGGTTTTGCACAACCCGCGAAAACCAACTGTCATAATTTCGTTGCACGTTCACTTGTTTTCGTTTTCTATATGACACGCTTCGAATGAAGCGAGTTGCCGCTGGTTCTGGGAGGTTCCGGCGCAAAAAAAATCCTGGACAGCTTGTTGCTGGACCATGCGTAAAACTAGGGAGGCATCATGTCCACGAAACGTCTCGCTGCATCCGCGGCGGCATTTGCTATTTCGCTTTCTTTTGGCACCTCTGCCTTTGCCGCGACCGAGCTGCAATGGTGGCACGCCATGACCGGTGCGAACAACGAGGTGGTCGATCAGCTCGCCAAGGAGTTCAATGAGAGCCAGAGCGAGTACAAGATCACACCGGTGTTCAAGGGCACCTATCCAGAAACCCTGAATGCGGGGATCGCAGCCTTCCGGTCGAAGCAGCCTCCAGCCATCATTCAGGTTTTCGATGCTGGCTCTGGTGTCATGATGGGTGCAGAAGGCGCCATCATGCCGGTCGCCGATGTTCTCAAGAAGGGTGGATTCGATTTTAACAAGGCCGACTATCTGGCGGGAATCGTTGCCTATTATTCCAAGCCGGATGGCACGATGCTGTCCTTCCCCTACAACTCGTCTTCGCCGATCCTCTACTACAATAAGGATGCCTTCAAGAAAGCGGGCCTCGACACGGAGAACCCTCCAAAGACCTGGCCCGCAGTCTTCGAAGCGGCTCGCAAGATCAAGGAAAGCGGTGCGGCACCCTGTGGCTTCACCTCGACCTGGCTGACCTGGATCCAGACCGAGAACTTCGCCGCCTGGAACAACGTCTCCTACGGAACGAACGAGAACGGCCTCGGCGGCGGCAAAGTGGAGTTGAAGATCAACGCGCCTCTCTTTGTCGAGCATTTCCAGTCGATAGCCGATATGGCCAAGGACGGGACCTTCCGTTACGGCGGCCGCACGTCAGAAGCGAAACAGCTTTTCCTGTCGGGTGAATGCGCGATCCTGACCGAGTCTTCCGGCGGTCTTGGCGACATCGTAAAGTCGGGAATGAATTACGGCATCGGCCAGCTTCCCTATTACGAAGGTCACGGACCACAGAACACCATTCCAGGCGGCGCGAGCCTCTGGGTCTTTGGCGGAAAGTCTGATGAAGAATATAAGGGCATTGCCCAGTTCTTCCACTTCCTGTCGCAAACGCCGATCCAGGCACGCCTGCATCAGGTTTCCGGATATCTGCCTGTAACCAATGCCGCTTACGAAGCCACGAAGGCTTCCGGCTTCTACGAAAAGAATCCGGCGCGTGAAACGCCGATCCTTCAGATGATGGGCAAGGCACCGACGGAAAACTCCAAGGGTGTTCGCCTGCCGAACCTGCCACAGGTCCGCGACATCATGAACGAGCAGTTCGAAGCCATGCTGGCTGGTAAGCAGGATGCCAAGACGACGCTCAACCAGATCGTCGAGCGCGGCAATGCAGCCATCGCGGCTGCCTCCAAGTAATCACCATAAGCTGAAGCCGCTGCCCGCATCTTTGGATGCGGGCAATGCTTTTTCCCTGGCCGGCTGAGGAGCATCACCCTTGCACACGGTTCACTTCCCGAACAAAATCCTGCCCTACCTCCTGTTGGCACCCCAGATCATCCTGACCGCGATTTTCTTCTTCTGGCCCGCAAGCCAGGCGATCTATCAATCGGTGCTGCAGGAAGATGCATTCGGGCTTAAAACGACGTTCGTCGGTCTCGCCAATTTTTCCGATACACTTTCGGACCCGAATTATCTCCACGCGCTTCAGGTCACGATCGTCTTCAGTGCGTTGACGGCCCTGGTTTCCATGGCCATAGCATTGCTGCTTGCAACGGCCGCCGACAAGGTCGTGCGCGGACAGACCTTTTATCGCACGCTGCTTATCTGGCCTTATGCCGTGGCACCAGCGGTTGCCGGCATGCTGTGGCTCTTCATGTTCAACCCTGCCATGGGAACGCTCGCCTATCTGCTACGCTCGACCGGCTTCCAGTGGGACCCGTTGCTCAAGGGAGACCAGGCGATGGCGCTGATTGTCGTCGCAGCCGCCTGGAAGCAGATCAGCTACAATTTCCTCTTCTTCGTGGCCGGTCTTCAGGCAATCCCCAAATCGCTCATTGAGGCCGCAGCCATCGACGGTGCTCGTGGGAGCCGGCGCTTCTGGACCATCATCTTCCCGCTTCTGGCCCCCACCACCTTCTTCCTCTTGGTGGTCAATACCGTCTACGCCTTTTTCGACACGTTCGGCATCATCCATGCCGTAACCGGAGGCGGTCCCGCCAAGGCGACCGAAACGCTGGTCTACAAGGTCTACAATGATGGCTTCGTCAATTTGAACCTTGGCTCATCCGCGGCCCAGTCCGTGATCCTGATGATCATCGTGATCGGCCTGACTGCCTTCCAGTTCCGCTTCGTCGAGAAGCGGGTCCATTACGGATGAGGACCGGACATGATTGAAAAACGCCCCATCGCAAATGGCATTGGCCATCTCATCCTCATCATCGGCATCATCATTGTCGCCTTCCCGATCTACTACACGTTCATTGCTTCCTCGATGACGTCGCAAGACATCATCCGCCCGCCCATGTCGCTGCTCCCGGGCGGACATCTGATAGAAAATTATCGGGAAGCCGTGGCGGGTGGCGTCGAACGTGTGGTCGGCGTCAGTCTTGAACGCCTGCTCTTCAACTCCTTCGTCGTGGCAATGGCGATTGCCGTCGGCAAGATCATCATCTCGTTCCTCTCCGCCTTCGCCATCGTCTTTTTCCGCTTCCGCTTCCGGATGTTCTTCTTCTGGATGATCTTCATCACGCTGATGCTTCCGGTCGAGGTGCGCATCCTGCCAACCTATAAGGTGATCGTTGATCTCGGTTTGATCGACACCTATGCGGGCCTGACCCTGCCTCTGATGGCATCAGCGACGGCAACCTTCCTGTTTCGGCAGTTCTTCTTGACCATCCCGGGAGAACTGGTCGAAGCAGCGCGCATCGATAATGCCGGACCCTTCCGCTTCATGAAGGACATCCTTCTTCCGCTCTCGACCACCAACATTGCGGCGCTCTTCGTGATCCTGTTCATTTATGGCTGGACCCAATATCTCTGGCCGCTTCTGGTCACGAACGATGCCAAGATGAACACGATCATCATCGGCCTGCGCCGCATGGTCGATTTCACTGACGCCTCCACCCCCTGGAACTACGTCATGGTAACCGCGATCCTCGCTATCATCCCACCTATCATCGTCGTTGTTTTGATGCAGCGATGGTTCGTTAAAGGTCTTGTGGAGACAGAAAAGTAATGGCCCAGATTGTTTTGAACGATGTCCGCAAGATGTATGGCAATATCGAAGCCATCAAAGGTGTATCCCTGCAGATCGCCGATGGGGAACTGGTTGTACTCGTAGGCCCATCCGGCTGCGGCAAGTCCACCTTGCTTCGCATGATCGCGGGCCTTGAGAGCATCTCAGGCGGTGAAATCTCGATCGGCAATCGGGTGGTCAACGACTTGGAGCCGTCCGAGCGCGATATCGCCATGGTGTTCCAGAACTACGCGCTCTACCCGCATATGACGGTGCGGCAGAACCTTGCTTACGGGTTGAAGAACCGCAATACGCCGAAAGACGAGATCGATCGCCGTATCGAGCAGGCAGCCAAGGCGCTTGAGATCGAACAGTTTCTGGAGCGCAAGCCGAGGCAACTGTCCGGCGGCCAGCGCCAGCGTGTGGCGATGGGCCGCGCCATCGTGCGCGAACCCGCCGCATATCTCTTCGACGAGCCTCTATCGAACCTCGATGCCAAGCTTCGCGTCCAGATGCGCGTCGAGATCAAGCGGCTTCAGCGCTCGCTTGCGACGACAAGCGTCTATGTCACGCATGATCAGATGGAAGCGATGACGCTGGCCGACAGGCTGGTGGTTTTGAATGCAGGGCGCATCGAACAGGTCGGCACGCCGATCGAACTCTATGAGCGCCCGGCAACGACCTTTGTCGCGACCTTCATCGGCTCGCCATCAATGAACTTGCTTGCGATCCCGACATCTTCCGGCAATTGGTCGATGACGCAGACCGCGGCAATTCCGGCCACAGCAGCCACTCTCGGCATCCGTCCGGAAGACCTCCACCTGATCGCAGACGCTCACCAGGACGAGGCTTTTACCGCCTCCGTCAAGGTTGCTGCGGTGGAACTGGTCGGCGCGGAAAGCTACGTGCATGGCATATTGGCAGATGGCAGCGCCATCGTCTTTCGTGTGGCCGGACGCTCGCGCATCGAGATGGACGACGTCGTGCAGATCGGCGCAAAGGCGGCAGATTTGCACTTCTTCAACGCCAGCGGCGCTCGTATCGACTGACTGCAAGAATGAAGCGGGACCTCCGAAGGTCCCGCTTCAACCATTCGGTAGACCGAAACACCGCCTAAAGACCGAAGCGCTCGATGTCACGGCGTATGTCTTCCATCCCCAACCCGGATCCGAGAAGCAACGCCAGAAGAACGCGCGCCTTTTGCGAACTGAGATCCCCTGCAAAGATAACACCGCCTTCCGCAAGGGTCTTGCCGCCACCATTTCCGTAGATTGGCTTGACGCGACCGCGTTGGCACCGGCTCGTCATGATGACCGGAACACCGCTCTTGACGAGATCGATAGCGGCAGCCGTGACGGCAGGTGTGGCGTTGCCACGGCCAAAGCCCTCGATCACGATGCCACGCATTCCCTCCGAGGCGGCGAAGCGCAGGAACCTGTCGCTCGTGCCGATTCCGAGCTTGACGATCTCGATATCCGTCTCGACACGTGTCGCAGGAATTTTGCCCGGGGCCACCGGGCGCCGGTGCACGATGACCAAGTCACCATCGACTTCACCCAGCTTCCCATGTTCGGCAGAGATGAACGTGTCGGTGCGAGAGGTGTGGGACTTAGTCACGTCGCGGGCTGCATGAAACTCCTGCTCAAAACACAAGAGGACGCCCAGACCGCGGGCGGTCTCAGATGCAGCGATGCGAACCGCGTCGGCAATGTTGCGTGGACCATCGCCATCCGGTTCATCGGCTGCGCGCTGCGCACCGGTAAAGACGACCGGCTTCCCGCTATCGATGAGAAGATCGGCCATATAGGCGCTCTCCTCCATCGTGTCGGTTCCGTGCGTCACGACGACACCGTCGATCTTGGGGTCGGCGAGATGGTCTCTTATCCTGCAGGCGAGAGCAAAAGCGTCTTCGAGCGAGAGGGCAAAGCTCCCGACCGTCATGAATTCATCGACCACCAGCTCGACACCGGTGAGACGGCTTCCCAACGACGCCCGAAGCTCGCTTCCGCCAAGCTTCGCCGTCACATGGCCTGTGCTCGCATTTTTCTGCGACGCAATCGTACCGCCCGTGGTGATGAGGCAAACAGTTTTCGTCATGATCTTTCCCCTAAATCTTTACGTCAGCTAACTTGGTCTGACCAAGATTGTCAAATGGCGAAGAATTGGGCACCAAATGCCTATTCTTTGACGTTGACGGCCTGACCGAAATCCGATCTTCTGCATTGAATGGAACTCTTGGTCAGACCAAGATGGAGCGCACACTTGGTTGAAACAGCGATCGGGAAAAAAGCAGAAGCGGGAAGCGCAGGCGGAAGCGCTGTCGCGGCAACGGTGAGAGCACTCGCCTCGATGATCGCTGAAGGCCACTGGTCGCAGGGATCCGCGCTGCCACCGCAGCGGGAGCTCGCAAGGCTGCTCGACATCAGCAGAGCGACGCTTCGTGAGGCCATCTCCGTTTTGTTGACCACCGGCAAAATCAAAGCTCAAGACAATGGTCGCGGTTTCGTTATCGCCGATGGTAACGATGAGACGAACGGTGCCTGGCCGCAAGGCGCACCCTATTCTCTTCGCGAGGTTTACCAGTTGCGGCATGTCGTCGAAAGTTATGCTGCGCAACTTGCTGCGATGTCTCGCACGGAGCACGATCTTGCTGCGTTGCGAAGCGCGCTAGCCGCCTTTCGCTGCGCGGCACAGGACGCAGATCTGGGCGGTTACGTGGAGGCTGATACCGAGTTTCACCGCCAGATCCTGGCGATCTCCGGCAACCGCCTCCTCGTCGATATGCATCGAACATTCGCCGGCGTCATGCAGGAGAGCCAGCGCATGCCGGTCCTGCACCCTGGCGATCTTTGGCCTGCGGTCAAGGAGCATGAGTTGATCTTGGAGGCGATCGAACGCGGCGATCCGGACGGTGCGCTTTATTACATGCGCAAACATATCAGCATGGGGGGCAGCCGCTCGGGCCTCTCTCCAACCGAACTGCCCTGAATTCAATCAGGCCGACCCGGCCATTACAGAAGGAAGCGATCATGGCGAAGGAAATACTGGTGTCCTATGGTGTCGACGTCGATGCCGTCGCGGGCTGGCTTGGCTCTTACGGTGGCGAAGACAGCCCCTGCGATATTTCCCGCGGCGTCTTTGCAGGCAAGGTCGGCTCTGTGCGTTTGCTCCGTCTCTTCGAAAAGTGGGGCATCAAGACCACCTGGTTCATTCCCGGGCACTCGATCGAGACATTCTGGGATGAGATGAAGCAGGTTGCCGATGCCGGTCACGAAATCGGCATGCACGGCTATAGCCATGAAAACCCGATTGCCATGACGCCCGAACAGGAAGAAGCGATCTTCGACAAATGCGTCGATCTCATCACCAAGCTTTCCGGCAAGCCGCCGCGCGGTTATGTGGCCCCCTGGTGGGAGTTCGGCTCCAAGACCAACGAACTGCTGAAGCAAAAGGGTATTCTCTACGATCACTCCCTGATGCACAACGACCACCACCCCTATTATGTCACCGTCGGTGACGAATGGACGAAGATCGATTATTCCAAGCATCCGTCGCACTGGATGAAACCCTTTACCCAAGGTCCCGAAACCGACCTGATCGAAATCCCTGCGTCCTGGAACCTCGACGACCTCCCGCCGATGATGTTCATCAAGGCCGCGCCCAATAGCCACGGCTTCGTCAACCCGCGCGACCTCGAGCAAATGTGGATCGACCAGTTCGAGTGGGTCTATGAAAATTATGACTATGCCGTCTTCCCGCTCACCATCCACCCGGATGTTTCCGGCAAACCCCACGTCCTCAAGATGCACGAGCGCATCTTCGACCACATCCGTCAGTTTGAGGGCGTGAAGTTCGTCACCATGGAAGAAATCGCCGCTGACTTTGCCAAGCGTTACCCGCGCAGCGGCACGGCGCGTCCCCAATCATAAGTCTCAAGGCATAAGGGAGAAAGCGAATGTGCGGCCTGTGCGGTGCGCTTGGCGCGGCGGATCATTGGAGCAGCGGCGGCAAAGGCGTTGCGTCGATGACGCCCGCCGCCGAGCGTTACCGACAGGCCAGCGCCGTCAATGCAGTCCTTGGTCATTATGGGCTGCGGTTGAAGGTCTGGAATGATCGATATGTTCTCTCCGGCCGCACGGGAAAGAGTGCGGTCGTAGACCATCTGGGCCAATTGTGGCCATTGGCTGAGGCTTTTGCCGGCAAGGTGATCGACCCTCTCGATCCAACGCTTCTGTCGAAAATGCGGGAGGCGTGATGCCATCTGGCGCTCAACCACCCATCGTCGTCAACGTCCTCACAGGCTTTCTGGGCTCAGGCAAGACGACCCTGCTTAACGCGTTGCTGTCGGGTCCCGATCTTTCCAACACCGCCGTGATCATCAACGAATTCGGCAGCATCGGCCTCGATCACCTGCTGGTTGAGACAATCGAAGACGATACTGTCCTTCTGCAGAGTGGGTGCATCTGCTGTACAATCCGCGGCGATCTGAAGCAGGCGATCCTGTCGCTCTTCGAAAAGCGCAAGGCAGGTCGTATAGGGTCTTTCACCCGGCTCATCATCGAGACAACAGGACTTGCCGACCCAGCACCGATCGTCGCCACGCTGACGGCTGATCTGATGTTGAAATATCATTTTTCGATGGGCAACATCGTCACCGTCGTCGAGGTTCCGAATGGCCAACACAACATTGAGACCTATACCGAAAGCGCGCGGCAGGTCGCCGTCGCCGATCGACTTGTCATCACCAAGACGGACATTGCCGAGCCCGATGCGGTAGCTGCGCTCATCGCCAAGCTGTCGACCATGAATCCGACGGCCAGCATTGAAATCAGTGATCCTGCCAATCCTGCTGCGAGCCTGATCCTGACGGAGGACATCCACGACCTTTCAGCCCGGCCAGCCGAAGCACGGCGTTGGGTCGCAGCGGAGCGCTACCATGACCATGCGCATGCACCGTCGCAGGACGTCAACGCGCATGGGGCGATCCGCGCCATATCCCTAACCACGCCCAACGCCGTCTCATGGCCGCGGTTTTCGACATGGCTCTCCTTGCTGGTCAACAGGCATGGCGAGAAGCTCCTGCGCGTAAAGGGTATCATCGGCGTCGACGGACACGAGACACCGGTGGTGATCCACGGCGTTCAACATCTCATCCACCAGCCCGTCCACATGGCCGCCTGGCCCGCAGAGGATCGCACAAGCGTTCTCGTGTTTATTGTCGATGGCGACATCGGGAATATCGCCCAATCCTTTGCCGCCTTCGTCGAGGCCGATCCGCTTGCAATAACAGACTCTCCGAAGCAGGCGGAGCAATAGTCGCGCCTCGCTCATAGAACGCCAAGCGCGCGGCTTCGCTGCGGATCAGCTTCGCAAAACCGCCGATCAAACAGCGAGGAAGCCACCGTCGATCGGCAGTATGGCACCGGTAATCATCTTGCTGTCGTCGGACAGCAGAAGTGCGATGCTCTCCGCCACTTCCTCCGCTTCTGCGAAGCGATTAAGCGGATGGCGAACCATCATCGGCTGGCTCTTCACCGGATCGTTCCATGCTTCCGCAGCAAGTTCGGTCAGCGTGATGGTGGGGGCGACCGCGTTGACGCGGATGCCATGTGGACCAAGCTCCTTGGCGAGCACGCGTGTCGCGCCCTCAAGCCCCGCCTTGGACGCGGCATAGCAAAGATGATCCTGAAACCCGCGGTGACCGGCAATCGACGTGATGTTGACGATCGCACCACCACCGCCTTTTGCGACGCGTGCCCGGGCAAACTCCTGGCAGGTGATGATAGCGGCGCGCAGATTGATGCCGAGCACAGCTTCATAGCCTGCATCGGTCATATTCAATACGCTTTCCAACACATTGATCCCGGCGCTGTTGATCAGAAAATCGCAGGTGCCTGCCTCTGCCATCGCAGCACGAGTGGCGACGGCATCGGCGAGATCGGCACGGATCGAACGTCCACCAATTTCGGCTTTCAGGCTGTCGAGATCGGACTGCGTCCGGCTGATAGCCACAACCTCTGCACCGCGTGCCGCCATGAGGCGGGCGCAGGCGCGTCCAATCCCTTTGCCGGCTCCGGTGATGATGACGGACTTTCCAGAAAACTGCATGATATCCTCGCGTAATGCGGCCGCGTTGGCCTGCTGATCTTTGACTTCGACGGTATTCAGGAATGGGTATTGGAGCGAATGGCGCGGGCTGCCTTCTGCAACGCCAGGAACGCTTCGTAGCGCACGTCATGCACCTCGCGAAACGCGGCCTCTGGCGAGGCAAGGTTTTTAACCCGAGACATCTTCGTCATGGCCGACGAAAGATCCGGGAAAGTTCCCGCCGCAACTGCGCCAAGCATAGCCGAACCAAGAAGAACCGGCTCTTCGCATTCCGTCAACTCGACGGGCATGCCGGTTGCGTCAGCCAGCAATTGCTGGGCAAGCGGATGGGCACCGGCGCCGCCGCTGACGCTGATGGTTTCCACCGGGGCACCGTGTCGGGCCTGCGTCTCGATGATCTGGCGAAGCCCGTATCCGAGGCCAAGAAGTCCAGCGACATAAAGCGCAACGAGCGAATCCACCCCTGTCTCCATACCGTAACCAGCGATGACCGCGCGCGCGTGAGGATCGGCGAACGGTGCGCGGTTACCGAGAAATTCCGGCACCACATGAAAATCCCTGGCGATATCCACTGCGGCAGAAGCCGACGTAGCTAAGCTCAACGCGCGATCGGCGAGCCAGACCGGCAAGGCCTTGCCATCATTGTTTGCGCGCTCTTTCGCCTCCGTAAACGCCGGGTGCAGTTGCACCAGATAATCAATGGCAGCACCTGCGGCGGACTGGCCGCCCTCATTCAACCAGGCGCCTGGAACCATGGCAGAATAATACGGACCCCAGACACCTGGTACAAAAGCGGGTTCGGCGGTGGTCGTCATGGTGCAGGATGAGGTGCCAAACACATAACCGAGGCATCGCGAGGCGTCTCCGCCTGCCGCGACCGTCCCCACCCCGCCAGCATGCGCGTCGATCAGACCGGCGGCGACAGCGGTGCCGGGGCGTAACCCCATTGCCTTCGCGGACTCATCCGTCAGCCCAGCGCCGAGCGCAGTGCCTGGATGGACGACGTTTTGACCAATGCGACGGAAGCCCTGCTCCGCCAAGTCCCCGAGACCGATGGCATTGAAATAATCAGCGTCCCACCGATCCTCATGGGCAAGATAGGTCCATTTGCAGGTCACGGTGCAGGCAGAACGTTCGAGCGATCCGGTGGCCTTCCATGTCAGGAAATCCGTCAGATCGAAAAAGTGCGCAGCGCGAGCGTAAACACGGGGGCTGTTTTCTTTGAGCCATAGGAGCTTGGGCGTCTGCATCTCCGGCGAAATGCGCCCGCCGACATATTGCAAGACGGCATGGTGGCCGGCATTGATCCGCTCAGCCTGCCCAACCGCGCGGTGGTCCATCCAAACGATGATGTCCCGCTCAGGATGGTCGGGGTCGCCAACCGGAAGCGTCTCACCGTCCGGACCGCAGACCACAAGCGAACACGTTGCGTCAAAACCGAGACCCGTCACGTCAGCCGGGTCGATACCGGCACGCGAAACGCTTTCCCGGATGCTCTCGCAAACCGCTTGCCACACCTCACCGCTTGTTTGCTCGGCAATACCGCCATCTTGCCGGTGCATTGAGATCGGCCGTTTGGCCGTTGCGAGAAGCTTACCTTCCACATCGAAGACACCTGCCCGAGCAGATCCGGTGCCGACATCGACGCCAATCAGGTAGGAAGCCATTTGCAATACTCCTCGAGCGGATCACACAACACATGAGAGAAGCGGCTGAACCCATTGATGGGCCAGCCGCCACTCGATTATCAGACGCGATCGAAGTTGGTCGGCAGAACCAGCATGTCGCGGATGGTGACGGTGCGCTTGCGCGTTAGCATGTAAACGATGGCATCGGCCACTTCGCTCGCGTCGATGAGGCTACCCGATTCCTTGGCCTTGCGAAGGTTTTCCTCCGGCCAGTCTGCCAACAGCGCGGAGACAACCGGACCGGGCGAGACCTGGGCGACACGTACGCCGTGCGGGATCATCTGGCGGCGCATGCCCTGGACGAAGCTGGTAATCGCCCACTTGGAACCGGAATAGACAGGCTCCCAATAGGTGGGGAAGTGTCCGGCAATCGAGCAGGTGACGATGATATCGCCAGTCTTGCGCTCAGACATATGCGGCACGACGGCGTGGACATTCTTCATGACGGCGTTGACGTTGAGGTTCAACATCTTGTCGATGGCTTCCGGTGTGGTCTCCGTCAGGTCACCGCCGATGTAAGTCCCGGCATTGCAATAGAGAATGTCGATGTGATCGACCTTTGCCAGGATTTCGGGGATCATGGCATTGCAGCTGTCGGTATCCAGAAGATTGGTGACCTGCGCAATGGCACGCTCGCCAAGCTTTGCGACGAGCTCATTCAAGGCCTTCTCGTTCCAGTCGACCATGACCACGGTGGCGCCCTGCTCCAAGAGCGCTTCGGTGGTAGCAAGCCCGATACCGGAGGCGGCACCGGTGATGACCGCGATCTTGCCTTGCAGCGATTCAGACATTTAGTTCTCCTGCGTTTATGAAGATGTTCCGGATGACCTAGCGCCACTCGCGCCCGATATAGATGGCCAGCAGAATGATGAAGCCCTTGATGACGTCCTGCAGATAGGGGTTGATGCCCATCAGGTTGAGGCCGTTATTAAGAATGCCAAGCAGCACGGCGCCGATCAAAGTGCCGAGGATAAGTCCCCGGCCACCGGCGATCGCCGTCCCCCCAAGCACCACCGCAGCGATCGCATCCAGCTCGAAGCCAACCCCGGCATTGGGCTGACCGCTCATCAGGCGGCCGGTCAGAATGAGTGCGGCAAGTGCTGCGGTGACACCTGAAATGCCATAGACGGCGAGCTTGACGCGCTGCGTTTTCACTCCCGAAAGCCGGGCTGCAAGTTCGTTGCCACCAAGGGCGTAGACGTGGCGACCAAAGGCGGTTCGCTGGAGAAGGACCCAGGCGATGGCGTAGATGACGACCATGATGACAACGGGGACTGGGACGACACCGATGCGACCGACACCGAACCAGGAAATCCAGCTCGGAATGCCGCTGACCGGATATCCGCCTGAATAGATGAGGCCAAGACCACGCGCCATTCCCATTGTCGCCAGCGTGACGATGATGGCTGGCATTTTTCCCCAGGCGACGAGTGCGCCATTGAATATGCCGATACCGAGCCCGATGAACAGCCCGGCAGGCAGCGCGATCGAAGCCGGCAATCCGGTATTGACCATCAATCCCGCCGAGAGCGTTCCCACAAGCGCCATGACCGCGCCGACGGACAAGTCGATGCCACCGGTCAGGATGACGAAAGTCATGCCGACGGCAAGAATGCCAACGACGGACACCTGCCGAAGCACGTTCATGATGTTGTTGACGCTGAAGAAATTGTCGCTTGCAAGACCCATCAGGATCGAGACGACGATCAGACCGGCGAGCGGCAATACCAGCGGCGAATACAGCAGGCCGCTCAGTTTGAAGCCGCCCGTCTTCGCGGCAACGCCGGTGTTAGCATCAAGCGACATGTTCAACTCTCCCGGTGGTAGCGTTTGTCATTATTGTTTCGGAATTGATATCTTCGCCCTCAAGCGTGGCGACGATGCCGCCGGAGCGGAAGACGCAGACCCTGTCGGACATGCCGATCACCTCAGGCAGTTCCGACGAGATCATGATGATGGAGTGGCCGCTTGCCGCGAATGCCCGCATCAGCGCGTAGATCTCGGCCTTCGCACCAACGTCGATGCCGCGCGTAGGCTCGTCGAAGATCAGCACCCGCATGTCATGGTTCAGCCAGCGGGCAATCACGATCTTCTGCTGATTGCCACCGGATAGGGTGTCAACGCGGGCATAGGGTCCCTGCGCCTTGACCTGAACCTGCGCCATTGCTTTCTTCGTGTGTTCCAGCTCCTTCTTCAGGTCTAGGAACCAGTGGGCTTTCCGATATTTGCGGTAGTTGTTCAGCGAAATGTTCTGCAGGATGGAGAAGCTGGTAATCAGCCCCTCTTCCTTTCGGCTTTCCGGCAGCAAACCGATGCCGCGGATCAGCGCATCATCAGGACCGGAAAACCGTGTTTCCGAGCCATCAAGTTTTATTCTGCGCCGTGAAGCCGAGTGCGCGCCAAGCATAGCGAGCACCGTTTCCGAGCGACCCGAGCCAACCAGCCCCGCAAAGCCGAGGATCTCTCCTTTGCGCAGTGAAAACCGCGAGACAGGCCCGCCCTTCTTCAGCTGGAGTTCTTCAACATCGATCACCACCTCGGCCGATGGATCAAGCTTCGGCTTTTGCGGGAAACTCGCCTCGATGCGCCGGCCCACCATCATTTCAACCAGGCGGTCGTTGTCCACCTCGGATGTCATGCAAGACCCGATGAGCTCGCCGTCACGCAGAACGGTGATGCGGTCACAGATTTCAAAAATTTCCTCGAGATGGTGCGAAATGAAGATGATCGCCACACCCTGACGACGCAGCTCTCGCATGACATTGAAGAGGTGTTCGGTCTCGGACGGAGTGAGCGTGGCGGTCGGCTCGTCGAGCACCAGAATGCGCGCATCCAGAGAAAGCGCCTTTGCAATTTCGACGAATTGCTGCTGGGCGACCGAGAGCCGATTGACCGGCACGTCGAGTGGAACATCCACCATCAAGCGGCTCATGATCTCGGCCGCCCGCTTGCGCATTGCGCCCTTGTTCAACAGGCGAAGCGGCCCGCGGATCTCACGGGCAAGGAACATGTTCTCGACAGCGTTGAGATAGGGGATCAGGCTGAATTCCTGAAAGACGATGCCAATCCCGGAAGCAATCGCCTCGTCATAATTGGCGAATTGCCGCTCTCTTCCGTCGATGCGGATCGTGCCCTCGGAGGGCTGCAAAATGCCGCAGAGAATTTTCATCAAGGTCGACTTGCCAGCACCGTTTTCGCCGAGAAGCGCGTGCACCTCACCGGGGCGTGCCTGGAGGTCGACGCCGCGAAGGACCTCGATCTTGCCGAAGCTTTTTCTTATTCCGTTCAGTTCGAGCACTCTACCCTCCTCAATGGTCGGGATTTAGAGCGCCGTGCGTCTTTCAGGACGCACAAAGGACGCTCTAATGTCTTTAATTCCAAGCGTCCCGCCCCCGCCTAAGCGGGGACGGAGCCTGGGAGGAGTTATTACCAGCTGAACTCGCCGGCGTTCTTGCTGTCCACGACCATGACGTCGATCGGCACTTCCTTCGGCACAACGCGTGCACCCCATTTCTGAGCAAGCGCCATGGCAAGTCCAACGCGGACCTGGTCACGTGGGAACTGCGCCGTGGTTTCGATGAAAGGCGTACCATCGGCGATGGCCTTCACCGCTTCGGGAGCGCCGTCCACGGAGGTCAGCTTGATGTCCTTGCCGGAACCCTGGATAGCCGAAAGCGCACCCATCGCACCGCCGTCATTTACGGAGAAGATACCCACGAGGTTCGGGTGCGACTGGATCATGTTCTCGACCACGCCAAGAGCAACGGAACGATCCTGACGACCGTTCTGCGTGTCCACGAGCTTGATGTCCTTGAATTCCGCCAGTGCGGCCTTGCAGCCCTCGACGCGTTGCAGGATCGGCACGACCGGAATACCGTCGAGGATCGCAACCTCGCCCTTGCCGCCAACGGCTTCACCGAGATGTTTGCAGGACATGTAGCCCGCATCGCGGTTCTTCGAACCCACGAAGGTATCGACCGGACCGTTTGCATTTGCATCCACGGCGACGACGATGACACCTGCGGCTTTGGCTGCATGAACGGCGGCTTCGATGCCCGCGCTGTCGGTTGGGTTCAGAAGAAGGATGTCGATCTTCTGCTGAAGCATATCTTCGACGTCGGAAATCTGCTTTGCAACATCATGGCCGGCGTCGGTTACGACGACATCGGCTCCGATGCTCGCTGCGGCTTCCTTGAGCGCTTCCTGCATGGACACGAAGTAAGGGTTGTTCAACTCCTGAAACGTCATGCCGATCTTCAGCTTTTCCTGTGCCAGAGCCGGAGCGGCCATCAGTGCAAGGGCGGCTGTCGCCATCAGAAACTTCGACTTCATTTTCATATTACTCTTCCTCCCGTTGGAATTTGGGCAGCAACTACCCGTTTCCGGACAGTCGTCTGTCCGAATTGATGAAATCTGCGATGTGCCGGTGGGTTAATCCGCCATGACTGCCGCCTTTTGGGCCGCGAATATGGTTCGGAACCTCGACGGCGACATTCCCTTCAGTTTCAGGAAATGCCGGTTGAAATTCGAAAGGTTGGAGAAGCCCACGTCGTAGCAGACTTCGGCAACCTTGACGTCCTGATCCGCCAGCAGCATCTGACAGGCGAGATCGATCCTCAGTTGATTGCGGTAACGAACAAGCGTCGTGCCTGTGTGGCGCTTGAAGGCGCGTGAAAATGTGCTGGGGCTCTGGCCAACGATCTCAGCCAGGTCAATTTCATCCACCTGCGCGGTCAGATGCTGGCGCAGATGCGACAGGGCGCGATTGATGCCGCTATCGCCAGTTCCTGCCAAGTCCAGCTCATAGCTGAGACTGGCCAGAACCTCGGGAGAAGGCGCTTTGACCAGAAGGTCAAGAATTTCCCAGAAGAGCGCGAGGCGCGTAAGCCCCTGCGCTTCGATCAACCTTTCGATCAAAGGTCGGACGCGATTGCTCGTATCGTCGTCAAAGAGAATGCCACGGCGGCTGCGTTCCAGCAGGCTGCGGACCGGCTCCATCTCCGACATGCATGCACTGGCTTCTTCTATGAACGCTTCCGGAAACTGGATCACGAGAGAGCGCGTCGGAACGATTTCCTCGGGCTCTATCTCGCTGATCCAGTTCTGGGGGAGATTGGGGCCGGTCATGATCAGCTGGCCGGGGTCGAAGCGTCCGACAAAGTCGCCAATATAGAAGGTGCCGGACGTGGCCACGACGAGGTGGATTTCGTATTCAGGGTGGTAATGCCAGCGAACCGTACGGAACGGGTAGCCATGCCGCCAAGCAGCGAAAGACTCGCCCTTGCGAATGTGGACCAGTTCCAGATCGGGCTGCATCATGGTTCCTCCCTCACGCAAGTCCGCCTCAAGTCGAAACGAGACCATTCCTCTTATGGCTCGTCCCAGGCGTTGAGGTGGAGCATAGGCGCGACCGGAGCTATTGCTCCACCTCACGCCGTAGAAATTGCTGATACTTTTTTGACTGCTCTATGCTGAAAAAGGAATAGCAGTGCATTGGGCCTAACAATGAATACCAATCCTGCATCGATTTTAGCCAACAACTTCGCGTGATATGTTCACAACCCGTGCAACGGCACGCTGAAAGGTTAAAATTTTCACGCTTGGAGAGGCGGCTACAGTGGCGCCTGGCTTATACTTTTTCGCGCATCCGGTGATGGATAATGATCAGAAAAGCATCGGCGGTAAAATGCCGGACTATCATCGGAGGGGGCCATCCGCCGTCGTGCACCCGTCATCAGTCAGAGTGGACAGGCTGTGACACAGTCCTCATAGTGTGACCAAATCGTTTTGCGGTGGACCCACATGGGCTCGCGGGGTGTCGCGTCCCACTGCCATTGGTCGTCTTGCCACTTAGAAGGATAGGACAAATGCAACCGAGACTTCTCAGCCGAACTTTTCTAGCCCTTACACTCTGCACCTCCGTGGCCTCGGCACAGCAGGCGTCCGACACCGTTGCTCCGGAAAAAGCGACGGCGGTTGCAACGGCTCAACGCGTGGAAGCCAAAAACTTTATGGTCGCGGCTGCCAATCCGCTCGCGGCTGAGGCAGGGCGTGATGTGATTGCCAATGGCGGGAACGCGATTGATGCGATGGTTGCGGTGCAGGCCGTGCTTGGTCTCGTCGAACCGCAGAGCTCCGGTCTCGGCGGCGGTGCGTTTCTCATCTACTACGACGCCAAAAGCGGGAAGCTGACCACCTTCGATGGCCGGGAGACGGCGCCCATGGAGGCCAACCCGACACTCTTTCTCGACGCGAAAGGCCAGCCCCTGAAGTTCATGGACGCCGTGGTGGGGGGCCGCTCGGTTGGTACGCCTGGAACCGTCCGCCTTCTTGAGGACGTCCACAAACGCTTCGGCAAAGCGGAATGGGCAAGCCTGTTGAAGCCGGCCCAGACCTTGGCAACAGAAGGCTTCCGGGTATCGCCACGCCTCGCCTCACTGGTCGCCTCCGAGGGTGACCGGTTGAAGACCTACAAGGAGACCACGTCCTATTTCTTCGATAGCTCGGGCGCGGCTTTGAAGGCAGGCACCGTATTAAAAAATCCGTCTTACGCAGACACGCTTACGCTTCTTGCGAAAGGTGGCGCCGACGCATTCTACAAGGGGAAAATCGCCGAGGACATCGTCAAGACCGTGCGTGAAGCACCGGGCAATCCGGGTGTCTTATCGCTGGCAGACCTCTCCAACTATCGCATCATCGAGCGAGAGCCAGTCTGCTTCACCTATCGCGCTCTCGATGTCTGCGGCATGGGTCCGCCTTCGTCAGGAGCAGTCGCCGTCAGCCAAATCCTCGGCCTTTCGGAAAATTTCGATCTCAAGGCTTTGGGGCCACAGAATGTGGAAAGCTGGCGCATCATCGGCGATGCCCAACGTCTTGCATTTGCCGACCGTGAACGTTACGTGGCCGATCCAAACTTCGTGCCGTTGCCGATCAAGGGCTTGCTCGACAAATCCTATCTGGGCGAGCGCTCAAGGCTGCTGGATGGCGACAAGGCCTTGAGCAAGGATGCGGTCAAAGCTGGCGAACCCGGCTGGGACCATGCGCTCCTCTTCGGCCGGGATGCGGCACTGGAATTGCCATCCACCAGTCACTTCGTCATCGTCGACAAGGAGGGCAACGTCGTTTCCATGACGACGACGATCGAAAACGGCTTTGGCTCACGTCTGATGACCAACGGCTTTCTTCTCAACAATGAGTTGACGGACTTTTCCTTCAAGACCCATGATGGCGGCCTGCCGATTGCCAATCGGGTCGAGCCTGGAAAGCGGCCGCGCTCCTCGATGGCACCAACCATCGTGATGAAGGACGAAAAACCACTGCTCGCCATCGGCTCGCCAGGTGGCAGCCAGATCATCGGATATGTGGCGCAGGCGCTGATTGCCTATATCGACTGGGGTATGCCCGTTGAGGAGATCGTGGCTCAGCCGCATCTCATCAATCGCTTCGGGACCTACGATATCGAGGCCGGCACCAAGGCGGAAGACATGGCCGAACCTCTCAAATCACTCGGGTACGATGTGAAGCCGGGCGAGATGAATTCCGGCTTGCACGCTATCGAGATTACCGGCAAAGGCTTGGCTGGAAGCGCCGATCCACGCCGAGAGGGCGTTGCTCTGGGAGAATAAGAGCGACCTCGAGGGCGCATTTCATCTGGCCAAAAGCACCAGTGGCAAACTGAAGGGCACTCATCCTGCGGTGCCGAAAACAATCGAGCGAACAGTGCGCTCAGCACCGTTCGCTCTTGCTGGTCATCCGATATTGGGCTCAGATCAGATCGCGGTCAAAGCGCTCGTCCCATTGGCGCGTCTTGACCAGCGTTCCATTCTCGAATGCTGACAACTCTCCGCACAGATAGAATTTGTTCTCGTCCGAGCGCATTTCTGTTCGGCTTTCGATTTTTATCCGCCAGCCGTCACGCCCCATTTCATAGCTCTGCGTGAGCACGTACTTCGCCGAGAGCGGGTCGTCGTCCTTGATGGTCAACTCACGGCGAAGGCTGTGACTGAGTTGAGTATCGATCTCGTCGAAGCGGATGACGCCCTCTCCGAACAAGCCGCCCACGCCTTCCGTGATGTAGGTGTTGACCCCGGTTTCATGGTCCTGTTCGGTCCAGCGCCTGACGGTGCCGGCATCGACCTGCGTCATCGGAGTCGACGGCCCGTGAGCGGGTGAATCGAAACGCACTTTCGTCTCATGTGATGGCGCACGAACAGGGAGCTCAAGTCTGCTCTCCGCCACGGAGATGCTGAGCGTCGCATTGTATGGTGACGTCCAGACCATTGGCCAATAGGCGGTTGCGATGGCGAGTTGAACGCGATGACCTCTGGCAAATCGATAGCCGCAATCGTTGAGCTTGATCGCTACATCGTAAAACTTGCCCGCTTCCAATGCTTCCGGCTCTTCATGGCTATCACGATGGTTCAGGTTGAAGACCTGATAGCTTACCCGCGTCACGCGGCCATCCGGCAGAACATCGTTCAACCGCAGCGATATTTGCGCTACCGGGCAATCTGCAGCAACGCGAAGGCGGACCGAAGGTGCACCCAACACATCGAGATCCTGTTCCAGTATCTCCGTTTCGAAAACGAGCGCGCCCCCATTATCAAGCCGCTGGTCTGTCGGGTGTTCGCCTGGGCAACCCGTTGCCATCCATTCGCCACCTGCTTTTCCGTGGCTCTGCGGAGAACGGATTTGCAGGATCGCTGCCTGCGATGCGTTTCCGCCAAGGCGACGATCAGCGCCAAGATCGAACTGCTTTGCAGTTATCTCAGTCGATGGCCATTCTGCTTCACCAACCCACCGACCCTCCGTCGTGGTGCGCGTGCCCGTGGGTCCGATCGTGTCACAGACAAAGGCACGCAGCATGGGCTCGTCCATGACGCCAGTCTCTTGACCCTTGAGCCACTGATCCCACCAGCGGGTTGCCTCCTGAAGGAAGCCGATGGCAGGACCTGGAACACCATCCTGAGGGTAAATGTGCCCCCAGGGGCCGATGATCCCGCGACGTGGAACTTGAAGGTTTTCCAATAGTCGGGACACCGGATTGGTATAGCTGTCGGCCCATGCCCCGATTGCCAGCACCGGGCACTCAATGGCGCTCCAGTCTTCACAAACGGATCCGTGTTTCCAATAGTCGTCATAACGCTGATGTTCGAGCCAAAGAGCGGGGAAGAAAGGGAGCTTGTCGAGCCGTTCCAGCCACTGCTCTCTCCACACGTCGCCGACGATCTTTGGATCAAGAGGCCGGCTCTGGTAAGCCAGCATGATCGTGCCCCACCACAAATTATCATTGAGCAGCAAACCGCCCATGTAATGGATGTCGTCCGTATAACGGTTATCTGTCGAGTAGGCGGTGATGATCGCTTTCAGCGCGGGAGGTCTGCGCGCCGCCACCTGCAAACTGTTGAAGCCGCCCCAGCTTTTTCCCATCATTCCAACGTTGCCGCTGCACCAGGCTTGGCGGGAAATCCAGTCGATCACTTCAAGCGCGTCATCCTGCTCCTGCTTCAGATATTCATCCGCCATATGTCCATCGGATTCGCCTGTCCCGCGCATATCGACGCGAATGGCCGCGTAGCCCTGGCTTGCGAAATAGCCATGCATCGGCTCGTCGCGCCCACGCGTACCGTCGCGCTTGCGGTAGGGAATATATTCAAGGATTGCCGGGACCGGCGATTGTTCTGCGTCTTCCGGCAACCAGAGCCGCGCACCAAGGCGCGTACCATCGCTCAACGGAATCCAGATGTGTTCTTGGACATGCACTGTCATTTCAAATATTCCAGTCAGATTATGCGCCTTACTGGCACTCCAGTAGCGACGATAGGATTTCGAACGGCGATCCGAGATCGCCATCGTCCTCAAGCGGCGGGGATTGCGCGTTTTGCCAGCACCCCATCAAGCCAGTCTCGTCGCAGTTCCGGCACTGAGGTGATGAGCTGCTCGGTGTAGGGCTTGTAAGGCGGGGCAAAAACATCTGCGGTTATGCCCGTTTCAACGATCACGCCATGCTGCATCACCATCGTCCGGTCCGCCAGTCTGCGAACGACACCCAGATCATGGGTTATGAACAGATAGGAGACAGACAATTCATCCTGCAACGAGCGCAGCAATCGCAAGATCTCTTCTGCCACGAGGGGGTCGAGCGCAGACGTGACCTCATCGCAGATGATGAGATCGGGACGCGCTGCAAGAGCGCGGGCGATACAGACGCGCTGCTTCTGACCGCCCGAAAGCGCCTTTGGAAGTCGCTCGGCAAAGTCTCGCGGTAGTCCGACAAGATCGAGCAACCGTCCGACCTCGGAGGAGCGCTGATCGTCTTTCATATTGAAATAAAATGACATGGGACGACCGATGATGTCGCCAACCGTCTGTCGCGGATTGAGGGCCACATCCGGTAGCTGGTAGACGAGTTGTATACGGCGCAGCTCTTCCCGGCTGCGCTTCTTGTAGCTATCGGCCAGCCTGTGTCCGGCGAGTGAGATCACTCCCGACGAATGAGGCGGTAGACCCGCGATAACGCGTGCGAGCGTGGACTTGCCCGATCCGGATTCACCGACAATGGCCAGCGTTTCACCGCGGCGTAGCGTCAGATGGACACTGTCCAATACCTTTTTGCGGCCGTAATGAGCCGTCACGTCACGCACATCCAGCAAGACCTCGCCACTTTCGTGGTGAACCCCTTGCCCCGCCATGCTCGTTTCGCGTTCCGAGACAAGACGCTTGGTGTACTCTTCCTGAGGATGCTCGAGGATTTGCTCGGCGCTCCCCTCCTCTACCCGCTTTCCATGGCGCAAGACCGTGATGCTATCGGCCACCTGCGCCACCACCGCCAGGTCGTGCGTGATATAAAGGGCTGCAGTCCTGTACCGCTGGATAAGATCGCGCAGCAGTGCGAGAACCTCGATCTGCGTCGTGACGTCCAGAGCCGTGGTCGGCTCATCCAGCACGAGGATGTCTGGGCGGCATGACATCGCCATGGCAACCATGGCGCGCTGCAACTGACCACCGGAAACCTGATGCGGGTAGCGATTGCCGAAATTGCGAAAATCCGGCAGTTGCAGCGCCTCAAGCAGCTCCAGCATCCAGGCTTGTGCCTCCTGCCGGTTCATGATGCCGTGATAGAGAGGCCCCTCGATGATCTGATCGCCGATTTTCATCGCCGGATTGAAAGCCGCAGCAGCACTCTGTGCGACATAGGCAATACGCGCGCCACGCACCGCTTCACGTCCAGCGCGGCCGATCTTCATCAAAGAGATGCCATCGACGACGATCTCGCCGTCAACGATGCGGCAGCCATTTCGACCGTAGCCCATGGCGGCGAGGCCGATGGTGGATTTCCCCGCCCCCGATTCACCAATGAGGCCTTTGACCTCACCGCGGGACAGGTCGAGATCAATGCCATCGACCAGAATGGCGCCGTTGGGGGCTGCGACCTTCAGGCCACGGATTTGAAGGACCTTGTCTTCGCTCATCGATCCGCTCCTTGAATTGCACTACGGCCCGCCAGCAACCAGTCCACCACAAGATTGATGCCGATGGTCAGGATGGCGATTGCGGCAGCGGGATAAAGCGGCGCATAAAGGCCGTAAAGAATAGCCTGCTGGTTATCTTTCACCATACCGCCCCAGTCTGCGAAAGGCGGCTGGATACCGAGGCCAAGAAACGACACGCCGGCAACGAAAAGAAAGGTGAAGCAGAAACGCAGACCGAATTCCGCAATCAGCGGCGGCAGCGCATTTGGCAGGATTTCCTTGAAAACCAGCCACGAAAGACCTTCGCCCCGCAGACGTGCGGTTTCGGCATATTCGAGAACATTGATCCCTTGCGCAACGATGCGTGCCAGACGAAACACGCGGGTCGAGTCCAGCAGTGCGATGGTGACGATAAGAACCGGGATTGACGATCCCAACGCTTGCAAGACGACCAAGGCCGAGATTAACACCGGAATGCACATGACGGTATCAACGATGCGCGAGAGGATGGTGTCGAGCCAGCCGCCGAAAATAGCGGCGATGAAACCAAGCGTGATGCCGATGGTAAACGACAACAAAGATGCGGCGAGCGAAACGCCGATGGACATCTGCGCGCCAGCGAGAATGCGCGACAGCATGTCCCGGCCATTCTGATCGAGACCGAACCAGTGGGCAGCCGAAGGCGGATCGAAGGGCGATCCAACGATCTCCTCCTGCCCGAAAGGCGCGATATGGGGGCCGGCCAAGAACAGGATAATGTTGAGTGAAATGATGAACAGACCGATCCATGCCGTCGGTGAAACAGTGCGCAGGAATTTCATCGGGCATGCCTCAGGCGCGGATTGAGCGCGATGGCCGTAACGTCGGCAATAATGTTCAAGATGACGTAGGCGGTGCCGAACACGAGCGCCGCCGCTTGCACCAGCGGTAGATCGCGTTTCGAAACGGCATCGACCATGAAGCGACCAAGCCCGTTGTAATTGAACACCGCCTCGACCAGAACGACGCCGGTGATGAGGTAGGCGATATTGAAGGATACGACATTGACGATCGGGGCCGCGGCATTGGGAAGCGCGTGGCGGAGAACGGCGCGCTTCGTGCGTAGACCCTTCAGATAAGCGGTCTCCACATAGGCCTGATCCATGACGGCCAAGACCGCCGTCCGGGTCATTCGCAGCATCTGGGCAACCGTTACCAGAACAAGCGTCAGAGCCGGAAGCGTCGTCGCCTTCAGCCAGTCTCCCATGCTCATTCCCGGATAGGTATCCGCAAGGCTCGGCAGGAGATTGTATTGCACGGAAACGAACAGGATCAGCAGCAGGCCGAGGAAGTACTCGGGAAGCGACACAAAGGCGAGGGCAGCGATATTGACGGCCCGGTCAAAGAGAGTGCCTCTCCAGATCGCGCTCAACAGCCCCAGGAGAACGGCAACCGGCACCGAGATCACGGCAGCGTAGAACGCAAGTGCCATGGTGTTCCAGAACCGTGGCCACAGAAGATCCGCGACGGGCTGCCGGTTGGCGAGAGAATTGCCCAGGTCACCGGTTACAAACCCGCCGAGCCAGGCAAAATATCTATGCAGCAGCGGTTGGTCGAGACCGAGGTCCGTGCGCAGCACTGCTAGAGACTCGGGCGTTGCATTCTGTCCGAGTATTGCTGACGCCACGTCACCAGGAAGAAGCTGCGTGCCGGCGAAAATAAGCGCCGACACGAGCAGTAGCGTCAGAATACCCAAAGCAATGCGCTTCAGGATAAGAATAGTCATTACGCGTCCAACCATACCTTTTCAGCAAGACGAGCACCCATGAAGTTGAACATCGGGTGCGTGGTGACGCCTTTGAGCTTTTTGGAGGTGGCGTCGAGATAATCGCCGAACATCGGGATCATTGCGCCGCCCTCGTTCGAGATCAGCGCCTGAAGCTCGGCATAGATTTCCTTACGCTTGGCATCGTCCAGAAGTGCGCGGGCTTCAATCAGCTTCTTGTCGAAGGTCTCGTTTTTCCAGTGCGTATCGTTCTGTGCCGAGGTGGACTGGTATGCAATGGTCAGCATCTGGTCGGCAGTCGGACGTCCGCCCCAATAGGACATGCAGAACGGCGCCTTCATCCAGACATTGTCCCAGTATCCATCCGCTGGCTCGCGCTTGATCGACACATCGATCCCGCTTTTGGCAGCGCTGGTGCGGAAAATCGCTGCTGCGTCGACCGCGCCGGAGAACGCCGCGTCCGAGGCCGAAATCTCAACCTTCAACGTATCGAGCCCAGCCTGCTTCAAATAGAACTTGGACTTCTCGGGGTCGTAAGGGCGCTGCGGCAGGTCGGCTGCATAAAAGCGATCGGAACTCGGGATCGGATGATCGTTGCCGAGGCGGCCATAGCCACGCAGGGCGGTCTTCAAAAGCTGTTCGCGATCGATTGCATGCTTGATAGCGAGGCGGACATTGTTGTCCTTATAGGGCGCCTGCGTGCAATCCATCAGGAATGTGAAATGCTGGCCACCAGCCGACTGGACGATGTTGAGGTTGGGGTTACGACGCAGGAGATCGACGGTCTTGAAATCGAGCTGGTTGATCGCATGAACCTGACCCGACATCATGGCATTGGTGCGCGCAGCGATATCATTGATGACGATCACTTCGACGGCGTCGACATGCGCGGCGTTCGGCTTCCAATAGTTGGGGTTACGCGTGAAACGCGACCGGACGCCGGGATCGTAGCTTTCGAACACGAACGGCCCCGTACCGACGGGTTTGTTGAAATCCGTCCATCCTTCGGGAACGACAAGGAAGTGGTAGTCGGAGAGAATGTAGGGAAGGTCGGCGTTGCCGCTTTCAAGGACGATCTTGATTTCGCTGTCCGAGACTTTCTCGACGCTTTTCAGCGCAGACGCGATCGAACGCGCTGCAGAGGTGGTCTCGCCGCGGTGGAGATTGATCGAATAGATCACATCTTCGACCGTCAGCGCCTTGCCGTTATGGAAGGTCACCCCTTGGCGCAGCTTGAACACCCACTCCTTGGCACCCGGCTGCGCTTCCCAGCTTTCGAGCAATTCTGGAACCGCGTGATTGTTGGCGTCAATCTCGACAAGACCATTCATGATCATGAAGGCCTGATTGACGGGTACCCAGTCCTTCAAGATGCGCGGATCGAGATTGTCTGTGGTGCTACCGCCGCCGATACCAAGTTTCAGCACGCCCCCTTTCTTCGGAGTTTGAGCGTCTTGCGCGCTGGCCTGTGTGATGAAGCCAGCAGAAAGCGCCGTCAGACCGGCGGCGCCGATGAGGAAGCTACGTCGGTCGAGCGAAAAGGAAGAAGGAGGGTGTGTCATGGTGCAGTTCCCTGTTTTTATCGTCGCCGTTCATGGGACGGCTCTCGGGGGCTTGGCCTATCGTACTCAGCGGTTCGGCACTAGAGACGCAGCCATAAGCTGGGGTATGATTTTTGCGCATGGGGTCATGAAATCAAAGCGTATCCGCTTGTTTGCGAAGCGGAGTACACGAGCGTCGCCGGAATGAGCCGGCGTGGCCAGGCGTCTATACTAGGCGGTTACGGAGTGCGTATAAATGGGGCTTGCGGACATTGTTGGCCTTGCAGGAGCAATTTTCTATCTCATCGCATATGCCCTGCTGCAATTGCGCATTCTGAGCGTTGAAGACGGTCGTTACACCATTCTCAACATCCTCGGTGGCGTTCTCCTGATCTATTCGCTGATATGGAATTTCAATCTTGGCTCCCTGATTTCGCAGGTGGCGTGGCTGATATTCACTTTGATCGGTTACGCACGTTTCATGCTGGATCGTCGGCGCAGAGCGCGCCTCGTACAAGCGTAATGATAATCAGCGAGCGGTCTGCTTGTTGTTTGCAATCAGCCAGTCGGCCACTTCGCGCACGATCTTTCGCTGATGTCGGTCAGCAGGCCGCATGAGATAAAATCGTCCTTCGGATCGCATCGTGTGGCTATGCACCGGAACGAGGACACCGCTGTCCAGTTGATCGCGGATGAGCCATGTCCAGCCGAGCGTCGTGCCGAGACTCTGGGAGGCAGCCGCGACGCACAGACCGTAATCTCCGAGTTTCCAGTGCACTGCATCCTGCGGCGGGGACATCTTTGATGACCGCCACCAATCTCCCCAATCCTGCCACTCCCGCATGGAGTCTTCAATGGAAATGAGGACCGGTGCCTTCTGCTCTTCCAGCAACAATGCGCCAGCGCCAGAGACCGGGACCACTTCTTCCTGGCCAAGCTCAGAGAGCCAAACCCCAATCGGTCTTTCTTTGCGGTAGAAGATTGCAAGATCGAATTCGTCGAGCCGCAAATGTGCAACATCGTCGGTAACGCGCAGCCTGAGTTCAAGCCCTGCAATATCGTTCTTCAGTTTCTTGAGGCGAGGCATAAACCACTGATCGGCGATCCCTCTGGAACAGGCAATTGTGATTTGGCTGGCACCCGTCCAGGAGCGAACACCATCTGTGACACTCGCGATATCGAGGATCAGTCGGGAGACATCGATCGAATAATTCTCGCCAACCGTCGTCAATCGCACGCCTGTCGGCACCCGTTCGAACAGTTTCGAGCCGATGAATGCTTCCAGCTTGCCGATCTGGCGACTGACCGCACTTTGGGTCAGGCCGAGTTCGACGCCTGCACGGGAAAAGCTACCGAGACGCGATGCCGCTTCGAAAACAACGAGCGCTTCAAGTGGCGGCAATCTAGAAAAGGTCTGCATTTTGATCCCTGACGTTGCCGGATCAAATACATCCACAACGCGGGATCATCAACGTCGTTATTGACTTAGGCGGCAAGCTCACTTGCAAGAACGCATGGCTTGCCACCTACGCTTGACGGTTTGCTTCAACGGCCTGAAACGCGGATCGCACCGGCGTCACCAAAACTGCGCTGAACGGCCTGCAGTTGGTCGGCTGCGATATCGACCGAAACTTCGATCTCACCTTCGTGGGGAGCGTCGGCGCGCTTCACGTCGCCGCGTGACGATTCCGTTCCTGTGGTGTTTTCGTCGGAAGCCGACTGGATGAAGATATCCGGGCGAGCAATGCCGTGCTGCTGCACCAAATGTTCGACAGCAAGGTCGGCGGCCTCGCGGGTTTCGAATGTCGCGCGAATGGTACTGGTGGCGTTGTCGGCCATAACGGATCTCCTCAGACATAGTGAGTAGGTCAAACTCTCCATCGGTCCGCTGGTTTCATCAACGCAACAAACTTCTGGCCGCGATGTCTTGGCGCATGCCACCACACATGCTACGTTCTTCTTTTGTTCGAAACAGCTTCTCTGGCCTCCATGAGCTTCAACGACCCCTCGCCGCTTCGCAAGATCATCCATGTGGACATGGACGCATTCTACGCGTCCGTCGAGCAGCGTGATAATCCTGATCTTCGCGGAAAGCCTCTTGCCGTGGGTGGCGCTGCGGCGCGTGGCGTCGTGGCAGCAGCGAGCTATGAGGCGCGCGCCTTTGGCGTGCATTCAGCCATGCCTTCCGTGACCGCAGCACGAAAGTGCCCCGACCTGATTTTCGTCAGACCACGCTTCGAAGTCTACCGCGCCGTCTCGCAGCAGATCAGAGAGATATTTGCCGAATACACGCCATTGATAGAACCGCTATCGCTGGATGAAGCCTATCTGGATGTCACTGAAAATTTGAAGGACATGCCGATCGCGACTGAGATTGCGCTGGAAATCCGCGAAAAGATCAAAAAGGTGACTGGCCTCAACGCATCCGCCGGAATTTCCTATAACAAATTTCTCGCCAAGATGGCGTCGGACCTCAACAAGCCCAACGGTCAGGCAGTGATTACGCCCAAACGCGGGCCTGCTTTCGTCGAGGGCCTCGCGGTAAAGAAGTTTCACGGCGTTGGGCCGGCAACTGCCGAGAAGATGCGCAGATTGGGGATCGAAACTGGTGCCGATCTCAAGGCGCAGACCCTGCAGTTTCTGACACATCACTTCGGCAAGTCGGGGCCATATTTCTATGGCATCGCGCGTGGCATCGACGAGCGCCGGGTCAGACCCGACCGTGTACGAAAATCAGTCGGTGCTGAAGACACTTTCATGCAGGATATTGATGACCTCAGTCTGGCCACCGACGAGTTGAAGCCACTTGCCGAGAAGGTCTGGAGCTACTGCCAGGCCAAAGGTTTCAGCGGCAAGACCGTCACCGTGAAGATCAAGTACTCCGACTTCACGCAAGCGACGCGCAGCAGAAGCAGCGCTGTGCCCCTCGCCAACGGCAACGCGATCCTCGAAACCGCTGCGGGACTGCTTGCGACCGTCTATCCGTTCAAACGGTCCGTTCGCTTGCTCGGAGTCACTCTTTCCTCCCTCACCAACGAGAGCATTTCAGACGATGGGGAACAACCTCAGCTCGGCTTCGATTTATAATCGATGAAAGAGCCTAGGGAAGAGCTGAAGGTATCAGCGCAACGCATCCGCGTGATTGATCTGGAGACCGCCGGTAACGGCGCCAATGATGTTTGCGAAATCGGCTGGCAGGATGTCGCACTCGTAGAAGGGGGACGTTGGGCGCTGACGAATGAGCGCGGCGCCCTCTTCGTCAATCCCGGTCGCCCGATCACGCCCGACACCATGGCCATCCATCATATTCTTGACGAGCAGGTCGCGGACGCCCCATTTTGGAAGGAAGTCGCGCCAAGCGTCTTGCGCCCCGAGGGAGGCGTGGTGGCCTTTGCAGCCCACCGCGCAGCCTTCGAACAGAGATATTGCACGGCTCGGCTGACGGGAGGATTGCCATGGATCTGCACGTGGAAATGTGCGCTGCGGGTTTGGCCCGAATTGCCGCGTTTTTCCAATCAGATGTTACGCTATCTGCGCATGCCGGAAGGCCTGGTGCATGAGATTGGCCTGCCGGCACACCGCGCCATGCCAGACGCCTATGTGACCGCCCATCACCTGCGCGATATGCTGAACGCCGCCTCGCTAGAAGAGCTCTTGGCTTGGAGCGCCGAGCCAGGGCTCCTGCCGCGCGTGCCCGCCGGTCCGGATCGCGGCAAAGGTTGGGACAGCCTGAGCACCGAAACGCTGATCGGTTATCTTCAAGACCGGGATAGCGACGTGCGCTTCAGCGCGCAAACCGAGCTGACAAAGCGCGGTGAAATGGAAACGCAGCAGGACTTGGAACCGGCGCAGGGGTCGTTGCTGTGAGCAGTGGTGAAAAGCCCTTCTCTTACCCTGACACGCCGGATGGTCGGTACTTCGTGCTCCGCGGGCGCCTCTGGCGCAAAAGCGATCCCGCTCTGGATGAAGAGACCAGGATACGGTTGGTCAAGGAACTGATGGCCGCGAGGCGAGCGGTTCGGCAAGCCAAAGGCGATCGTGTAGCGCTGGCGCAAGCGAGAGCGCGGGTCGACGAAGCCAAGATCGCTCTCGGCGAGAGGGGAAAGGTGTGGTGGGACGATGGGGAGCCGGATCTTAATCGGCATCTCGTGAAGAACACAGCCTATGCGGCCTGGTTTTCGCAGCTTGCCGAAGAAGACCGTGACAACGGTGACTGAGCAGATCCAGTCCCTCCATGTTACTCCCGTCGAGCGATCGCGTTCCGCTTCTTCATCCGCGCCCGGCGGCATCCGCTTGAGATGCCTCGAACCTCAAAAGTTCGGCCGAACCGCATCCAGTTTCAAACCGCGTGATCATGCCATGCTACGCAGTGCCCATCGCGTGCACCTCTCGCCCAATGCAAAAGCATGTGACTATTTGTAGGGCAATATGCAAAAATTGTTCAACAGGATGGACAGGATTGTTCGCCTTTGTTAGCGTCGACCTGTATTGTGGAGGAAACCAGTACGATGCTGCTCATCGGCCCCAAAAGCGACCTTGTGACCAATTTTAGCGCCTGCGCAGCCGGCGTGGACGATGCTTATGTCCTTCAACTTTGCGACACTGGCACGGTCCTTGCACCAAGAGTGCTGGTATGAGCATGACGAAGGACATTACTTTTATGGACAACAGCAAGCCGCTCCTTTCCGTCCAAGGTCTGAGTGTTGAGTTTGGCGAAAGCCGCGTCGTGGACGATCTGTCTTTTACGGTGCAGGCGGGTCGGACTGTTGCAGTTGTCGGTGAATCAGGATCGGGCAAGTCCGTCACCTCACTCTCGACGATGCGTCTGGCAGATATGATGGGTGCGACCTATCCGACGGGGAAAATTCTATTTGAAAACAAGGATCTGTTGAAAACTTCTCAGAAGGAGATGCGGTCGATCCGCGGCAAGGAGATCGCCATGATCTTCCAGGAGCCGATGACCTCCCTAAACCCGGTTTTCACCATCGGCGATCAGATCTGCGAAGTGCTGATTTTACATGAGAAACTGAGCAAACAGGCTGCGATGGCACAAGCTCGCTCGCTTCTGGACATGGTGCGTCTGCCGGATGCGGCCGAATTGTTAAATCGCTATCCCCACCAACTCTCCGGTGGCATGCGCCAGCGCGTGATGATCGCCATGGCGCTCGCTTGCCGACCGAAGCTGTTGATTGCCGACGAACCGACGACCGCGCTCGATGTCACCATTCAAGCACAGATCCTCAACATCATGCGCGACCTGCAGAAGAAGCTCGGTATGGGCATGGTCTTCATCACCCACGATATGGGCGTGGTGGCAGAGATGGCCGATGATGTCGTCGTGATGTGGAAGGGCAAAAAGGTCGAGGAAGGTCCGGTCAGGGAGGTCTTTGCCAATCCGAAACATCCTTATACGCGCGCCCTGCTCTCCGCTGTTCCCCGCCTTGGCAGCATGGAAGGCGAAGACTATCCCAAACGCTTGCCGCTGACCGTATTGCAGAATGGCGAGCCCGTCACCGTCGGTGAGGAGCGCGTCCAGGACACGGCGAAATACGATCAAAAGCCGCTTCTCTCCGTCAAAGATCTCTTCGTGCGTTTCGACATCCGCAAGAACCTGTTCGGCAAGACGACCCATCGTCTGAGTGCAGTCCAGAAGGTGAGTTTCGACATTCATGCAGGGGAAACGTTGGCGCTGGTCGGTGAATCCGGTTCCGGCAAGTCCACCATTGGACGCACCATCCAGCAATTGCAAAACGCAGTATCTGGCGAGATCTCCTTCAATGGCCGCAGCTTTTCGCAGATGTCCGCCTCCGAGCGCTTCCGCATGCGCCAGGAAGTTCAATACATCTTCCAGGATCCTTTCGCCTCGCTCGATCCGCGCAAGACAGTCGGCTTTTCGATTGCCGAGCCGATCAACACTCACGGATTGATCAACGATAACAAGGCTGTGAAACGACGTGTGGATGAGTTGCTGGAGCGCGTTGGACTAACGTCCGAACACGCCTCGCGCTATCCTCACGAGTTTTCCGGCGGCCAGCGGCAGCGTGTGTGTATCGCCCGTGCCCTCGCATCCGATCCAAAGCTGATCATTGCCGATGAAGCTCTTTCGGCGCTCGACGTTTCCATTCAGGCCCAGATCATCAATCTCTTCATGGATCTGCAGGCCGAACGCGGGCTGGCCTATCTCTTCATCAGCCATGACATGGCCGTAGTTGAGAAGATGAGCCACCGCGTGGCGGTGCTCTATCTCGGCCAGATCATGGAGATGGGAAGCCGTCGCCAGGTGTTCGAAACCCCGACGCATGATTACACCCGCAGGCTGCTCTCCGCCGTGCCGGTCGCCGACCCGACTATCGAGCGTCGCATCGCCATGATCGAAGGTGAGATCCCCAATCCGGTGCGCCGCGTGGGCGACGAACCACCAATCCTTATCCATCGGGAAATAAACCCAGGCCACTTCATCGCTCAAAGTGCCTGACCGATCCAACGTTCACACCATCTGAAGAGGAAACAGAAGATGAGAATAATCAAAAGGGGAATATCCGCTGCTGTGACATCGCTGGCTTTGGCCAGCGTTGCGTTCGTGGCATCGCCCGCTCTTGCCGCCGGCAAAATGACCATTTCCAGCCCGCAGGATCCGGGTAGCTGGGACCCGATCGACACCTTTCTGGTTCAGTGGGCGGCGGTGGCCACCAACATCTTTGACGGTCTCACCTATCGTGGCCCGGATTTGAAACTGGTACCGGGCCTTGCCGAATCCTGGGAAGAACTGGATGAGGGCAAGCGTATCCGCTTCAAGCTTCGCCAGAACGTCAAGTTCCACAACGGCGAGCCATTTAACGCAGCCGCGGTCAAGTTCACCTTCGAGCGCCTTCTAGGCGAACAGGGTGCCAAGGGCCCACAGCGCTCCAACTATGTGTCGATCGAAAGCGTCGATGTTATTGACGACTACACCGTGGACATGAAGCTGAAGGCGCCCGATCCAGTGCTGCTGACCAAGCTGGCAGGCTATGGCGCCATGATCGTGCCGCCGAAATACATCCAGGAAAAGGGCGAGGACAACTTCAACCTCAATCCTGTCGGCACCGGCGCGTTCAAGTTCGTGTCCTACGCGCCGAAAAACAACATCAAGCTGGAAGCCAACCCGGATTACTGGGGCGGCGCTCCCAAGCTCTCGGAACTGGAATACCGCTTCATCGCCGAACCGGCGACCGCAGTGGCGGAACTTCAGGCTGGCCGTGTGGATCTGGTCATCCCGCCGACCATTCCAATCGGCATGATCCCTGTTATCGAAGGCGACTCCAAACTTGAGATCGTCAGCGTTCCAGGGCCCACGGTCGATGCGCTGCGTTTCAACACGCGCGACGGCGTCACGGCCGATCCGAAGGTCCGCAAGGCGATCATCATGGCGGTCGATCGCGGCACGATCGTGAAGTCGATCCTTGCCGGGCAGGCCTCGGAAATCGCAAGCTTCCAGAGCGCACTGTCCTTTGGCTACGATCCTGAACTGAAGCCGCTGCCATACGATCCGGAAGCTGCCAAGAAGCTCTTGGCCGAAGCCGGTGTGAAGCCGGGCACGACGCTCCAGATCGACATTCGCGGCAATGACGCAACGATGAACGAAGTGGCTCAGGTCATTTCCAGTTACCTCTCGATGGTGGGCATCACTGCGACGATCAAGCCCTACGAAACAAACGTGCTGTTGAACGACATCATCCCGCAGGGCAAGACCGGCGCCATGTTCCAGCAGAAATGGGGCGGCTGGACCTTCGACTACGACAACACGGCCTACTCCATGTACCACTCCGGCGAGAAGTGGAACCCTTACGACAAGGACGAGAAGCTGGACAAGCTGCTGGAATCCCAGCGCCCGCTGACCGACCGTGCCGAACGGGAAAAGATCCTGAAGGAGATCGGCAGTTACACCGCTGATCGCGCACTCGAACTTCCGCTTTACAACACCAATGCCATCTACGGCATGAACAAGCGGGTCAAGGGTTTCGTCGCACCACCGGACAACCGGTTGAAGCTCACCGACGTCACCGTCGAATAAGTCTTTCGACCCTTTGACGCATCGCCTTGCCCGTTTTGTGCGGGCAAGGCAGGACATTTCTCAAGGAAAAGCTCGTGGCCGGTTTTCTCATCAAGCGATTGCTGCAGGCGATTTTTGTCGTCATCGCCATCACCCTTCTCGTCTCCTTCGCAATTCGTCTGACGGGCGATCCCGCGGTCACCATGTTCCAGGGCGGCGGCAGCATGACGGAGGACGATCTTGCGCGCATCCGTGCGGCGCTTGGCACCGACCGGCCATTCTTCGTCCAGTATTTCAGCTTCCTGAAGGGGCTCGTGACGCTTGATTTCGGACGCAGCTTTACCGGCAGCACCCCTGTTTCGCGACTGATTGCAGACGCACTCCCAGCCACACTGGCGCTCGCCTTCATCTCTATGGCTGTGTCGATTGCGCTTTCCATTCCGCTTGGGATCAAGGCTGCTACGTCACGCGGCAAGACGGCGGATCAGGTGATCCGCATCTTCTCGCTCGTCGGCCTGTCGTTTCCGAACTTCTGGCTCGCAACCATGCTGGTTCTACTCTTCTCGATCACGCTCGGCTGGTTGCCACCGAGCGGCATGGGCGGATTTGCAAGCTATATCATGCCGGCCGTGACAATGGGTGTCATCCTGACAGCGACCAATGTTCGCCTAGTCCGCACCGCAATGCTCGACACCTTGCGCTCGCAATATGTGATGGTGGCACGCGCCAAGGGCTTGAGCGAAAACAAGGTGCTCTACAAGCATGCCCTGCGCAACTGCGCCATTCCGCTCATCACCTATTTTGGCCTTCAGTTCGGTGGTCTGCTCGGCGGCATCGTCGTCATCGAGCGCGTCTTCAACTGGCCTGGGCTCGGTACGCTTGCCTTCGATGCGGTCGGCGCTCGTGATTATCCGGTTCTCCAAGCCGTCATCACTGTCCTGTCGCTGATGATCGTCGGCATCAACCTTCTGGTCGATATTGCCTATGGGCTTGTCGATCCGCGCATCCGCACGGAGTAAGAGACGATGGCTGCCAACACCTCGCGCCTCTCGCGCTTCAACAGTCTTGAATTCATCCTTGGCGCAACGCTGACGGTCGTGATCTGCCTTGCCGTCGTTTTCTCTGATGTCCTCTTTCCAGGTGGCGCGGAGAAAATCGATCTGATGGCGCGGCTCGCAAAGCCGTTTGCGAATGCCGCCCATCCATTCGGCACCGACCCGCTTGGCCGTGACGTGCTGGCCCGCGTCGTCGCCGGCGGCAAAATCTCACTCCTCGTTGGCTTCACCTCTGTCATCGGCGCGGTGATCTTCGGCGTGGCGGTCGGGCTTGTGGCGGGTTACTACCGCGGCTTCTGGGACATGCTGGTGATGCGCTTTGCAGACATCCAGCTTGCCATGCCCTTCATCCTGCTCGCGATCACCTTTATCGCGATCGTTGGGGGCAGCCTCGCCAATACCATCATCCTGCTGATCGTCTCGCAGTGGGTGCAATATGCCCGCCTCGTGCGCGGCTCGGTGCTGACACTCAGGGAGCGCGAATTCATCCTGTCGGCCCGTGCTATCGGCGTGAAGGACTGGCGCATCATCCTCCAGCACCTGCTGCCAAACCTGATCGGTCCCGTCATCGTACTGATGACACTGAATGTTGCCAACAACATCCTGCTCGAAAGCAGCCTCACCTTCCTCGGCCTCGGCGTCGATCCCACTATCCCAAGCTGGGGCGGCATGCTGGCGGACGGGCGGACCTATCTTCAGACCGCATGGTGGGTCAGCGTCTTTCCAGGCTTGGCGATCCTTCTGACCGTTCTCGGTCTCAACCTCCTCGGCGACTGGCTGCGCGATAGCCTCGATCCGACCGGCAGAACCTCGAGGTAATCGCCATGAGCCCGCTTTTAAACCAGACTTTCACGCGAACGCTGGACGCTATTGTCGAGCTCGCCATTCCGGGCCAGCCGCTGGAAGCCTGGACCTACGACGACACGGAAAGCCGGAGAGAGGCGGAAAGACGGTTGCAGGAGAAGGGCGTAACTGCCCGCATTCGCAGCGCTTACAAACCTCTTCTCTTTGCCTTCCTGGAAGAGATCGACCTCGATAGTGTCGAGGCGATCGAAGTGCACTATCCCGTCCATGCCAACGCCCCGGCGAACCGCTTCCGCCTGGAGGCCTATCCGCTCGCGGCTCTGGTTGGTGAGGCGAAGATTGACTTCATTGCCCGTAACGACGGTGACTTTCATTATGATGTCTCGCTGAAGCGTGGGGAGCGGATCGAGAGCGTGACCGTCCTCGCGCCGAACCGGGTGCATACGGACATCGTCGGCGAAATCAATGTCTCGCCCACAGGCTGGTTGAAGCTTGGCGGGAAGCCGGGCGAGCGACTGGCGACGGATTACGAGGAGCTCTTCGAAGCCGGTATCAAAGCCGTAGCCGATCATGCCTGGGGTGATCAGGAGCCCTATTTCGAAGAGCTGAACATCCGCGTTGTTCACCCCGCGAAAGACATCTCGTTGCCGGCCGGCGATGAGGTCGTCAGCCTTCGCGAGGCGCTGCACGAGGATTTCTATTTTTCGCTTCTCGAATTTTTCCAGAAAAAGTCAGGCCGCCCATTGGGTGATCGAGGTCTGAGACCGGGACAGATCGTGCCTGAAATCGCCAAGAGCAATGGCGAAATTTCTGTTGTCATCGAGACGCGGGCGCTTACCACAGGTTTCTCAGACGGGGATGAGCAGCCGATCGACACCGCTCAAGAGCCGATTGCGGAAAGCCAGGTCAGGAAGCTCCTGGCCGAAGTCGGCGGAGACGCTTTCGAAGCACGGTCCCGTTCCGGACGCATCCTATCTGCCCGCTACAAATTCGGCGACGATGCCGCGGTGATGATCAGCGGCGGGCAACATCCGAACGAAACGACGGGCATTGTCGGCGCTCTTCGCGCGGCCCGGAAGCTCGGCGAGAGGAAGCAGGCCCACTTTACGATATCGCCGCTGGAGAACCCCGACGGATATGCCGTGCACCAGCGTCTTCGCCTCGACAACCCGCGCCACATGCACCATGCCGCACGTTACACCGCACTCGGCGACGATCTCGAATATCGGACCTCCGAGAATGCAGGTACCAACCTGTTCGAGAAGGAAATCCGTTTCAAGGCTGAGGAAAGGAGCGATGCCAAGCTGCATGTGAACCTGCATGGCTATCCCTCGCATGAATGGACGCGACCGCTTTCCGGCTATGTGCCGCGCAACTTCGCCATGTGGACATTGCCGAAGGGCTTCTTCCTCATCATCCGCCATCACCCGGACTGGGAACGTCAGGCCGAAGCGTTACTGGACAGGGTGACCCGTCATCTCGGTGCTATCCCCGGGCTTCTCGATTACAACAACCGCCAGATCGCGCTCTATGAAATCCACGCTGGCGAAACCGGTTTTCGGATCATCAACGGCTTCCCCTGCCTCTCATCCGTCGATGATCGGCATACCGTCCCGATGACCCTGATCACGGAGTACCCGGACGAAACGATCTATGGCGACGATTTTATCACCGGCCATACAGCGCAGATGGAAACAGTTCTCTCGGCCTATGATGCCTGGCAGGATATCATGCGCGAACGCGCATCCGCCTGATGCAGGCAGGCGCGCCTTTCTCAGGGCGCGCCACTGAAGGTGTCGATCAGAGTTTGGCGAAGCGTGCTCATCGGTTGCTCCTTCGTCGTGTCAGCGGGCATCATACCGCTGGCAAATCCCTCGGCTTCGAAGCGCGCAACAAGGTCTGCATCATCGCTGACTATATGCACCGGCACCGCGCGTGACGCACCCTGCCCCGTGATGATCGACGCCGGCTGGTGATCACCGAGGATGACGTAGACCACATCTCGGCGCTGCCTTTCCATGAACTCCCCAAGCGTCGCCAGAGAATAATCGATGGTCTGTATATATTGGCGACGCACCCGGTCTGGGACGGCCCAGACGACGGACGGCGGGTCGCCGCTGACAGCCTGGTCGTTAAAGGCAGAGCCATCGCCGACCTTGTCCCAATCGATGAGCGTCGGCACCGGGGTCCAGGGCGCGTGGCTGGATATGAGCGCAATCTCGGCCATGACCCGTTGTCCGCGCTCATGGGCAGGCTTTAGCGCCAACCGATCGAAGGCAGACAGGGTGTATTGATCCGGCATCGTGACCCAGTTGAATGGCTTGCCACGATATTGAAGGCCGGATGCCGACAGGATCTGGTCGTAGCCAAAATAGTCCGCTTCCGGCCACGCCATGGTGATCGCCGGCATGACCGCCACACTGTGCCATCCGGCTTGAGAAAACAGCCGGTTCAAGCTCGGCTGGTGACTGATCATCAGCCTATCGTAGCGTGCCTGACTATCGACCCACAGCCCGGACAGCAAGGTGCCGTGAGCAAGCCAACTCAGACCTCCAACCGTTGGAGACGTGACCCAGCCACTGGCCGCGTGTAAGCCCGCGGCTCCGAGCTGCTGATCGATGGCACCGAGCCGCCGACCTGTGACATCGGCGTAAAGAGGATCTTCGACTGCGGACCGCCCGTAGGATTCCACGAAGACCAGAATGACATCCTTGCCCTTGGCCCTCTGGAAAAGGTCGCCTCCACTCGTCGGGCCGAGCCCGGTCGCCAGCTCCTTTTCGAAAGCTTGCATATCCTCCGCGGAGCGGACAACGAGGCTCAGTCTGTTCGACAAATAGACGGGCGTGCGAAGATCGACCCAAGGCAAGCCGAGCCACATCAGCCCCGCCCCGATCACAAGGATTGCCGCAAACGCCGCAGTCAAAATCCGCCGCGTCGATCCCGGTGCGCTGGCCATCCATTTGAGCGACCTCAGAAAGATGCTTGCGACAAGAAGGAAAAGCAGACCGCCGCCGATCAGCGCTGCGAGCGCTGCCGGTGTGCCGATCGTACCTGAAATCAGGTTCCAGCCATCCTTCAGCATCTTCAGATCGAGATAGGGATTGAATGGGCGCTGGAAGGCGGACTGGACGCCGATGTCAGCCAGCTTCAGGAAAAGGACGAGAAAGACAATAAAGCCGCATAAGAAAATCACGATGCGCCGCAGCCAGCCCCTCGTCAAAAGCGTGAGAAGGCCGATGAGTGCCCATTCGAGCGGTAGCCTCGCGAACGCTCCCATACCGAACGCGTCGGGGTGATCAGGCAGGTTGAAAGCGAGCAGTGCAGCAAAAGAGAAAAGCAATGCGCCGATCATGGCTTTCAAGTTAATGTGTTTTCGGCTGAACCCGATTTTCCCGTTCACTTCAATCCACTCTCAATGCAGTGCGTATCACTGAGCTGGAAAAGCAGCCAAAATGCAAAGGTCTTCCGCTTGAACAAACTGCGAATAGTCGTCTCTTTCATCACGCTTGCTTTTCTGGCGGCGATCGTCCTGAGAACAGATTTGAATGCTCTTGGACACTCGCTCTCCCACACCTCGTGGATCGTTGTCGCAGTGTGCCTTGCGCTCGTCCAGCTGCAAATCGTTCTGTCTGCACTTCGCTGGCGTTTCACCTCCCGCCGTCTTGGGCAGGACATCGCCCCGTTGAAGGCAATACGCGAATATTATGTCGCAAGTTTTCTCAACCAGACGCTCCCTGGCGGCGTGGGTGGAGATGCGATCAGAGCGTGGCGCATGCGGGGTGACGAACCCGGCGGCTGGCGGCAACCTGCCAAGGCAGTGATATTCGAGAGACTATCCGGACAGATCGCATTCTTCATTCTTGCGATCGTCGGCCTCAGCGTCTGGCCGTTGGTGACGCAAACGGATTTCGACCAACAGCTGCGGCACTACCTCTTGTTCGCCGGCGCATTGCTTCTGGCCGCGATCGCTGCTCTTTATGTCGCCAAGCCCAAGTGGGCCACGCAAAACGCGTTGCGTGAAGGCCTCGCCGAAGCCTTCGTGCGGCGGCGAGCCTGGATCGTGCAATCCACGACAAGTGCGGGCGTGCTTTCGACCTATGTGATCATATTCTTTATTGCCGCTGGCGCGACGGGCGCGCAGCTGCCCTGGGTCGCCTGTCTGACCATTATTCCCTTCTGTCTCGTGGCAATGCTCATCCCGACAGGCTTTGGCGGCTGGGGCACGCGTGAGGCTGCGGCAATGGCGCTCTGGCCGTTGTTGGGAGCCGCACCGCTCGATGGACTGGCGGCGAGCATCACCTATGGCTGGCTGTCGCTCCTTGGCACGGCGCCCGGCGTGATCTTTCTTGCCGCGAGCGCCTTGAAGAGACGACCGAGCCACGCCTGACCACTGCCTCACCGACGATCGATCCGCGCATAGACGTCGCCCGATTTGGCATCGGCCGGTATGGCAGCAAGTTCCGTCAACATCTGGCTTCCCGTTTTCCACCCTTGCGAAACGAAGCGATGCGTTTCGCCCTCGACGCGATTGAAACGATAGTCGCCGATCGAGGCAAGCTTTGCGATTGCGTCATTGGCAACCGACGGCATGGCGGGAATATACTCGAACGCAATCAGGTCGATGGGCTGGCTCAGGCCTGCCAGAACCGCGGCTTCGGCGCCTTCCACATCGATCTTGATGAAGGCGGGCACCCCGTATTTTTCGATGAGATCATCCAGTCGCACCATGGGCACGGTGACCTTCCCATCCCACTTGACGTGGGAGAACCCTGCATTTTTCTTAACCGCCTCGACAAAGCTGGACGAAACGCTTGTGACCGTTGGGTGACGGCTGGAGATCAGCAGATCGACGCTTCCTCGCTTTGCACCGACAGCCACCCTTTCGAAGCCTTCAAGCTCATTGCCAAGATGCTTTTCGACGAAGTCCGCAAACAAAGGCTGGGGCTCGATTGCGACGACCCTCGCTCCGATCTCGATCAGCGTTCGGCTGCGGCTTCCCACGTGAGCGCCGATGTCGAAGACAAGCTGTCCGGGAGAGACGAGAGATCGGTAGAAGCGCTTCAATCCAAATCGCCGCCACGGCTGGCCGTAATAAACGACGAGAGAGCGAGCAAGACCGAGCGATGACGATAGCGTCCTGGCCACCGTCATGCGCTCACCCGGTTGCGCACGAGATAAACGATGTCTGCTGCAAATGAGTAGACGAGCGCCAAGAGTGCCGCCTCCGCCAGATAGTTCGAGACTGGAGCAACCACGGCTGGAACGAGGATGAGGCACAGGATCGACACCTGGACCACACAGACGAACTTGCGCCTGATCGATGAAGGAAGGTCAGCCGCGAGCGCCGGAAGAAGCCAACCGGCCGTGACGAAGAAATACCGCATCAGTCCGATCAGCAGCACCCAGGCACCCGCCTTGTCCAAAAGAGCGGCCGCGACCGAGAGGATGAGGATCAGGAAGGCATCGACTTCCATATCGAAGCGAGCGCCAAGCTCAGATTCTTGACGATACCGCCGTGCGAGATAGCCATCTATTCCGTCAAGCGCCAGCGCCACCACAACGACACCAACAAGAATCCATAAGACCGTGTCCGCTTGCTGCAGACTTTCGAAACAGAGCACAGTTGCTGCAGTCAAACTCACGAGCGAGGCTCGAATGGCCGTCACCGTATTGGCATAGCCGAACCGCCGATGCGGATATTGCGGAAGCAGGTAGAGCACGAAGGCAAATATTGCCGAAAGGGACAGCGTTGCGGCAACAACAAAATCCCACCCCAGCGACATTTCCACACGCACCAAAACCGCGACGGCGATGGTGCCGAGCAGCAGGCAGGCGAGATTTGCCAACGTGTTTTTCACGAGAGGCCTTCGGTCTCTCAAGGTCGCGAGCGACTCGCCCTGTATTAGTGCCATTTTTATCCTCCCGGGATCATGGACTTATTCGGCTGCGACCAGCGTTTCAAGGTCCATCAGATGCCCGGCACGAACGGTCTTGGTGCGGAGGTAGTTCTGGTTCTCGGCGGTGACGGTGCCCGTTACCGGAGCACGCGCCTCCACCTCAATACCTCCGGCACGAAGGCCGTTGATCTTGGTTGGATTGTTCGTATAGACGGCGACCTTCTTGATGTTCATGTGACCCAACATCGCAACAGCCGCTTCATAACGACGGTGGTCCTCGGAAAGACCAAGTTCGGCGTCAGCGTCGATCGTGTCGAGGCCGAGATGCTGATAGCCATAGGCACGCATTTTCGCCCCGATACCGGTACCGCGACCTTCCTGGTCAAGATAAAGCAGCACCCCACCGCCAGCCTGCTTCAACAGCGCGAGACCATTGCGCAACTGATCCCCACAGTCGCATTTCAGCGAGTTGCAGAGGTCGCCCGTAATGCAGGACGAATGGATGCGGATCGGCACGGTGCGCGACACGTCCGGATTGCCAACGACAATCGCAACCTGATCTTTTTGCGCAAGACCGCCGCGAAAAACGACGAACTCGGAATTGCCCAGGTCTTTGAGTGGAACGCGCGTTCTTACCACCTTCTCGAAGCGCTGGAGCGCCATTTCTGTATTCAGCAGGCGTGAAGCAGAGAGCTCGCAGCATCCGGCAAAACGCTCAGGTGAGGAAGAAACATCGGCCATGACCATAGCAGGCAGAAGAAGCGCGACACGCGCCAATTCTGCCGTCTGCGATGCAAGTTCGTCGGCTGTCGTCCAACTCTGGGGACGGTCTGCGCCAAGAACGTAGGACAGCCGCGACGCCTCCTCGAAGCTGACGCCCGAAAGCGGCGTGAGTACGTCTCCACCACCCGCAATGCCCAGGCGCGTTGCGCGCGGTGCAGTGAGAAGGAGAGAATGGTTGTTTTCGGTCGCCATCGCAAACTGGTCGTAAATAGAAGGCGCAACGGCATCCAGTGCAAGAACAGCGAGGCGTCGCTCGTTTGAGGAGAAGAGGATTGGGCGACCGTAGCGGAGTTCTGAGACGGCGCGCTCGACTTCGATCTCTGGGGTGGAAAACTGAAAAGCAGCATGGGTGGCAGACGACATGTGACATACTCTCCCTAGACGGTTTTTGTTTTCTACGGAGAAGATCATGGTTGGATTTCTCGCAGATACGGAATTTATTTTAGCAATCCGTACGGAACAAAACGCGTGTCTCGGCAATACGCTCCATTGGAATTCGCATTTATTAGGATCACCATTTTGGCATCAGCATCGGCCGAAACTTTGAGTAACAAGACCACACTATGCAGGGCGCTGTGGATTGAGACGGCAAACCGTTGCGCCATCAGGCAAGAGAGCATCGAACCTCTTCAGGCAGATCAGGTTCTTGTCCGCACACTCTACAGTGGGATCAGCCGTGGTACCGAATCTCTGGTGCTTGCTGGCAAGGTGCCGCAGAGCGAGTTCGACAGAATGCGTGGCCCTCACATGGAAGGCAGCTTCTCATTTCCGGTAAAGTACGGCTATTCCACAATCGGGAGAATTGAAACCGGCCCGGCTGATCTGATCGGCAAGACGGTATTCTGCCTCCATCCGCATCAGGATCGCTTCGTCACCACGAAGGACATGATCGCTGTATTGCCGGAAGGTCTTCCCCCGGAGCGTGGCGTTCTCGCAGCAAATATGGAGACGGCACTCAATATCGTCTGGGATGCCATGATCCAACCCGGTGACCGCGTCGCTGTCTTTGGCGCCGGCGTCATAGGAACCTTGATCGCCAACATTTCTCGCCGAATTGCGGGCACCGATACGGTATTGGTGGATACCAATACCGATCGCCGCGCGCATGCTGAGGCCATGGGTATTTCCTTCGCGGAGGCCGGCACGCTCAAGGGCGAATTTGACGTACTGATCAACGCTTCAGCGGCCGGCGCCGCGCTTTCCGAAGCCATCGAACATGCTGGCACCGAGGCGCGTATCATCGAGGCAAGCTGGTATGGCGACAAGCTCATTTCCATTCCGCTCGGCGGCGCGTTCCACTCAAAGCGCCTGCAGTTGATAAGTTCGCAGGTCGGATCTGTTCCTCCCTCGCGGCAAGCGCGCTGGAGTTTTGGCCGACGCATGGCGAAAGCTTTGGAGCTGTTGGCGGACGATAGCCTCGATCGCCTCATTTCCGGCGAGACAGACTTTGCTGATCTGCCCGACGACTATCCCCGTATCCTTTCATCGCAGACGACGCTCTGCCACCGCATCCGCTACTAACGAAAGAGAGACCATGTTCGCAGTCGAAGTCCGAGACCACATCATGATCGCCCACAGCCTTCCGCGTCCGGTATTCGGACCGGCGCAGGGCATGCATGGCGCCACCTTCGTCGTCGATGCAGCTTTCTTCACAAAGGACGTGGACGAAGACGGTCTTGCAGTCGACATCGGGGCGGCAACGACTGTTCTCTCCGAAACCCTGAAGCCATTGAATTATCGGAACCTCGATGAACTCGATATCTTCAAGGGCAAGGTCAGCACTACTGAAGTCATCGCAAAACACATTTTCGATCAGTTGGCTGAAGCCGTTGCCGTCAAGCGCCTTGGCCCGGGCAGCCATCGGATTTGCCGCATCCGGGTGCTGCTGCATGAATCGCATGCCGCGCGCGGCTGGTATGAGGCCGACCTTTGATATCAAGGCTTGCCTTTGCCTACCCCGGTGATCTCAAGCTGAAAACCGGGGGCTACGGCTATGATCGCGAAATCATAGCAGGGCTCGAGCGGCTTGGATGGGCGATCGATCTCATTCCCCTCGGGGAGGGTTTCCCCTCCCCGTCTTCAAACGTTCTGAGAGAGGCTGAAAGGCGGCTTTCTGGGTTGCCTGACGGCATGCTCGTGATGATCGACGGGCTTGCTTTTGGCGTGATGGACGAATGGGCAAAGCGGGAGAAAACGCGCCTCAACATCGTAGCGCTCGTTCATCATCCCTTGGCGCTCGAGACCGGCGTCGGCGAGAGCGATCAAATGCGCTTGCGGCACACCGAAACAAACGCGCTTGCCGCTACGCAGCATGTTTTCGTCACCTCACCGATGACGGCGCGCGAATTGATCGAGAACTTTGGTGTGCCGGAATCCAAGATTAGCGTCGCGGTGCCCGGCACAGCAAAACCGCCGCAAGGTCATAAGACACACAACGAGATCCCGCAGATCCTCTCCGTCGGCTCCCTTACGAGACGAAAAGGCCACGATGTTCTGATCGCATCGCTTGCAACGATCGTCGATCTTTCGTGGCAGGCCAAGATCATCGGCAGCCCAAATCTCGATCCTTCCGTCGCATCGGCTCTGGAGGAGCAGATCAGAGCTCTTGGCCTCAACGACCGCATCACGCTTGCGGGCGAATGCGACGATCTTTCGGCTGCCTATGCCGGTGCCGATATATTCGCTCTTGCCAGCCGGTATGAAGGCTACGGCATGGTGTTTGCGGAAGCACTCTCGTACGGCCTACCGATCGTTGCATGTCATTCGGGCGCCGTGCCGGATGTCGTCCCAAGCGATGCCGGTTTCCTGGTCCCGGTGGATGATGTCGAGGCTGTGGCCTTTGCACTGAGACGCCTCTTGATCGATCCCCACGAGCGAGCTCGCCGGGCCGAGGCTGCCGCATTCGCGGGCGCAGAGCTTCCGACCTGGACCGATACGTCCACCATCATTTCCAACAGATTGAAAGGTTTGATATGAGCGGCTTTGACAAGGAATGGCTTCACCTTCGTGAACCGGCCGATCGCGCGGCACGATCGTCGTCTCTTGTTGAGACGGTGAAAGCGTACATCGAGTCTCACTCCCCGCGTGTCGTCATGGATATCGGTTGCGGCACGGGATCGACCTTCCGTACCCTCTCGCCGCTTCTGGCCGATGTGGACTGGAAGTTACTGGATTACGAGGCGGTGTTGCTTGACGAAGCAAAACGCCAGATCGGACCGCGGGACGATGTATCATTTCATTGCGCCGACCTGAACACGCTGGACGAGAGTTTGCTCGAGAATGTCGCGGTCGTTACCGCTTCTGCCTTGTTCGACCTCTGCTCGGAGGATTTCTGCCGCCGATTTATCGAGCGATTGGCACGCAAAAAGATCGGACTTTATGCGGCGCTCAACTACGACGGCGTCATGGAATGGTCGATCAAGCACCCTTTGGATAAGGCCGTTGTGGCCGATTTCAACGCGCATCAGCGCACAGACAAGGGTTTCGGACCCGCTCTGGGACCAGACGCCTCCGATTATCTATCGGGCTTGTGCGAGGACGCAGGATTCACCATTGAGACAGCCTCCAGCCCATGGGAGCTTGGACCGGAATCCGAGGCGCTTCAGATCGAGTTTCTCGCGGGGCTTTCCACGCCGATCGAGGAAATCGGAAACATCGACCTCACAGAGTTCAAGCAGTGGCTCGACTTTCGCCTGTCACGCGTTGGCGTAGATGGAAGCCGGTGCATCGTCGGCCACACGGATTTCCTGGCCCTTCCGAACACTTGAATCTGCCTGCGGCGTCAGACAGCAGTCGAAAAGCACATCGCTTCCAAGGCCGTAAATATCGGCCTGAGGGCGGTGAGCATTGCAAAGCTGTGCGATCGGCGGAAGCGAAATGCCGCACGGGCCTGAACCGATGATCAGGGGCGCAATCGCGACATGCAGCCGGTCGACCAGTCCCGCGTCGATGAAGCGGGCGATTGTGCGCGCGCCGCCTTCAACAAGAATGCGCTTGAGGCCGCGCTCTGCGAGACAATCAAGAATGTCGCGCGGATCAAGACCGCGGCCGCTGCGCTGAAGCTTTACCACCTCGGCGCGATAAGAAGGCGCGGGGGCGTCATGTCCTTGAATGACGATCACCGGCGCACCGTCATCATTGAACAGTCCTTCATTCCCCGTCAGTTCACCTTTGCAGTCGATGATGACACGCGTCGGGCTTGGTCCCTTGACTTCGCGGACGGAAAGCCGGGGATTGTCGTTCTGCACCGTGCCGACACCGACGATGACCGCGTCTACAAGCGCGCGGCACCGATGCAGATGCGCCAGACCGTCAGGTCCGGAAATGTCGCGGGCATCGCCTGTCGGCGTTGCGACGCGCCCATCGAGCGACTGACCGACCTGCGCGATGACGAAACCGTCCCTTCCCGCTGCAATCGGACCATAAAGCATCAGCGCCGGGTCGGCTTCCTTACGGCGGAGCGTGTCCTTCCCATCGCGAATGGAAAGAAGCTTCGTCCAGAGCCTGTCGGTCATGTGAAGGTTGCGCATCGACGTCCCTTTAAAGAATGCGGTAAAGCGTGGCGTCCCGGCGGATCAAATGGTGGAAGATCACAGCCAGCATGTGTAACGCGACCAACGCCAAAATGATCCACGCGCTCCATTCATGGATCGCTGAAAATGTCGGCGCGATGTCTGGAGATTTTCCGATCGGGCTCCAGATGGGCACCAGTCCAAACCACTGCAGGGGAAAGCCATGCGCATTCGTGGCGAGAAAACCCGACACCGGCATGATGATGAGGAAGAGGTAGAGCAGACCATGGACTGAGTGGGCGGCAATCCGCTCCAGCGTCGGTCCCTCCATCGGTGGCGCCAATTTATACAGCCTGACTCCCACCCTCAGCACCAGGACCCAAAGAATGAGAAAGCCGAGGCTTTCATGGACGAGGTAGAAGTCGAGCTTCACTTCATCCTTGACGAAGCCAATCATCAGCCCCAGCGGCCATGTCAGAAAAACCAGGATGGCAACGATCCAGTGCAGCACCCGCGAAGCGGCACTGTATCTTGGAATATCTGGCAGCGATCGATCACTCATCCTCATGACTCCTCCAGGATTGAGCATCATCATGCCACAACGGACCGAGCCAAGGATAGTTCTCGGCATGGATGGAAATCGGTGTGGTACGTTTGCGAGGCACCGAGTGACCCTAACGTGACCCGATGTCAGGTCACGCTGTCGATCACATTCGTCGTCGCCCGATCAGGCCAGCACGAGATGTCCCGGCGAAACTTCACGATACTCCCTCTTGGGCGCGACATAGCCGACATTGCGGACAGGGCTTTTCAGTTCTTCGATACCGGCATTGCGCCGAATGCCGCGGCGGGCTGGGTCTGGCACGGGCACCGCTGCCATCAGCTTTTTCGTGTAGGCGTGCTGTGGATTGGCAAAGATTTGCGTACGCGGGCCGATTTCGACGATCTCTCCGAGATACATCACCGCCACCCGGTGGCTGACGCGCTCGACAACCGCCATATCATGGCTGATGAAAAGGAAGGCGATTTTGAACTGTTCCTGCAGATCCATCAGCAGATTGCAGACCTGCGCCTTGATCGAAACATCAAGGGCGGAGACGCTCTCGTCGGCAACGATGACTTTCGGATTGAGCGCCAGAGCCCGAGCAATCGCCACGCGCTGCCGCTGGCCGCCGGAAAACTCGTGCGGGTAGCGATCCATCATCGTGGAGGACAATCCGACCCGCTCCAGAAGATCAGCCGCTTTTCGACGCGCATCCGATGGTGATGCGACGCGGTGCTTGATCATCGGCTCGGCCACAGCCGACCCAACTGTCATGCGCGGATTGAGACTTGAGAACGGATCCTGGAAGATCATCTGCACGCTTCGCCGTAAAGAACGCAGGTCCGTTGGGCCGAGCTTCAGCACATCGTAACCGTCGAGAGAGACTTCACCGGACTCCGGCTCCACGAGCCTGGTGATCGACCGGCCCGTTGTGGACTTCCCGCAGCCGGACTCACCCACCAGGGAAAGCGTCTCGCCTTGAAAGAGATCGAAGCTGATATTCTCGACAGCATGCACCGCACCCGTCACCCGGCCGAAGAGACCGGAGCGGATGGCAAAGCGCGTGACAAGGTTCTTGACCGAAAGAACCGGCGTCAGGCCGCCCTCCACGGTGTCCGCGACCTCGACGCTCTCGCCCACCTCTCCCGTCTGCATATCGACCTTGGGGAAGCGCAGGGGTCTGCCATGTCCATCCATCGAACCAAGTTTCGGCACTGCTGCCAGAAGCGCACGCGTGTAGGGATGCTTTCCACGGTGAAAGATATCCGCGGTGTCACCGGTCTCGACCTGGTCGCCGCGGAACATCACGATGGTGCGGTCGGCAATCTCGGCGACGACACCCATATCATGGGTGATGAAGAGGACTGCCATGCCCTCCTCTTCCTGCAAGGTCTTGATCAGGTCGAGGATTTGCCCTTGGATCGTCACGTCGAGCGCGGTCGTCGGTTCATCGGCGATCAGAAGCTTCGGTTTAGAGGCCAGCGCCATGGCGATCATGACACGCTGGCGCATGCCGCCGGAAAATTGATGCGGATACTCGTCGAAACGACCAGCCGCATTGGGAATGCGTACCTTTTCCAGCAGCCGTATCGTTTCGTCCCTGGCTTGACCCTTGGTCATCCCCTTATGCCGGATCAGCACCTCAGAAATCTGCCGCCCGATGGTAAAGACCGGATTGAGCGATGTCATCGGCTCCTGAAAGATCATCGCAACATCATTGCCGCGCACATGGCGCATCTCATGTTCTGAGAGCGAGAGAATGGCCTTGCCGTTCAGTTCCACCTCACCTTCGATCCGGCTGACCAGGGGATCGAGAAGCCGCATCAGCGATAGCGAGGTGACGCTTTTGCCCGAACCACTTTCACCCACAATCGCGACCGTCTCACCGGCTTTCACCTCGAAGGAAAGTCCGCGGACCACCGTCTTCCATTCGTCATCGACCTTGAACGAGGTCGTCAGGTTTTTGACACGCAGAACTGTTTCGCTAGACGTCTGCCCATTGGCGGTCATGGCTCATCTCCCCACAGCATAGGCCTGCATCAGGCGTGGTGTTGCCGCTGCGCGCAGCAGACCATCGTGATCGCGTCGCGCTGCCGTCAGGCGGCCGACGGTCCAAGGTTCGGCGGCCGTGACGTCATGACCACGGCTGCGCAATTCGCGCAGAGTGTCGTCACCGACGCTCGTCTCGATCATGACATTGCCGGGCTGGCGGGTCCGTGGATAGAAAGACCCCGGGAAGTGCGACGTATGGAAGAGCGGCAGATCAATTGCTTCCTGCAAGTTCAGTCCAAAATGGGCATAGCGCAGGAAGAAGGACAGTTGCCACTGGTCCTGCTGGTCGCCACCTGGCGTCCCGAAGGCCAATGTCGGGCGCCCCTCGAAAAGCGCCAGCGACGGCGTCAATGTCGTGCGGGGACGCTTGCCCGGCGCAAGAGAGGTCGGAAGACCGGGCTTCAACCAGAACATCTGCGCGCGGGAATTCAGGCAAAAGCCGAGGCCAGGAACGATGGGCGAGCTTTGCAGCCAGCCACCGGACGGCGTGACCGAGACCATGTTGCCTTCTCGGTCGATGACATCGATGTGGACGGTGTCACCCCGCTTTTCGGTCAGATGCGACATGGTCGGCTCATAAACCGCCCCGGTGCCTTGCATCGAGTCCAGCATGGAGAGTGTCAGATCGCGCTGGTTTTCGAAGCCATGCACAAGTCCCGGCCGCAGGTCCATCGATGCTTGGTCCGAGATAAGCTTGCGGCGCTCGTCATTGTAAGCGTCCGAAAGCAAGGTCTGCACCGGCACCTGCGCAAAGTCCGGGTCTCCGTAGTAAACCTCGCGGTCAGCATAGGCGAGCTTCATCGCCTCGACGACGGTGTGGACGAAATCCGGACCTGCCGGATCCATCTTGCCGATATCGAGGCCCTTTAACAGCGCAAGCGATTGCAAAAGCACCGGCCCCTGCCCCCACGGACCTGTCTTGGCAACCGTCCAGCCGTGATAATCATAGGTGGTCGGTGCATCGATGGTGGCCTGATAGCCCGCCATGTCATCGGCTGTCAGAACACCCTTGTGGCGCGAACCGCTGGCATCCATCACCTCAGCTCCAGCGAGATAGTCGGCAATCTTCTCAGCGACAAAGCCGCGGTAGAAGGCATCGCGTGCCGCTTCAATGCCAGCTTCACGACCAGGCTTGGCTTCAGACTCCTTGACGATCCGCGTCCAGGTTTCGGCAAGAACCGGGTTCTTGAAGTTTGACAGTGGCTGCGGAACGTGACCGCCCGGCACCCATGTCTCGTAGGATGTCGGCCATTCCGTCTGGAAGAAATGCGCAAGTCCCGCAATCGAGGCGGAAACGCGAGCCAGCAACGGATGACCGTTTTCCAGATAATGGATGGTGGGCTCCAGCACGTCCCGGACACTCATCGTGCCGTAATCGCGCAGCATCAGCATCCAGCCGTCGAAGGCGCCCGGAATCACGGTTGCCAGCAGACCGTCGCCGGGGATGATGTCGATGCCTTCGCCCTTGTAGTGCTCGATAGTGGCGCCAGCAGGGGCCGGACCCTGTGCGCAAATCACCTCGACCTTGTCCTTCTTTTTCGAATAGATCACCGCGGGCATGTCGCCGCCTGGACCATTCAGATGCGGTTCGAGAACCTGGAGCACGAAGCCGGTCGCCACGGCAGCGTCAAAAGCGTTTCCGCCCTTTTCGAGAATGCTCATGCCGACCGAGGATGCAATCCAGTGCGTGGAGGTCACGACACCGAAGGTGCCGAGGATTTCAGGGCGAGTTGTGAATGCAGTCATAAGATCAGTCCTTCGGGATTATCAGTGTTCACGCGGATCGAGCGCATCCCGCAGGCCATCGCCCAGGAGATTGAAACCGATCACCACGAGGAAGATGGCTGCACCCGGCCAGATGGCCATCCAGGGTGCCTGTGAAAGATAGTTCTTCGCCACATTGAGCATTGAGCCCCAGCTTGCCGCCGGCGCCTGCTGTCCAAGGCCAAGGAAGGAGAGGCTTGCCTCGGCAATGATTGCGGTTGCCACCGTCAATGTCGCCTGAACGATGATAGGCGGCACGATGTTGGGAAGGATGTAGCGAAGCATGATATCGTGATGACCGAGCCCGATCGAGAGCGCCCCTTCGATATAGTCCTCCGTCTTGACTGCAAGCACCTGTGCACGTGTCAACCGGATGAAGATCGGCATGGCAGAAAGACCGATCGCGATCATCGCATTTGTGAGGCTTGGGCCAAGAAAGGCGGCAAGCGCGATCGCCATGATCAGGAATGGCATTGCCAGAAAAGCTTCCGTGATGCGCGAGATCACTTGGTCGAGCCAGCCGCCGAAATAGCCGGAGATAAGACCGAGCGGAACACCCGTGATGACCGCGATGAACACGGAGACGACGCCCGCCATCAGTGAGGCCTGTGCGCCCCAGATCATACGCGAGAGGATGTCACGACCGATATCGTCCGTGCCAAGCCAATGTGCCGCCGACGGCGCCTTGCGGATGGCGCTCCAGCTTGTGGCATAGGGATCGGCGATCGGCAGAACGGGTGCGAGCAGAGCAATAACTGCAAAGAAAACGATGATGATGAGACCGGCGATGGCGCTTTTGTTGCGCTTCATCTTTTTCCATGCGCGATTTTGCGAGCGCTTGGCGACCGGGGCGGCTATCTGAACGGTCACACTCATATGGTAGCCCTCATGCGTGGATTGAGCAGAACCGTGACGACATCAGCTAATAGGTTCATCAGGATGAAGCCAATCGCGGTGCACAGCACCACACCCTGGACGACGGCATAATCACGCGTGAAGACGGCATCGACGATGAGCTTCCCGAAGCCTGGAATGGTGAAGATCTGCTCGGTCAGAACCGCACCGGCCAGCAATTCTCCGAAGAGCAGCGCCGACAAAGTGATGATGGGCAGGAGAGCGTTTCTGAAGGAGTGGCTGAGCACCACCTGCCAGCTGGATAGTCCCTTGGCTCTCGCGGTACGGATATAGTCGGACTTCATCACCGAGAGCATGGCAGATCGCGTGTGACGCATCAGCGTCGCGGCCAGCGCATTACCCAGAACGAAGGACGGCATGATCATGGTCTGGATCGAGCGAACAGGATCAACGAAAATAGATTCGTAGCCTGATGCCGGAAGCCAACCGAGATGGACCGACACCAGCAGGATCAGCATGATACCAAGCCAGAAATTCGGGATAGAGAGACCGGACAGCGCCACGATGTTCGAAAGATAATCGATCCACGTATTCTGTTTGACGGCAGCAAGAATACCGATCGGCACACCGATGATCAGCGCGAAGAACATCGACATCACGGCAAGCTGGATGGTGACCGGCAGCTTCTGGCCGATCAGTTCAAGAACCGGCTGATTGGTCCTCAGCGATATGCCGAAATCCCCCTGAAGCACCGAGCCAAGCCAGTAGAAATACTGGTACACGACCGGGTCGTTCAATCGATACCGCTCGCGCAGGAGTTCGATGACGGCAGGATCGCGCTCCTCGCCCGCCATGGCGAGAATAGGATCGCCCGGCAGAAGCTTTTGCAGCGAGAAAACAAAAATGGAAATGATAAGCAGCGTCGGTATGGCAACCAAGAGCCGCTTGCCGATATAGATGTGCATTGGATCGATCCTTGAAACACCGGTGTGCCGGAGATTGGCACAGGCGCTGTTGCCAGCGCCTGCGACGGAACATCAAGGGCTTATGAGCCTTTCTTCACACCGGTCAGGCGGATCATGCCATCGGATGAAGGGGTAAAGCCGGTCACGGCTTTGGACGTCGCGTAGAGATAGGCTTGATGGCCGAGATAGATCAGCGGCAAATCGTCATCGAGGATTTTGGTCGCCGCATCATACTTCTCCTTGCGAACTGCATCGTCAGTCGAGGCACGCGCCTCGTCGAGCAGCTTGTCCACTTCCGGATTGCAATATTTGGTGTCGTTGATGCCACCCTTGCAGGTGACGAACTGGTGGATATTGCCGTCGGGATCGGAACGACCAGACCAGTCTGAGCGTGAAAGCACGTAGTTGCCCGCCGTCTGCTCGGAAAGCAGTGTCGCAAATTCGGTTGCCTTCAGTTTCACATCGAAGCCAGCCTCCGCCACCATGGCCTGGATGACCTGCATCATCTGCGTCTGGGTGGTGTTGTTGGCATGCTGCAACTCGATTTCGTAGCGGTCGAAGCCAGCTTCCTTCATGAGCGCCTTGGCTTTTTCCACGTCGCGCGCCGGCACGGGAACGTCCTTGTTGTACCAGGGGCTGGTCGGTGGCCATGCCTGGTTACCGGCCATTGCCGTCCCCGCAAAGACGACCTGGTTGATCGCCTCGCGGTCGATGGCAAGCGAGAAAGCCTGGCGCAGACGCTTGTCCTTGCCGAAAGGATTATCGGCCTTCGGACCGTTGCCGATATTGACATACATGGCCATGTAGCCGGGCCCCACGACTTCGCCATAGGTCAGCTTCGGATCGTCTTTGACCGATGCCGCATCCGAAGCAGAAATGCGTTCCGCCATGTCGAGATCCCCGGCGCGCAGGTTTGCCAGACGTACGGTGGTGTCCGGAATCGGCAGGAAGGTCACCTTGTCGAGGAAGATGTTGTCTTTGTTCCAATAATCGGCAAACTTCTCCAGCACGATACGGTCCTGCTGAATGCGCTCGACGAACTTGAAGGGTCCGGCGCAAACCGGCTTGGAACCGAAGTTCGCGCCGAGTTCCTTGCCGGCCTTCGGCGAAATCATCATGCCGGCGCGGTCAGAGAGCTGGGCCAGCAGGCTGGCATCAGGCTTCTTCAACGTGAACTTGATCTGATACTCGCCGGTCGCTTCCACCTTCGCCACGGAGGCGAGCTCGCTCTTGCGGCGCGATTCCGGCATCGTCATGTTGCGCTCGATCGTATAGACGGCCGCCTCGGCATTGAACGGCGTGCCATCATGAAAGACGACGCCTTCACGCAGGTCCATCGTCAGCGTGTTGCCATTGTCGCCCCAGGCCCATTTGGTGGCCAGTTGCGGAACGACGGACAGATTGTTGTCGAGGTCCACCAGCTTGTCGCACATGCTGGTATAGACGAGGCGCCCCACGAAGGTTCGCGATTGGGCGGGATCGAGCACGTCGGCGTCGTCCTGCAAGCCGATGCGAATATCCGCGGCAAAGGCCGAGGTGGAGAGCAATGCTGCGGTCAGCAGAGTGGCGGAAAATTTGGTGATCTGTCTCATGTCGTTCTTCCTCTGGATGGTGTTCAGGCAGCCGGTGTTCCGGTTCTTGCCGCGGTGATGGCTGTCAGATCTCTCCCTTCGATCCGTGATCGAGATGATCCATCGATGTCTGGCGGATAAGGCGTTCCTGCAATGTCAGGAGGTGATTGCGCATGGCTTCACCGGCCTTGGACGGATCGCGTGCCGCAATCGCGTCGATGATTTCGGCATGCTGGTCGCGCGATTCCTTCAGCGTGTCATCGAGTCGGCGTGCACGTTCGCGAACCGCCTGCCAGGACGGGTCTTGGCGCACGCGATTGACGACGTCGAAGAGCGACAGAAAAAGCTGATTGCCCGCGCTCTGCGCAATCAGACGATGGAGCGAACCATCCCAAAGCTCTCGCCAATCCGCATCGGTGCGCTCATAGATCTTGGCGCAGGTTTCGCGCATGCGCAGAATGTCGGAAGGTTTGGCTCGCATGGCGGCAAGCTGCGCCAGTTGCGGTTCGATGCGAAGACGCACCTCCATGATTTCCATGAAGTTCGTGCCGGGGACGAGGCTTGCCGCATGGTCGCCCCAGCTATCGGGCTTCTGACCAAGGAACGTGCCTGCCCCTTGGCGACGCCAGATCAAACCTTCCGCTTCAAGCACTTCCAGTGCTCGGCGGATTTCACGGCGGCCCGCACCAAGGCGCTCGCTCAATGTGCGCTCAGTTGGCAATTTTCCATCGCGGCCAAAAGCACTTACAGCGATAAGTTCGCGCAGACGTTCAAGCGCGTAGTTCGCATTGTCGAGACCAGAGATGTTGGATTTCTCATTCATTGGTGCGTACCAATTTCACATTGGTTCAATGAATGCGGAACGAGCCCATTCGTCAAGCTCAAATTTTATCCACGCAGAAATTTTATGCAGAAAACGCACCACCGAGCGAATATGCTTGCCTGAGATATATGAAAAAGCAGCGGCCATTGTACGGACCGCTGCTTTCTAAAATCGCTAAAGATGATTTTTAAATTAGAGCAAGTTCAAGCTGCCAAACCGGTTTGATGAATTTCCACAAGCTCCTGATAGCATGATGTATTTCCTGCAAGAACAGGCTGACCCTCGAAGAGCTTTTCGCCCTCCAGCGAGAATGGCATGACCTGCCCACCGGCTTCTTTCACTAGGCAGAAACCGGCCATGCAGTCCCAGGCCCGCATATGGGGTTCATAGTAACCGACTAGCCGGCCTGCAGCCACATAGGCCAGCATTAGCGCGCCGGAGCCGTTGCGGATGAAATTGCCGCCACGCGCCATGACATCGCTGATGATCCGACCGACTCGTTCCGGCGTTACGTAGTTGTTGGAACCGATGCCGGTCAGAGCGTTTTGAATGTTTCTGGAAGGATCGAGCGTCAAACGCCTGCCGTTCAGGGTCGCGCCATGTCCTTCAGCAGATGCGTAAGTCTCGTCGGCACATGGCACGCGGATCACGCCGATGACTGGCTTTCCTTCCCGGACCACGGCGATCGAGACGCACCAACTCGGCATGCCGTTGACGAAAGGCGCGGTCCCATCGATCGGGTCTACCACCCAGGTGTAGCCAGAGACACCGTCGTCATAGCCATGCTCCTCGCCAAGAAATCCGTCGCCGGAGAAGGTCGCAGCGACGCGCTCGCGCAGCATGGTTTCGACGTTGCGATCGGCGATCGAGACGACGTCCTGAAGATCTCTCTTCGTCTCGATCACCAGGCTGTCGCGCTTGTTGAAGTAGTCGAGCGCCATCGCACCGGCCTCGGCCGCCAATTCCTGTGCAAGCGCAAAGCGCTGTTCGAGGGCGCCATTCCGTTCTGTCATTTCCAATGTCCTTGATTGAATTCACTAAGGTCACGCATCGATGAGCGCTATGCCACGATTTTTAAAACTGAGTGTGACATCGCTGGTCTCGTTCACAGTCTGGTTCATGTCGTGATCAACGATGAACAGCGTGCCGACTTCCGTTTCGACTTCATATTCCAGGTGCCCGCCGAGATAGGCGGTGTGCAGCACGCGTCCCGGCATCCCGGCCTCGCCCGGCCCGCCGATACGGATAGACCCTGGACGAACGGCAAGTTTTGCTGCGCCAGCGCGCGGATGCCTGCTTGGAATGCGATGCTCGGTCTTGCCGATCCGAACGATCGCTTCCTCACCTGACTGTGAGATGACTTCGCACGGCACGACATTCGCCTCGCCCATGAAGTCCGCAATGAAGGACGATGCCGGTGCTTCGTAAAGCTCGCGCGGTGCTCCCGATTGGGCAATCTCGCCCTCCTTCATGACAATGATGCGATCGGAGACCGCCAGCGCCTCATCCTGGTCGTGCGTGACGTAGACAGCCGTAAAGCCGATGCGCTGTTGCAGTTCACGAATGTCGGTTCGGACCCTTCGGCGCAGACGTGCGTCGAGGTTCGACAAGGGCTCGTCGAGCAGGAGCACCTGCGGCTCCAGCACAAGGGCTCGTGCAACTGCCACGCGCTGCTGCTGCCCGCCGGAAAGTTCGGCAGGTAGACGATGGCCCATGCCGGCGAGACCGACAAGGCGCAGCCCTTCCTCCGCCTTGTCACGCGCCTCGTTCTTCTTTAGCCCGGAGGATCGAAGGCCATAGGCCACATTGTCCAGCGCACTCATATGCGGAAACAGCGCATAGGACTGGAACACCATCGACACGTCGCGCTCATTGGCGGGTAGCATGGTGACATCCTTGTCGCCGATCAGGATACGGCCGGAGTTCGGATGCTCGAGGCCAGCAAGCATTCGAAGGGTCGTCGTCTTTCCGCAACCGGATGGACCGAGGAGCGTCACGAGCGTGCCCGGTTCGATCGTCAAGGAGAGATCCGGTATGGCAGTAAACGCGCCGAAGGTCTTGCGAACATTCTGGAAAACGACTGAGCCGGGTTTGACGGTAATCATGCGGCTTTCTCCTGAGGATTGGATGGGGATGTAGCTAGGGAAACGCCGGCAACCCGGTTTTCACGGCGAAGGCGTCTTTCTCCAACCGCGAGTTGGAAGCCGGCAATGACGGTGATCATGACGACGATCAGCATGGACGAGTAGGCGATCGCCACCCCGTATTCCCCATTTTCAACGAGACCGACAATGTAGGATGTCGCCATGTTGTACTGGGCGCTGACGAGAAAGATCACAGCACTGATGGACGTGATGGCGCGCACGAAGGAATAGACGAGTGCCGCGCGGATCGCAGGACGAAGCAGCGGCAGCACCACCAGCCTTATGGTGCGGAAGCTGTTTGCGCGCAGCGTCATGGAAGCTTCATCCAGGCTCTTGTCCAGCTGGCTCATGGCAGCGATGCCGCCGCGTACGCCAACCGGCATGTTGCGGAACACGAAGCACAGGATCAGGATGAGGGCCGAGCCCGTCATTTCAAGCGGTGGCAGGTTGAATGCCATGATGTAGCTCACGCCGATGACCGTGCCCGGAATAGCAAAGCTCATCATCAATGCGAATTCAAAGAGATTGCGCCCGGCAAATTTCTGCCTGACGATGATGTAGGCAGTGAGCAACCCGACGGCCGCCGTCAGTGGCGCAGCGATGAGCGCGATTTCCATCGTCGTCCAGAAGGAGTTCCAGGCAACGCCGGTCCAGGCGATGGAGCCGTTGCTGATGCTGACGGAGAAGGCGCGAACGTAGTGATCGATCGTCAGCGTGTTGTCCAAGCCCCAGGTCTTCACAAACCCACCGACAAGGATCATGCCATAGACGACGACGGTAAAGATCATCCACGGAACCACCAGCGCGTGGACTGCAATGGACATCGACTTCGGCAGCGCGATATGCGCGCCGCTGTCTCCTTTGCCCGTCACCGTGGCAAAGTTCTTTCCCGCCAGCCAGAAGCGCTGCGCAATAAAGGCAGAGAGCGTGAAACAAAGCAGGACGATAGCGAGCACGGCCGCTCGCGAAGGGTCGTTCTGAGAACCAACCACTGCAAAAAAGATTTCGGTCGAGAGAACGCCATGGCTTCCACCCAGCACCAGCGGGTTGCCGAAGTCGGCCATACTTTCGATGAAGCCGATCAGGAACGCGTTTGCGAGGCCAGGCTTCATCAGCGGCAGGGATACGCGCCAGAAGGTCCGCCAGCGGTCGGCACGAAGCGTCTGAGATGCCTCTTCCATGGAAGGGCTCACCCCTTCGACAACGCCGATGAGGACGAGGAAGGAGATGGGCGTGAACGAAAGGACCTGGGCGATCCAGATACCCGGAAGACCATAGAGCCAGCGACCTGGTTCGACGCCAAAGACGCCAGACATGAATTCGGTCACGACACCTGCGCGCCCGAAAAGCAGTGTGAGTGCAAGGCCAATCACGAATGGAGGCGTGATAATCGGCAACACCGTCAACAAACGCAAACCCTTCTTGAAAGGAAAGCGTGTTCTCGTCGCCACCAGTGCGAAGGCAAGACCGAGGACGGTGGAACCTGCTGCCGTCATGATCGCCAGAAACAGGGTTCTCCATGCCACGCCGCAACGACCACCGCCCATGACACAGTCAAGGCTCCAGATGCCTGGATCGCGCATGTTGCGGATGAAGCCGTCAGGATTGAAGGAACCGTCGAAGTCCTGAAGCGCGCCGACCATCATGCTGCCGATCGGATAAAAGACGAAAACGCTCACAAGAAAAATCAGCAGCGAGATGCATGAGACGATAAAGGCATCGCCCTTCATGAAGCCTCGCTCGGCAAGCCCGAAGGAGATGAAAAGGACAAAGACGAAGGCCATCGTCACCGCGCCTGCACCCATGGAAGGCTGACCATCCGCCAAGGCGCCAAAGAGACCTTCGGTCGCCTGCCAAGTCCAGCCGGAAAACCCGATTGCCAATCCCTGAAGGACGAGGAACCCAAGACCGAGGCTGCCCGCTATCACCAGCAAGGCGCCGCGCTTTTCGGTGTCCGGTACGATCCGTGCTGTCGCCCCCAGCAGAAAAAACCCAAGAACGCCAAACAGCCAGACGCGACCTTCAGACACCATCTGAAGAATTCCGGGAGCGACCGCCTTGGATAGCGGAAATTCCGACAGCCAGCCGAGGCCATAGAAACCGCCTTCAATGCGGTACCAGGGAACAAGCACAAGGGCCGCTAGTCCCACGGCCAGAACAATGTCCAGCCGGCGATTGCCATGTGTCATGGTCAACCTCACAAATTTGAGTGTATCGGAAAGGGGCCGCCTTCATCCCTCAACCAGTCGAAGACTTGAAGACGAAGGCGGCAGGAGGGAGCTATCAGTTGGCGGCTGCGCCGACGTCCTTGTCCCAACGTTCCAGCAAGGCCTTGCGCTTTGCGGGGTCGCCATAGGTCTTGAAGTCGTAGTTGATCAGCTTGATATCTTCAAAGCGTGGAGCTTCTTTTGGTATTTCAGCATTCTTGTTGGATGGAAGCTGGAACGACTTGGCATCCTTCATCCGTGACTGCACATCGGCCTGCAGCGCCCAGTCGTACCAGATCTTGGCGTTTTCCATATTGCGCGCGCCCTTGACGATCGACATGGAGCCGATCTCGTAGCCCGTGCCTTCGCAAGGGGCGACCGACTTCACAGGGAAGCCTTCCGCTGTCTGAGCGACGGCATCGTGCATGAAGACGATTCCGAGCGCCGTCTCCCCGCGGGCAGCAGCCTTCACGGGTGCCGAACCGGACTTGGTGTATTGTGAGATGTTGGCGTTCAGCTTCTTCAGATAATCGAAGGCCTGATCTTCACCCATGATCTGCGCAAGCGACGCGAGTGCCGTGTAAGCCGTCCCCGAAGAGTTCGGATTGGCGATCTGGATTTCGCCCTTCAGCTCTGGGTCAAGCAGGTCTGCCCAGCACTTCGGCTCCTTGAAACCCTTCCTCTTGAAGATGTCGGTATTGTAGCCCCAGCCGAGAGCACCGGCATAGACGCCAACCGTCTTGTAGCCGGCACTCTCTGCCTGGTTCTTTGCCCAATCCTGCAGCTGGTCCAACATCTTGGATTTGTATTCGAGCGTCAGGTTTTCAGATGCTGCCTGCAGGTGCGGATCGCCGGTACCAGCCCACCAGACATCGGTCTTCGGATTGCGCGCTTCCGCGCGGATCTTGGCGTATGCCTCGCCGGACGACATGCGCACCATGTTGACCTTGATGTCGTGGCTCTTTTCGAAGTCGCCCTTCATTTGTTCGCAGATGACCACATCTGCAGCGCAGATGAGGTTGAGGTCACCGGCCGCATGGGCGGGTAAGCTCATCAAAGTTGTTCCTGCCAGAAGCAGGCTGGAAATAAGTGTCAGTCGCATGTTTTCCTCCATGATGTGCGTCTGAATGCTGATCTCAGGACATGGCTTCGCCATTCGGCATGCCGTCGCTGCCGTCTGTCCCGTTCAAGGTTGCTCGCTTACTGGCTAGGCGGATGGACTTCCGTATCGAACCTTAGAAGAAGTCTGCCTCTTTCCTCTGGATTGCCAAATGTCGCAAAATCATAATCGACCATCTTGATAAGCGAGAGATCGGGTGCTCCCGGTGGCAGGACGGCCTTCGCGTTGGAAGGAACCTGGTTCTGCCCGGCAGCAGCACCTGTCGCCTGCCCTTCTGGGCTCAGTGCAAAATCCACGAAACGCCTTGCCTCGTCCCTGTTTTTCGCGCCACGAACGATGCTGACCGCGCCGATCTCATATCCTGTGCCCTCGCAAGGGGCGACGATGACAAGCGGCGCGCCCGCCTCCTTCTGCGTCACCGCATCGTGCATGAAGGATATCCCGATCAGCGCTTCTCCACGAGCGGCAGCCTTTACCGGAGCAGAACCGGCTCTGGTATAATCGGTGACATTGCGATTAAGCGCCGCCATGTAGCTGAATGCCTCGTCCTCACCGAAGAGTTGCACGAGCGTCGCAAGCATAGTGAAGGCCGTACCCGAATAGTTGGGATTGGGCGTGACGATCTTACCGCGGTAGGCCTCGCTGATCAGATCCTTCCAGCACGTTGGCGCCGGAAGACCTTGTTTTTGCAGAAGCTCGCTATTGTAGGCAAAGCCGAGCGCACCGGCGTAAATCCCCGCCGCCTGCCCACCCGACATGGCAAAGAAATTCTGAGCCCAGGGAAGAACCTCGGCTTCATGTACGGAAGCGTAGGCCTCAAGCAAATCTTCGGACGCCGCCTGCAGATGCGTGTCGCCGGTGCCGCCCCACCAGACATCAACGCTCGGTGCATTCTTTTCTCGTCTGATCTGATCGAGAACTTCACCCGTGCTCTTGCGCACCATCACGGTCTGGACGCCGCTTTTCAGCTCGTAGGCGCGTTGCATTGCCCCACACCAGGCTTCGTCCGCCGCGCAGAGCACGCTTAGCTTCCCGCCGTCCTGTGCAAAGGCCGCGCCGCCAACCCACAGGATCAGCCCGGCGCTCAATGCCGCAAGCAGTGATTTCAATCGATCCTCCCTGGAACCTCCCCGTTCCATTCTTGCCGCAGAGAATGCCAGAACCGACCGCTTGCGCAATCGCTGAATGGTTACCGATTTTTCAACGATTGGATCATGCAAGGACATTCCGTTACGAATGTTACAAATCTGACAGGGCCGGTCATCATCGACCTTTTGAATAATCCCGCGCTCTTGCCTATGATCGACGCTGGGAGGACTTCATTTTGCAAAACCAGAGGATCAAGATTCTGATCGTCGAGGACGATCCGGATATGGCAGAATTGATTGCGGATCTTGTCGAAGCCGAGGGCTGGTCACCGACGGTCGTCCATTCTGCCGAAGACGCTACCGCGATTTTAGCGCGCGAGCAGTTCCATATCGTTCTGCTCGACCACAATCTGCCCGGGATTTCCGGGAGGACATTTGCTCAACGCATCCGCACGAACCTCGGGCTCAATGTCGGCATCCTGATGGTCACGGCCGCCGGCAGTGCCACCGAACGTGTCCTCGGGCTGGAAACAGCGGCCGACGACTACGTCGTGAAACCCTTCGAGCCGATCGAACTGACGGCTCGCATCAAGGCGGTCCTTCGCCGCATCGCGCCATCGCTCAAGGTGGAGAAGGAGCCAGAGCGCGAGCACGAGGCGAGTTCTTTGCGGCTTGGTGACTGGGCGGTCGATCTGTCCGCGCGACGCGCGCTCTGCCTTGCCGATCGCAGCAAGACGCTGACCAGCGCCGAGTTCGCTCTCCTGGAAATACTGGCGCAGACACCGAACAAACCGGTCAGCCGGTCCCAGATCCTCGATCGCCTCGGTGCGGAGAGTGATCGGTTCATCGATCGCAATGTCGATGTGCTGGTCTTACGCCTGCGCCGCAAGATCGAGCGCAATCCAGACCTGCCGCAGCATATCCAGACACGCAGGGGCAAGGGATATGTCCTGCACACCGAAACCGCAGAGCCGCCATTGTGATCGACCGGCGCGTCCTACAGTCCATCGCGTTTCGGCTTCCCTTCGCCATCGTGTTCATCTGTTCGTCGGTCTTTATTCTCTCGACCGTTGCGATCTACGGTTTGCATAAGGCCAAGACGGAGATGGCGGCCTATAGCCTGCAGGCCTTTTCCAGCCTTGCTCGCGCCTCGCTGGTTTCCCGCCAGGTTGCCGATCTGGTTTCCAGCGCGCCTCTGCTGATGAACGCCACGTCCCCATACCGCGTCTCCAGCGAGAGCCGAGCGGTCGTGGCGCAGGTCGATGGGCTTCTACAGACGATCGCGCAGTACAAGCACGCAGACAACCAGAACGCTCTTCCCAATGACGATATCGTCAGCCTTCTGCAGACCATTCGTCAGCAAACCATATCGCTTGCAGCGGATGCAGACGCGGCACAGCAACACAAGGCGGAGGCTGCTGCAGCGCTTGGCCAGATTGCGACCCAGCAGACGGTAAACCAAGATGCGCTTCGCCAGCGTCTCAATGCCCTTGTCCAGGCCGCCGCCAATTCTGCAAGCCTATTCCAACTGGGCGAACTACAGCGCCGCTTCACCGCAGAGACCGGCTATTTCTTGAATGACCCGGCAGCGGCTCCGCAGGTCGGCAAAGAAGGGCTTGCGCTTTACAAGAGCGTGTTCGACGCGCAGACGCAGTATCTTCTGGAAATGTTTGCCATCCAGTCGTCGGTGTCGAAACTCCACACCGTGTCCCGCACCCTGTCTCGCACGACTGAAACGCAAAGCGGAGCGGTCGCCGAGAGGCTGACCAAAGGACTTGATTCGGCATCGGCCGCGCTGACGCGACTGATCGTCATGGTGGCGATTGCTTTTTTCATCGTCGTCATTCTCTCCACCCTGTCGATCCGTTCCGTCATGCGGGTATCGAGAGGCATTACGGCACTGTCCACCGGCATGAACTCGCTTGCCAAGGGTGAGCAGGATGTCACCCTTCCCGCCTATAGAGGCTCGGAAACCGAGCTTGTGCGTCTGTCGGATGCATTCCACGCTTTCAAGGACAGCGTCGATCGAGTCTCGCGTCTGCGCCGCACGGCTGAAGCTGCTGCGAGAACGATCCGCTCGACGTTCCGGACCATGAACGAGGGAATCGCGCTCTTCGACGCGACGGGCCATCCCATCACCATGAACCGGCGCGTCATCGAGCTTGTCGGCCGACGGGGTGGATCGTCAAGAAAGCTGTCCCTTCGCAAGTTCATCGACACGATCCCTGCAATAGACCCCGAATTATTACCGCGCGACGGAGCTCCTGGAACGCTTGCAAATCGGATCACCGTGCGTCATCGCACCGATGATCAGCAGGTCACGGAAATTGCCATTTCACGCCAGCCAGATGGCGGCATTGTCATCCTGGCGCGCGATGTCACCGCGTTTGATCGGCAGGAGGCCGAAGCGGCGAAAGCCCAAAGGCTCGATGGGATCATGCGCATGACCCATCAACTGAGCCACGAGGTCGGCAACATGATCGGCATCATCACGGGAAGTCTTGGACTTCTGGAGCGCGAGACGGGGTTTAGCGAGCGCCAGCAGCGCAACATCAATCGGATTCGCAAGGCAGCCAATCGCGGGCGCGAACTTGCCAGCAGCATGCTCTCAATCGGCAGTCAGCAACCCATTCACCCAGCCTCCGTCGACATCGGCGCGCTCTTGCGCGCAATGATGGATGTGCTTGAGATTGCGGTTGGGCCTAACAACGAGATCGCGCTGGAAATTGACGACAGTTTGCCCAGGCTCGCACTGGATGCCGCCCTGTTCGAACAATCCATTCTCAACCTTTGCCTCAACGCCGCAGCCGCGTTACCGACTGGCGGCTCTATCCTCATTTCGGCACGGCTACTGGAGCAAGAGGTGGAAGTGTCGGTTGAAGACAACGGGCACGGCATGGATCAGGACGCGATAGACCGGGCTTTTGAACCTTACTTCACCACGCGCACCCAGCAGGGCGGCACGGGCCTTGGCCTTGCCATGGTTTATGGCTTCATGCGCCAGAGCGGCGGCGATGCAAAGATCACGTCAAGGCCTGAGCAAGGTGTCCGTGTTGCACTGACATTTCCGACCCGCGGCGATGAGCAAGGCGGTAATTCGACGTTTTGATTTGCTGCTTCGCCGAAGACGCGAAGAACCCTGCAATATGTTGTGCCGGTCGGGGATTGTCCCCTTGCCTCGCTACTTTGCCGTGCCTAAGAAGTCCTGGATCGTAATTTGCGCCGGAGAGGACAGGCATCGTGGAAGAAGCAAACACCAAGACCGGCAGCGGAGCGAAAAAGGCCCTTTTGGCCGCAACGGCGATAATCGTCATCATTGGCGCAGGCGCGGTCGGCGCGAAAGTGTACTACCAGAAGCAGGTCGAAAAACTCATTTCCGAAAGAGGCGCGACCGCGGCTTCGGTCGATGTCGACTTTCTGGGACAGGTTCACATCAAAGACCTGACTTTGCCTCTGAAGACAGGCGAGAAAATCAGCGTTGCCTCGGTTGACGGACGCCCGAAACTCCCCTTTGCCGACGGCGTGTTGGAGCTTAAGAACATCTCCATGGAGGATGCGAGAACCAAGTTCGTTATTCCCAATGCCCGGATTGAGAACGCCGAGATCGAACGACCCGCTTCATTGGAAGCAACCGGAACAGGCGCGGACGATCCGCTTGCCAAACGCATCGAACGCCTTTCGGCGAAGCGAATTTCCATTCCGGAAATGACGGTGTCGTATGCGATGCGCACAAGACAGCAGAAAGTCGTTTATACGAATGCGATTCTTTCAAACGTCGCGCATGGCAAGATCGCTGATTACTCGATCGACAAGGTGAACGCCGACGCCACCAGAGAAGTAAAAGACCACACTGGGGCTGCTCGAACCAAGCGTCTGCTCACGTCGACTGGCGAGATCAAAGGCAAGGATGTCGATGTTGCATATATTGTAAGGCTTAACACCGAAACCGCGGGGCCGGACGACAAAGAACCAAAACAGGTCTTTGGTCCTCTTTCTATAAGTAAGGTTTCCACCTCCGACCACGACGGGCAAGTGACCTACGACGAATTGCGCAGCAGTGGCTTGAGCGCACGAATGCCCGCTGAACCGCTGGCCCAGACGCTGGCGTCCATCACTGAGGTCGCAGATATAGACGACCTGACAACCGAACAACGTCAGGCATACTTCAAGAGGGTGCTTTCGATTTTCGACATCATCGGCGAGAGCAATATCCAGTTCCTCGGCCTCAAGATGGAAGACCTGGACAAGGGTCAAGATTCGACGGAAGGGCGGACGACGATCACCATCGACCGGACTGACATGCGGATTGAAGGCTACAAGACCGATTTTGGCTTTCACGGCCTGTCCATCCTCAAGGGTCAAGACAGGGTGTCGATGGCGGAAGCAAGCATCGTGGGATTTGATTGGACCTTGCCCGCCAAGGGTCTCACCCAGGCCGCCGCTCTGGAAGTAGACGAACTGGCGACCTTCCCCTACAGACAGTTCCTGCCGACCTTCGAACGCTTCCGCATCAGCGGCCTAGATTTCGATACCTCGGCACCAAAAAAGACCGATGAACCCGCGACCGGCAAGCCTGAGCGCATCAAGTTCGCGCTCAAGAACTTTGAAACGGTGCTGAAGAATCCTGTTAACGGCATTCCGACCGATTTCGAAAACAAGATGGAAGATCTCGTTATCCCGATCCCGGAGGATTCCTCTGAATTTGCCGAGGCGCGCGCTCTCGGCTTGAAGGAGTTGACACTCTCTTACGCGCTCTCAAGCGCATGGGATGAAAAAAACAGCAGCCTGGCAATTCGCCAAATCTCTGTCAGCGGCAAGGATTTTGGCCGAATCGAACTCTCAGGCCTGTTGAGCGGGATCACAAAGGAGTTCTTCTCGTTCGACGTCGCCAATGCTTACGCAGCGCTTTTCAGCGTGATGGGTCGGGAGATCAAGTTCACCTGGAAGGATGAAGGTGGGGTAGCACTCCTGACCAAGCTCTATGCTTTGCAGAACAACATCAGCGAAGCACAAGCGCGCACAACGTTGACGCTGGGCGCAAGCTTCCTGATGCAGCAACTCGCCGCCGAGCGGCCACAGTTGAGAGGCGCGACCGATGCACTTGCCGCCTTCGTCCTCAAGCCCGGCACCCTCACCGTCACCGTCAAGGCGAAGAACCCGAACGGACTTGGGATCTTCGATCTCGCGGCCGCATCGCAGGACCCGCTCATTCTCCTCGACAAGGTCGATATTCAGGCTGCGGCTGAGTAACGAACATCAAGCGCGCGTCGGCAGCGGCGCGCGCTTGATGCACAAGCTTTACCAGAGGGCTTCGTAAGACAGGCGGAACTCGGTCAATCGAGCCATGGCCAGTTGTCGACCCGGCATATCAGTCCGCGGCGGCTGGGACATTTTTGGCTTGCAGGTGCCACCGGTCCTTCCCGGCAGCTTTCGCCTTGTAAAGCAAGGCATCGGCATCGGCCAGAAGCTCGTCGAGCGATGTCTTGGCAGGTATCCAGACCCCGCCGATCGTGGCACGAACCTCGACAGTTGGTGCACCAACAGCGATGGGTGCGCGCATACCTTCAACGATGCGGGCTGCGACTTGATCCGCGACGGTGAGATCGCCTGCAACGACGATCACGAACTCGTCGCCGCCCGTTCGACAGACCAGGTCTTCGGCGCGGACTTCCTGCTCCAGACGTCTGGCTGTCTCCAGCAGCACCTTGTCGCCGGCGGAGTGACCGTGAACGTCATTCACGGTCTTGAAGCCATCGAGGTCCATCAGCAACACCGTCCATCCGGAAGATGATGGCAGCAGCGGATAGCGCATGGCAAGACCACGCCGGTTGAGAAGGCCAGTCAGAGCGTCGGTTTCCGAGCGACGCTCGAATTCCTTGAGACGCATATGCTCGTCCGTGAAATCGATAGCGACCCCGACGATCCGGCGCGGAGTTCCATCCGGGTTGCGAAGGAGACGACGGTCGCAGCGCATCCATCTCTCGCCGAACACGGTGTTGAGCCGATACTCGGCACAGGAGTGATCGACTTCGCCCAAAAGCAGAGGCGTGAGATCAGCGGAGGCCATGTCGCTGGGATTGACCCGCGCCAGATAGAGTTCGAGATCGAGCCGCCCAGCGCCCGGTCCACTAATAAACTGCGCCAGCCGTTCGGAGGTCTCGAAGCGGCCGGCCGCCACATCCATGTGCCAGAACCCTCCACGCACGGCTTCCATGGCGAGCTCGAGTTGCGCCGCCTTCTCCGCGAGTTGGCGCTCGCTCTCCTTCTGCGCGGAGATATCCTGCACCTGTGACAGCAGCTGCACGATATTTCCCACCGCATCCCGCATTGCTGTCAGATGGATCACCACATGAACGATAGCGCCCTGGTGATTGATATACCGCTTCTCGATGGAGTAGCCATCGCGTGTACCCTCAATGACGGCATTGAAGAGCGTCTCGTCCCTGTCGAGATCGTCAGGATGGGCAAAGTTCTTGAATGACATGCCCTGAAGCGCATCGAGGGGAATTCCGACAAGTCTGGAGAAGGCCTGGTTCGCCCGGCGAATGCGACCGGCGACATCGTGAAACACGATGCCGACAGGGGCATGTTCGAAAGCAAAGTCAAAAAGCGCTAAACGGGCTTGCGCATTTTCTCTCAGCCACTGCGCTCCTCTATGCAAAATCTTCTCCTAGAACCAAGTACACTGCCTATTAATTAGTAGGCACGAATGTAATTGATTCAAGCACAAGAAATCATGGTCTAGTCTCATCCCATTCCTGGGACGAACGACTTAACGACGCGCAGCGCGCGGCATCTTCGTTGGAATGCCGCTTGTTGCGCTAGAACGTCAGACCCGGCACAGCGAGGGGATTGTCCGTCATCGCCTGCCGATCCGGCCTGTCGATCGTCGCCGTCCCGGTAAAGGCCGCGAACAGATCCTTGACAAAATCCTCGCTCAAATCCTTGGTGATGAGAACCATGCGGGTGCGACGATCTTGAGGGTCGGGCCAGGCTTGCAAGCGCTGTGGCGGATGGAAGATGGACTGCACGCCATGCAGAACGAGCGGTCGATCTAAATTGTCTGAGAGCGCAACGATCGCCTTCATGCGCAAAAGCTTTTCCCCATGAGCCGAGCGCAGCAAATCCACAAACATCTCAATCGCCATCGGATCGATGGGGCGATCATGCATGATGGAGAAAGACCGGATTGACGCGTTGTGCCGGTTCACATTGTGATGGTGATGATGGTGGTCGTGGTGATGATCATGGCCGTGGTCATGGTGATGATGATCGCCATGTTGATGATGTTTGTCATGCGCGGCTTCTTCACCCAGCCAACGGCTGACGTCTGCGCTCTTGCTGGCAAAATCATAAAGACCGTTGTCCAGAAGAACGGCGGCGCTCCAGGTCTCCTGATCGCCATCCTCAACCGCAGCACGGGGATTGAGGTTACCGAGGCGGGAAGCAAGTGCGGCGACGGCGTCTGCAGAGGCGAGCTTCCGTTTCGTCAGCACCAGCCGGTCGGCAACGGCCACCTGCTTTAAGGCTTCCTCATGATGATCAAGCGTCGAGGCGCCGTTGACCGCGTCGACAACCGTGATGACGCCGTTCAACATGAAGTTCTGCGCAATGACAGGATTGCCCATGATCGACTGCATGACGGGTGCAGGATCGGCAAGCCCGGTGGTTTCGATCACCACCCGCTTTACCGGCTTCAAACGTCCCGTCTGGATGCCATCCATCAGCTCGGCCAGCGTATCCACCAATTCGCCGCGCACCGTGCAGCATAGGCAGCCCTCGGCAAGCTCGATGATGCCATCGCCCGAACGCTCCACGAGCAGGTGATCGATACTCACATCACCGAACTCGTTGATGATGATCGCCGCATCGGCCATGTCCGGATCTTTCAACAGCCGATTGAGCAGGGTCGATTTGCCGGCGCCAAGAAAGCCGGTGAGAATGGACACGGGAATCCGTTCGAATGCCATAAGGCACCTTTTCGTTACAATGTTACAATAGACCGCTTATAGCATCAAACGCGGGTTGGGAAAGCCGCAACGCGTCTCAACGGATTTGCCACTTCTCCGCAGATGCAAAGCGTCAGAAAGCCGGACGCGGGATGGGGATCGGCACATTGGCCATTTCGCTTCCGCCCTTGCCCTTGGTCTCCGCCACCGCCACGGGTTCCGTGCCGGGTATCAGGCCGGCAAAGGAGTAGACCGGCGGACGCGTCATTTCGCGAACATAGGGCGACTTGATGATCATGCGGCCCGCCTCGTCACGGCTTTCGCTACGCACCTTGGCGGCCTTCGGATTGCAAATTTCCTTGCTGATGTCATTCACCGCAAGCGTATCGCCATAGGGTGCCAGAGAGGCAAGCGATACCCCCTGACCGGCTGGCGACGTCAGCCCAAGCTGTAACAGCTCGGCGGATTCATCGGTGCGCCCGGCAAGACTGTCGGAGCCGAGAACCACGGAAATGACTTGCCGTCCGTCCCGCTTTGCAGAAGACACCTGGTTGAAACCGGAGGCACAGATGAAGCCCGTCTTCATGCCATCGGCACCCTCGAAGCGGCCGACCAGCATGTTGTAATTGGCGTAGTTCTTCTTGCCCGTGGTCACACCCTCGAGGGAGAAGTAGCTCGCATAGTCCGGGAACTCACGCTTGATGATGAGCGCGAGCAGCGCCAGATCGCGCGCGGTCGTGTATTGCCCAGCGCCTGGAAGGCCGTTCGGATTGATGAAATGCGTCGACGACATGCCCAAACGCGCGGCTTGAGCGTTCATTTGCGCGACAAAATTGCCTTCGGTGCCGCCGATGGTTTCGGCAATCGCCACAGCAACATCGTTGGCCGACTTGATCAACAACAGCTTCAGCGCGCTATCGAGCGTAAGCTGCGAGCCCGGCTTGAAATACATCTTGCTGGCTGGCTGATCGGAGGCGTGTTTGCTGAAGACGACAGGCGTATCGGGGCTGAGCTTTCCGGACTTCATGGCGCTGAAGGCGATATAGGCCGTCATCAATTTTGTCAGCGATGCCGGATACCATTTGCGGAAGGCCTCCTGATGCGCGATCACCCTGCCTGTCTTGACATCGACCACCATCTTGGGATTGGCCGCAGCAACCGATGTCAGCGCCATTATGCTGGCGGCCACAGCGGCAACAGTTTTCGAAAGTCGTCCAGCGGCGCGGCGTGTTCTGCGATCGTCTTGCAAGGCCTGTCCTCAAATTCCCGTCTTCTTTGCGGGATTGGCATTAGTCACCATATATGGCCTAGCAATGGCATAAAGCATTGCTAGTTTTACAACATTCCTAAACGCTTTGCGCTGTAAGATTGCCGCATAGGAAACATAAGCCTCAGCGCGTAGTGCCGTGCAAGAGGAAAGGTTTGGGAATGACAGATTTTGATGCGAGGCCGGTGGCGTACTCGTACATTCGAATGAGTTCGAAACGCCAGATCAAGGGTGACAGCCTTAGACGGCAACTTGACCTTTCCCGGCAGTACGCAGATCGGCACAATCTCAAGCTTGATGAGGAAACAACCTTTGCTGACAAGGGCGTAAGTGCCTGGACCGGTGCGAACCTAACCGAGGGGCAATTCGGTCAGTTTCTTGCGGCAGCGAAGGAGGGCCGCATAAAGCCGCGTAGTTACCTGCTCGTTGAAAGCCTTGACCGCCTAAGTCGTCAACAGGTTAGAACCGCGTTGGTCCCGTTCATGGAACTGATCAACGGCGGTATCGTCATTGTCACCCTCAACGACAACCAAGTGTACTCGAAGGCTACGGTTGACGCCAATTTCACCCAATTGATCATCTCGCTGACCGTCATGGCACGCGCTCATGAGGAAAGTGAAACGAAGAGCAAGCGGTTGAAGGCTGTGGCCGAAAATCGACGTAACAATGCCGCGAAGGGAATTGGTCGTTTTCACCCAATGGCTCACGGCTGGATTGATCCAGTCAAGGTTGGTCACGAAAAATGGGAGTTCAGGCTAAACTCCCACTCCGTGGCCGTAGAGCGTATTTTTCAACTTTCTGAAAGCGGCATTGGACAGGTAACAATTGCAAAACTTCTAAATCGCGAAGGCATTCCGACCTTTCGCGGCAAAGGCCAGTGGTATCAAGCAAACGTCGGGCGGATCATCTGTGACGAAGCCTGCATCGGGACTTACCAGCCAACGCACGTTGTGGAGGGTGAAAGACGGCCTTTCGGTGAACCGATCAAAAACTATTACCCTGCTGCGGTAAGTGAAGAACTGTTTTGGCGAGTGCAGCGCGGTCTCCGCATTTCTTTTGGTCGAGGGCGACACAAAGGCAACCGGATAACCAATCTCTTTTCGGGGCAGATCACTTGCCAGCACTGCGGGAGTTCTCTTCGACTGCGCACCGGTGGCAAACACTTCTACCTCTATTGCGACAACTTTTCGCGAACTGGAACGTGCGAGAAATCAAGCGGCCTGTATCGGTACGATATGTTAGAGGAAGCAATATTCGAGCACCTGACAATCCTCGACCCCGACATCGATCGCGGTGGTGCTCAAGACCAGAACCGCGAGCAGATACTGCGGGATATCGCTCTGACCGAGCAGAGCGCGAAAAAGGCATCGCGCCAGTACGACAACCTCATGGCATTCATCGAAATGGCCGATGACGATGAAGACCGGAAAAATGTCATGGCACGCCTCAAGCCGGTTCGACAGGAGAGAGAACAAGCGACTGCCCGATTGCGTGAGTTGAATGAAGACCTTGCAGCTCTGGATGGTCGTCAAAAGGAGATGTCAACTGCTGTGGAGCGCATGAATGCGGAACGCAAGAAATGGTCTTCTGCTGACGCTGACCTCGTCTATGAAAGCCGCGCCAGGGTTGCTCGACTGCTGAAGCGGTTCATCTCCACGATGTCCATCAACTTTGAACAGAAAACGGTAATGGTTGGTGTCGCGGGCGGCTTACGTGGGTACATGTTTGATCGTAAGGGAAATGTGATTGACCAGTACGACATGTCCGCGCAAATCAACAAAGTTGGCCGACCCGTAATGTTCGCCGAACATGGTCTCGAGGGCAGGCCGGATTTCGAAAACGCTATTGAGATTAGGCCGCGAGGGCCGAGTTTGGAGCCGTTCATCAACATCAGCGGCAAAGATCACTTTGATGATGTCGTCGAGCGCAGGCAAATTGTCGATGCGGTCATGAACGATAAAAACTCCCCTGCCCCCCGGAAAATCTAAGGGGGCAAAATCCCCCTGAATTCTTAGGGCTGCTTGTCCAAACACTTAGAACCCTGCCCGGAAACGCAAAGCCCAATTTGCAGAAGGAGCGACGACATTACCGCCACCGTTCTTGTCTAAGATTAGGATGCCGTTCACGGCAACTTTCCAATTGATAGTGATTGGAGTCGCCCAATATAGAAGGCCGAAGTGCCCCTGTCCCGACCAAGGCTGCGCGGCGGAGGCGAGGTCAATCGTGTCTCCAACCGCCCATCCATTATTAGCGACTGTGCACACAAGTTCTGCTGCGTAGAAGTTCGGCTTTGTTCCAAGGCCGTGGTCGACCGATCTAACGCTGTTGGTAACGTAGTCTTGGTTTCCACTTTGGAAAATACTGTTCTGTTTGTACGCCGATGCGGGAAGACCACCCAACTGCGCAGCGTTCTTAACCGAGATGTTGCTCGGGCTGAAAACGTACATGTTCGTGCCGTCATAACCGCCCCATAGCCAGTCCGGCGTACCGGATTGACCGTTCCAATTGAACGTCATCGCTCGACCGGTCGGCGAGCCAGCGTCTCGAAGTTGTCCCGCGCTTAGATTGATGCTGATGTTGTGCATCTGACCGTTTGGGGAAACGTACTCAGTGCCATTTTTGAATGTGCCGCCCTTAGTGTCCCATTTGCCAAGGCGGAAATCGTAGTAGCCATTGACGGAATTGTCGTATGTCGCCATCCCCATTCCCCACCAACCCTTCATCACTAGGTTGTGGCTCGTGTAACTGGCAGCATCTGCATTGCCTTGTCTGAAGGAACTATCGCTCACCGACGGTAGGCCGAGCGTACCAGTCATAGTGCCACCGCTTTTCAACAGACGTTGGTCAAGTGCGTGTCCGAGATTAGGTCCGAAAAGCGAGGCGGTCCCACCTGTAAACGCGACATTGCCATCGGTCTCCAAAAACGATCCAGCGGAACCAACGTAGACGCGGCCTTTGGTTACGAGGTCTTTCTGGACATACACCGTCCCTTCTTTGCGATTGATGCTCAACGGCGCATCGATGTAATCGCCGTTGTCGGCATAACCGAGCGACAGCGAAGTCCGACCCGGCATTTGCGCCGCTCTCGGCACTGGCATTCGCAAAAACGGCCCAGCGCTGCTTATCCGCCGTTTTCCAACCAACAAGGCGATCTGTTCCTGCCGCACCACTCACGGTGACCAAGGGAGACGTAATACTCCCACTTGAGGTAAGGCTGAGAACTGAAGTATCCCCGGCAGACATTGTCCCTGTGGTCGACAATGCGTCTACCGTAAGTGTTCCTGAGAATTTCGGATTGCTGATGTAGTTCTCAAGACGGAAGTTCGTGCCATCGTAGATAACTGCGGTCGCCGTTCCTGCGACGACCTGTCCCGCCTTTAGGGCTGCTCCATCCTGTTGCAGGATCGACTTAGCGCCCAGCCCGTTCACGTTGAGCGTCATCGCCCCGGTAGAGATCAACTTCGACAAACATGGTATATGGCATGTTTTTCCTCACTGCTTGTGTGAGGTATTTATTCGTCCTTGTCGGATTTCTCGTCCTTCTGCTCGGACATATCCAGCGCTTAGCGGGCATCTGCAAGAACACCAACCCGAGGGATTTTAGGATTGAGCGCCCATCGCTGCACAGCCCTAACTAGACCCTCAGCAATCGAAAGCCCGACCATCCCAAGTACAAATGCAAGCCCGCCATTCGCCGCCGCGTCAATTGGGTCCAGGTGCATCCAACGTGCGACAAGCGGGGCCAAATAGACCGCGCATAGTGATCCCGCGAACGCACCAGTCATGATGTCTAGGGTTAGTTTCTTGCCCTGGATGGCAATGCGAACGATTGCACCGGCAAGGCCAGCGAAGAAGTGGGCGGGGTTGATACCGATTGCGGTAAGGAGCGCTGCGAAGCTTTCAAACATGATGGGTCTGCCTGTTGTGAACCCATCGATCCTGCGAGTTCTGCTCAACTATTTAATGGGATCGAGCGGCATGAGGCGTCTTAGAGCGGCGCTCCGGGGGTCTGGCGACAAGAAACTGTTAATGCGCGTTAACTATACTAGCCCTAGTATCCTTGGGGTGTACAGAACAACCATTCGAGGACCATATTCGCCCCAACGGCAAGAAAATCGAGGCCCCCAATGAAATGGATTTACTCAAAGGGAAGAGGGTTCAGACTTGAACTGTCTGATCGCATGATCGTGTGGGTGATGTCTCTGGCTATCTTTGCTGCAAAGGGTGACGAAGCCATCGCGGGACTAGCCGTGTTGATCCGTTTTCTGGCACCGGGGGCTTCCTTGCTGAAATGACGGCCAAAGATACATTTCCAGTGAAAAGCGGAGATTGAAGTCGGATTAGGCATTCACGTCAGACGTGTTCCATCGTAGACTCATCGTATCGATCTGGGGGATTGAAAATGTTCTTTACGAAATGCGCGATGGTTATCGCAGTTCTCGGCCTGCTTGGGGCGGTCGGGCAAATCTACCTTGGCTTCCAATACGTGCATATGGACATGCAGCAGCAAGTTGCCGCCGGTGTGAGCAGCGCCAAGCATTTTGATCGCGGCTCCAACATGCTGCTGTTCTCGTTCGCGCTCGGCACGCTGGCTGAAATCTCCTTCAACACTCGTAACAGTGTTTCAAAAGACGCGTCGTGACTGCCGATCCCACACGACGAAGACCATGAACCGCGGATCAAAGTTATCTGCCGAACTAAATCTGTGGATGCTTCTCGATTTATCTGCTACCTATGAGAGTAAATAAATCAGTTCTGAGGGGCAGCATGACACGACGTCCAGAGGTGAAATCCAGCATTATTCAAGTGCTAAGCAGTCGTCAGTTGAAGCGCGTTGCCGCGTTAGGTTTGTCAGAATTGATGCTGAATGGCTTCGGGCGCGAAGAACTAGTGAATGCGCTGCTCTCGCTACAAAAAGATCAGGTTATCGAAATACTGCCGGATAACAGATTGCGCTTGTTGAAGCCGTCCCTAGAATGAACCGGCTTCCCTTTTTTTCTTAGCCGCTTCGCACTTCGCTTCATTGGTGAAAGCGAACTCCGCTATAGGATAACCCTCATTTTTACTGGACGCTTTGGCAGACACGAAGATCGTGGCCACGTTATTAATTCGCTTTGGCCCGTCCAAATTCCACTGAAAATAGTAGAGTAGTTCCTGCTTAAGACTAGCCATCGTCCAGTCTTCATACGCATCCCAAATGCTGCCAAGCGTCACTCTATCAGATGAGTCAGTATGACTTCCGTACGTCGTAGCTATCTGAGAAGCAATTTCCTCGGCTTCACTTTTCAGTGCAACTCCGCTGCCTGATGTGGGAATGGTCAAACCAATCCCCTTTACCCAGCAGATACCAACACCCTCTTCAGCTTGAACCGCGTACTTTTCGAATGCCGGGTGAGGCTTCGGGGCTTCGCAAAAATAGACCCCTTCTGTCTTGGATTTGACGCAGCCATAGTCGGCTGGTGACGCCCCTTGTTCAAAACCAAAAGGCCCGGCTGCAAATGATGGAGTAACGAGTGCAAAGGAGATAAGCGCAGCAGAGAAAACCGTCTTCATTTTGAATTCCCAGGATTCGAATTGTGGCAACATAGCGGCACCATTCTCAGTCCACAAGGTGCTAATATATCTCTGTTTGAAGGTGCATCAGCCCTGCCGCCACTTGATGCCGTTTGCTTCGCACCAATCCGCGTAGGTGGTCTTGCTGTCCTTGGAGATCGTCTTCTGCGCATTCTGAAAAATGATGGTTACGTCCCAATCCGGGTGTTGGGATTTGATCGCCTTGTGCTTGGCTCTGTCCTCTGCCGTGAAACAACCTTTTGCTTCCACGATCTTCTTGCCGTCCACGTCGATGAAGTCGGGCAGATACTTCTTTTGGACCGTGTATGTGAGCCGCATCGCCTCATAAGCGTATTCGGGACCAAGCGACTTTGCTACCCTTTGTTCGAACCTGTTCCTCATGGCGTGGCGAACAACTTTGTTTCGGCTGCACGACGACGCGTCAGACCGGCAAGCACTCTGCCCCCGGCCTTGTCCCATCTTGCGAACTCGGCCTGTGCTGCTTTGAAATCGCCAGCGTTCACCTTCTTGAGCAGCGTGGATGAACCGAAATTGCCTTCGCCCAGGTTGTAGGTGAAACTGACCAATGCGCCGCGTTGGTTCTCGGTCAATTTGACCTTCACCAATTTGTCTACGGCCTTCTCGAAACGGGCCACGTCTTCGAGCAGCAAACGTGTTGCTTCTGCCTCGGTGATCGTTTTCTTGCCTACATCGGCGCGTGTCAGCCCCTTTGTGGTGCCATAGCCAATCGTCGGCACGTTGGCGGGGCAAAGGTATGCGGTAAGTTTAAGTCCTTCAAAGGACTTGATGAGATCGATGGAAGCCTTGTTCAACATCGACTATTTAAGCCGACGACGCTGAAACTCCCGCGGTTTGACCATCCATCATCGAAAACGCCATTTCTCTCGAACGGGTTTTACAGAGTGAACTAGTGAGCGACGTTCGCCAAGTAATCTCAAAAAGCGTCGCAGCAAACGTAGCTGCATACCTTCACTTTGAGTGAAGTATCTCATCTTCACTCAAAGTGAAGGTATCCCCAAGTGCAAACTAATAAAATTTGGGATAATACATTAATCAATTTGAAAAAATATTGACACTTCACTCGCGAGTGAGGTTAATATATTGTAATAGATCACTTTTTCCATTTTTATACTTGACGGATGAAAGCAATATGATAAACCGGGCTTGTCTGGCTGAGAAATCAAATAGACTGCTTTTTGATATCTATGTTTTTGCGCGCAAGGGAAATACACCAATTCCTTCGCCTTTCACCATATGTGACATTGCCGCTCACAACGGCACGGTTGCCGCCGAGTGGATATGGTCGAACTCGTTGTGAAACGAGGGAAATACGCTCCGGTCTAAGCCCCCATTGATCACTCGTCACTTGTGACAGCCCCGATCAGCGGGAAGCGGCGTAGGCATATTGCCTATTGGGCCGCTTGTTCAGCGAAGCAAAGGAGCGCGCAATGACTACTGTTAAAGAAACCACCAACACCACCCATCTCGTAATTGCGAATGCAAATTCGCTTTTGCAACAGGCAAAAGAAGCCATCGTCGCGATGAACGCCGCCGAGGCCCGTAGCCGCAAATCTATGGCCAAGATGGTCGCTTCGTTTGTTGAAATGGGCGAAGCCTACCTCAATATCGAGCAGGTCACTTCCGCAATTGATGCCGAATTCGTCAAGCATGGCATCGAGCCGGTAAATCTGGACGATGAGAAGTGGAAGGGTAAGAATCCGAACGTTTACCTACCTATGATGAGCATCATCGACGATACGTGGCGCGACGTGACGAACTCCACCACTGGTAAGCCGGTCAAGAACGCAGATGGCAGCGTAAAACAGAAATAGGCGCGCAATCGCTCTTTCGAAAAGTACGCAAGCGTTATCCGCGTACGAATTCGTCACGGAACTTTACAAGGACAAGATCAACAATCGGAACGACATTAGCGAGGCACAAGCGCGTCAGTTGGTCAAACCCATCGACCTGCTATCCAGCAGCGGCTTCAAACTCCGTGGCTGTGGCTCCTTGGACTTTGTTGATGAGAATGGGCAGGTGCTTTGATGAACAATCGTCAGCAATCGCCCAGCGACTTGAACCACGCTATTGCAAAATACGATGCGGCCCAAAATGCGCCGTTGGCTGCCTTGGGTAATTTCCTGAACATCCTCAATGGTGGAAATTACTCCAATCTGACCCTACACGTATCTAAGTTGTACGTGAGATATCCCGAACCACGCAAAGTGTGGGCAAAACATCTTCTGATCTTCACTCGTCGTTATGTGGAGGTACGGATTGATGCGGTCCAGCGCTTAACACAACAAGAGTTCGACCAAGACGCTTCGGCGTGGCTCATACAGGCTAAGGAATACGCGACGTTTCTCGAACCGCTCGCCTACGACCGTGACATGGACCAATGGGTGTTTGCGTTCCGAAGCAAGAGCGACGCGATGCTGTTCAAACTCGCCCATGGAGGTGCAACATGACACCTTTTCCCAACAGAGTAAGTACCAAAATACCTTTCATGCCAGAGTTCCAGGTCGCTAAGCGGTTGTTTCCATCGAATAGCGCGGATCGAGCGATAGAAGTAGGTCGACAGATTAGGCATCAGTTACTTGAACGTTTCAAAACATTCGATGGCCACGGAGAGCAACCCCGCTTGGTCGATATCAAATTTGATATCGACCACGATGTCATAGAAGTCACCGCTGCTTTTGATGATCGCAATGCAGCGATTCTTTGGAAACTAACTCATGGAGGTGCAGCATGAGCGCTTACGAACCAATCATCATCAACGGTAAGACCGTGTTCGTCCCGGTCCAGCAGCAACCGCAACCAGTAGCGCTGCAAGCTGCACCCAAGCCGAAAGCCCCATACGCGAAGCACGTAGGCAAGAAATACTGCGAACGTAAAAACTGGTGGTAATCACTTCGAAGGCGGTCCCATCGATAAATACAGCGGACGGATAAGAAAAATAAAAACAACCGTTTGGCTGCTCAGCGGAGAGAACAAGACGTTCTCTCCGTAGTCATTTCCTGGGCCGGTAGATGATGCGCCAAAGACCGAAGGCGTTCAATATCACCATCGCAGCCGCGAATAACATCAATAACCCCGCCTCCATAGCAGCCCCAAAAGCCACCGGCCCCTCGATGGCATCGGAGTTGATAGCCTCGGTGACTTTAGCCTCGTACCAAGCGGTCCACAGCACCAAGGCAACGACTTCGGCGCAGTAGAGAACAATCGCCCCTAGCGGGCCTACTAGCCATTTCACGAATACCATCAGGCAATAAACGGCAAAAGCGAAAGGGCTTGCAGCAAGGAAGACGATGAAGAGCGTAACGGCGGGCGACACTATGAATTTCAGCACCTCGTTCAAACTCTTCTCCGCTCTTCACGACAAGGGCAACCACAGCCCAGGAACGACGCTTACAGTCCCGGTTGTCTCAAGAAAAGTGGCCCTGGAGATAAATAAACGGCAGAAGACTTGCTCATAAATTTTTCTGTTCCTCCTGTAACCCTCTCGACTAGCCATAGGTCGAGAGGGTTTTTCTTGCCCTTTGACATCAACGGCAATAGCGCTGGCTTTTTACTGGAGGCTTGCAGATGGAAACTTGGCAATACGTTGTAATCAGCTTGTTCGTGATCGTTTTGATCCGCGCTTGGTTCCTCATGGGAAAGATCAGCCGCTACATCACAGACACCGAATACCCGGACATTGAGCGGTTCAAAGAGCGCAAAATCGCCAATTACTAATCAGTCACAAAGAAGCCCGGTCAGTGCCGGGCTTTTCCATGTCAATCGATCTCAATAATCTTGCGTTCCCGACGTGCGGCGGCAGTGTAAGCGGATAGCGGCTTCGTCGGTCGGAAATGCTCATCACGTTCGACCAGCAGACCATGCGGGCCTTTCACGCTCATCAATTCCGTCACGCTGACATAACCAAGTTCGGGTTCACCAACTCCAAGATCACAAAGGCCAAAGCAGGTATCACCGTCCTGCTCCATCTCCGTAATCAGCCACGTTGCTGCACCCCACGGCGTGAACCATTTCACGACTGGTACTAAGTCGGTATCGCGGGCTTCCTTGTTGTTTTGAAGAAGTTTAGCGCGGAATTCATCTGGAAGCAGTTGGCTCATGCTGCCACCTCAACGCTTGCCATTCCCATCACCACAACCGCTGCAACCCGTTCGATCAGTTTGCGCTCTGCGCGCCATTCTGCCACATCAGCGAACACCTGTTCGAAACGCTTGCCATCGATCTTTCCCCAAACCTTAAACTGCATCTGCTTAACTCCTATAAGTTGTATCTACAACTCAGAGTTAAAGCCATTGGTTTATCAGGGCGAGCAAAGATTGCTTTGCCGAGCAAATCTTTTCAGGCTATCAAAGAAAAGAAAAAGCAACGGGCGCAAGCATTTAGTGTGGGTTTGCGAATGTTGTAAAATAAGTATCTTGCAACTAGATTGATTGCGTCAATTATGCGGCGCAATATCTGGGCAAGCCGAAGCACGATTCACGCATGCCGTTTTTCTAAAGTCAGGACCCAAGAGAATGCCCATCTTGAATAGAGCCGCCGAGTTGCAGGAAGAAGCGACGCAATGGCGCCGCCATCTTCATCAGAACCCGGAAATTCTCTATGATGTGGAGGAGACCGCGCGCTTCGTCACCGAAAAGCTGACCGCCTTTGGCGTTGATGAAATCGTCAATGGCATCGGCCGCACCGGCGTTGTCGGCGTCATCCACGGCCGCAGCAAGAACGGCCGAACGATCGGCCTCCGCTCCGATATGGATGCCCTGCCGATCCTTGAGGAAACCGGGAAGCCCTGGGCCTCTCTCACGCCCGGCAACATGCACGCCTGCGGCCATGATGGACATATGGCCATGCTGCTGGGTGCCGCCAAATATCTTTGCGAGACCCGCAACTTCGACGGCTCGGTGGTTGTCATCTTCCAGCCTGCCGAAGAAGGAGGTGCTGGCGCGCTCGCCATGGTGGAAGACCGGTTGATGGATCGTTTCGGGGTGGACGAGGTCTATGGCATGCACAACATGCCGGGCATTCCGCTTGGCCAGTTCGCCATTCGCAAGGGCGGCATCATGGCCGCGCCAGACAAGTTCACCATCACCGTCAAAGGCCGTGGTGGCCATGCCGCTCAGCCACACCGGACCGCAGATCCGATCGCCATCGGCGCGCAGATCGTCACCAATCTACAATTGATCGCCTCCCGCAATGCCGATCCCCTGCGCTCGATCGTCGTTTCGGTCACGCGCTTCCAGGCCGGCACCAGCCACAACATCATTCCCAACGAGGCGCTGATCGCCGGCACGGTGCGGACACTCGATGAAGACGTGCGCGATATGGCGGAAGCGCGGATCCGCCAGATTGCCGAAGGCATCGCTCTTGCCAACGGCGCGGAAGCGGAAGCGGAGTATCACCGCTACTGTCCTGTAACCGTCAACCATCCGGCAGAAACCGACTATGCAGCGGAAGTTGCCCGCGACGTGGTCGGCGCCAATAATGTCGATGCCGATGTCGATCCTTCCATGGCGGGCGAGGATTTCTCCTACATGCTGAAGGAACGCCCCGGCGCCTTCATCTTCATCGGCAATGGCGACACCGCAGGACTGCATAACCCAAGCTACGACTTCAACGACGAGGCACTTGCCTATGGCATCTCCTACTGGGTGAAGCTTGCGGAACAGCGGCTGCAGGGGTGATATCTCAAAATTTCTGGGCACATCACAAATGTGCCTCAGAACGCGGTTGATCCCGAAAGACCAGTGGTTTAAAAGCGCCACTGTGTGTCCACGTAGCTCAGCAGGATAGAGCACAGGATTCCTAAGTGAAATTGGGGGTCGCGCCCGGAAACGACGCGATCGATCTGCTCAAAGTCGGGGAACGCTTCGCTGGGCTTCCAGCATGCCAATCCCGAGCCAAGCTTCGGAGAAATCCGTTGAAGGTGTAGAGACTGGATGGGCAGCACCTAAAGGCGTTTACGCCCATGGTGAAGGGACAGTCCAGACCACGAACGCGCCCACCTAACGGCGGGACGGCGGCGAAAGCCGAAGTGGTATGAATCCTGGGGTCGGAGGTTCGAATCCTCTCGTGGACACCAAAATCATGCTGTCCGAGCGAACCGAAAACATAGGTAAATCTCGGCCGGACGGATTGTTAATCATCTCCTTACTATCGTTTCCACGTCAACGTGGTTCGAACTCGATTCTTTAATCGATCGAAGAAGTGGATAAAAGGGTCAAGGCGGAGGATCGATTATGGAGTCAATCGTCTCGTACATAACATTCAGATAACGTTTCAAATTGGACATTCTGTGTCGGCGGTGCCTGATCCTAAGCAATTGTCCTGGCGTGATAGAGAAAAGACGCTCAGTTGCCAGCAGATTCCGCTGCACGACGCCAAAATCTGTGGCAGATTCAGTTGAAAGATGGGCTATCCTATTTCGAATACGCTCACAGTCAGATAGCTCCTGCGTCTTAGTAGCCATCATGTCGACAAGTGGCCAACCATTCTCAAGATAAAGCTGCGCAGTTAGGCTGGTGTTGCTAGGCTTAGCCCAACTCAAGAACTTGAAGCCCGCCTTCACGATTTTACGGGCAATTTCCTCATTACTCGGTTTAAGATGGCTTGCCGCCGCGACTCCGTTAGCAGAGAGGCCACCAGTCACGTAATGGAAAAAAAGCTTTTCGATATGTGACTCGTAAGTCGTAAAGCCACGCAGAAAAATCGCCTCTGCAACTGAATCCGCATGATGATCCTCAGATTCAACGTCGTCTCCAGCAACAGGCAGATCATCGGCAAACCCGACAAGGACGAGGTGCTTTTCAGAAATGTTCTGTCGATAATCTGCCAGCTCTTCAGGTGTCATCTTCGATCTTCGAAAGTACGAACCGCGCTCTTTCTACGCGGGCCTCAGTATCCGTCGTCCGACGCTGGGCATAATTAATGAACCTCAGCCACGGGTTAGGGACCTCCGCGTCTTCGTCTTCGGTATACTCCGTGTAAAGTGCACTTAGTTCATCGAGACTGGATCGCCACTGCAGAACCGTTTGGGCAGAAAGTTTCGGTCTCGGACAGGCTTCCAGCCCCTTAATTGGCTCAAGGGCATGCGCAACGCACGTAAACAACGTGTAAAACCAATGTGGCCTAGACCAGTTTGTAGACGCAAGCTCTTCAGCCTTATAAAGGGCGCCTACAAACTTCATGGCTTTATGATAGCGGACCACGCCTTCCTCAACCTGAGCGGGAGCAACTTCAAAGCTCTCGAACTTTTTGTAAAGACGCTCGATGTTCTTTATGGTTTGTACGCCATCCACCATCGCCACCAGAAGATCTGAGGCCAATTGGGCCTCACCCATGCGACTGATTTGCTTCTCGGTAAGGATTCCGCCGTCGAGAATGTAACTGATATATGCATGACCCAGTTCGTAAGCGCTAATTTTGAAGACGCCTAGATACTTCGCGTTAAGTTGTTCCTGACGATTCAGAGTCACAGAATATGTATTGATGCGAGCAAATATATCGAGCATCTCGGAAAGACTAACATTGTATAGAAGATCGACACCGACCTCATATTGCAATATAGTCGTCTTAATATCTTCATCCAAGTCAGCGAAATGCACGCCTGCGAACTGAGCATTGTGCGCCTTTAAAACGGTAAATCCACCGGCAACGAATTCAATGATTGTACGGATTCTCTGCTGCCCGTCTATGACCGTCCTGACGTTTTTCTTATCCAGCAGCTCCTGCGTTAAAAGAACCTTAGGCATAGGCTTGCCTCGGATAATCGTATCGATCAGATAAGACTTCGCCGCTCGCGTCCAAACTCCTCGGCGTTGAAACTTTGGCGATAGGTCGAGCAGCCCATTATTGCTCCACTCGAGAAAATCGGCAATGCTGTAAGCGCGCGCATCAAATGTCTTCATACTAAAACCCTCTTTCGACCAGATCAGTATCACGTCATATAGCTTGCAGTCGATAACTCGCTTGGAAGCTTCCGACCAATTGCAAATCTTCCATTTCAATAGGGCACTTGCTCTTCGGCCCGATGCTACGGTGGCGGATCGACGGACGCCAACCCAATGCCGGAGATACTGGCCGCTTATCACTCAGAACCTCTCGGTACGGAGCTTGCGAAACAATCAAAACTGGCTGCCTCAAAAGTTGTATCTCAAGGGCAATCTACTACCGCTCAGCCTCTTCCACGGCATCAAAAGCTCGAGACCCATTTCAAGGGCTTAAGAAAAAGTTGAGTCTAAGATTGGATTCTTTTGGCGACCCCTGCAGGACTCGAACCTGCGACCTACTGCTTAGAAGGCAGTTGCTCTATCCAGTTGAGCTAAGGGGCCACTCGCGGCGCCGTGGAGGCGCCGAAAACGGTTAGTGTGTCCAGGGCTGCGTGCGCGTGTAGCGGAAGTTGTCCGTGTAGGAAACCGTCTGGCGCTCTGCTTCCTTTGGCTGGATCACGCGATACTCGATGCCCTTGCGCTGTGCGTAGGCTTCGGCCTGTTCCTGTGTGTCGAAATTGAGCTTGACCTGCTGCTTCATGTCCGATGAGGACGTGTAGCCCATGATCGGATCGATCTTTCGCGGAACCTCAGCGTCGAATTCCAGCACCCAGATATTCGTCTTGGCCTTGCCGGACTGCATGGCGGTCTTTGCCGGACGATAAATTTTTGCAGACATTTCAACTGCTCCAGTCTTGCGATCAAGCGCGATGACGCTCTTTCTACGCGGCTTCCCGTAACCATTTTATTACGGTCGGCATCAGAATTTCACTTGGACTGACTCCCGCGCGAAGTCAAGCCGCTTGCTTTGTAGATGCTACAGCATCGGCCTGAAAATCCTAACCGAATTTCAGAAAGCACGACGCCTCAATTAAAGAGGATAGAGCGGCCGTTATACCTCCGTAAAGAGGCCGGCGCGCTCCGAAACATAAGAGCCTTCACCAACAGAAAAAGCGAAAGCCACGCTTGAATGGGACGCGCGAAGCATATTCTATCGCGACACCTAAGAGGAGACACGCATCATGAGCGATAACGTCATCAAGTTTCGCAAGCCACAACCGCCGAAGAAGCCCCGTCCCGGCCAGAGCAAGCTGCTCGCCGTTATTATCGGCGGCGTCGCGCTCTGCGCTTTGATCTGGGTGCACTTCCAATACGGGGTATGAGGCTTAAGGCTTCAAAGTGCGCGGCAGGAGTCCATCCATCTTCCTGCAGGACAGCCTTCAGAGGCGACCGACAATACCAAGGCTTGAGACGACAGCTAAAAAACGCAATCCATCGGCGCCTCGACATCACACTGCGAGACGTCGTTCATAGAAACAGCAAGCGCAGCAGAAAAACGCTTAACGTTCACACACGCTCACCAGAGCAATTTCAATGATGAATGGGGAAATATAAAATCCAGACAAATCAAGGATTTGTCGAATGGTCGGAGTGGAGAGATTCGAACTCCCGACCCTCTGGTCCCAAACCAGATGCGCTACCAGACTGCGCTACACTCCGCCGATGTCGTGAGCGGGGAGATACACGGTTACCGCAGACCCTGCAACAGCTAAAATCACCTTTTCGTTTGTTTTTTCTCAATCGGCTTAGCCGTCCCTGATTGTGGGATGGGATGCACGTAGCGGGAAGATTACGAAGTTTTCACTTCACCCACCCTTCCAGCCGTGCGATCCAGCAGACGTATTTTAGCAGTTGCAGTAGCTTCCTCAGATAGCCACCTATCAAGGCACAACTTCTGCAATCTCTCAGACAATGGGAATGAACCACTTGGACGCCAGTAGCGAGAAAACGACCAGCCAGGAAGCGAAGCCCGATCTTCGCGACATTCTGGTGTCTTCGAAAACCGGAAGAAAGAAATCCAGGCGTTCGCTCTATATCATTCTCGCGCTGCTGATGGTTGCTGGTGCGGCGACCTACTATTTTGCCTTTGCCGGTGCTCGGGTCGCCTACACCTACACAACGCAGGAAGCAAAGCGCGGCGATCTCTCCGTGATCGTCACCTCCACCGGTTCGGTGCAGCCCACCGACCAGGTGGATATATCGAGCGAGCTCTCCGGCACGATCCGCAAGGTCAACGTCACCTTTAACAGTCCGGTGAAAGCGGGCGACATTCTGGCTGAACTCGACACCAACAAACTTGAGGCCGATGTGCAGAGCGCGCGCGCCAAGCTTGCCTCCGCCAGAGCCAATGTCGCAAAAGCGAAAGCCGATCTCGGCTCGGCCAACACATCGCTGGAGCGGCTGAGATCGCTGGTGCAGAACCGCGTCTCCAGCCAGCAGGATCTCGATGCGGCGCAGTTCAACCGCGATGCGGCTGCGGCAACGCTGGAGGTCAATGAAGCGACGGTGCTTTCCTCCGAGGCGGATCTGCGGCTTGCGGAAGTCAATCTCAGCAAGGCGAAGATTGTGTCTCCCATCGATGGCGTGATCCTGACGCGCGATGTCGATCCCGGCGCGACCGTGGCTTCGTCCTTGAATGCGCCGGTGCTCTTCACCATCGCCGGGGATCTGCGCCGCATGGAGCTTCAGGTCTCGATCGATGAGGCGGATGTCGGCAAGGTAGAGGCTGGTCAGGAGGCCACCTTCAATGTGGATGCCTATCCCGAGCGCCGTTTCCCGGCGAAAATCGAAACCGTTCGTTTTGCCTCAGAAACCGTCTCCAACGTCGTGACCTACAAGGGTATTCTGACGGTGGACAATGCAGAACTCCTGCTGCGCCCCGGCATGACGGCGACCGCAAATATCGTGGTCGAACATGTGAAAGATGCGCTGCTCGTTCCTAATGCCGCCTTGCGCTACACCCCACCGCGGGAGAACGCTTCGCGCGGCGGCGGGCTGATGGGCCTTTTCCGCCCTCCGCGCATGAACCGCTCGCGCGGCAGCGGTGCCGAGCAGGCAGCGGCGGGCAAGCGTCAGGTTTGGGTTCTGCGCAACGGCACGCCTGTCAGTGTATCGGTCCAGACGAGCTCCACCGACGGCCAGTTCACCGCCGTGACCTCGGACGAGTTGAAGCCCGGCGACCAGGTGATCACCGACGCAACCCAACGCAGCAGCTAGGCGGGAGTGGAAGCATGAGCGCACCGCCTCTGATCGAATTCCGCGATGTCGTGAAGCAATATGGTAAAGGCGAAGCGGCCATTCGGGCGCTGGACGGCGTCAGCTTGTCAATCAATGAACACGACTTCGTCGCCATCATGGGACCATCCGGCTCTGGCAAGTCCACTTCGATGAACATCATCGGCTGCCTGGATACGCCCACATCGGGAGAATATCTGTTTCAGGGCGTGCCCACCAGCGGCTTCGACAATGAGCACCTGACGCTGCTTCGCCGCCACATGCTGGGCTTTGTGTTTCAGGGCTTCAACCTGCTTTCGCGTACATCGGCCGTCGAGAATGTCGAGCTGCCATTGATCTATCGCGGCATGAAATCCGCAGAGCGGCGAGCGCTTGCCATGGAGGCCTTGGCACAGGTCGGGCTGAAGGGGCGTGAACACCACACCACGCAGGAGCTGTCCGGCGGGCAGCAGCAGCGCGTGGCAATTGCCCGTGCCATCGTCACCAAGCCGGCCTTGCTTCTTGCCGACGAGCCGACAGGCAATCTCGACACCAAAACCAGCATCGAGATCATGGACCTGATCACCTCGCTCAATCGCGATCGCGGCATCACCGTCGTGATGGTGACCCATGAAGAAGATATCGCCGCCCATGCCAAGCGCCTGCTGCGCTTCGTCGATGGCCGTCTGGGTTCGGACAGCGCCGTCAAGCATGGAATGGAGGCCACCGATGTTCTTTGAGACCGTCAGGCTCGCCATGCGTGCCATCAGCCGCAACATGCTGCGCTCCTTCCTCACCGTGCTCGGCGTCGTTATCGGTGTGGCAGCGGTCATCGCCATGGTCACCATCGGCAATGGCACGACGGAGCAGGTAAAGTCTGAGCTCTCGCGCCTCGGCACCAACATGCTTTTTGTCAGGCCCGGACAATTCGGCCCCGGTCGCGCCAGTGTCGATGCCAAACGCTTTACTGATAGCGACGTACAGGCCATCCGCGACCAGATCAGCGGTGTGCGGGCTGTCGCGCCGTTAAACCGGTCATCTGCGGCAACGGTCATTTATGGCGGCAAGAACCACCAGACGAGCGTCGTCGGCACAACCAACGACTATCTGATCGCGCAGGACTGGACGATAGCGCTAGGCCGCGAGTTTCTGCCCGCTGAAGATCGCGGGGGACAGATCGGCTGCATCATCGGTGAAACCGTTCGACAGGAACTGTTCGGATCGTCCGATCCGGTGGGACAGACGATCCGTGTGAGCAACATCTCCTGCCCGGTCATCGCTGTTCTGGGGCGCAAAGGGCAATCAGGTCTCGGCGATGATCAGGATGACACCGTGATCATGCCGCTGAAAATTCATCAGCGTCGCATTGGCGGCACGACGACGATCTCCTCCATCATGGTCTCCGCCCAAGACGGAGTCTCGACTGCAAAAGTGCAGTCCGACCTGGAAAATCTGCTGCGCGAGCGCCGGCGCATCGGGCTTGGCCGCCAGGACGATTTCACTGTCAACGACATGGCGCAGATCGCGTCTGCCATGACCGGTACCACCACCCTTTTGACGGGGTTGCTCGGCGCTGTCGCCGCCGTCAGTCTTCTGGTCGGCGGGATCGGCATCATGAACATCATGCTGGTGTCGGTGACGGAACGAACGCGCGAGATCGGCATCCGGCTTGCCATCGGCGCTCTGGAAAAGCAGGTTCTGACACAGTTCCTCGTCGAGGCCGTCATGCTTTCGGCCTTCGGCGGGACCGCGGGAATTTTGACAGGCCTTGGCCTGGCCTATGCGGTCGTCAGCTTCCTTGGCGTGCCCTTCGTCACCAGCCCGGTGATCATCGCCGTCGCCTTCGCCTTCTCGGCCGCTATCGGCGTGGTGTTCGGCTATTTTCCGGCTCGCCGTGCCGCAAGCCTCAGCCCTATCGAGGCATTGCGCCACGAGTAACGAGGCTGTCGAACTTGCTGAAGCGCCCTGCGCTCCCCATATGAAAACGAGCGAGAGTTGAGGGAGTTGGACCGTGAGCGTTGCGTTTGTGAAAGAAGAGAGTGCGGAAACTGCAGCGGAAACCCAGCTGCCGGATCGCCCTGTCTCGCAACATCCCAACCTCGTCACCGAAGCAGGTCTCAAGCTCCTTGAAGAACAGATGAAAGCTGCCCGCGCCGCGCATGAGATTGCCAATGCGGTGGAGGACGTGAACGAACGCCGGCGCCAGATCGCGCCACATCTGCGCGATATCCGCTATCTGGCGGAGCGGCTGCGCACCGCGCAGGTTATGCCCGCACCCGAGGCAAACGATGTTGTCTCCTTCGGAAGTACCGTCACCTTCACGCGTGAAGATGGCCGCGTGCAATCCTACCGTATCGTCGGCGAAGATGAGGCCGACCCGAAGGCCGGGTCCATTTCCTATGTTTCCCCCGTCGCTCGCGCTCTCAACGGCAAGGCCGTTGGTGATATTGTCACGGTGGGCGAGCAAGAGTTGGAAATTACAGCCATTCAATAAGCCGCCAGTTGCAGCAGGTCGAAATAACGGGTAACTGCCCGGTTACTTGACTTTCAGCAAAAGGTTTACTGCGCCATGGCGGTGGAATTCCTCGTCACTCATTCCGGCGGCTTCCATGCCGATGAATTGCTCTCCAGCGTCATTCTCACCCGGCTTTATCCGACGGCCAAGATCGTTCGCAGCCGCGCGCCGGAGTGGATCACCCCTGCGCAAGACCGGGTCATCTATGATGTTGGCGGGGCCTATGATGCCGAGGCGCAGATCTTCGATCACCACCAGCGCGGCGCCCCGCTGCGTGAGGATGGTCAGCCCTACAGTTCATTTGGCCTTGTGTGGAAACATTACGGTCGAGATTATCTCACCGCGCTTGGCGTTGCTGGCGCCGATATCGAAAACGTCCACGCGTCTTTCGACAAGAGCTTTGTGCTACCGATTGACCTTACCGACAATGGGGCGCTGAGCCCGGCCATTGCCGGCGAGCTTGCCGGTCTCACCTTGCCGTCTCTTTTGGAAACCTTGAAACCTTCATTCGACAACCGTGAACCAGGAGCTGACGACGAAGCCTTCCAGAGCGCGCTTGCGATCGCTCGCGCCTTTGTCGAAGCCGGCATCGAGAAGAAGGCCGCAAAGCTGCGGGCAGAGACGCTGGTTCTCAAAGCCATAGAGCGCACCGGCGAAAGACGCATCTTGGAATTGCCGATCGGAATGCCTTTCAGGCCAGCCATCGTCAAGGCCGGTGCCGATCATCTGCTCTTCGTCGTTCATCCTCGCGACAAGGACTGGTGCGTCACAGGCATCCGCCGCGCGGAAGAAGGTTTCGAGCTTCGCGCCGATCTGCCCGTCTCCTGGGCTGGCTTGACCAATGGCGATCTGGAGCAGGCGAGCGGCGTTGAAGGCGCAACCTTCTGTCACAATGGGCGCTTTATCGCGGCTGCAAAGACGCGAGAAGCCGCAATGACGATGGCCGAGATTGCCACACAGGAAGCCCTGCTAGAGGGGCAATCCGCTTAAGTACCGTCTTTGGAAAATGAAGTGTCGCGGTGCTTGGGAACAAGCACCGCAATGCCAACCGGCATTTCTCAGACGCTTGCCTCGGCCTCACGCTGCTTGGCGAGCATGGCAAGATCTGCGGCCTTCAGTTCGACGGATTCGCCGCAGCCGCATGCCGATGTCTGGTTCGGATTGTTAAAGGTAAAGCCGGAGCGCATCTTGGTGACTTCGAAATCCATCTGCGTGCCAAGCAGGTAGAGCACGGCGGATGGCTGAATCCAGACCTTTGCACCATCATGCTCGATCAGGTCGTCCTTGGAATCAGGCTCGGTTACGAGATCGATGGTGTATTCCATCCCGGCGCAGCCGCCCTTCTTGATCCCGACCCGCACGCCCTTGGCCTCAGCGCCCGAATTATCAACGATCGCCTTGACGCGAGAGGCCGCAGCCTCCGTCATTGTCATCACTGCAAAGCCCATGGGCTCACCACTCCTTCGACAGTCGGGTTCAAGGCCCGATGTTTATGGACTTAAATCTAGTCTTGCGTCGCGACGGTATCAAGTGTTGTCGATTGTGCAATCGACCGCGCTCAGTACCAGCCCACCGCAACCTGCGCTTCTTCCGACATGCGATCCGGCGTCCAGGGCGGATCGAAGGTCATTTCAACCGTCACGCCGGATACGCCCTCGACGGCGCCAACCGCGTTTTCCACCCAACCCGGCATTTCTCCGGCAACGGGGCAACCGGGTGCAGTCAGCGTCATGACGATCTTGACCATCCGGTCGTCTTCGATGTCGATCTTGTAGATGAGACCAAGTTCGAAAATATCGGCTGGAATTTCCGGATCGTAGACGGTCTTCAGCGCGGCCACGACGTCGTCGCTGAGCCGCGCCAGCTCATCCGGGGCGATGCTGGAGGTCTTGGCAGGGGCTTGCACAGCCTCTTCTGCAGGCGATTGTGCCAGATCCTGCAGCTGTTCTGTCGTATCGGTGCTCATGGTCCTGATCCTCAATTCCGATGTCAGGCGAAAAATTTGCGGGCGTAATCGAGTGCTTCGGCCAGCGCATCCACTTCCGCGCGGGTATTGTAAAGCCCGAATGATGCTCGGCATGTGGAGGTCACGCCGAAGCGTTTCAAGAGCGGCATGGCGCAATGTGTACCGGCGCGCACGGCGACGCCGCGGCGGTCGATGACCATCGAGACATCATGGGCATGGATGCCTTCAAGCTCGAAGGAGAAGATGCCACCCTTCCCCGGCGCATTGCCGATGATGCGCAGAGAGTTGATGTCTCGCAGACGTTCGGTGGCATAGGCGGCAAGATCCGCCTCATGTGCAGCGATCGCCGCGCGTCCGAGATTATCCATATAGTCCAGTGCATAGCCGAGACCGATCGCTTGGACGATCGGCGGCGTGCCCGCCTCGAAACGATGCGGCGGCTCGTTATAGGTGATCTCGTCCTCAGAGACGTCGAGGATCATTTCCCCGCCGCCCTGGAAGGGACGCATCTCTTTCAACCGGTCGGCCTTGCCGTAGAGAACGCCGATACCCGATGGGCCATAGAGCTTGTGACCCGTCATCACGTACCAGTCACAATCGATATCGCGGACATCGACCGGCATGTGAACCGCACCCTGGCTGCCATCGATCAGCACCGGGATCCCGCGCTCGTGGGCAATGCGGCAAATTTCCTTGACGGGCACGATGGTGCCGAGCGCGTTGGACATATGGGTGATGGCGACGAGCTTGGTGCGCTCCGTCAGACTTTTTTCGAAAGCCTCGATATGAAACGCGCCTTCGTCATCCACCGGCACCCAGACGAGCTTGGCACCCTGCCGCTCGCGGATAAAATGCCAAGGCACGATATTGGAATGGTGCTCCATGATCGAGAGGACGATCTCATCGCCCTCGCCGATCTTCGGCATGCCGTAGCCATAGGCGACCGTGTTGATCGCCTCGGTAGAAGACTTGGTGAAGACGATTTCATCCACCGAGCCGGCATTCAAAAAGCGTCGCACCTTTTCGCGCGATGCTTCATAGGCATCCGTTGCCGCATTGGAGAGAAAATGCAGGCCGCGATGCACATTGGCATATTCGTTGGAATAGGCATGCGACACCGCATCGATGACCACCTGCGGCTTCTGCGCGGACGCGCCATTGTCCAGGTAGACAAGCGGCTTGCCATAGACCTCACGCGAAAGGATTGGAAAATCCTTGCGCACGGCCTCGACATCGTAGGGAGCCGCTCTGACGGCGCGTTCGCTATTATCAGGCATGATCTTCCAGCCAGCTGGAGATGATACCTTCCAGCGCCTCTACCAGATTGTCGTCTTCCAACTCTTCGACGATTGCCGCGACGAATGCGTTCACCAGCATGGCACGCGCCTTCGCCCGCGGCACGCCACGCGCCATCAGGTAATAAAGGTGTTCGTCGCTGATATCGGCAACAGTTGCGCCATGGCCGCACTGAACGTCGTCTGCGAAGATTTCAAGTTCAGGCTTTGCCGAAAATTCGCCATCGTCGGACATCAGCAGGGTGTTGCAGGACATCTTGGCGTCTGTCTTCTGGGCATCGGGCGCGACCCGGATCATACCCTGGAAGATACCCTTGGCACGATCGAAGACGACGTTGCGGAAGATTTCCGTCGAGGTCGTGTTCGGCACGTTGTGGCCGAGAACCATCGTCACATCCGTATGGGTTTCGCCGCCCAGCAGGTTGACGCCACGCACGGAGAGATCGGTGCCCTCACCCTCCACATCGATGCGCAGTTCCTGGCGCACGAGCTTGCCGCCTGCATTGATGATGAAGAGGCGAAGATTGGCGTCCGCGCCAAGCTTGATGCGCAATTGAGCCAGATGCGTATCGGCCACACCCTGCTGCTGCAAAAGGATATAGGTGGCTTCCGCTCCGTCTTGAACCTCAAGATCGGTGACATGCGTGACAAGTGCTGCTTCCGCAGCAATCGACAGGTGACGCTCGATGATCGTGGCCTTGGAGCCCTTGCCGAAGCGAACTGGAGAGCGGGTGTGAACCTGCCCGGCGCCATGGATCACCTGAAGCTCAAGCGGACGCTCGATCTGGGCCTCATCCGGCACGGTTACCGAGTAACCATCACGCACGAAGCTGCCATTCAGGCGGCCGATCATGTCGTCCTTGTCAGCCGCCACAAGCGAGCCGGCAGCCGTGCCATCCAGCAGGCTTTCGGCAAAGCTTACAACTTCGAAATCGACGATCTCGGTATCTGCCGACTTGCCGTGGCGTAGATAGACAACCTGCGATCCGGCAACGGCTGAATCACGCTTCTCGATCACCGGCGCAGAGGCATCCTCGGGGATGCTGCGCAGCAGGGTTTTCATATCGGTATAGTGCCAGGCCTCGATGCGACGCGTCGGAAGACCGGCGGTCTTCAAGTCGTCGAACAGCACGTCGCGCGCAGCGACGACATCGCCATTGCCGGGAAGCTCGGTGAACTTGGCTGTGAAGGCTTCCACCAGTGCGGTTTCCGCAGGTGTCAGCCTGTTTGTCGTTTGAATATTCATGGACATGGTCTCCTGGCCCGCTGATTAGGCCGCTTCACCGATGATGTCGGCGTAACCATTGTTTTCCAGTTCCAGCGCCAGTGCCTTGTCGCCCGAACGGATGATCTTGCCCTTATAAAGAACATGGACGCTGTCCGGCACGATGTAATCGAGCAGGCGCTGATAGTGGGTGATGACGACGGTCGCACGATCCGGAGACTTCAACGCGTTGACGCCATCGGCAACGATTTTCAGCGCATCAATGTCGAGACCGGAGTCCGTTTCGTCCAGAACGCAGAGCTTCGGCTCAAGCAGCGCCATCTGCAGGATTTCCGCGCGCTTCTTCTCACCGCCGGAGAAGCCGACATTGAGCGGACGCTTCAGCATGTCCATGTCGATCTTCAGATCGCCAGCCGCTTCCTTCACCTTCTTGATGAAGTCAGGCGTTGTAAGTTCAGCTTCGCCGCGTGCCTTGCGCTGCTCGTTCATCGCAACCTTCAGGAACTGCATGGTCGCAACGCCTGGAATTTCGACCGGGTACTGGAAAGCGAGGAAGATGCCCTTGGCAGCACGTTCTGCCGCGTCCAGCTCCAGAATGCTCTCGCCATTATAGAGAATATCGCCAGAGGTTACTTCGTAATCTTCGCGGCCCGAAAGAATATAGGACAGCGTGGACTTGCCGGAGCCGTTAGGACCCATGATGGCCGCCACTTCGCCAGCGGCAACCTTCAGGTTCAGACCCTTGATGATCTCGGTTTCGGTATCGGCGATCTTTGCGTGCAGGTCGATGATTTCAAGCATGTTTCAATTCCTGTTCGTAGTGCGGCTTCAAGGACCGCCTCGTTGGCCAGTGCAGGCCGTTCTCAATTCTCACATCCGTCATCCTCGGGCTTGACCCGAGGATCCAACCGATCAATTCGATATGCGACGCCGCGTCAGTGGATCCTCGGGCCAAGCCCGAGGATGACGCGGAGCAAGGCCTTAGCCCACGGAGCCTTCCAGCGAGATGCCGATCAGCTTCTGCGCTTCGACAGCAAATTCCATCGGCAGTTCCTGAATGACGTCCCTGACGAAGCCGTTGACGATCAACGCGATCGCGGCTTCTTCAGGAATGCCACGCTGCAAGCAGTAGAACAGCTGATCCTCGGAAATCTTGGATGTCGTTGCTTCATGCTCGAAATGCGCCGAGGCATTCTTTGCTTCGATGTAAGGCACGGTATGCGCCCCGCACTTGTCGCCAATCAGAAGGCTGTCGCACTGCGTGAAATTGCGCGCATTGGTCGCCTTGCGATGGGCCGAGACCTGACCGCGATAGACGTTTTCCGAGAAGCCTGCTGCGATGCCCTTGGCAATGATGCGGCTCGACGTGTTCTTGCCGAGATGGATCATCTTGGTGCCGGAATCGACCTGCTGGTAACCGTTGGAGACAGCGATCGAGTAGAACTCGCCGCGGCTGTCATCACCGCGCAGAATGCAGGATGGGTACTTCCACGTGATGGCAGAACCTGTTTCAACCTGCGTCCAGGAGATTTTCGAGCGGTGACCGCGGCAATCGCCGCGCTTGGTCACGAAGTTGTAGATGCCGCCCTTGCCTTCCTTGTCGCCCGGATACCAGTTCTGGACGGTGGAGTACTTGATCTCGGCATCGTCGAGCGCCACGAGTTCGACAACAGCAGCGTGAAGCTGGTTTTCATCGCGCTGCGGTGCGGTGCAGCCTTCCAGATAGGAAACGTAGGCGCCTTCTTCCGCAATGATCAGCGTGCGCTCGAACTGGCCCGTGTTCTTCTCATTGATGCGGAAATAGGTGGAAAGCTCCATCGGGCAACGCACGCCCTTTGGAATGAAAACGAATGAACCGTCTGTAAAGACCGCCGAGTTCAACGTCGCATAGAAGTTGTCGGTCGTCGGAACGACGGAGCCCAGATACTTCTTCACCAGGTCCGGATGTTCGCGAACAGCTTCCGAAATGGACATGAAGATCACGCCCGCCTTCTTCAGTTCTTCCTTGAAGGTCGTGACGACGGAAACCGAGTCGAACACGGCATCCACGGCCACGCGACGGTTCTCGACGCCGGCCAGGATTTCCTGTTCCTTCAGCGGAATGCCGAGCTTCTCATAGACCTTCAGCAGCTCAGGATCGACATCTTCAAGCGACTTGGGACCTGGCGTGCTCTTTGGCGCAGCGTAGTAATAAAGGTCGTTAAAGTCGATCTTCGGATAGTTGACGCGCGCCCAGGTGGGCTCTTCCATCGTCAACCAGCGCTGATAAGCGTCGAGACGCCATTGGAGCAGCCACTCCGGCTCCTGCTTCTTGGCGGAAATGAACCGGATAACCTCTTCCGACAGACCCTTAGGCGCCTTGTCGACTTCGATCTCGGTTTCGAAACCGTATTTATACTGGTCCACGTCGATCTGGCGAACCTGATCGATTGTTTCCTGAACCGCTGCCATTGTCGTTCTCCAATCTCGCCGGATACAAGGTCCGGTGGCTTGTCAACGTATCAAGACGGAACCCCCGCCTTCATTCGCGCTTCACATAAATGCGGGAGCCATCTGAGGCCAGCGCTTTCATGCGTTTATTTAAGAGCGGGTTGGCGTTTTTCCCACCGCACCGCAAGCGAAATTTTGACATTTCGCAATTTATCCCAGCCCTCAGGCTGCCTGACCGGAAAGCTTGCGCCGTCCTGCAATCTTGCTAAAGGCGCGGACCGCCTTCTCTATATCATCTACCGTTGTCGCGTGCCCGAGTGAAATGCGCAGAGCACCGAGCTTCGGATCCTGCCCCATCGCCGTCAGCACATGGCTCTCTCCGACTTTACCCGAAGAGCAGGCCGACCCGGCTGAGAGAGCAACACCTTCGATATCGAAGGCGATCTGCCCCGTTTCCGACTTCAAGCCGGGAAGCGTGAAGAAGGTGGTGTTGCCGACGCGCGCGACATCCGCACCGTGGATGATGACATCCGGCGCGGAGACGCGCATTCCGTCTTCCAGCCGCTTCCTTAACGAGGCCAAACGCGGGCTTTCCGCCTTTTGCATTCGTGCCGCTTCTTTTGCGGCCACACCAAAACCGAGAATAGCGTGCGTGTTCTCGGTGCCCGAACGATGACCCTTTTCCTGCCCGCCACCATGGATCAGCGGCAAAGGCATCATCACTTTACCGCGGGAGATCAGGGCGCCAACACCTTTCGGGCCACCAATCTTGTGTGACGACACGATCAGGAAATCCGCGTCTAGCGCTTCGATCTCCACCGGGATGCGCCCAACGGCCTGGACGGCATCGACCACGAGCAAGCCACCGGCAGCATGAACGAGCCGCGCCGCATCTTTCACTGGCTGTATGATGCCTGTCTCATTGTTGACCAGCATCAACGCCACCATCGGCAGGCCCGATGCCCGGTCGTGTCGCGAAAGCAGGCTTTCCAATGCTTCGATATCGAGCAGCCCCTGCTCCGTCACCGGAACTTCCGTGACTGCGGACCGACTAAACCTTCCGCCCTCGCGAACTGCCGGATGCTCGATCGCGGATACGTAGAGATGGCTTATATTTAAGGGTGAACGGCCCATTTTAAAGTGCGGGCACAGAACAAGGTTTGCAGCTTCCGTCGCGCCGCTGGTGAAAACGACGTGCGATGCATCAGCGCCGACCAGCGCAGCCACATCCCGACGCGCAGCCTCAACGCCCGCGCGAACAGCACGTCCTTCCTTGTGAACAGACGAGGGATTGCCGGATAGATCGAGAGCAGAAACAAGCGCATCACGGACGGCCGGCAGCAAAGGTGCTGTCGCATTCCAGTCCAGATATGTGCGCTCCGCTGTGCCCATGGCGCAAATCGTGCCTTTATCCCGATCATTCGCGCCTCAGAGCGCATTTTCCTTGAAATTTCCGTCACCCTTGCCTTATGACACCACCAACAGCGCCACGGAACGCAAGTTTCGAACAGTTCTAAACTAGGTTTTAGAAAAGCTGACCATCCACGTCAAGTCTTCTTGCGCGGGGAAAGAGTCAGAAACATAAAAACCGACCGGAGTACCTATGCCTGAAGTCATTTTCAACGGCCCCGCAGGTCGTCTCGAAGGCCGCTACCAGCCCTCCAAGGAAAAAAGCGCACCGATCGCCATCATTCTTCATCCGCATCCGCAGTTCGGCGGCACGATGAACAATCAGATCGTCTACCAGCTCTTCTACATGTTCCAGAAGCGCGGTTTTACGACGTTGCGTTTCAACTTCCGCTCCATCGGCCGCAGCCAGGGTGAGTTCGATCATGGCGCTGGCGAATTGTCGGACGCTGCGTCCGCGCTCGACTGGGTGCAGAGCCTGCATCCTGATTCCAAGAGCTGTTGGGTCGCCGGCTACTCCTTCGGTTCATGGATCGGCATGCAGCTCCTGATGCGCCGTCCGGAAATCGAAGGTTTCATGTCGATTGCCCCGCAGCCCAACACTTACGACTTCTCCTTCCTGGCCCCCTGCCCGTCATCCGGCCTGATCATCAATGGCGATGCGGACAAGGTTGCACCTGAAAAGGATGTCAACGGGCTGGTGGAAAAGCTGAAGACCCAGAAGGGTATTCTCATCACCCACCGTACCGTACCTGGCGCAAACCACTTCTTCAGCGGCAAGGTGGACGAGTTGATGAGCGAATGCGGCGACTATCTCGACCGCCGCCTGAATGGCGAACTGGTGCCGGAGCCCGCGGCCAAGCGCATCCGCTAAAAGATCCAAAGAACTTTCAGAGCCGCCGGTCACTCCGGCGGTTTTTTGTTGGAACAGTGCTTAATCTCAAGCCTGATGCTCTGTCCGGACCGGACTCACATCAACTCCATCGCGTTGCGATCTGGTCATGCATGGCAGCAGTATACTCAAATGTCGGACACACGAGCCCCTCGACGGTCATCGACCGGCACGGTCGCATGCCGATCTTGGTCAGCACTTTCTGTGACGCTATGTTGTCCGGGTGGGTGAAGGCGATGAACTTGTCCGCGATCTTTCGGTCGAAGAACCAGTTTCGCAATGCCATGCCGATCTCTGTCGCATAGCCCCTGCCCCACTCCGTCTGGCAAAGCGAATAGCCCAATTCGAAATTGGGTCTCTCGCCTCCAAAGAATGAGAAACCTGCCCTTCCGAGAAAACGACCCTCGTCACGTGACAGGAGCTTGTACTTCGTGGTGCCATAACTGTGGTGATCATCGATCCAGCGCGACAATCGTTCTTCGCATTTCTCGTTGCTCCACGGTGCCGATCCCGTGAGGTAGCGAGTCGTCTCGATTGTTGAATGAAGTTGATGGACAAGCGTGACGTCACCGGGCGCCCACATTGTCACTTTCAGCCTCTCAGTCTCGAGTATGACTTGCTCGCGCATTTTTCCTACCTTTCCATTGCCGTACCGCTATCGCCCAACCCGTAGCGAGTAAGCGTCCATCGAAGCGAACATTCATGGCCGAAACGGGTGTAATTTCCAAAAAACAATGATAAAGCCGCTGCCATTCACTGAAATGCAGTGAAGGTCACGACTAATCCCAGAAAGAAAAAGGTTATGTCCAGGTTCAAGTCCGATTTCCTCCGCACGCTCGATGAGCGCGGCTTCATTCACCAGATCTCCGATGAGGCAGGTCTCGACGAACTGTTCGCCAAGGAAACCGTGACTGCCTATATCGGCTATGACCCGACTGCGCCCAGCCTTCACGCAGGTAGCCTCATTCAGATCATGATGCTGCACTGGATGCAGAAGACAGGCCATCAGCCAATTTCGCTGATGGGCGGCGGCACCGGCATGGTGGGCGATCCGTCTTTCAAGGACGAAGCGCGTCAGTTGATGACCATCGATACGATCGAGAGCAACATCGCCTCGATCAAGCGGGTGTTTTCGAACTACCTCGACTACGATCGCGCGGATAAGCCAGCCTTGATGATCAACAACGCCGACTGGCTGCGTGACATCAACTATCTCGAGTTCCTGCGCGATGTCGGTCGGCATTTCTCAGTCAACCGCATGTTGTCCTTCGAAAGCGTCAAGACACGCCTAGACCGCGAGCAGTCGTTGTCGTTCCTTGAGTTTAACTACATGATCCTCCAGGCCTACGACTATGTAGAGCTGAACAAGCGCACCGGCTGCAGGCTGCAGATGGGCGGTTCGGACCAGTGGGGCAACATCATCAACGGGATCGATCTCGGCCATCGCATGGGAACGCCGCAGCTTTACGCGCTGACCTCGCCACTTCTGACCACATCCTCAGGTGCGAAGATGGGCAAGTCGGCCAACGGCGCTGTCTGGCTTAACCCAGACATGCTGTCGGCCTACGACTTCTGGCAGTACTGGCGCAACACGGAAGATGCGGATGTTTCCCGCTTCCTCAAGCTCTACACCACACTGCCAATGGACGAGATCGCTCGGCTTTCAGCGCTCGGCGGCTCGGAAATCAACGAGGTCAAGAAGATCTTGGCGACCGAGATCACCGCCATGCTTCATGGTCGGGAAAACGCAGAACAGGCTGCCGAAACCGCTCGCAAGACTTTTGAGGAAGGGGCGCTTTCCGACAACTTGCCGTCGATCGAAGTGGCGAAGACAGACTTGGAAGCAGGCATCGGTCTTCTCTCGCTGATCGTGCGTGCCGGTCTTGCCGCGTCCAACGGCGAAGCCCGTCGGCACGTTCAGGGTGGTGCGGTGCGCATCAACGACGAGAGCGTTTCGGATGAGCGCAAACTTATCGGCGCGGGCGAAGTGACAGCAGATGGCATCATCAAGCTTTCGCTTGGCAAGAAGAAGCACATTCTGGTGCGCCCGGCCTAATCCATTTGCCAAAGTCTAAGGGCCGCGAAAGCGGCCCTTAGATCATCCCAAGCTGCAGTGCAACGCGGCCCCACAATTCGCGACATCAAAACTCGGGAAACTCGAGCTTCGAGGTATCGTAGCCGAGTTCCTTTGCCTTCCTGACCATCACAGCCAGCTTGGCTTTAGACGGAACGGAGCGAGAATAAATCCACAGATTCTCCATGTCCGGCGTTGCGCTGATAAACCACGTCTTGTCAGGCGAATTGTAGAGCACCCAGTAATTGAAGGTGATGAAGAGCGGATAGCGAACCCGCATCTTCGCCTTGGTCGTTTTCGCGTCCGTTATAGTCCCAATACCCTCGACCGTCTTGAGCTTTCCGGTCGGCGATCCTTCGCGGCATCCATCTTCAACCAGCACCTGCCCGGGCGAGGAACCGGGCTTATAGATCGAATAGCCCGCCACGCAGCCATCGGTCAGCCACATGGGCGTCCTGCCAATTTCGAGCCACTTCCCGCGGTAGTGCGACATGTCGGTCTGCGCAACCGCTGGCGCTTTCGCCATCTCGGCCTGCGCTGGGGAAAAGACGCTAATACCCAAGGCGCACGAGACGAGGCCTGCGCTGGCCCATCGAAGCAGTGTGTTCATGCTGGTTCTCCGCAAAGGTGTTGCCGGAAACGCTTGGCTTGCAGAGCGGTTGCATCAACAAGATGGTGATGAGGATTAGGCGGTCACAGCGCGCCCATCCGGATATTCTGCCGGTCCCTTCACCTCCAACAAATTACCGAAAGGATCGCGGATATAAAAGGAATGCCCCATTCCACGTGCACCGCCATGCATCGCCTCACGCTCGATGATCACGCCATGATGTTCCAGGTGCGCTCGCAACGCATCGTGCTCGAACGGTCCCGTCGCAATGCAGATATGATCGACATTTCGTCCACCGGCCACCGGTGGCGCAGCCTTCTGGCCGCCTGGGTGAGTGATATCCCACAAAACGATCAGCGACGCGCCGCACCAAACCTGCTCCATGCCGAGTGCCGGATAGGAATAGCCGGGCCGGCATCCCAGCACCTCATGGTAGAATGTGAGCGCCTTTTCCATGTCGTCGACCAGCAGCACGACGTGATCTATTCCCACAAGCGAAAACGGTACATTCGATGTCACGAAAAATCCTCCCAGAATGACGCTCACAAACATCACGCAATGGCGGATAGGGTCAACTGCAAACCTTACCTGGGTTCTTCCAGGCAAAGCTGGAGCAGTTCGTTGACCGAGGTCTCGCGACCCACCTCAATCTTTTGCAGGGAGAGACGTGATGCCTCCTCGCCGACGAAGCGATTGAACGCGACCGCCCGTTGAGCAAACTTGTCGATCAGAAACCGAGCATGGGGATCGCGCGAACCGTAATTGCTCTCTGCTGTGATCCGGCGCTCCAGCACGCCCTCGGCAGCAACGAGCCAAATTGCCCGCACATGCTGCATATCCAACTGTGAAACGAGTTCCGGCAAGAGCGCCGAGCCCTCTAAAACAAGACGCTCTCCGCTCTCGATCAGTGGCAGCACGAGTGGGCTCCACATGGAGCGATAATGGGCGAGCACGGATTGCATCATCTGATCCAGCGCCAGATCGCGATAATGTTCAACGACATGCGGTGGCGGTAGCTCAGGCGGATCGCGCCAGGGCCGTCCAGGATGCTGCGCCAGACTGTCGGTTGAAATGCAACGACAACCGAGATGGTTGGCGACGGCCTCGGCCAGAGTCGATTTCCCGGCATGGGAAGATCCGCCGATGAGAAACAAGCGGGCAGTCATTAGCGTCCTCGTGCAGGCAACAAGAAACGCGAGGAATAGATGTTGGAAAAGGCAATTTTGAGGGGGAGTACAAAGCCAAGTGGCACGCCCTAGGGGAGTCGAACCCCTCTTTTCAGAATGAAAATCTGACGTCCTAACCGATAGACGAAGGGCGCGTGCGCTTGGTTTGTGGCGCCCTTATAGTCAGAGGTTTTCGATACCGCAAGCGGTAAAATGCAGGATTTGACAAAAAAATGACATCGCAGTCGCAACGCTCTGAATAACAAGGATTACCTATTCAAAACAAAAGCTTGTTCGATAGCAAAAAGCCCGCTGCACCGGTTGGGACAGGTGCTGCGGGCTTCTCATCTCGATGCATATCCGCATCGAGAAGCAGGTCCTCAGAGAAAACGCGTCCAGCTCAATGTGAACGCCTTTCGGGTCTCCTCATAGGCTTCCGTCCGGGACAGCCCGATATCTGCGAGTTGTTCAGGGGAAAGATCGTGGAGGCTCAGCCGGCTTTGCCGTTTGACATACCAGAATGCGAGGCGCTGCAACACGCGGGCAAGAACGCTTTGCGTTTCCGTCGGCACAAAAAGCCTGGCGGGTGTCATCTGATCTCGGACGAACCTTGCCGGTGTCGGCTCAACGCTCTCCTGTTCCGCTAGTGCTAGATATTCTTCCATCCTGCGCATGATTGTACCTGCCTGGCGTTCTGCCCTTCTGCTTGATCTTCGAGACAATCAATACAATTGACATATATAGGGGTACAATGCTTATATTGTCACCATGACAAATTGGCTTCCAAACCTCGCCGAGGGCTCCGGCCCAATCTATGTCCGCCTTGCCGACCATATCGAATCTGCGATTGAAGATGGCGTTCTGGCTCCAGGGACAAAATTGCCGCCGCAACGAAATCTCGCCTTCGACCTGGGGGTTACGATCGGCACCATTAGCCGAGCCTACTCGCTGATTCACGAGCGTGGCCTCGTCAGCGGCGAAGTTGGTCGCGGAACCTATGTGAATGACCGCAAGCCTGCAGAGGCGGCACAGAAGGCGGTCGAGAGCCCCTTCGGCGGCACAAGGATGTCATTGGCGGCGCCCGGCCAGATCGCCTTCAACGGCACCGCAGCGCCAGATAATGGCCAGCAGGAGGTCATTGCATCGCATGTGACCGAGATCGTCAGAGAGAAGCCGTCCGAGATCATGGACTACACCCGCTCCTTCCCATCCTTCTGGGCGGAAGCGGGGGCAAGGTGGCTTTCCCATCAAGGCTGGTCTCCCAGGCCGGAACATGTCGTCACAACGCTTGGCGCCCATGCGGGCGTGATGAGCATCATCACCGCCATGACCGCGCCTGGGGACCGTATCGTCTTCGAACCCGTCACCTATTCGCAAATCAGCCGCGCCGCTTCGCTTTCCGGTCGACGGATATCAATCGTAGATATTGATGCCGATGGCATCATCCCGGACGAGTTCGAACGGATCTGCGCACAGCAGCACCCGAAGATCGTTTTTCTGATGCCTGCCGGTCAAAATCCAACCTGCTCAACACTCCCGCTTGAGCGCCGCAAGGCAATCGTCGAGATCGCCCATCGCCACAATGTCTGGATCGTCGAAGACAATCTCTACGGTGCGATGACCGGCAACCCCCTGCCGCTGATCGCCGAACTTGCGCCGGACAGAACGTTCCTGGTGAACGGCCTTTCAAAATCGGTCAGCGCGGGTTTGCGTGGCGGCTGGGTGGCCTGCCCGCCCGCCTTCGTCACACGCATTCGCGTGGCTCACAAGATGCTGACCGGTGGCATTCCCTTCCTGATGGCCGAGCTCTCCGCGCGACTGGTGATCAGCGGCGATGCGGAGGACATCCGAAAGGGGTGCATAGAGGAGATCGAGGCGCGAAAAGCCATCGTCAGCGAAACCTTGAAGGGGGTGGATTTCAATAGCGCACCGGGCATCGCTTTCGTCTGGGTGAAACTTCCCGAACCCTGGCTTTCCGGCACCTTCCGAAATGCGGCGATGAACGAGAATGTCCTGATCGACGATGAAGACGAATTCAAGCCAGCCAGAACCGACCGGATCTTCCATCGGGTCCGGATCAGCTTTTCGCTGCCCAAGACCCATGACGAATTAAAACGCGGGCTCGGCGTCCTCAGAAGGCTGCTCGACAACGGTTCTGCGGGCTATGACAGCATTGAATAGAGGCGACGAAGACGCTGAATTGAAGGCCTGCCGAGGCATTTTCCTATCGCAAGAATGCATGTCTTAGGGTAAAGAACCGGAAATTCCCGTACCGGCTCGAACCCCGTGAGACCTATGACACTTCCAAATCATATTCAGATCACCCCGGAACTCGTTGCATCCCACGGGCTGAAGCCCGATGAATATCAGCGCATTCTCGACCTGATCGGACGCGAGCCGACCTTTACCGAACTTGGCATCTTCTCCGCCATGTGGAACGAGCACTGCTCCTACAAGTCGTCGAAGAAGTGGCTGAAGACGTTGCCGACCAAAGGTCCGCGCGTCATCCAAGGGCCCGGCGAGAATGCCGGCGTGGTGGACATCGACGATGGCGACTGCGTCGTCTTCAAGATGGAGAGCCACAATCACCCTTCCTATATCGAGCCTTATCAGGGTGCGGCAACCGGCGTCGGCGGCATTCTGCGTGACGTCTTCACCATGGGTGCGCGCCCGATTGCCGCGATGAACGCGCTGCGTTTCGGCGCTCCCGACCACCCGAAGACCCGCCACCTTGTGGCAGGCGTCGTTGCAGGCGTTGGTGGCTATGGTAACTCCTTCGGCGTTCCGACGGTCGGCGGCGAAGTGGAGTTCGATCAGCGTTACAACGGCAACATCCTCGTCAACGCCTTCGCAGCCGGTCTGGCGAAGTCCGATGCCATCTTCCTGTCGGAAGCCAAGGGCGTTGGCCTTCCTGTCGTCTATCTTGGCGCCAAGACCGGTCGTGACGGCGTCGGTGGTGCGACGATGGCCTCTGCCGAGTTCGACGAGTCTATCGAAGAGAAGCGTCCGACTGTTCAGGTTGGCGATCCCTTCACCGAGAAGTGCCTGCTGGAAGCCTGCCTGGAACTGATGAAGACGGGCGCCGTCATCGCCATTCAGGACATGGGTGCTGCTGGTCTCACCTGCTCGGCAGTAGAAATGGGCGCAAAGGGTGATCTCGGCATTGAGCTAAACCTCGATCAGGTTCCGGTTCGCGAAGAGCGTATGACCGCCTACGAAATGATGCTGTCCGAAAGCCAGGAGCGTATGCTCATGGTTCTCGAGCCCTCCAAGGAAGAGGTCGCCAAGGCGATCTTCGTCAAGTGGGGCCTGGACTTCGCCATCGTCGGCAAGACCACCGACGATCTGCGCTTCCGCGTTCTGCACAATGGCGAGGAAGTCGCCAACCTGCCGATCAAGGAACTGGGCGATCAGGCGCCGGAATATGACCGTCCTTGGACACCGGCAAAGGTCTCCGCGCCGCTTTCCGAAAACGACATTCCGGAAACCGATATTGCAGATGCGCTCATCAAGCTTGTCGGCTCGGCCAACAATTCATCGCGCCGCTGGGTTTACGAACAATATGACACGCTGATCCAGGGCAACTCGCTGCAGTTGCCGGGCGGCGACGCAGGCGTTGTGCGCGTCGAGGGCCATGAGACAAAAGCGCTTGCCTTCTCCTCCGACGTCACTCCGCGTTACGTGGAAGCCGACGCCTTCGAAGGCGGCAAGCAGGCAGTGGCTGAATGCTGGCGCAACATCACCGCTACCGGCGCACTGCCACTGGCGGCAACCGATAACCTGAACTTCGGCAATCCCGAAAAGCCGGAGATCATGAGCCAGCTCGTCCATGCCATCAAGGGTATCGGCGAAGCCTGCAAGGTGCTGGAATTCCCGATCGTATCGGGCAACGTCTCGCTCTATAACGAGACCAACGGCCAGGCTATCCTGCCGACCCCGACCATCGGCGGCGTGGGCCTTCTGAAGGACTGGTCGAAAATGGCGCGTATTCGCTTTGCTGCAGCTAACGAGGTCATTCTGCTCGCTGGCGCGCCTGAGGGACTTGGTACCCACATTGCCCAGTCGGTTTACATGCGCGACATTCATGGCCGCATCGACGGCCCTGCCCCGCATGTCGATCTGGACAACGAAAAGAAGACCGGTGACTTTGTTCGCACCATCATCACAGCGGGCCTGACGAGTGCAGTTCACGATTGCTCCTCCGGTGGCCTCGCTCTAGCGATTGCCGAAATGGCGATGGCATCGGAGATCGGCGCGACGATCGAAACGGTATCCGGCAACAACCCGATCCTGGCGTTCTACGGCGAAGATCAGGGCCGTTATGTCCTGACCGTCAAGCAGTCCGATCTCGAAACCGTCAAGGCGCAGGCTGCTTCGGCAGGCGTTTCGCTCGCCGTTATCGGCAAGACCGGCGGCTCTTCGGTAAAGCTGGGTACGGCGCGCGCGGTCGAGATTAAAGAATTGCGCAATGCCCATGAATCGTGGTTCCCTCAGTTCATGGACGGCGAGACACTCGTCGCAGCAGAATAAGAATTGAGGAGTAGACACCATGCCCATGAAGCCCGGCGACATTGAAGACATGATTAAGGCTGGAATTCCCGGAGCAAAGGTCACCATCCGCGATCTGGCCGGTGACGGCGATCACTACGCCGCTGAAGTCGTGGCAGACGCCTTCAAGGGCAAGACGCGCGTGCAGCAGCACCAGATGGTCTATGACGCGTTGAAGGGCAATATGGGTGGCGTTCTGCATGCATTGGCCCTGCAGACCTCCGCGCCTGAATAAGGCTCTTTCACTGATCAACAAAAAGGCCCGCGTGATGCTCGTCACGCGGGCCTTTCTGTTACGGCATTGCGTTTACTGAAACGCTGGCGGCGGCACGTCGGACTTCAGGCCGACAAAGGATGCGGCCGGCAGCGGACCGGCTGTCAGCAGCGTGAAATCGAAGCCGGACTTTCGGTCCGAACCCAGCACATATTGACGATGCATGCGCAGAAAGTTCATCTTGTTCTTGCGATAACGGTCATCCGAAAGCGAATGCTTGAACTTGATCCTCACGATCTTGGGCTGGCCAGCATCGCCATGCCCCGTCAGGTGCGCCGTATTGCATTTGTAGAGATGGATCGGATCGGACAGACACTGGATATCGAACCATGTCACCTCGCCGTGGCGCGCAAGCGTCCCGATGCTGTCGCGAAGGCGCGTGGCTTTGGCAATGAAAGCGCATTGAAGTGCTGCACCGCCCAGAGTGACGAAAGAGACATTGCGTCCATCGAACGCATCCGGTTTCAATTCCAAAACACGCCCCGCCACCGCCAGCGCCAGGCTTGCGCCCATGCTATGCGATACAAACAGCACCTCATCTGAGGATGTTTGGAGAGCGAGCAGGATCTTCTGCGCCTTGTCCTCGATCCAGGCACGTGCGACCGGCTCGTCGCGGCCCACCATCAGCGCAAATCGCCAGTCGGCAAAGAGATGCAAGGTGTGAAATCGCCCGGAGAACGCAATGACGCCCTTGTCGAAGAACAGCCATGCCGCTGGCACACTCAAAAGACAGAGGAACGGCGAAACATCGAGCAGCAGCGGCAAGACGGCGATCAACGCCGCGAGCAAAAGGCCCGTGAAGATGAGTAGATAGGGAAAAAGGAAAAACAGGCCAAAACGCCAGGCGTGACGAAAGTATCGGAATGCCGCGCCGCTGGTGATGATCTCGGCCCCGGCCTTGAAACCGAGAAGGATCTGTTTCCAGATTGGAGGCGCTCTTAAGTCCGAGATGATGCTGTTATGATCATGAATGTAGATGGTGCTCTTCGTCTCCTGGCCGTCGGAGATCGAGACCGCCTCCACTCGGCTACCAGCTTCAACCTCTCGAACCGGACCGACCTCATAGTCGAGACCAAAGGTCTTGCCGGATTGAGCAGCACTGCGCTCATAGCGACGGTGATGGGCGGCAGCATCCAAAGGATCGAAGCCGGGGAAGTAGAAAACGAGACGTGAGGAGACAGACGCCATAAAACGAGCCAAGGGTTCAAAACCTGAAGGTTGCGAAGAGCCCAAAAGGATCGCTTGATACAATGGGTGTCGCCCATATAGTAAACACCGTGGCTTAATTATGTTTTATATCATAAGCGGGCCAGAGGATTTTGTTGCGGAGCGGAGAAGATCTTGTCGAAAATCGTTGATCAGATCATCGGGAGTGTCGTGAAAGGCGCCATGTCGGAGATCCTGTCGAAAACAGGTGTCCGGAAGACACGACGGGCAAGAGGAAAGGCGAAAGCCGGCACATCGCTTGGCGGCGGTATCCTTGGCGGCATTCTGGAGGCAGCCCTCGGTGAAAAACCCGCGCGAAAGAAAAAGCGGACGCCCGCCAAAAGGCAGGTCAGCAAACGCCGGACCGCTGCCGCGCGCAGCAAGCAACGCGCGAGATAGCCGCAATTCAGGTCACTTCTGTTGCTGCTTCATCAGCTCCGACACGGTGACAAACTGGAAGCCACGCTCCCGCAAACCATCGATGATCTTGGGTAGAGCCTGGCGGGACGCTTCGCGGCTTCGATACATGACATGCAGCAGAATGATCGAGCCGTTCTGGGCGTTCTGGATCACATACTCCGCGATCGCATCTGCATCTTCAGCGATGTCCGGGTAGGATTCCGGCTCGACATCCCAGGTGATCGAGGTTCGCCCGGTCTGGGATAAGTACCACGGCAGGGTCAGCAGCTTCTTGCCGTAGGGTGGCCGAAAATAGATTTCGCCCTGATAGCCCGCCGCACGAATGGCGCGATCCGTTCGCTCGATCTCGTCGCGTACCTTGTCTGAACCCATCAAGCTCATATTGGAGTGGGAGAAGGAGTGATTGCCGATCTCGTGACCGCGCCGGACGATATCGGCCGCGAGCGCCGGCGTTTCCTCCATTTCCCGACCTGTGAGAAAGAATGTCGCCTTGACGTTTTTTCCATCCAGCAGGTTCAAGACGTCGCGCGTATAGCGAAGTGTGGGGCCATCATCGAGAGTGAGCGCCACGAGGGGCTCGCTCGTCTCCACCCGCGGCACGATCGTTCCAAACAGCTGATAGCCACGCGCCTTGCTCAGTTGGAACAGCCCAAACACTAAGAGCAGGATCACCACCAGCGCGATGATCCAAACACCAAATTTGCGCATGTCCGGCCTCGGCTTTGGTTGAATGAAGCATCAGGGCACCACACCTTCGGGGCAGCATCATGACTGTCTGTTCCAATTCCGACCGCCATTGGTTTTTTCGCCTTTGCGACTGGAAATAACGATATTCCATGTTATTTAAGAGCGAACGAAGCAGCGGCCTTGACCCGCATGTGAAAGGAATACAGCCATGAGCGGCATTCACGACCTGATCGACAACGAAGTGAAGAGCAACGACATCGTTCTTTTCATGAAGGGCACGCCCCAGTTTCCGCAGTGCGGTTTCTCCGGACAGGTGGTCCAGATTCTCGATTATCTCGGCGTGGACTATAAGGGCGTCAACGTCCTTGCCGATGCCGACATCCGTCAGGGCATCAAGGACTATTCCAACTGGCCGACGATCCCTCAGCTCTACGTCAAGGGTGAATTCCTCGGCGGCTGCGATATCGTAAGAGAAATGTTCCAGTCCGGCGAACTTCAAAGCCAATTCCAAGAGCAGGGTATCAGCGTCCGCGGCGCGGCCTGATTTCGGCCGGTTCATCCGGCCCACCCTGATTGTCAGAAAACTATGCCAGGCGTTGCGTCATGCAACGCCTTTGCCGTTCTTTTTGAGGCAATCCTGTGACACATCCACCACAAACGACCGCTTCGCCCGCAGGGACCATGGGGCGCGCGGAATTCATCGGGCTGGCTGCCATGCTGATGGCGCTTAATGCTCTTGCCATCGACATCATGCTTCCTGGCCTGCAGGAAATCGGCGCATCGCTTGGCGTCGATAACGAGAACCATCGACAATATGTCGTCTCTGCCTACCTGCTCGGCTTCGGTATCGCCCAGCTCTTCTACGGCCCGCTTGCGGATCGCTTCGGGCGCCGCAAGCCGATGCTGTTTGGCCTTGGCATCTACATCCTGTCGTCCATCGCCGTGATCTTTGTGCCGAGCTTTGCCGGCCTTCTGGCCCTTCGGTTTATCCAGGGGATCGGCTCTGCGGCGACACGTGTCATCACCGTTTCCATCGTTCGCGATATCTATGGCGGGCGTCAGATGGCCGAAGTCATGTCGCTGATCATGATGGTGTTCATGGTGGTCCCGGTCATCGCACCCGGCACAGGACAGATCGTGCTGTTCTTTGGCGACTGGCACCTCATCTTCGGCTTCATGGCCGCGATCGCTGCCGTCGTGACGGTCTGGATGTACATTCGGCTTCCCGAAACGCTACGACCCGAGGACGTGCGCCCGCTGACTGTCTCATCCGTCCTCACCGGCTTCAAGATCGTTCTCACCAACCGTGTCGCGCTCTGTTACACGATCGCCAGCATGATCATCTTCGGTGCACTGTTCGGCTTCATCAACTCCGCCGAACAAGTCTATAAGGGCATCTACGATCTCGGCGCCTGGTTTGCCGCCGCCTTTGCCGCAGTCGCGCTGTTCATGTCGCTGTCGTCCTTCCTAAACTCCAAGCTCGTCGGGCGTTACGGAATGCGCAAGCTGTCGCACGGCTCCCTGCTGGGCTTCATCGGCATCAACTTCATCTGGCTGCTGATGATGATCCTCGGTCCGCAGCCAATGCCATTTGCGCTGTTCATCGTGATGTTCGGTCTGTCGATGTTCCAGTTTGGTTTAATTGGCTCGAACTTCAACTCACTTGCCATGGAGCCGCTTGGTCACGTGGCCGGAACCGCATCGTCCGTGATCGGCTTTCTCGGAACGGTGGGTGGCTCGCTGATCGGCGCCGGCATCGGTCAGGCTTTCAATGGCACGGCGCTGCCCATGGTCAGCGGCTTCTTCATCGTCTCGATCATTGGTCTCGTGTTCGTTTTGATCGGCGAAAAGGGCACGCTGTTCCAAGCTCACAACAAGCCGACGCACTGACACAAGCCTTCAAAGTAAAGCAAAGGCGCGGCTGCCATGACAACCGCGCCTTTTTTGTGCCGTCGTTCAGTCGATCAGACCGTGAAGATCTTCTCGCGCAACACGGTCCATGTCTCTTTGTCCGGGGCCAGCAGCAAGCCGCCGCTGACATGGTTTGGCAGATAGGGAGATCCGTCGAAGCGTGCCGCGTAGGCACCCGCCTCCTGTGAGATCAGCGTGCCAGCTAGGTGATCCCAAGGCATCAGCTTGTTGTACATCAGAAAGTGCATGTGGCCGCCGCAGAAGATGCGGTACTCATGCGCTGCGCAACGGTAACTGGTGAAGAGCCTGACATCGGCAAGATTGTTCAAGAGGCGACGGCGCGTCTCGACCTCAAAGTAGCCGGTATTGGCGATACCGACCATCTGCGAGAGTTCCGGCGCCGGAACCACCTGCAACTGCGTCTGGGAGCCATCGGCGCTGCAAAGCCAGGCACCGGAGCCCTTCTCCGCGATCACCCAGTCATTGCCCATCGGATCGAAGATGATGCCTGCGACCGTCTCACCCTTGGAGACGACGCTCAGCATCACGCCAAACAGCGGCAATCCGGCAGCAAAGTTATAGGTGCCGTCAATTGGGTCCACGACCACCGCAAGGTCAGCGTCGCCAAGCTTCTCCAGCAGCGACGGATCTGCAGCGACCGCTTCCTCTCCGACGAACAGCGCGTCGGGCATAAACTCGGCGACACGGGCGCGGATCAAGCGCTCTGCCGCCTCGTCTGCCTCCGTCACAAGGTCGATCGCCTCGGTTTTCACCCGCACGTCACCCTCGCCGAGATTTCGGAACCGCGGGAGGATTTCCACCGCCGCCGCTTCCTGTAGGGCATTGGCAAGCGAGGCGATGTCGAGTTCGACGGACATGGGAGGTTCCTTTACATGTTCAGATCAAAGACCGAGAATGTCCCGGCGCAGCATCTTCCAGCTTTCCTTGTCTGGTGCAGAAAGGATGCCACCCTCGGTATCTCCTGGGCGGTAGGGCGTGCCATCGAGCTTCACCGTGTAGCCGCCCGCCTCCTGATGGGTTAGCACGCCTGCCAGATGGTCCCAAGGCATAAGCTTCTCATGACCGATGAAATGCAGCTTGCCTGTCGCCACCAGCCAATATTCGTGCGCAGAGCAATTCAGGGACAGCGCCATTTTCGTCTTGGCCATATTTGCAGCGATCACCGGTCGGCGGTCGGGATGGCTATGACCCCAGGAGAAGATACCCACCATGTCCGAAAGACCGACGGGCTCGGCGACGCGCAGTTTCGCTTCGCTGCCGTTTGCGCGCTTCAGCACGGCGCCTGCGCCTTTGACCGAGACGATGCTGTCGCCCATCACCGGATCATGAATGATTCCAGCGACCGTTTCACCTTTGACGGTCACGGCGAGCAGCGTTCCAAAGGCTGGAAAACCGGAGGCGAAGTTGAATGTGCCGTCTACGGGATCGATCACGAAGGCAAGCGGCGCGTCGCGAAGTGCCGGAATAACGGAGCGGTCGGCATCATAGGCTTCTTCGCCAACGATGTGCGCGGTGGGGAAACGCTGCAGCAAGGCTGCAGTGATCTGCTTTTCCGCAAGGACATCCGCTTCCGTGACCAGGTCGACAGCCGATGTCTTCTCGGAAATGGCCGAAGCGCTGAGATTGCGAAAGCGCGGCATGATTTCGCTGGTGCCGGCATGGGCAACGGTTGCAACGAGGAAGTCGATATCTGAATCGGAAAGGGTCATGGAAAACAATCTGAATAGGTGAGGAATGCGCCTCACCTATTCCTCTAGGATGACGGATCCGTGACAGTCAGGCCGGAAAAATCGAACAGCTTTGTATCCAGCAGATGCGAGGGATTGACGTGTGCGAGTGCCCGCAACATCACATCCTTGCGACCGGGCATACGCCGTTCGATATCGGCCAGCATGTCCTTCATGGCATTCCTTTGCAAACCGTCCTGGGAACCGCAAAGATCGCAGGGAATGATGGGGAACTGCATTGCCGCTGCGAATTTCGCCAGGTCGTCTTCTGCGCAGTAGGCAAGCGGGCGCAGCACCATCAGGTTGCCTTCGTCATTCATCAGCTTCGCCGGCATGCCAGCAAGCCGGCCGCCATGGAAGAAATTCATGAAGAAGGTTTCCAGAATGTCTTCGCGGTGATGGCCCAGAAGTAGCGCGTCGCAGCCCTCTTCGCGTGCGATACGATAGAGATTGCCACGGCGAAGACGCGAACAGAGCGAGCAGTAGGTGGCTCCTTCCGGGACCTTTTCCTTCACGATGGAATAGGTATCGCGGTATTCGATGCGGTGCGGCATGCCGATCTTCGTCAGATAGTCCGGCAGGATGTGCTTGGGAAAGTTCGGCTGACCCTGGTCGAGATTGCAGGCAATCAGTTCGACGGGCAGAAGGCCGCGCCATTTCAGATCGAGCAGCAGCGCCAGAAGACCATAGCTGTCCTTGCCGCCTGAAAGGCCCACCAGCCAGCGCTTCTGTCCCTTCAACATGCCGAAATCGTCGAAGGCCTGTCGCACGTTTCGCAACAGACGCTTGCGCAGCTTGTTGAAGGAGACGGAGCGCGGCGCATCGGCAAAGAGAGGATGCGAGCCACCAGCCTCTTCGACCTCGCCGGCATTCTGAATGTCATCGATCTGTGCGGCAATGGTCATGGTCATCTCGCTGTCTGATCCGCTTGAAAGCGGTTAACGACAGGCAATGCCCTCATATAGGCGTAAGATCAAGCCCCGAATACGGACCAGCCCATGCGGTTCGCCAGCATTTCAAGCGCGTCGGACCCGAGCGCGGAGTTCCCGACCTTGTTGAGGCCCGGCGACCAGACGGCAATCGACGCCTTGCCCGGCGCCACTGCCAGAATGCCCCCGCCGACGCCGCTCTTGCCGGGAAGACCGACGTGATAGGCAAAGTCGCCCGACCCATCATAATGGCCGCAGGTCAGCATCAGAGCATTGATACGGCGCGCCCGGCGATCCGACACCACCGTGTGCCCCGTCAGCGGATTACGTCCGCGATTGGCGAGGAAGAGCCCTGCCCGTGCTAGCTGCACGCAGTTCATGGAGAGCGCGCACTGGTGGAAATAGACACCAAGCGTATGGTCGACAGGATGGTGAATATTGCCGAAGCTGCGCATGAAGTTCGCGAGCGCGAAATTGCGAAAACCGGTGGCCTGCTCGGATTTGGCGACGGTGTTGTCGATCGAGACCGTATCATCGTTGGAGAGGTACCGTACAAAACGCAGCAACTCGCCTATGGCCTCTCGCGGCTGGTGTCCCGCGAGCACCATGTCGGTCACAACGATTGCACCCGCATTGACGAAAGGGTTGCGGGGAATGCCGTGTTCATGTTCGAGCTGAACGATGGAATTGAACGATGAGCCAGAAGGCTCGCGTCCAACACGCTTCCAGACGGACTCACCGGCTTTGCCGAGCGCAAGCGTCAGCATGAAGACTTTGGAAATACTTTGAATCGAAAAAGGAACGGCGGCATCGCCCGCAACGAAAGTCTCGCCTTCGACGGTGGTGACGGCAATGCCGAACTGTTTCGAATCGATCTTGGCAAGCTCGGGAATATAATCCGCGACCTTCCCCTCTCCGAGGTGGTTCTTCATCTCGTCATAGATGGAGTCGATGACCGTCTGAATGTTCTGCATGCCCTGCCCCGATACAGCAAAAGCGCCCGTAGGGCGCTTTTGTCAGATGTTTCAGCCGCCTCAGATGGAGGTTGAGCGCGCCTTGGTGGTGGTGGCGAACGCCTTCATCACATAGCTGTCGCGATCATAAACGTCGTCGAAATACTGCACCTTACCGTCCTTGTCCGGCCATGCGGTAAAGTAGGCGACATAGACCGGAATCTTCACCGGCACGGACACTGCACGGTTTTCACCGGCTGCAATCTGCTTGTTGACGTTGTCAATCGTCGTGCCGAGAACGGCCGCTGCCATGCGGCGCGGATCGACAAGACGGATACAGCCGTGGCTCAGAGCGCGCATATCACGGTTGAAGAAACTCTTCGATGGCGTGTCATGCATGTAGATTGCATGGCTGTTCGGGAAGAGGATTTTCAGATCGCCCAATGCATTGTCGCTGCTTGGCGGCTGGCGAACCGAGATCGCGTTGGTCGAACCGTACCAGTTTACGCTCGACGACGAAACGGCCCGGCCATTGACCGAAACCTCGTAGCCAAGGCGATCGAGATAGGATGGATCATTGCGCAGCTTTGGCAGCATTTCGTTGACGATGATGGACTGCGGAACGCCCCAATAGGGGTTGAACTCGACAGTCTCGATTTCATCCTGGAAGAAATAGGTCTGGTTGGTCTTCGAACCGATGACCACCTTCATGCCGAACTGCTCTTTGCCCTGGTCATGGTAATAGGCCATGAAGGCCGGCTGATTGATGAACACATAGCGGTCGCCGAGATCTGCCGGCAGCCAGCGAACCTGTTCCATAGCAACTTCAAGCTTGGCAATCTTCGCCTCGTTGCTATCCCCCGTCATTGCACGAACGGTGGCGCGACCAATCACGCCATCAGCCTTCAAACCGTTTTCGCTCTGGAAAGCCTTGACCAGATCAACCAGTTCCGGCGTGTATTGCGTCGTGTGCTGATAGCCTGTCAGGGCCGGTGCATGCTGCGACTTCAGCGCCTCGGACGAGCGATGCTCGATCGCCTTCACCACATTGGCGAGTTCAGCGTTATCTTCGCCAGGCTTCAGCACCAGATCGGCGCGGACAGCGATCTTGTTTTCACCGGACTTGTCCTCATCAAGAAGCTTGACCAGTTCGGCCTTCAGCGCCTGATATTCCGGGCTGGAAGGCTCACGCGACTTCAGATAGGCCGTCACATCCGGGCTCAATGCTGCAAGCTTAAGAACCGGCGAAAGATTGACCGTCTTGCGCTTGAAATCGTGATAGCCGGAAAGCTTGTTTGGATCGATACGACCGCGGGTGGTGTCCTGCACATAGCCAAGAACCTTTGCGGAGAGGGCAAGCTCGAACTGCATCATCGCGCGGTTGACCGGCTTGTCCTCGTTTTCCGTGGCACTCACCGTTTGAACTTCCGCCTGCGGCTCACTGGCGATGCTGGCCGTGACGTCGGAAGAGGGAGCCGAGATGCTGTAATCGGCCGGGTCCAGGCCGCTGTCGCCTACGGTTTCGAAGAAGGCGAGAACGGCAGACGCGCGCTCGTTGATATCGCCATTGGAAACCCAGATCGGTTTTGCGCCGCCCGCATAGTAAGCTTCGAGCGCCTTGGCGATCTCAGGCGTTGCCGAGACTTTTACGCCGGCATAGTCCGGGCCGAACTTCGACGTATCAACCGCACGGGTGCCATCTGCCTTGTAGGTGTAATAGCGAGGACCGGAAATGCGCGGTGTCGGCTCGGGATCGATATCGCCACCGACCGGAGCGTTTTGCTGGACGACGCCTGGAAGGCCACGGTCTTGGCGTTCGCGCTCGATCTTACCAGGACCGCCACGAAGCAGATCCATAAGGGTGATGGCGCTGGCTGGAGCTGGAATGCCCGCTGAGACGGAAACACCGAGAGCCAGTATGAACGCCGCCGATTTTTTTCCTGAAGTGATCTGCAATTTGGTCCTCATTGCGTCCAGCGCCATCATCCATCGAAGCGCGAATAAAACATTGTCTGTCTAGCTGATTGGTCTTCGCTTGAAAAGGAAACGCGCAAAGCCCGATCTCGTGCCAGAATTGTCCTGCCGTTCGTCAAAAAAGCTCTGGCAATCTCCTTAATTTTTGGCAGGAATAGTTAAATTTCTCTTTAATTTCGAAGCATTGCAGAAAGATGTTTTTTCATCTGTTAAGCCTGAAGCGCCATGGAATTGTCTCTTTTGCGAACGTTACCCAAAAGTCACGTCAATTGACTTTCGAATCTGCGGCAAAATCTGACGCCCTGCGGCGCGTGAGGCTTTCCAGAGTTGCGGGATGGCTCTATATGTCGGCCCGCGCGCAAGACGGGCTTGAAACGCCGCCTTGCCACCGGAACACAATGGAGAGGCACCAACGATGACAGCCACACGCACGGAAACTGATACTTTTGGCCCGATCGAAGTCGCCAGCGATCGCTACTGGGGCGCGCAGGCCCAGCGCTCGCTCGGCAACTTCAAGATCGGCTGGGAAAAGCAGCCCACATCCGTCATCCGTGCGCTCGGCATCGTCAAGCAGGCAGCCGCACGCGCTAATATGGCGCTCGGTGGCCTCGACGCTCAACTCGCCGAGACGATCGTCAAGGCGGCTCAGGAAGTCATCGATGGCAAGCTGAACGAGCATTTTCCGCTCGTTGTCTGGCAGACGGGTTCGGGCACCCAGTCCAACATGAATGCCAATGAAGTGATCTCCAACCGCGCCATTGAAATGCTCGGCGGCGTGATGGGCTCGAAGAAGCCGGTTCACCCGAACGATCACGTCAACATGAGCCAGTCGTCCAACGACACCTATCCGACGGCCATGCATATCGCCTGCGCCGAGCAGATCGTTCATCACCTGCTGCCGAGCCTGAAGCACCTGCATGCCGCGCTTGACAAGAAGGCGAAGGACTTTGCCCACATCATCAAGATTGGCCGCACCCATACTCAGGATGCAACGCCTCTGACGCTCGGCCAGGAGTTTTCCGGCTATGCGGCGCAGGTAGCATCATCGATCAAGCGCATCGAACTGACGCTGCCCGGCCTTTGCGAACTGGCACAGGGCGGCACTGCCGTCGGCACCGGCCTCAACGCGCCTGTCGGCTTTGCCGAAAAGGTTGCCGAAGAGATTGCCACCATCACCGGCCTGCCCTTCGTCACCGCTCCGAACAAGTTCGAAGCACTGGCCGCTCATGATTCGATGGTCTTCGCCCATGGCGCGATCAACGCGGCGGCAGCAGCGCTCTTCAAGATCGCCAACGATATCCGTTTCCTGGGTTCCGGCCCACGCGCCGGTCTCGGCGAACTTGCATTGCCGGAAAATGAACCAGGTTCCTCGATTATGCCAGGCAAGGTCAACCCGACCCAGTCCGAGGCGCTGACCCAGGTCTGCGCCCACATCTTCGGCAACCAGGCTGCCATTACTTTCGCAGGATCGCAGGGCCACTTCGAGCTCAACGTCTATAACCCGATGATGGCCTACAACTTCCTGCAGTCCGTCCAGCTTCTTGGCGATGCAGCCGTTTCCTTCACCGACAATTGCGTGGTCGGCATCGAAGCGCGCGAAGACAACATCCGCAAGGGCGTGGAGAACTCGCTCATGCTCGTGACTGCACTGAACACCAAGCTCGGCTATGACGCCTGCGCCAAGATTGCCAAGACCGCGCACAAGAACGGCACGACGCTGCGCGAAGAGGCTGTCGGTGGCGGATATCTGTCGAACGAGGAATTCGATCAGTATGTCCGTCCGGAAAACATGATCGGCCCCAAGTAATGACAAAGGTCAGGCAACGGGTCGCACTCGTTGTCTGACCACCCTTCCCATCTCAGGCTTTTCTGAAATACTATTTACAGCCATTAATTTTCGTAGATAAAATCTTTGCGAGACTGTAACTGGATTCCGTGTTCACGTGCGATTCTCGGAGAAGGCTACGCCTAAGAACACGCCGACTTTCCATGCAGCATCAACAATCGGTTGGGGAACCGTCGTTGAGGCGTGTCGGTCAGAACAAAAACGGGACGATCTGGGGACACATCATGAGTACGGGGCCGACACAAAATTTTCCCGGAGCAGACGTGGCGAGCCAAATCTTGCACGCCATGCGCAGCATGGGTATCTCGCCCATCCCCCGCAATTACAATCTTTTCTACGAAGCCTTCATCGGCTCCAACCCCGCTCTGTCCAAGGAACTGCTGCAGCTTGGCAGCAAGGCGACCCAGGAAGAATTGGACGAACTGGGCACCCGCTACTTCAACCACAGCCACAGCAAGATCATCGAGACGGTTCACGAGAAGCTGCATCTCGAGCTGGACGCCTTGCTCACTGTTCTGAAGCACGAGCAGTCAAGCCTTGAGAAATACAATCGGCTGCTGGATGAAACGCGCGAGCGGATCACGGTCAAAAGCGCGACAAGCACCTCGCTCGTTGGCGCGGCCATCGCGATCCTTTCAGAGGCAACCGGCACCAAGATCGCCCAAGGCGAGAGCAGTTCCAAAGACTTGGACAGACATGCTGAAGAGATGCAGCAGGTTCGTCTTGAACTGGATGAATACAAGCGCATCGCCAATACAGACTCGCTCACGCGTCTGTCGAACCGCCGAGCCTTTGATGAAAGGCTCGCATCGACCTACGATACGAGCTTCGGGCTCCATCTGTCGTCCCTGATCCTGCTGGACATCGATAACTTCAAGCGTGTCAACGATACTTACGGCCACCCAGTCGGAGACAAGATTCTTGCAAGCGTTGCATCGGTCATCCGTAAGTCGGTCCGTAAGGATATCTTTGTGGCCAGAAATGGCGGCGAGGAATTCGCGATCATCGTCGACAACATGAATGCCGACGAAGTGCGGGAGATGTGCGAGCGCATTCGCCTCTCGCTTGAGAAGACCCCGTTCCGAAACTCGAAGACCGGCGTGGATTACGGGCAGATTACTGTTTCCATCGGTTACGCCATGGCCTCTCAGGCGCAAAATCCTGTCGAACTCTACGCCCGTTCAGACGTCGCGCTCTACAATGCCAAGACGTCCGGGCGAAACCGCACCATCATGTTTGAAGACGGGATGCAGAAAAACTACTCCGGGAAAAGCTGGCTGATCTACCGGACGTAAGGATCGGGCTCAGCGGCGGGCCGCAGAGCTCATGGGAATCGCACTTTTCACCACATGGTTTTCGCCGCGCGCTCCGGCCACTCCCTGTCGTACGTCTCCTTGTCGAAATCTGCTTTTGCCGCTTTCAACAATGCGCCGGGTGTCGGCAGCGACGTCGGATCGATGAAGTTCTCAGGATCCCACAGCTCAGAGCGGATCAGCGCACGGGCACATTGGAAGTAGACTTCGTCGATGGTGACCACAGTCACCGTGCGCGGGTTCTTCCCATCCATTGAGAAGCTCGCGAGCAGCGCGGGTTCTGCCGATACCACCGCCTTGCCGTTGATGCGCATCGTCGTTGTCGAACCGGGGACGAGGAACATCAGGGCTACACGCGGGTCGCGCACGATGTTCATGAGAGAATCGACGCGATTGTTGCCGCGCCAGTCTGGCAGCAGAACGGTTTTCTCATCCTGAACCCGAACGACACCGCCCTTGTCGCCGCGCGGCGAACAGTCCATTCCCTCCGGCCCGACGGTTGCCAGCGCCAGAAAGGGTGCCGCCTCGATCATCTTGCGGTATTCGGGCGTGAGAGATGATGTGACTTTGACCAGTGAAGCCTCGGAGCAACCGTCATAGATTGCCTTCAACTCCTCTACAGAACGAATAATTCCCATAACCCCTCACTCCCGATTAAGCTGTCTTTCCACAACGCGTCAGCCGCTGGCCTCTGCCTCTTCACGTGCTTCGCGTTGCGCGCGCTCGCGCGCTGTCCTGGCAGCCACGAGATCGGCGGGCGAAGCATTGCCGCGTATCAGCGACCGGCCCGCATAAATACCGCCCACGACCTCGATCGCAAAGCGCTCGACATCCACATCTCGAAACTCTTCCACGAGGCGCTCGGCGGTATCCCGTTCTTCACCGACGGAGGTCAGGGCCTTCTGCGAGAAATCCAGCGCCGATTCATAGGTTTCGCGGATCTGATAATCGACGCCGGCCTTGACCAGATCGATGGCGTGACCGCGATCGAAAGCGCGGGCCAGAACCGGTACGAGTGGAAACTCGTGCTTGACGATCTCGGCAATGCGGATCGCAGCCTCCTTGTCATCGACGCAGATCAGCACCGCGCGCGCGGTTGCGGCGCCAGCTGCATGCAGGATCTCCGAACGGGCGCCATCGCCATAATAGACCTTGAAACCGAAATCGGCCGCATCGCGGACGAAATCCGCGTCCTTGTCGATCAGCGACAGCGTATAGCCACGCGCAAGCAGCGGTTGGCTGACGATCTGACCGAAGCGACCGAAGCCAATGATCAGAATGCTGCCCTCGACATTTTCGGGAAGCTCCAGACCATCCGTGTTGGGCTTTGCCGCAGGCATGATCCGGTCATGGGCAATGACCATCAAGGGCGTCAGTATCATCGAGATGATGATCATCGCGGTCAGCACCGCATTGGTTTCGGCATCGAGAATGCCTGCAGTGGATGCGGCGGAATAGAGGACGAAGGCAAATTCGCCGCCCTGCGCCATCAGCACGGCACGCTCGATCGCCTCACGCTGGCAGGTACCGACGAGGCGGGCCACGCTGTAGATCAACAGCGCCTTGACGAACATATAGGCAATGACGCCGATGACCACGATCTTCCAGTTGGCAGCAATTACCGAAAGATCGATCGCCATGCCGACACCAAGGAAGAAAAGCCCAAGCAGGATGCCGCGAAACGGCTCGATATCGGCTTCCAATTGATGGCGAAAAGCGGATTCGGAGAGAAGCACGCCAGCAAGAAAGGCGCCCATCGCCATGGACAAGCCGCTGACCTGCATCAGCAGGGCTGATCCGAGAACGACGAGCAGAGCCGCAGCAGTCATGACCTCTCGCGCACCGGAAGATGCCAGCAACCGGAAGAGAGGGTTGAGCAGATAGCGACCGGCAAAGATCAGGGCAACGGTCGCAGCCAAAGCAATACCGATCGAGGAAAGCCGCTCCGCCATCGTGACTTCTTCGCCGCCACTGCCGAGGAATGTGACGAGCACCAGAAGTGGCACGATTGCCAGATCCTCGAAGAGAAGGATGGCGATGATACGCTGCCCTTTCAACGTCGAGAGGCTGTTGCGCTCTTGAAGCATCTGCATGACGATGGCGGTGGATGTCAGAACGAAACCCGTTCCTGCGACGAAGGAGGGAATGACAGCATAGCCGAAAGCCGCGCCGATCATCGTCAGGCCGCCGATACAGACCATCACCTGAAGCGCGCCGAGACCGAAGATGTCCTTACGCATGGACCACAGCCTTGAGGGCTGCATCTCAAGACCGATGATGAAGAGGAACATCACCACGCCGAGTTCGGCGATATGGATGATGGCCTGCGGATCGGAAAAGGCACCTAAGCCGAAAGGGCCGATGACGAGACCGGCCGCGAGATAACCAAGAACCGAGCCGAGACCAATGCGCTTGAAGATGGGTGCTGCCACCACACCGGCGGCCAGCAGGACGACCACTTGGGCCAGATCATTCGCATTTCCCTCGACGGCCAAGTGTCACCTCCATATTGAAATCACATGCAACTTCCCTAACGGAACCGCGGCTCCCTGCTCAAGCCTTTTTCCGTAAGTTCCTGTTCGTAAGTCTGGAACAGTGCGTCTCCCTTTTCACCCAACTCCTGGAGATAGCGCCAGGTAAAGATGCCGCTGTCATGCCCGTCATCGAATGCGATGCGCACGGCATAGTTGCCGGTGGCGACCACGTTGCGGATCGCCACATCGCGCTTGCCCGGCACCGTGACTTTCTGCCCGGGCCCATGTCCCTGAACTTCCGCCGAAGGGGATAGGACGCGCAGCATTTCGGCGGGGAGCGTGTGAGAGACACCATTATCGAACACCACAGTCAGGTGTTTGCGATCTTTGGAAACCCGCAATTCGGTGGGCCATGCCTGATTGTCGCTGCTGCTCATGATTTCTGATCGTTCTATCGAGGTGTGAAGATTTGGCTGTTCGTCATAGCAGTCCCCAGCGACGATGGCTATTGCGTCAGCCCCCACTATGCAGAAGGCTAAAGACGTTGCTCGGCTTCATCCAAAATGACAGCCACTGGGTATCTACAGAGAGAATAAATCCGGCTCTTTCCACTTTTGTAGACAGCTTGACGAATCGAGGGTCACTGGACATCTTGATCTCGGCGTGGCCTGCGCCCAACCTCTCAGACCTTCCCCAGCATGGTCTTCAACCGAGGCAAAGGGACTTTCGTCTCGGGTCGCTCATCTTGGTCCGATCGTGCCGGATGGTTGCTGGGGAACCCTGTCCGGGACGTGAAAGGCTAGATCATGACCCAGAATGGAAATCTCAAACGCCGCGTGCGTGCCCGTGCCGCAAAAACCGGCGAATCCTACACCGCCGCACTTCGTAATATCCGCCAGCAGCCAGGCCGTCCCGAACTCCGGTCGCTGCGGTTGGCTGTGGCACAAACGTCTCTCTTCGACGATCCTCGCGATGTATCGGCACTTCGCGCCAGTGGAGCGGAGATGCGTCGCCTCATGCGTGATGCCCATCAAGCAGGGTCTCGCCTGCTCCATTTTCCGGAGGGCACAACCTGCTGGCCCGGCAAGCGCATCATGTCCGAAACGGGGCCGCGCTCCATCGGGCCTTCCGATTGGACACGCTTCCAATGGGACGTGCTGCGCGAGGAACTGGAGGAAACCAGGAGACTGGCCGGCGCACTCAAGCTTTGGATCGTGTTTGGGTCCGTTCATCGCCTGACTTCGCCGCATCGACCACACAACAGCCTATATGTCGTTTCCGATCATGGAGAGTTGGTGACGCGCTATGACGAGCGCCTTCTCTCGAACACGAAAATCTCCTTCATGTATTCACCCGGCAGGAACCCCGTGACGTTTGAGGTCGATGGCGTGCGCATCGGGTGCGCGCTGGGCATGGAGGTGCATTACCCGGAAATCTTCGTTGAGTACGAAACGCTTGGGGTCGACTGTGTCCTGTTCTCCACCGCAGGAGGAACACCGTCCGGAGCTCCCGCATTCGCGGCAGAGGCTCTAGGCCATGCTGCGAGCAACAGCTACTGGATCAGCTTCTCCACGCTCGTGCCTCAAAGTCCGGGTGCTCCCTCCGGTATCGCTTCGCCGGACGGGCAATGGGCGGTTCAATGCCCCATCGATGGTCAACCTGCCTTTGCGGTCACAGAAATCCAGACGAACCCTGAAGGTCTTGCGCGGTCATGGCGGAAACAGGTTCGCAACAACCTTTACGCGCCGCACCAGATCGAAGGTGATCTAAGGAGCGATGAGCGAAGCTTGTTTTGATTGAACAGTGGCTCGGGGACGGTCGGTCAGCGATCGCTTTCAAAACGGGCAGATTCGTCAACGGACACTGCATCCGGGCTCTCTGTGTTAGATGATCACAGACTTTCGAGTGGATGGCCGGAGCGTGAAGGTGCCCTCGATCAAGCCCGCGCGCTCGGCCTTTTCCAAGTGGGCGTGGCGGGACAGCAATCGATTGTGATCCAACAACGGTCAATCCAAGCGCAATTACGGAGTTTCGACTTGACGTTAGCCAGTCGCATCCCCAGACTCTGGACATGAACAGCGTCACCGGTTTTCCCTCAACGGCAAGTCCGCTCTCTGAAGTCAGGGCTCCCATGATCGACCCCTTCGGTCGGGCGGTCACCTATTTGCGCGTCTCGGTGACGGATCGCTGTGATTTTCGCTGTACCTATTGCATGTCGGAGCACATGACCTTTCTGCCGAAGAAGGATCTGCTGACGCTCGAAGAACTCGACCGGCTCTGTTCCGCCTTCATCGCCAAGGGCGTGCGCAAGCTGCGCCTGACGGGCGGTGAACCCCTTGTGCGCAAGAACATCATGCATCTCATCCGCAATCTCGGTCGCCACGTAGAAGCGGGCCGGCTGGATGAGTTGACGCTGACCACCAATGGCTCGCAGCTTGCCGCTCATGCTGCCGAACTTTACGATTGCGGCGTGCGCCGGATCAATGTGTCGCTTGATACGCTCGATGCGGAGAAGTTCCGACAGATCACCCGTTGGGGTGATTTCTCCAAGGTGATGGCCGGTATTGACGCGGCTCTTGCGGCAGGCATCAAGATCAAGCTCAATGCAGTAGCGCTGAAAGACTTCAACGAGCACGAAATTCCTGAACTCATGCGTTTTGCCCATGCGCGGGGCATGGATCTTACGGTCATTGAAACCATGCCGATGGGCGAGATCGAGGAGGACCGCACCGATCGCTATTTACCGCTATCGGACCTTCGTGCTTCGCTCGAAGAGCGCTTCACGCTCATCGATATTCCGTTCAAGACGGGCGGACCCGCACGCTACGTGGAAGTGAAGGAAACTGGTGGACGGCTCGGCTTCATCACGCCGATGACGCATAATTTCTGCGAGAGCTGCAACCGCGTCCGCATTACCTGCACCGGCACGCTCTATATGTGCCTCGGTCAGGACGATGCGGCGGATCTGAGAACGCCGCTTCGCGCCTCCGACAGCGACGCGCTTTTGTCTCAGGCGATCGACGACGCGATCCTGCGCAAACCCAAGGGTCACGACTTCATCATCGATCGGAATCGCAAGCGTCCCGCTGTCGCCCGCCACATGAGCGTCACCGGCGGCTGATTCTTCCGCTAGCTTATTATTTGATACCCTTACATTAAATGGATTGAATTCGTCCGCTCACCATGCCACGACTTTGGGACAGGAGGAGTGAACGGAGTCGCCTCGCTGCGGAAGGCCCGCATCGCGACCTCGTTCTTGGGATGGCATCATGGCATTGACGGACAATACGCGCGGAGCGCTGCTCATGGCTCTGGCGATGGCCAGCTTTACGGTCAACGACGCCTTCACCAAGTCCGTCACGCCCTACATCAATATCGGACAGATCCTCTTCGTTCGCGGCGTTATGACCTGCGTTCTGGTTTACGTGATTGCGCGCCATATGGGCGCGCTGCGCCCGCTCAAGACCATGTTGCGCCCCGTCATCCTGATGCGTTGTCTCTGCGAGATTTCGGCCTCCATCCTTTACCTCAAGGCGCTCAGCATGATGCAGTTCGCCAATGTGGCGGCCATCATGCAGTCCCTCCCCCTTGCGGTGACGCTCGGTGCAGCACTTTTCTTGAAGGAGCCTGTGGGCTGGCGACGCTGGACGGCGATTTTGGTCGGCTTTCTTGGAGTCCTTGTTATTCTTAGACCCGGCCCGGAAGGTTTTACCTCCGGCGCACTCCTGGTGCTGGGTGCGATGTTCGTCACCGCCGGACGCGACCTCTTGACCCGGCGCATGTATGCAGATGTTCCCTCCATGGCCGTCACCATGACAACCACCGTCGTCAACACCTTGTTTGGTGCGGCGCTGATCATGCCTTTCGGTGGCTGGCAGCCAATGGACACCTACGTCTGGTCGCATCTCGTGGCAGCCGCCTTGCTGGTCGTGATTGGTTATCAGGCGGTCATCACGGCAATGCGCAGCGGTGACATCTCCTTCGTCGCACCCTTCCGCTACACCAGCATGATCTGGGCCTTCTCGATCGGCTTTTTCTTCTTCGGCGATCATCTGGATGTCTGGACGCTGTCGGGCACGGCCATCATCGTCGCCTCCGGTCTCTACACATTCTACCGCGAAAGCCGGCGTCACCGTGCGCCGATCGCCAAGCAAGCGATAGGTATCGAATGAACAAGGCGCGCTTTCTCGATCGCTCGACCCCACCGCATGTGATGACACTCGTTCTGGTGGCCGGTGTTGCAGCACTCAGCATGAATGTCTTCCTGCCGTCGCTTGCGGCAATGTCGGTCTATTTCGGCACTGATTATGCCGTCATGCAGTTTGCCGTCTCAGGCTATCTCGCCGCCACTGCCGTGCTTCAACTCGTGATCGGACCGCTGTCCGATCTCTTCGGTCGCAGACCGGTTATGCTCGTCAGCATCGTGCTGATGATTGTCGCCACGCTGATCTGCACATTCGCGCCGAACATCACCGTCTTCATGATTGGCCGCGTTCTGCAGGCGGCTATTGCCTCGGGTTTCGTGCTGGCAAGAGCCATCGTTCGCGACATGGTGCCTGCCGAGCAGGCAGCCTCGATGATCGGCTACGTCACCATGGGCATGTCGGTGGTGCCTATGGTCGGGCCCACCGTCGGTGGCTTTCTCAATGATCTCGCCGGCTGGCAGGCAAGCTTTGCCTTTGTCGGCCTGTCGGCGGTGGCGGTTCTGCTGCTCGTCTTTTTCGATATGGGCGAAACCAACCGGCAGAAATCTGCAAGTTTCGCAGCCCAGTTCCAGGCCTGGCCGCAGCTTCTTCGCTCCACCCGTTTCTGGGGCTATGCACTGACCTGCACGCTCTCCTCCGGCCTGTTTTTCGCCTTCCTCGGCGGCGCGCCTTTCGTCGGCAGCGTGCTCTACGGGCTGACGCCAGCGGTGCTGGGCATGCAGTTCTTCTTCATGGCGACAGGATATATGCTGGGCAACTTCGTTTCCGGCCGCTACGCCAGCCGCATCGGCATCCCGGTGATGATGCTGGCTGGCAATGTGATCGCGCTTGTCGGCATCGTCGTTGCATACCTGCTCCTTCATCTTGATCTCGGCAGCCACTATGAGTTCTTCATTCCGCTCGCGCTCATCGGCGTCGGCAACGGCGTGACACTGCCGAGCGCCAATGCCGGCATGGTTAGCGCCCAGCCCCATCTGGCAGGCTCCGCCTCCGGACTTGGAGGCGCGCTGACGATTGGCGGTGGAGCGATGCTTTCCGTTGTCGCCTCGTCTCTGCTATCGGAGGAAGCTGGAACGACGCATCTGCTCCTCGTCATGCTGGTGAATGGCGTGCTTGCCGTGGCGACAAGCGCTTATGCGGGCAGACAGGAGCGCCGCCACGCGCAGCGTCTGCTAAGAGGTGAGGCATGATGAAAACCGCACGCTCCCTTCCTGGCCTGATTCTGGCCGGCGGTCTTTCGCGACGCATGGGCTCCAACAAGGCTCTCTGTCCCTTCGGCGAGCGACACCTCCTGCACCACGTCATTGATAGACTGGCGCCACAGATTTCGACGCTGGCGCTCAATGCCACCGGCGAGTGGGGCAAGGCCTTTGACCTGCCTCTCGTGCCAGATACCAAGATGGGTCATGCAGGACCTCTTGCCGGCGTTCTCGCAGGCTTGCAGCACTTTAGAGACCACCCATCTGGCGCGAGCCACATGTTGACGGCACCTTCAGACAGCCCGTTTTTTCCGGACGATCTTGCCTCGAAGCTTTTGGATCACCTACCGGACGAGAACACCATTGTCATCGCCGCATCCAAGGGACAGGTTCATCCCGTCTTTGCTCTCTGGCCGTTTGCTATCGTCGAGGATCTGGAGAACTGGCTTGCGGAGGACGACAACCGTCGCATCCGCAGCTTTCTGGCGCGCCACCCCACGATCGGCGTGTCCTTTCCACCAGTGGAAAGCGCCACCAGTTCCATCGATCCGTTTTTCAACATCAACACCCCGGAAGAGCTGTCGCAAGCGCAAACCTTCCTGAAGAGTCTCACTCCATGACGCGTCAAAAAGTGTTTGGCATTTCCGGCTGGAAAAACTCGGGCAAGACTGGGCTGGCAGTGCGCATCGTCACGGAGCTTACCGCGCGCGGCTACCGAGTTTCCACGATCAAGCACGCCCATCATGATTTCGACATCGACAAGGTGGGTGCGGATAGCTGGCGGCACAGACAGGCTGGCGCGCATGAGGTGACGATCGTTTCCGGCACGCGCTTTGCCATCATGCATGAGCTGCGCGGCGCGGCTGAACCCTCTTTCGAGGAAATCCTCGCGCGCATCGCGCCCTGCGATCTGGTTCTGATCGAAGGCTATAAATACGAGCCCGTGCCGAAAATAGAGGCCCGTCGGAAGGACGCCGCAAAGACGGACCCGCTGGCGCCGAGCGATCCGCATATCATTGCAATCGCTGCCGATCACTTGATCCCGGAAAGTACTCTCCCCGTTTTCGATCTCGATGACACAGGCGGTATCGCCGACTTCATCGAGGCGACGGTCGGACTTGAACGTCCATCAAAATGAAAAAGCCGGGCCTTCCGACCCGGCTTTTCCTTTACCTTGATACGCAAAACACTATTCAAGGAAAGAGGATGGGTTCACTGGCGTTGCGTCCTTACGGACTTCGAAGTGAACCTGAGGACGCTTGGCACTGCCAGTCATGCCGGAGGTGGCAATTGTCTGGCCGCGCTGAACCTTCTGGCCGCGCTGAACATCGAGGTTGGCAGCGTTGCCGTAAACCGTGACCTTGCCGTCGTCGTGACGCACCAGGACCGTGTTGCCGAGCTGCTTCAGGCCGTTGCCGGCATAGATGACAACACCGTTTTCGGCAGCCTTGATCGGCGTGCCTTCCGGAACGGAGATATTGATGCCGTCATTGCGGTTGCCATCGACATTCTCGCCGAAGCCGGAAATCACGGCACCGCGAACCGGCCAGCGATATTTGCCGATTCCGGTGGATTCCGGCGCGATCGACGCGACATCGGACTTCTTCTCGACATCGCTGACACTTGCTTCGGCAGCCGGCGCCTTCGGCACTTCTGTCTTGGCAACAGGTGTCTCGACAGCCTTTGCAGCCGCCGCGGGCGCAGCAGTCTCATGCGGCTTGACTGAGGCGGTCTTGATACCGTCTGTTCCAGCGGCTGGAATGGCGAGCGTCTGACCAATGCGAATACTGCCATCTGCAATGTTGTTGGCAGATTTCAGCTCGGCAACGGAGACGCCGTTTTCACGAGCGATCTTGGCAAGGCTGTCGCCCGGCTTGACCTTGTAGCCACCGGTTGGGGGCAGCGGCTTGCCACCTGGAGGGGTCAGCTTGCCGTTCTCAGCCGAAACCTTGTCGCGAGCAGCGCCCTGTGCGGGTAGGACAGCGAGGTTTTGTTCCTGACCACGGGTTGGAGCCGGGGCGTTGTTCTTGCTCAAATCGATATTGTTGGACGCAGCACGGGCAGCATTGGGTGTCTGACCAAAGCGCGGAATGACGATCGACTGACCAGGACGCGCAGCCGATGCACTCTTCAGGCCATTTGCCTGCAGGATTGCCTTCTCCGGCACGCCGTAGCGTCTGGAGAGCGTTGCGACGGTCTCGCCGGAATTCAGCGTGACCGAAGACGCGCCTTCCGTGTGCCAGCCATTATTGTCGCGCTTGACGGAGCCGGTCGACAGCGTATCGGCGCTGTTGTTCGCTGGCAGCCGCGCCGACGCCATGGAGGGCGCGCCGTTTGCGGTCGCAGATGGGAATGGCTGTGCCATGGCTTCGCGTCTCGTCGCAGGATCGCGGCTTGCTACCGGCGATGGAGCGGAGAGCTCGGCGCGCTGAACAGGTGCGGCAGAGGATGCCGAACGGGCCGTTGATGGCTGGACCGAACCATAGCCGCCATTCGAAGCCGGATAAGGCTGGTTCATGGCCGCGTTCTGGTTGCCATAACCGCCCTGCGGGGCGGCAGCATAACCGCCACCATTCATGTCAGCCTGGGGAACGGGCGCCTGACCATAGGCACCGGCACCGTTGCGCTGAGGAATGGACGCGGTCGTCATCTGGTCCGTATTGTTGCTGGAAAAGAGTCCGCTAAAGCGTGTCGCGTCCGAGCTGCAACCCGTTGCGACGCTTGCCAGCAATGCCGCTGCGAACATCTTTGCGATTGATTTTCCGGTTTTAGGCGAATGACTCATACGCATGACTCGATCTACACTGACGCAAACGCCGCATCGGAATCGATCCGGCTGAACAAACACTTGCAAGGCCCCTCTTCCGAAACGGAAAAACCATGCGTCGATGAGATGATTAAAGCGCGTTAGTGTTACCACGCCGTTAAAACGTTAAGCTCTTCGCATATTTTTTGATAATTCGATAACCATGCCGGCCTCGGCGATATCCAGCATGGGGCTCATCCGTCGCCAATGCATGGCCCTGCTTGATTCCCACCAGTTGACCGCGACCCCTCATCCGCGCCAAACCGGAATGGAGGGGAGGAACCACGATGATCGACAAGCTGGAATTTTTCATTGCTCTGGCCCGCGCGGAACATTTCGGTCGGGCAGCCGAAGAATGCCGCATCTCGCAGCCGACACTTTCGGCAGCAATCCGCCAGCTTGAGGATCAGTTGGGCGTCGTGCTGGTCGTGCGCGGGTCGCGCTATCAGGGGCTGACCCCGGAGGGCCAACGCGTTCTCGAATGGGCAAGGCGGATCGTCGGCGATGCTCGCACCATGCGCGAAGAGATGCGCGCAGCCCGAAAGGGTCTCGCGGGGCATATCAGGATCGCCGTTATCCCCACAGCGCTGGCCATGGTGCCAAAGCTGACCGAGCCTTTTCAGGCACGTCACCCCGATGTTACTTTCTCGGTCACCTCGCGGACGTCTCTGCAGGTTCTCAGTCAGCTGGAAAATCTCGAGATCGACGCGGGAATCACCTACCTGGACAATGAACCGCTGGGCCGGGTCACGACCGTTCCTCTTTATTCGGAACGCTACCACCTCATTACAGCAGCCGGAACGCCGCTTGCCGATCGCGAAGTTGTGACGTGGAAGGAGGTCTCCGGTCTTCGGCTTTGTCTATTAACACCGGACATGCAAAACCGTCGTATCATCAATGCGCATATGGCTGAAGCTGGCGTCCAAGCCAAGCCGACACTTGAATCGAATTCGATGATCGTGCTGTTTTCCCACATACGAACCGGTCATTGGGCTTCCATCATGCCACGTAACGTGGCGGAATCATTCGGTTTTCCGGAGCAGATCCGGATGATACCGATCTCCGAGCCGGATGCTGAACACTTGGTGGGATTGGTCGCAACCCATCGTGAGCCTCACACACCTCTCGTTTCGGCGCTTCTCCATGAAGCCAGATCCCGCGCGGCGGCATCCGCTTTTGATAGAAATTTTCTATCGCACAACGGGACGTCTTTATTGACCTGACGGATGCATTCTCGCCATCCTTCCCGAAAGCCAGATTGGAACACGCGCAACCTACGAGCACTCGGCTCCTCGGTATCGCGGGTTTCACGGAGATAAGTCTCTGTCTGTCTGGCGTCGGTTTGGGAGGACTGACCATGAACATTCGAGCGGTTGCCAGTACCGAGGCAAGCCGGATATCCGAAATCATCGATCACTGTCGCCACTTGGAAGGTCCGATGTTGCCTATCCTGCACCAGGTGCAGGTGGAGTTCGGCTATATTCCGGAAAGTGCCAAGCAGTTGATCGCCTCTGCGCTCAATGTCTCGCGCGCCGAAGTGCATGGTGTCATCACCTTCTACCACGATTTTCGCGACCACCCCGCCGGGCGCCACACCCTGAAACTCTGTCGCGCCGAGGCCTGTCAGTCGATGGGCGGCGACAGGCTTGCCGAACGCGCGAAAGCGAGGCTTGGCCTCGACTGGCACGAAACCGCACCCGATGGCTCCGTCACGCTTGAGCCCGTCTTCTGTCTCGGCCTCTGCGCCTCCGCTCCGGCGGCTATGCTGGATGGCGAGCTTTATGGTCGCGTGGATGAGCACTGTCTGAACGACATCGTGGCGGAGGTCAGCAAATGACCATCACCGTCTTCGTTCCCCGTGATGCGGCAGCCCTTGCTGTCGGTGCCGACAAGGTGGCAGCAGCCATCGAGCGAGAAGCCGTTTCCCGCGGCCATGATGTCCACATTGTCCGCAACGGCTCTCGCGGGATGCTCTGGCTGGAAGTGCTGGTCGAAGTACGGACGGACGCGGGTCGTGTCGCCTATGGTCCGGTCAAGGCATCTGATGTCCCGTCTCTTTTCGAAGCGGGTTTCCTCAATGGCGGCGAGCACCCGCTCGGCCATGGCCTGACAGAGGATATCCCATTCTTTAAAGGCCAGACACGCCTCACCTTTTCCCGCTGTGGCGTCACCGATCCTCTGTCGCTCGATGACTATCGCCAGTATCAGGGCCTGACCGGCCTGGAGAAGGCGATCGGGATGCCTCCTGCGGGCATCGTCCGACAGGTCACCGACAGCGGCCTTCGTGGACGCGGTGGTGCAGGCTTCCCGACAGGCATCAAATGGAAGACCGTCGCAGACGCTTCCGCTGACCAGAAATACATTGTCTGCAACGCCGATGAGGGCGACAGCGGTACCTTCGCAGATCGCATGATCATGGAAGGCGATCCCTTCGTCCTGATCGAGGGCATGGCGATCGCCGCAATCGCAGTCGGTGCGACCAAGGGCTACATCTACACCCGCTCCGAGTACCCGCATGCGATCGCCGTCATGGACGAGGCGATAAAGATTGCCCGCTCTGCTAGCATCCTCGGCCCTTCAGTGATGGGCTCGCCTCACGCCTTCGATATGGAAGTGCGCGTGGGTGCTGGTGCCTATGTCTGCGGCGAGGAAACCTCCCTCCTCAACAGCCTGGAAGGCAAGCGCGGTATCGTTCGGGCCAAGCCGCCACTTCCCGCCCTCCAGGGCCTGTTCGGCAAGCCGACCGTCGTCAACAACGTCATGTCGCTGGCTTCCATTCCGGTGATCATGGATTGCGGCGCGCAGTTCTATCGCGACTACGGCGTCGGTCGGTCCAATGGCACGATCCCGATCCAGCTCGCCGGCAACCTGAAACATGGCGGTCTGTACGAAGCCGCATTCGGCATGACGCTCGGCCAACTCGTCAACGAGATCGGCGGCGGCACCATTTCCGGTCGCCCGGTCAAGGCGGTGCAGGTGGGCGGTCCACTCGGTGCCTATTTCCCGCCATCGCTCTTCGACACGGTTTTCGACTATGAAGCCTTCACCGCCGCCGGCGGCCTGATCGGTCATGCTGGCATCGTCGTCTTCGACGACACCGTCGATATGCTGAACCAGGCGCGGTTTGCGATGGAATTCTGCGCGGTCGAGAGCTGCGGGAAATGCACGCCTTGCCGCATCGGCTCGACACGCGGTGTCGAGACTGCCGACAAGATCGCGCAAGGGATCGAGCCTGAAAAGAACCGCCAGCTTCTGGCCGATCTCTGCAACACCATGAAGTTCGGCTCGCTCTGCGCGCTGGGCGGCTTCACCCCCTATCCGGTGATGAGCGCGATGACGCACTTCCCGGAGGATTTCGCACCCAACCCACTTGTTGAAGCGGCGGAGTGATACCATGACCCTTGTTCACGAAATCGATTACGGCACTCCGGCCTCCAAATCCACGGACGTGGTGACGCTGACCATCGATGGTCGCGAAATTACTGTGCCTGCCGGCACTTCCATCATGCGCGCCTCCATGGAAGCGGGTATCCAGGTTCCGAAACTCTGCGCCACCGATATGGTCGACGCATTCGGCTCCTGCCGCCTCTGTCTGGTGGAGGTGGAGGGTCGAAACGGCACCCCCGCCTCCTGCACCACGCCGGTTGCCCCAGGCCTTGTCGTCCACACACAAACGGAACGGTTGAAGCAGATCCGCAAGGGGGTGATGGAACTCTACATCTCCGACCACCCGCTCGACTGTCTGACCTGTGCGGCCAATGGCGATTGCGAGTTGCAGGACATGGCAGGTGCGGTTGGCCTGCGTGATGTGCGCTATGGCTATGAGGGCGACAACCACGTCAAGGCGCGCTCGACTGATGGCGGCATCAACGCGCAGTGGATGCCGAAGGACGAGTCGAACCCCTACTTCACCTACGATCCGTCAAAGTGCATCGTCTGCTCACGCTGCGTCCGCGCCTGCGAAGACGTACAGGGAACCTTCGCGCTGACCATCGAAGGGCGCGGCTTCGACAGCCGCGTGTCGCCCGGTGCGCATGAAGCCTTCCTCGATTCCGAATGCGTCTCCTGTGGCGCCTGTGTTCAGGCCTGTCCGACGGCGACACTGACGGAAAAATCCGTGATCGCCATTGGTCAGCCAGAACATTCACTGGTCACCACCTGCGCCTATTGTGGCGTGGGCTGCTCCTTCAAGGCGGAAATGCGCGGCGAAGAGCTGGTCCGTATGGTGCCGTGGAAGGATGGACAGGCAAATCGTGGCCATTCCTGCGTCAAGGGCCGCTTTGCCTATGGCTATGCCAGCCACAAGGACCGCATCCTCAATCCGATGGTCCGCGAAAAAATCACCGATCCCTGGCGCGAGGTGACGTGGGAAGAGGCATACTCCCATGTGGCGTCCGAATTCCGTCGCATCCAGAACCAGTACGGGAAGGACTCGATTGGCGGCATCACCTCCTCGCGCTGCACCAATGAAGAGACCTATCTGGTGCAGAAGCTGATCCGCGCTGGCTTCGGCAACAACAATGTCGATACCTGCGCCCGCGTCTGCCATTCGCCAACCGGCTATGGCCTCGGCCAGGCCTTCGGCACATCTGCCGGCACGCAGAACTTCGATAGTGTCGAACAGTCTGACGTCGTGCTTGTCATTGGCGCGAACCCCACGGACGGCCACCCGGTCTTCGGCTCCCGGCTGAAGAAGCGGCTGCGCCAGGGCGCCAAGCTGATCGTCATCGATCCGCGCCGCATCGACCTTGTGCGCACGCCGCATGTGGAGGCTGCCTTCCATCTGCCGCTGAAGCCCGGCACCAACGTTGCGGTGCTGACCGCACTTGCCCACGTCATCGTCACCGAAGGTCTCTTCAACGAAGCCTTCATTCGCGAACGTTGCGATTGGTCCGAATTCGAGGACTGGGCAGCCTTCGTATCGGAAGAGGAGCACAGCCCGGAAGAGACGGAAAAGTTCACCGGCGTTCCGGCAGCAGAGCTTCGCGGTGCGGCGCGTCTTTATGCCCGCGGCGGCAACGGCGCCATCTATTATGGTCTTGGAGTCACCGAACACAGCCAAGGCTCGACGACCGTCATGGCAATTGCCAATCTGGCCATGGCGACCGGCAATATCGGTCGTCCGGGCGTTGGGGTGAACCCGCTGCGCGGTCAAAACAATGTCCAGGGCTCCTGCGACATGGGCTCTTTCCCCCACGAACTGCCGGGCTATCGTCACATCTCGGACGACGCCACGCGCGAGACTTTCGAGAAGCTATGGGGCGTGACGCTCAACAATGAGCCGGGCTTGCGCATCCCCAACATGCTGGATGCCGCAGTCGAAGGGTCGTTCAAGGGCATCTACATTCAGGGTGAGGACATTCTGCAGTCCGATCCTGACACCAAGCATGTGTCTGCAGGACTCGCTGCCATGGAATGCGTCGTCGTGCACGACCTCTTCCTCAACGAGACGGCAAACTACGCCCATGTCTTCTTGCCGGGATCGACGTTCCTCGAAAAGGACGGCACCTTCACCAATGCCGAACGCCGCATCAATCGCGTGCGCAAGGTGATGAGCCCGAAAAATGGCTATGCTGATTGGGAGGTAACGCAGAAGCTTGCCCAGGCGATGGGGCTCGATTGGAACTACACCCATCCATCGCAGATCATGGATGAGATCGCAGCGACAACGCCAAGCTTTGCCAGTGTTTCCTACGACTATCTGGAGAAGCATGGCTCGGTCCAATGGCCTTGCAACGAGAAATTCCCGCTCGGCTCGCCGATAATGCATGTCGACGGCTTCGTCCGCGGCAAGGGCAAGTTCATCCGCACCGAGTACGTCGCGACCGACGAGCGCACTGGCCCTCGCTTCCCGCTGCTGCTGACGACAGGTCGTATCCTGTCTCAGTACAATGTTGGCGCGCAGACGCGACGGACGGAAAACGTCGTCTGGCACGAGGAGGACCGGCTGGAAATTCATCCTCACGACGCCGAACAGCGCGGCATCAAGGAAGGTGACTGGATCAAGCTCGCAAGCCGTTCAGGCGACACAACGCTTCGGGCGCTGATCACCGACCGCGTAGCGCCCGGCGTCGTCTATACGACCTTCCACCATCCGGACACGCAGGCCAATGTCATCACCACGGACTTCTCCGACTGGGCGACCAACTGTCCGGAATACAAGGTGACGGCCGTTCAGGTTTCGCCGTCCAACGGTCCGACGGAGTGGCAGGAAGATTATGAAGAATTCTCCCGCCAGTCGCGCCGAATCGTGGCGAAACTCGACGCGGCGGAATAGGATCGGAGAATGCAGCAGAAAGAACCGAGCCGAACGATCGACGAATGGCGCTTCCGACAGGGGCGAATGGAGGCGGGCCACCGCATCGTCCCGGAGGAGGTACCGGTCGCCTTCTCCTATGGAGGCTCCACCCATGCGGTGATGATGGCAACGCCGACAGACCTCATCGACTTCGCCTATGGTTTTTCGCTGGCGGAGGAAATCGTGACGTCGGCGGAGGATATCCTCGAGGTCGATCTGGTTGAAGCCGGTCGCGGGATCGACGTGCAGATCACGCTGAAGGATACGACAGCCGACGCGCTGGTGGCCCGCCGCCGGCGCATGGCGGGGCCGGTCGGCTGTGGTCTTTGTGGTATTGAATCGATCGAGCAGGCAACTCGCATGGTCGCAACGGTCAAGGATCCGGCGGCCCGCCTCATGCCGAGGCAAATCAGCGAAGCCATTCGCCTGCTTGGCGATGGGCAAACCCTCAATCGCGAAACACGAGCGGTACACGGCGCGGGTTTCTACCGGCCAGATAACGGCATCGTCGCGGTGCGAGAAGATGTTGGGCGGCACAATGCTCTGGACAAGCTCTCCGGTGCGATCCTCCGCTCCGGGCGTCCGGCAACCGATGGCATCGTGGTCGTCACGAGCCGTCTTTCCGTCGAAATGGTGCAGAAAACGGCCCTTCTCGGATGCCCGGTCCTCGTCGCGATTTCGGCACCGACCGCACTTGCCATTGAGACGGCAGAAGAAGCCGGCATCAGCCTGATCGGGATCGCGCGCGGCGATGAATTCGAGGTGTTTACCAGACCCGACCGTCTGGCTTCCGGGGAGAACAGTCATGTCGCTTAGCCACACAGATGAGAAGCTGATCCGCATGGCAAACCAGATCGCCACATTCTTCACATCACAGCCGCAGGACGTGCAGGTGGATGGGGTGGCGACACACATCAACAAGTTCTGGGAGCCGCGCATGCGGCGGCGGTTCTTCGAAATGATCGACAGTGGTGCAGACGGCTTCCTGCCGCTCGTCATGACGGCATCGGCAAAGATCAAGCGTCCGGGAGACCCAACCACGCAGGCGGTCGGCCTGGGGGAAGACGCAGCAAAGGGTGCGCCGGGCGGCAAAGGTCCGATTGCTGGAGAATCTCTTTCGGAACCCAGCGTTCCTTCCGGCGCGGCGTGAAGGTGGACCGAAAGCGCACGGTCTCTCACGCACGCCAATATGACGAGGTCGAAACCTACATCCTGGAAGACGGGTCTCTGATTAGCCCGGCTTCCCCTTTTTCATCGATGCCCGCTCATCACGTATGAGCGAGAGCATTTGACGTTGTCCTGACATTCCAAAGAGGGAGGTATTGTCGATGGCAGTTGCAGGCGTAAGCGGAGGAGGCATGGCGGGGACCGGTCTTCTTGATCGAGAGCGAATTATCGCCAAACCCGGTTTCAATCGCTGGCTGGTTCCACCAGCCGCACTGGCGATCCATCTGTGCATCGGCATGGCCTATGGCTTCAGCGTGTTCTGGCTGCCTTTGTCGCGAGCGCTTCCGGCGACCGATCCGAGCTGCTCAAGCCTGACGCTCGTCGGCGCTCTCTTCACCACCGCCTGCAACTGGCGCGTGGCGGACCTTGGATGGATCTACACGCTCTTCTTCGTTCTGCTCGGCTGCTCGGCTGCCATCTGGGGCGGCTGGCTGGAGCGTGTCGGTCCACGCAAGGCCGGCTTCGTTTCCGCCTGCTGCTGGTGCGGCGGTATTCTGGTGGCAGCGCTCGGCGTTATGACCCATCAGTTGTGGCTGATGTGGCTTGGTGCTGGCGTGATTGGCGGCGTGGGTCTTGGTCTTGGTTACATCTCTCCCGTCTCGACCCTGATCAAGTGGTTCCCGGATCGCCGCGGCATGGCAACCGGCATGGCCATCATGGGTTTCGGTGGCGGCGCAATGATCGGCGCTCCACTTGCCAACCTGCTGATGGGCTATTTCAAGACCGACACGACGGTCGGCGTGTGGCAGACCTTCGTCGTGATGGCATTGATCTATTTCGTCTTCATGATGGCAGGTGCTTTCGGCTATCGCATACCACCGGCCGGCTGGCGCCCCGAAGGCTGGACTCCGCCCGCTGCCAAAAGCGCGATGATCACGACGCGTCATGTGCATCTGCGTGATGCTCACAAGACCAAACAGTTCTGGTTGATCTGGGCAGTTCTCTGCCTCAACGTCTCTGCCGGTATCGGCGTCATCGGCATGGCCTCGCCCATGCTGCAGGAAATCTTCGCTGGTTCCTTGATCGGCCAGCCAGGCGTTGCCTTTGCCGATCTTGACGCCGCGCAGAAGGCACAGATTGCGGCAATCGCCGCTGGCTTCACCGGGCTTCTGTCACTCTTCAACATTGGTGGCCGCTTCTTCTGGGCTTCGATGTCTGATAAGATCGGCAGAAAGAACACCTATTTCTGCTTCTTCATCCTCGGCATCATCCTCTATGCGCTGGCACCCACGCTTGCCCTGATGGGCTCCAAGGCTCTCTTCGTCCTCGCCTTCGGCATCATCCTGTCCATGTATGGCGGCGGTTTCGCCACCATTCCGGCCTATCTGGCAGACATCTTCGGCACGCAATTCGTTGGTGCCATCCACGGTCGTTTGCTGACAGCCTGGGCAACGGCCGGCATCGTCGGTCCGGTCGTGGTCAACTATATCCGTGAGGCGCAGATCGCCGCCGGTGTAGCGCCCGGGCCGGCCCTCTATACCAGCACGATGTATATTCTTGCCGGTATGCTGGCGCTTGGCCTCATCGCCAACGCCTTCGTCAAGCCGCTCTCCGACAAGTGGTTCATGTCGGATGAGGAAGTCGCCTCGCTCCAGGCCAAGACCGCAGCCGCCAATGCCGGCCCGACCGGTTCCTTCGGCATCGGCAAGGGCGGTTTTGACGGCAAGGCAGCTCTTGCCTGGGCCGCCGTCGGCCTTCCGCTTCTGTGGGGCGTGTGGGTGACGCTGAAGAGCAGCTTCGCGCTCTTTGGATAAGTTGCCCAAGGATCTCAAAGACCATCAAGAGCCGGCGAAAGTCGGCTCTTTTTTTGCCAGGTTAGCTCTACTTTTTACAGATAGGTCGCGATATGGGATTCGATCGGCAAATAAGGCGTCTCGAAGAGCTCTTCGCGCTCGAAACGGCTGCCAGTCTTAGAGAAACGGGTCATCACGCAGCGACCGTCTTCCAGAATGATCGGTGCAATCATCATGCCGCCGGACACGATCTGCTCGGTGAAGAAGCGCGGCATGGCGGAAAAGGCTGCGGTTGAGACGATACGGTCGAAGGTCCCCTCGCCGACGAGACCGTTGGAGCCGTCGGCCTGACGGATCACAACGTTACGAATGCTGAGATCATCCATCCGGTTCTGTGCCGCTTGAACCAACGTCTTGTAGCGCTCAACCGAGAGCACGCGCTCGACTCTGCGCCCAAGCACGGCCGTCATGAAGCCGCTTCCGGTGCCGATTTCAAGCACGCGCTGGCCTGGCTTAACCTGAAGCCGGGAGACGATCTTCACCGCCATATCGGCACCTTCCATGAAGGCTCCGCAGTCGATCGGGATGGTGCGGCTGGAATAAGCATCCGCCGCAAGCGGTGCCGGGACGAAGAGAGAGCGGGGCGTCTGCTCGACAGCGGTAAGGAGATCGAGATCGGAAATGCCTTCGGCCCGCAGCCTCAGGACGAGAGCGGCAAAGCCTTCTTTCTCCACCATGGGGGATTTCAATCGTTCGCTCCGAATCCAAGTGCCTTGGCGATCCGATCCTTGACCGTGTAGTCGGTAAGGTCAAGCTTGAGCGGTGTTACGGAAATCTTGTTGTTCTTGACGGCATGAATATCCGTGCCTTCCATGAAGGTGCCGAGCCGCTCACCGAAGCGCAGCCAGTAATAGGGAAGTCCGCGGCCGTCCTGGCGCTGCTCTACCGTCAGCCCGAAATCGAGCTTGCCTTGCCCTGTGACGCTGACGCCCTGCACATCTTTCGGTGCGCAATTGGGGAAGTTGAGATTGAGGAATGTGCCATCCGGCAAATCGATCTCGCTCAACTTGCGGATGAGATCCGGCGCATAGGTTTCAGCGACCTCCCAGGGAACGATCCGCTCGGCATTGCCCGTATACGCATAGGCCTGGCTAAGCGCAAAGGAACGCACGCCTTGCAGCGTACCTTCGATAGCGCCGGCAATCGTACCCGAATAGGTCACATCATCGGCCATGTTGGCGCCGGAATTGACACCGGAGAGAACGAGATCGGGCTTGCCGGGAAGAACTTCACGAATGCCCATGATCACGCAGTCTGTCGGCGTTCCGCGAAGCGCGTAGTGCTTGTCGGAGATCTTGCGCAGCCGAAGCGGCTCAGAAAGCGTCAGGGAGTGTGCAAGACCGCTCTGGTCGGTTTCCGGTGCGACGATCCAGACATCGTCCGAGAGCGTGCGGGCAATGCGCTCGAGCGCTGCCAGCCCCTCGGCATGGATGCCATCATCATTGGTCAGCAAAATCCGCATGGTCTTCTCCCTCATCGGTTCGTTCTACAACACACAACGCCCGTCTCCGCTCAACCAAATGTCTTGCTGGACAGACGCTCTCCTCCGGGCAGAGATGAAGTACTCCTGCGCCGTCGACGCAGGAGCCGGTATCGAAGCTCAGGCTGCCTTCTCGATCCGAGTCAGGCCACCCATGTAAGGCAACAACACGTCCGGAATGGTCACCGAGCCATCGTCGTTGAGATAGTTTTCCAAGACCGCGATCAGGCAACGTCCGACGGCCGTGCCCGAACCGTTCAGCGTGTGAACGAACTTCGTAGCCTTGTCGCCCTTACCGCGATAGCGCGCATCCATGCGCCGTGCCTGGAAGTCACCACAGACGGAGCAAGAGGAGATTTCGCGATAGGTGTTCTGGCCTGGAAGCCAGACTTCGAGGTCATAGGTCTTGCGCGCGCCAAAGCCCATATCGCCAGTGCACAGCGTCATTGTGCGGAAATGCAGGCCAAGGCGCTTCAGCACTTCTTCGGCACAGGCCGTCATGCGCTCATGCTCGGCGATCGAGCTTTCCGCATCGGTGATCGAGACGAGTTCGCACTTCCAGAACTGGTGCTGGCGCAACATGCCGCGCGTATCGCGACCGGCAGAGCCCGCTTCCGAACGGAACGATGGGGTGAGCGCCGTGAAACGAAGCGGCAATTTCTCCTGATCGAGGATTTCGCCAGCGACCAGATTTGTCAACGTCACTTCAGCGGTCGGGATCAGGTATCGTCCATCCGTCGTCTTGAAGAGGTCTTCTTCGAACTTCGGAAGATTGCCCGTTCCATACAGCGTTTCGGCGCGTACCATCAGCGGCGACGACACTTCCGTATAGCCATGCTCGCTTGTATGTAGATCGATCATGAACTGACCAAGCGCACGCTCCAGTCTAGCAATCTGGCTCGTGAGAACCGTGAAGCGCGAGCCGGAAAGCTTTGCCGCACGGTCGAAATCCATGTAGCCAAGCGCTTCGCCGATCTCGAAATGCTCCTTGGCTTCGTGGTTCCAGCCGGGTTTCTGGCCGACGACGCGGGTCACGACGTTGTCGTTCTCATCCTTGCCGACCGGCACATCGTCCAGCGGGATATTGGGGATGCGCGACAGGGCATCGTTCAACTGGCTGGTAACCTGACGGTCCTCGTCTTCCAGCTTCGGCATGCTGTCCTTGATGTCGGCAACTTCTGCCTTCAGCTTCTCCACAAGCTCAGCATTCTTCTGCGCCATCGCCGCACCGATTTCCTTGGAGGCGGTGTTGCGGCGGGATTGCATATCCTGCAACGTCTGGATAACGGAGCGGCGCTTCTCGTCGAGCGCAATCAGGCTCGCGGACTGAGGTTCGGCTCCGCGCTTTGCCAGCGCCGCATCGAAAGCTTCAGGGTTGTCGCGTATCCATTTAATATCGTGCATCGTGGTTCCAGACCGTGGTTTTACGTCTTTGCTTGTTGAAAAACAAAACGCCGGGACAAATGACCCGGCGTCTGAAGAAAGAACTCAAGAAGCCGTCACGCCTCTTCGGGACCGTCAAGCTCCCGGCCAGCGTTTTCGGCAGCGCGTTTCTTCTCCACGAGTCGAGCCATATAGATGGAAACCTCGTAGAGAAGGATCGCTGGCAAGGCAAGACCGATCTGGGACATCGGATCGGGTGGCGTCAGAACGGCGGCCACGACGAAGGCAGCGACGATCGCGAATTTGCGCTTCTCTCTCAGCCAGTCGCTGGTCAGCAATCCGACACGCGCCAGAAGCGTGGTGACGACCGGCAGCTGGAACACGAGACCGAAGGACAGAACCAGCGTCATGATGAGGCTGAGATACTCAGAAACCTTCGGCATCAGTGAAATTGCGACCTCGCCGTCTTCCGGCAGCTGCTGCATGGCGAGGAAGAACCACATGACCATGGGCGTGAAGAAAAAGTAGACCAGCGCGCCACCAAGCAGAAACAGCAGGGGCGATGCGATCAGGAACGGCAGGAAGGCAGCGCGCTCGTTCTTGTAGAGACCGGGCGCGACAAACTTGTAAAGCTGCGACGCCACCACCGGGAAGGAAATCACCATGGCGCCGAACATGGCAACCTTGATCTGAGTGAAGAAGAATTCCTGGGGGGCCGTATAGATCAGCGAGGACTTGGCGACGTCCAGCCCTGCCCAGATCACCGCCCATTTGTAGGGGATGACGAGGAGGTTGAACAGGTGCTTGGCCATGGCGAAGCAGGCCAGAAAGGCCACGAAAAATGCCCCCAGCGACCAGATCAGCCGCGTGCGCAATTCCATGAGGTGTTCGATAAGCGGCTGCGGCTTATCCTCGATATCCTCACTCATACTTCATCCTTCTTGGCCTTGGCCGTTCTTGCTTTCTTGGCTGGCTCGGCAGCCATGGTGGCGTCGGGCTTGGTGCGCGCCGCCTTCGGCTTTGGCGCGGTAGCGAATGCGACCTTTTTATCCGCAGCCTTTGCTGACGTCTGTTTCGCAGCTTTGGCCGCAACGTCCGTCAACGCAGGGGAAATTGCGGGCTCCGCCTGCATTTCAGCGACGGACGAGAGCTTCGGCTTCGTCGCATCGGCCTTGGCAGAAATCGTACGCGGCGCGCGTTTCGGCTTCGCAGCGACCGCCTCGGCTTCGACTTCCTGCGTGGTTTTCGCGGCAGCCTTGCGGCTCCGCTTCGGCTTCTCAGCAACCGGTTCTACAACCGGCGTTGCTTGCGCAACAACGGGCGCTGGAGCCATCGGTGCGGCGGCGATCGGCGCAGGCGTCAAAGAAGGAGGCGGTGCGTCAGGCAACGTCATCTCCGGGCGGGACAGGGTGACATCCGGCGCATCAACCGGGGCGCTGGTTGCCGGTCCGGACGGCGTTGCCGCCTTCTGCAGATCGGAGCGGATGTCATTGCCGAGCTGACGCAAAGGGTTCATCGCATCGCGCAGGGAATTTGTCGGGTTGAGATTGCGCACATCGGCGATCGTCTGGCGCACGTCGTCCATGTCGGCCTCTTTCATGGCCTCATCGAACTGCGCGCGAAAATCACCCGCCATCTTGCGGAAGCCGGCCATCGTCTTGCCGAAGGCACGGATCATGGGCGGCAAGTCTTTCGGGCCAACAACCACGATCAGGACGATCGCAATCACCAGCAGCTCGCTCCAGCCGATATCAAACATCAAAAAGCTCCCGACACGCGCAACAACGCGCCATGATCCTCAAGTCACTACGACCAGGGCAAAGACGTAACCGTCCTACCCCGGATCAATTACTTGATCTCGTCAGCCTTGTGATCGACCGTCTTGGCATTGACATTGGTGTCGGCAGGCGGTGGCGTGGCATCGTCATCAGCCATGCCCTTCTTGAAGCTCTTGATGCCCTTTGCAACATCGCCCATCAATTCTGGAATCTTGCCCCGGCCGAACAGAACCAGCACGATCACCAGAACGATCAGCCAGTGCCAAACACTAAAAGAACCCATAACGCAAACTCCCTGAATTTTGCTTTGAAACGATGTAAGCCGTTTGAATGGCTTTTTCAAACAACAAAATGGCTATTCAACAAAGTAAGCCAGCGAGAAATGCTGTGATGCAGCAGCATATCGACACATCTACGTGATCGCCCCGCAGCCGCAACAAAATCAATCGTCTACGTCGCCACCGCGGGGGGCAAGCAGCCCCAGTTCTTCGAGATCGAGCTGCGTGATCGGGTCCTCGTCCTCGGTCAATTCGTCACTCATCGACGGCACGGGAATGCCGAAATTCGGCGGAATGCGGCCGGACAGCAGCCCCGCTCCCTTCAGTTCATCGAGGCCCGGCAAGTCGCGCAACTCCTCAAGGCCGAAGTGATCCAGAAACTCCACCGTCGTTCCCATGGTCACCGGACGTCCAGGGGTGCGGCGGCGTCCTCGAAAGCGCACCCACCCCGCCTCCATCAGCACATCCAAAGTCCCGCGCGAGGTCTGAACACCGCGTATATCCTCGATCTCGGCGCGCGTGACGGGCTGATGATAGGCGATGATCGCCAATACTTCGAGTGCGGCACGCGAAAGCTTCTTCGGTTCCTTTTCATCGACATGGATGACGAAGGAAAGATCGCCCGCCGTGCGGAAGGCCCAGTTGCCGCCGACCTGCACGAGATTGACGCCACGTGTTGCGTAGACCTGCTTCAGCCGGTTCATCAAAAGCGGCACATCGACACCGCGCGGGATGCGCTCAGCGATGAAGGCTTCCGACACGGGCTGCGCTGAGGCGAAGACCAGGGCTTCAGCAATGCGCTCCGCCTCTCTTTCAAGACGCTCCGCAACCGTGCCGCCGCCGATCTCTGCACCCTCGTCAGAAACGCCGCCGTCCATATCCACATCATTCGACATCATCGGCCCTTTCAGAACGTTCCCGCGCTCTACCAGAGCCTTTACGCATGAAGATCGGTTGAAACGCTCCATCCTGCCGAATCTCCAGCGATCCTTCCCGCACCAGTTCCAGCGACGCTGCAAAGGCACTGGCTATGGCCGTCGCGCGCATCGAGGGATCGGGAACATATTGCAGGAGATACCGGTCAAGCTCCGTCCATTCGCCGATTTCACCGAGCATAGAGGTCAGCAACTCACGCGCTTCCACCAGAGACCAGACCTGGCGTTTCTCGATTGTCACCTGCGTGATCGCCTGGCGCTGGCGAAGCATCGCATAGGCGCTCAGCAGGTCGTAAAGGCTCGCCTCGAATGCGGAACGACTGCGATGGGGAATATGCTCCGGCGCACCACGGGCGAAGATATCGCGGCCGAGTTGATTGCGGTTCACCAGCCTCTCGGCGGCGTCGCGCATGGCTTCCAGACGCTTGAGGCGGAAGGCCAGCGTCGCCGCCATTTCCTCGCCCGTTGGGCCTTCATCCTTGCTCTGTTGCGGGATCAGCAGCTTGGATTTGAGAAAGGCGAGCCAGGCCGCCATGACCAGGTAATCGGCAGCAAGTTCGATGCGGACCCGGCGCGCGGTTTCGACGAATTGTAGATATTGCTCCGCCAGCGCCAAAACGGAAATGCGGGAGAGATCGACCTTCTGAACGCGAGCCAGGTGCAGCAACAGATCGAGCGGGCCCTCAAAGCCCGCCACATCGATCATCAATGCTGCCTCGCCTGTCGCACGCTCTGGCGTCACATCCTGCCAGAGCTTGTCCATCGGCGTGCCGCCGCGCGATTTCTCTGCTGCCATCGTCTCGTCTGTCGGGCCTTTCGCTGGCGCTCTGCCCGCTCAGCGGATCAGGCAACCGCCAGCATGGCGTTGAATTCGTCTCTCAAGCTTGCCTCATCGGCATCGTCTGCAGCGGGGAAACCCGCTTCGACGGCCTTGGCGCGTTCCAGTGACCGGCCTCTGAGAGGGGGAACTTCCTTCACGACCTGAAGCATTTCACTCATCACGCCGTTGCAATGCAAGACTATATCGCAACCGCCCGCAACAATATTGGCAGCGCGCTCGCCAAGCGTCCCCTTCAATGCGTTCATCGAACTATCATCCGACATCAGCAGTCCGTCAAAACCGATGCGTCCGCGAATGATCTCCTCGATCACCTTGCGGGACGTCGTGGCGGGGCGCTCGGGATCAATGGCATTGAAAACCAGATGCGCGCTCATGCCCATCAGTTCCTTGTTCAAGGCACGGAACGGGACGAAGTCATGCGCATCGAGATCATCCAGCGGCACGTCCACCACCGGTAGTTCATGATGCGAATCCACCATGCCGCGTCCATGGCCTGGAATGTGCTTCATCACCGGCAGCATCCCGCCGGCCTTCAGACCGTCAGCAGCCGCCTGCCCCATGTCCGAGACCATCTTCGGATCGAAGCCGTAAGCGCGGTTGCCGATGACATTGCTCGCGCCTTCCACCGGAACATCGAGAACGGGCAGGCAATCCACATTGATGCCAAAGCGCATGAGATCGAAGGCGTGCAGGCGAGACATCAGCCAGGCGGCGCGCAGACCCTGCTCACGATCGCGCAGATAGATCGCGCCCAAGGCCTGGGCGTTCGGGTAGGACTGAAGGATCGGCGGGCGAATGCGTTGGACCCTCCCACCTTCCTGATCGATCAGGACCGGCGCGTCCGGGCGACCGACCGCCTCACGCATGGAGGCCACCAGATCGGTAATCTGCTGCGCGTCACCGATATTACGACCGAAGAGAATGAAACCCCAAGGCTGCTCCGCCTTGTAGAGGGCGATCTCCTCCTGTGTCAGCGTCAAGCCGCTGCAGCCAAGGATCATAGCTTTCGATTCAGTCATGGTATGGGTCCTGTCGATGAGGGCACGTGCAATCGATATCAGTTACGAAAAAAGCCGGGACGGCGTGACCATCCCGGCTTTTGGATTTGAGTTTCGCGATCAGCGGGCGACGAGGCAGCTGCCGCCAGCAGAGCGGAAGCGTTCGCACAATGCCGCCGCTTCGTTCTTGTCACCAGCGGGGATGCGAACACGGTAGAACGTGCCCTTGCCGGCAATTTCGGCAGCCTTGATGTCTACACCACGTCCACCGATGACAGAGCCGAACTTCGCCGACATGTTCTGATAGGACTTCTGCGCTTCTGCCTGGCTCGGCAGAGATGCGATCTGGATGTAATAGCCACCCGAAGACGGCGTGCTGGTTGCCGCTGCAGGAGCAGCGGACGCCGTCTGCTGAGCAGGCTGGGCCGGTGCCGCAGGACGGACGTTACCCTGATTGGTTACGGTGGCAACCACGTTTGCGGGCTGGCTGGACGGACGGGCCGCTGGAAGCGGTGCAGCCGTTTGGGTCTGGGCCGGCTGAGCCGCGGCAGGTGCCGGACGAGCCGAGGTCTGCGCTGCCTGGGCAGGCTGCTCAGGCGTCACGGGCACACGAGAGGTGGCGAGTACCGATGGTGCCTTTTCCGTGGTTGCCGGAGCCGCCAGTTCTTCGACCTTATCCTGCTGTGGTGTTTCAGCCGCAGGTGCCGGCACTTCCTGTGCAACAAGCGTACCGTCCGGCTTGACGATCATGGTGCGCACCTTGCGGGGCGAAACATTCACGCCGGACTGACCGTTATGGTCTGCGGTCTGGGTGTTCTCGCCACGGGAGAGCAGACGCGGATCTTCCGTTTCGCCAACCGGTGTGGACGTACCGTCCTGCATCTGGTCGGCTTCGTCTTCCATCGGAAGCTGCTCAGGAATGAGCGTGCGCTGCACGACATCCACAGGCTCTTCATTGGTCGAGATCAGCGATGGCTGCTTGGGGTCAGACGGTGCGGCACCGGCAACGCGATCATAAACCGCCTTGTCCTGGTTCGGTACGACGCGACCACCCGGATTTTCCGGCACAACCTTCGTTGGCTCACTATCGGCGGAGATAATCACCGGCGCGCCGTTCGAACCCATGTGGGAGGAACCGCCACCAATCAGCGCGTAGGTGCCGCCACCGACGAGAAGGAGACCGACAGCCGCTGCCATTGGGACGAACCAACGACGGGCACCGCCTTCGCGCTCATCCTCGGCATAACGAACCTGCTGCTCTGGAGCGGCATCTTCGCGTGTCTGCGACCCGAGGCGGCCTTCTGCCGCCTCCTGCATGCTGCGGCGGAAGTCCTGCTCCAGCGCACGCTCGAACTCGTCTACCTCTTCCTGTGTCGGCTGAGGCTGTGCCTGACGCGGCGCTCCATTCTTGTGACGATCAAGACCACCGGAAGCAGGCGAGGCAAACAGCGAGGCAAGCTCGGTGTCGAGATCGAGATCTTCTTCCTGACGGCGCGGAACCGGCTTCGGCTCGAAAACGCCAACGGGCAATTCCGGAACGTCCAACTCGGTGATGGTTTCAGGCGCATCCTCGGTCTCACCGATCTGGCTCGGATCGAAAGGCAGGCTTTCCAGCGACGCGACAGGTGCAACTGGTTGCTGCGCTGCAGGACGACGTTCCTCGTAGCGCGCACGCTCAACGACCGGCTGAGGCTGCGAGCGGGAAGCGACAGGTGCAGCGGCGACAATCGGTGCCGCAGCTGGCTTCGGCTGCATGACTGGCGCCGACTTTGGGGCAGGCGCAGGTTGGGCGGCAGGCGCAGCCGGGGCGACGGGTGCAGGTGCCACTTCGATATTGGCGATCTCGGACAAATCGATGTCAAAATCGATATCCTCAAGCGCAAGCTCGAAATCAGAGTCGTTGAAAGCGTCGAAGTCATCGGCAGCAGAAGGGGCTGCGATGGGAGCCGGTGCTTCAGCGCGAGGCGCTGGCGCGACCGGTGCAGAGATACGCTGGGCTGGAGCGACAGGGGCAGCAGCGACCGGCGCAGGCGCGGCAGGTGCCGAGACAACCGGTTGCGGTGCGACTGGCTTTGGTGCCGCAACAGGCGTTTCGAAAACAGGCTCTGCGCGGACGGGTGCAGGCGCTGGCTTGACGGCCTGGGCTTTGATCACCGGCTCGACGGCTGGCAAGATCGGGGCAGCCGTGACGACCGGCTCCATTCTGGCAACAGGCGCAGCAGCATCGACGCTCTTGTTGCTGATCTCGTAGCGTGCAACGTCATAGATCAGCTCGTCCATGGCGGACATCTTCTGACCTGCGAGCACATCGGCGGTCAATTCATCGGCGACAGACGCGCGTGGTTCAACGGCTGGGATCGCCGCTGGAGCAGGCTGCGGCTGAGCCTTCGGAGCGACAGGCGTCGCCCGGGTCGTGCCGAAATTGGCAAGCGGCAACCGCAGGCTGGAGAAATCGAGCGAGGACTTGCGCAGCGATGGCGCGGTCGGCTGGAGAGAGGGCACGTCATCGGCGACCGACATTTCCAGTTCGCTGGCGAGATCGATCGCCGTCTCTCCGGACGTCTCCGCCATGCGCTCCCAATCCGGCTCCTGAACAGGGGCTGGCTGGTACTGCGTGGCTGGCTGCGGCGCAGCGACCGGCTGCTGCATCTGGACCGGCTGTTCGTAAGCGCGGGGCTCAGGTGAAAGAGCAGCAGGGACCGGAGCTTCTACGACGGCCTCGGGTGCAGCGGCATAGTCCGGTTCAAGGGGTTCTGGTGCTTGGTCGCGATGATTGACATCAAACACAGCGGCCACCGAGTGGGGGTCGTCGCTGAAATCGTCTCTCAGATCGGAACGGGGTGCTGGTGCAGCGTGCTCTGCGACCAGATAGTCTTCATGGCCCGCAGGGACTTGTGGCGCAACCGGCTCGAGCTCAGGCTCGCGGCGGGAGAACACCGATTCAACCCGCTGCATGAACTCGTTGACCGGAACAGGCGCGCGCACATCGTTGGCGGGATCCAGCGCGATGGGCTCGTGGCGCGGCGCGTCATAGACGGCGAACTCGCGAAGCAGCTCATCCTCGAGGTTGAATTCCGGCTCCCGGCGCGTGGCAGGCGGCGCAGCGTTCTGCGCAGCCAGGGGAGCGACATGGGGAGGACGATCCTCTTGCGCGACGAGTTGCGCCAATTGAGCCAGGGGATCGTTGTCAGCGAATTCCTGCGACCGAGTGTCTCGGTTATACGCGACATTTTTTTCGACCATTACGTGTTCCACCATCTACGCATCACAGCACTTGCCAGCGTATTGTGAGCAAATAATGGTGAGGGATGTCATCGCATCTCGTCAGGCGCATCCGCTCCCAAAAGCGTCAATCCGGACTTCAGCACATTTGCGACAGCACTCACCAGCCCTAGTCTGGCAACGCTCAATTCTCGGTTTTTATCGTTAACAAAACGTAATTCCGGCTGATCTTTACCTTTGTTCCAGTGTCCGTGGAAGGAACTGGCCAGATCGTAGAGGTAAAATGCCAAGCGATGCGGCTCATGATTCTGTGCCGCAGACTCGATCAGACGCGGATATTCCGCCAGCTTTGCGATCAACTGCAACTCATTGACATCGTTAATCAAAACCGATCCGGAAGAAAGAGCGGAAACCTCCAGATCCAGCCCCGGAAACGCCTCGTTCGCCTGCCGGAAAACCGACTTGCAACGGGCATGAGCATATTGCACATAAAATACCGGATTGTCTTTAGATTGCTCGGTCACCTTGGCAAAATCGAAGTCCAGGGGCTCCGAATTCTTCCGGTAGAGCATCATGAATCGCACCGGATCGCGTCCGACTTCGTCGACGACGTCCCGCAATGTAACGAAATCGCCGGAGCGTTTCGACATCTTGACGGGCTCGCCATCACGGAAAAGTTTGACGAGCTGGCAGAGCAGAACGGTGAGCTTCGACTTGCCTTCGGAAACGGCGCGCGCAACCGCCTCCAGACGCTTGACGTAACCGCCGTGGTCGGCACCGAGCACATAAATCATCTCGGAGAAGCCACGATCGTACTTGTCCTTGAAGTAGGCGACGTCGGCTGCAAAGTAAGTGTAGGTGCCGTCTGACTTCATCAGCGGGCGATCCATATCATCACCCACCTCCGTCGAGCGGAAGAGCGTCTGTTCGCGGTCTTCCCAATCTTCCGAAACCTCGCCCTTCGGCGGCGGCAGCGTGCCCTTATAGACATGACCCTTGAAGGTCAGGTCGTTGATGGCAGAAAGAATCGGGCCGGCATTGCCAGCATGAAGAGTCCGCTCGGAATAGAACACATCGTGCTTGACGTTCAATGCCGCGAGATCCTCACGGATCATCGCCATCATCGCATCGATTGCCTTGTCCTTAACAATCGGCAGCCACTGTTCTTCCGGCATCGTCCGAAGCTTGATGCCGTACTCATCCGCCAGTGCCTTTCCAACGGGAACGAGATAGTCGCCCGGGTAAAGACCGGGCGGAATCGTGCCGACATCTTCACCGAGTGCTTCGCGGTAACGCAGGAACACCGACTTCGCCAGCACATCGATCTGCGAGCCAGCATCGTTGATGTAGTACTCCTTGGTCACGTCATAGCCGGCAAAGGAGAGCACGTTCGCCAGCGTATCGCCGACGACAGCGCCGCGGCAGTGACCGACATGCATCGGACCTGTCGGATTGGCGGACACATATTCGACGTTGATCTTCTTACCCGTTCCTACCTTGGACCGGCCAAAATCCAGACCTTGCGAAATCATGCCGGCCAGGAGCCGCTGCCAGTAACCGACCGATACGCGAATGTTGATGAAACCGGGACCGGCAACATTGACGCTATCGACATCGGCATCCTGCTCAAGGGCCGGAACGATCAGTTCAGCCAGCGCGCGCGGATTGGTGCCGAGTGGCTTTGCCAGCACCATGGCCGCGTTGGTCGCGACATCGCCATGGCTTGGATCGCGTGGCGATTCCACGGTGACACGGCCAAAATCGACAGCATCGCGATGGGCTTTGACGAGATCGATCGTCTCGAGAGCTTTTTTGATTCGTGCGTCAAAATCGGCAAAAAGGTTCATGATCATCTACCTGCGCGAAGGGCTTTCATTCATCGGGTATCGGCTTCGCAGTTGCGCGCTGCCTATCGCAAATCGGGTGTATGGTCAAACAGCCGCTGGTGTGTTCTCAGGGCATAACTGTCTGTCATGCCGGCCAGATAATCGCCCACATGGCGGGCTCTGGCAGCCTCGGTCATGCCGGGAATGCTGTCCACCCAGTAGTGGCTTTGCATCTCCGCTGGCGTTTCCATGTAGCGATGGAAAAGATCGGTGACGATCTGTGTCGCGCCTGCGCGTATGCGCATGATGTCCGGGTGGCGATAGATATGTCCGAAGAGCAGCTTCTTGATCTGCTTGTCGGTCTGAGCCATCGGCGGCGAAAAGGTCGCGATGGTGCGGTCGGCGGCGCGAATGTCGGCCGCACTTTTCGGCTTTAGACTGCCAAGATTCTGTTGCGCAACGCCTATCACATCTTCAACCATCCTTGTGATCTGACGGCGCATGATCTCATGTGCGAAACGATCGTCGTCGAGCGACGGGTATTTTGCCCGAACTTGGGCCATCAGGCTTGAGAGAAACGGCACTTCCTCCAGCATATCGAAGGTCAGATAACCTGCACGCAGACCATCGTCGATGTCATGCGTATTATAGGCAATGTCATCGGCAATGGCTGCGACTTGCGCCTCCAGGCTGGCAAATGTGCCGATCTCCAGATCCTGCAGCTGGCAATATTCGAGGATCGGCAGCGGCACAGGACCATGCGTCCCCTCACCCGCCGCATTCAACAACGGGCCATTATGCTTGACCAGACCTTCAAGTGTTTCCCAGGTCAGGTTGATGCCGTCATATTCGGCGTAGCGCCGCTCGAGCTTGGTGACGATGCGCAGTGACTGGGCGTTGTGATCGAAGCCGCCATAGGGTTTCAACACCGCATCCAGCGCATCTTCACCGGTGTGACCGAAGGGCGTGTGGCCGAAGTCATGCACCAGCGCCACGCCTTCCGCCAGATCTTCATCCAGCTTCAGGGCACGGGCAAGGGCGCGGGCAATCTGTGCGACCTCGATCGTGTGGGTCAAACGCGTGCGGTAATGATCACCATCCGGGCTGATAAACACCTGCGTCTTGTGCTTAAGGCGCCGAAAGGCCGTCGTGTGGACGATGCGGTCGCGATCGCGCTGGAACTCGGAGCGAGTCAGGCTGGAGACCTCAGGAAACAGGCGCCCGCGCGTCGTCCATGGATCGGCGGCATAGACCGCTCTCTCTCCGCTACCAAAACCCAACGCACGTTGATCGATAATCATCTTTGTCCTGCCATCGGCCCATTGACCTTTTACACTGCCCTTCATACCTATCGCGAAGGTTGCCGCAAAGCGCGTTTGCTGGTGGTAACGCTATAGACGGTGAATTTGACTGGTTTATAATCGGTCTTACACAGAACTTTGCTCTCCGGTTCTTGACCCCGGTTGGAGAAATGACATGACCACAGACGTTACACTCTCTGAATCCGCTGCGAAACGAATCGCCCAGATCGTCTCCGCCGAGGCAGGCAAGCAGGCGCTCCGCGTATCCGTCGAAGGCGGCGGCTGTTCCGGCTTTTCCTATAAGTTCGACCTCGACGGCGCACCGACCGACGACGATATCGTCATATCGCGCGGCGAGGCAAAGGTGCTGATTGACAGCATGTCGATCGTCTACATGGCCGGTTCCGAAATCGATTTTGTCGATAACCTGCTCGGCCAGTCTTTCCAGATCAAGAACCCCAACGCGGTTGCCAGCTGCGGTTGCGGGACCAGCTTTTCGATCTAGAGCGCTTCCTGTTGAAAGAGTGAAAACCGGTGGCTTTCGCTGCCTCATCGGGTAAAACAGGGTCCAAACGGAATGGAACCTGCGATGAAGATTGCCACCTGGAACATCAACGGCGTCAAGGCGCGCATCGAAAACCTTTGCGAATGGCTGAAGGATTCGAGCCCGGATATCGCCTGCCTTCAGGAAATCAAATCCGTCGATGAAAACTTCCCGCGCCTCGAGATCGAAGCGCTGGGCTACCATGTGGAAACCCACGGCCAGAAAGGCTTCAATGGGGTCGCGCTTCTCTCCAAGATGCGCCCCGATGAGGTCAATCGCGGCCTGCCGGGTGATGACGCTGATGAACAGGCGCGCTTCATCGAAGGTGTGTTTTCCGTGCAGGGCGGTGTCATCCGCGTCTGCTCGCTCTATCTGCCGAACGGCAACCCGCCGGATGATCCGGTGAAGTATCCTTACAAGCTGGCCTGGATGGAGAGGCTGCGCCGCTTTGCCGAAGAGCGGATGCGACTGGAAGAGCCGTTGATTCTGGCCGGCGACTACAACGTCATTCCTGAGCCTTTCGACTGCCATGACCCAAGGGTGTGGGCCGGCGACGCCCTGTTCCTGCCGCAGACACGCGCGGCTTTCAGAAGGTTCGAAAATCTCGGCCTCACCGATGCCACCCGCGCCACCTCCGACGAGGCCGGGCTTTACACCTTCTGGGACTATCAGGCAGGCGCCTGGCAGAAGAACAACGGCATCCGCATTGACCACCTGATGCTGTCATCGGAAGCAGCAGACAGGCTGCATTCCGTCTCCATCGAGAAACATGTCCGCGCCTGGGAAAAGCCATCCGACCACGTGCCGGTCTCCGGCTACTTTGACTTCGAAGCAGCCTGACATCGCGGCGGATAAGATGGGATGAGGCCGGACGCGATCATCTCACGCCCGGCCCCGTGCCTCGTTGGTATCGGAAGAGACTGCAGGTCAGAACTCTTCCCACTCGCTCTTCATGGCCACCGCTGCATTGCCGCGATATGGCGATACGGTCGACCTCCTCACTGGCGCATGATGCTGGGAATTCGCTGCTGTCTGCGCGGGTGCGGCTGGACTGCTGCCCGTCTTAAAGCGGGCCACGAGATTGCTGAGATTGACTGCCTCGTCAGCAAGCTTGCTGGTCGCCGCTGTGGATTGCTCCACCATCGCCGCGTTCTGCTGGGTCGTCTGGTCCATCTGGTTGACGGCGCCGTTCACTTCACTGAGGCCGGTGGACTGTTCTTTCGAGGCAGTGGCAATCGAATGAACATGTTCATCGATTTTCCCGACATGGTCCCGGATCGCTTCCAGCGCCCCCCCGGTCTCTGTCACGAGCGATACGCCGGCAGTCACCTCATTGCGGGATCTGACGATCAGCGTCTTGATGTCCTTCGCCGCTGTTGCTGACCGTTGGGCAAGCTCCCGCACTTCCTGCGCCACGACTGCAAAGCCCTTACCAGCCTCGCCGGCACGAGCAGCTTCTACACCCGCATTCAATGCCAGAAGATTTGTCTGGAAGGCGATCTCGTCAATGACATTGATGATGTTGCCGATCTCATTGGACGCCTGCTCGATGCGCCCCATGGCCGAAACGGCGTTTCTGACGACATCGCTCGATTGTTCGGTACTCTGGCGGGCCTGCGCAACCATTTCAGAGGCTTCGGTCGAGCGGGCGGTGGAGTTCTTCACGGCCGACGTGATTTCCTCGAGTGCCGCTGCCGTTTCCTCAAGCGAAGCGGCCTGCTGTTCGGTGCGTTTCGACAAGTCGTCAGAGGCGATGCGCAGCTCGCCCGCCCCGCTCCTGATCATATCGATTGCGGAACGAACCTCCATCATCACCGAACGGAGGCTGTCCATCGTTGCGTTGACGTTGCGCTGCAGTTCGAGAAACACACCGCGGAAATCACCCTGCATCGATTCCGTCAGGTCGCCATCCGCAAGCGCCGCGACGACGCGATTGGTTTCTGCCACGCCGCGGTCGACCGATGTGACCAGTTCGTTGACGCTGAGCGCGAAGCGATTGAGGTCTGGGTTCTCATAACGCTTGCTGATGCGAGCGGAGAAATCACCCGCAACCGCAGAGGAAACGACCTGGGCGATATTGCTCTGTAGATCCGCGTTCTGCTCCTGCAACGCGGCCTCCTGAGCAGCAAGATCACGAACCCTCACTGCATTTTCTTTGAACACCAGAACAGCTCTGGCCATATCACCGACCTCGTCCCTATTGTCGGTGTAGGGGATCGCGACGGACAGATCGCCGTCCGCCAGCGCCTTCATGCAATCGGTGGTTCTCGTAATCGGCGTCGCAATGGCCCGGCGGCCAAAGAAGGCGGAGACGATCATCAGCAGAACCATGAGGCCTGAGAGAATGATGGTAATCGTGGAGGCAAGCGCCTGAAGCTGCCGGCGTTCTTCATTGGCTGCCTCCGATCTCGCTTTCGCGTCATTGACGATCTCATCAGCCAGCGATGCCAGTTCAGCGCTCGCATTTTTCAAGGGAGGAAGCTGCTGAGAGATATCGGCGTTTGCGGCACGATCGGTCGCGAGCTTATCGACGTCAGCGCTGTACTTTGCGAGCACGTCGGAAATTTTCTGAGCACGGTCCTTATTGCTGGAGGACACCATCGCGGCTGCTCCAAGCTCGAGATATTTGACCGCCGACTCATGGCGCTTCGTTGTGTAGGTCTGCGCCTCTTTCAGTTCAGTCGGCGTAGACGCTAACCTTATGTCACCCACACCGATTTCCATGCCTCGCAGCGAGGCCTTCATGTCCACCATGTTGCGGGCGAGGTCAGCCTGAACGCGCCCCTTTGAGACAGCGGCATCCACGGATTGAGAGAGAAACCAGCCCGCCACCGAAGCAGTCAGAACAAGGACAACGCCAGTACCTGACATGAGGGCGAGTTTGGTACGAATGCGGGAAAAATCCAACGCCATAGCAGCATCCCATTGACGAAAATTCACGATGAACAGGACATGCTTTGTGGAGCAACGCGGGCGCGATTCATTCAGCCCGCAAGAGTAGAAGGAGACACGAAAGCAACCTATGGTCGCTCTCTATGTTTAATATAACGTTATTGTGAAGGACTGAGAGTTCGCTAAAGCATGTTGCGCAAAAGTGTGCAGCGGTTTTGCGATAAAGACATGCGATAAAACAAGGGCCTAAAGCGAAGGAGCGAATCTGAAAGATCGCGACATGCTTTAGAACAGAACCTCCGGAAATTCCGCAGACATCTGCTTAATCCGCATCACCGGAGGAAATGTTGCGTGCGAGTTGAATTGCGACGCGACGGTCATCTTCAGCGGCGACAGAGAAAGCCTGCTCCTGAAGGTTTTGTATCCACACACAGTTCGCGGCTGCGCATTTGTCCAGCGCGGCGGTCATGAAGGCCAGTCCGCGAACCGTCTGTCCTTCCTGGAACAGGAGATTGCCGAAGATCGACATGGCGCCTGCATGACCGTGCTTGCGAGCCTGGTTCAGCCACTTCTTGGCCTGCTGTGCGTCCGCACGACCGCCCTCGCCTGCGAGGATCATCTGGGCCAGCTGAAACTGCGCCTCGGCCACACCGAAGGTCGATGCGACCTGGAAGTAAAGCTGGCGTGCCTGGCCAAGATCCATCTTCACAGGGCTGCCGGGAATGCCGTGCCGGTAATAATCGGCGAGAGACAGCAACGCATTGACGAAAAAGCCCGTGTCTTCCGAACCGGGCTCTACGCCCTGGCTGGCAATCTCGCTGTAAATCTTGAAGGCTTCGAAGTCGTTCTTGGCAACGCCATCACCATAGGCGTACATATTGGCAAGAGCCCAGCGAGAACCGGTGTGACCCTTTTCAGCCGCGTAGCGATACGCCTCGACAGCATCTTCCTTCTTGCCATTCTTGTAGGACTTGAAGCCGAACTTGAAGAGATCGAAAGGGCCCGATTCCTTGGTAACGCCTGAATTGATATCGAATGCCAGAACCGGCACTGAAAGCGATGCGAGCATCAGCCCCAGACATAGCGGTTTCAAAACGTTGATGTCACATCTCAGCATTTCAACGAACTTCTCTCACTCTTCCCGCACATGGCGAAGGCGAACCTTACGTCCATAGCCGGCCGCGATCTCTCAACACACTGCGTCGTTCCGGCAACAGCTTTCAATGTGCTGCCGGTGGTCCTGAGCGGTAATAAATCAGCAATCTCATGAGCACAGGTATAAGCACCGTTTCCGGCAACATCACGGCGTCTGTTTGCCGTCTGAACTCCACCAAACAAGCTTTGACGGGAACAACCCATCTTTACTTGCTTAAAGCCTGAATCCGCACCTGTTTTCACTTCCACCACTTCCGCAGCACCACTTTTGATGTCTGCATATTCTTCCATTCCCGCGCCGTCGAAAGCACTCAAGCACATGCTTTGTGGCGGGAAATGGACAAATACGACCACATTCTTACGCTACGTGAAGGTTGCAGAAATTTGTTGCCAAATCGTCACAATATTGCCGATCGGCAACAAAAAAACCCGGCCGCGAACGGCCGGGTTTCAATTGAGTGTTTTTAGAGAGTTAGAACTTCACTTTTACCGATGTATTAATCGCAGCAACAACGTCATTGCCGTAGTCGTACGTCGCGTCGGTACCGTACGTGACACCGCCGCGCGTGACCTGACCAGAACTACCGCTAGTCAGCACACCGACAGCCGCGCCCAGACGCCATTCAATATTATCTGTAACGGCATACTGAACGCCTGCACCAAGTGTCCATGTGTCAGACGATGCGCCAATGCCGGTGCTTGTACCCCGGTCCCAGGTCACGCTAACAGCACCTGAAAGCTTATCGTTGAACTTATGGCCGATGCCGCCGCTTACAGTCCAGCCGTCCCGGTAGAGCAGATCAAGCGACGTGACACCCGTAGTAGGGCAGCCAAACGCACCATTCTCTTCACAGAATCGAATAGACTGGATCAAGCTCCAGTTAGTCCACTTTACCGAACCAAATGCCAGCCAGTCCGGAGCGATGCCACTCTGGACTTTCAGTTCTAGGGAATCAGGCGCTTCCGCAGAGCCTAGAACGTTGAAGCGCCTACCAAGATAGGGGTTTAAGGGATTAACTGCCGACGCAATCTGCGTAAGGTCGAGAGTGCCCGTCAGATCGTACTTGACCCTGCTGTTGTAGACCAAGCTAGCCCGGAGTGCGTACTCAGGAATTTCATAGGCCACACCTGCGCGCCAGCCCCACGACTCATCACCAAGATCAAGCCTGCCGACACCAGTTCCTAGGCCAGCAGGAATCTGCGCCACGTTCCTGGTTTTAAAGCCTTCGATCTCTTGGTAGAAACCACCGCCTATGACTCGAAACTGACCGGGACCCATGTCGAACTTGTAGGAACAAGTCAGCCCGTAATTATCCGTTCGTAGCTTCGTCTCGATGTTGCTTTGGGCGCCAGCCCAATTAGCGCCTGGGTTGAGGTGAGCCCCGAATGGCTGAGAATAGTCAATCAAGCAATCTACATCGTTATAGCTGCCTTTAAAGCCTACGTATGGAATGGCGTAATTCTCAGTATCATCCGCCGTCGTCGTGCCGCCAACAAAGGCGCCACCAGCTGGCCCATCCTGAACGTTTTTGAGCTTTCTTTGAGGCGCAACAAAAGTGACGCCGGACTGAAACGTGAAGGGCGATGCGTCGAACAACTGGTCAATGTTATAACCGCCGCGCTCAAGGCCACCCGCAAATGCAGGCGTGACAGAAGTGATGCCGACAGCAAGGCATACCGCACCATGTATAATTGAAACTCGTTTTGCCATCTCTCTCCCCAATCAAAGGCAATGCAATGACTAGAAATTGAAATGCTTTGGAGAAAATGACAATGCACCCCAGGTCTCAGCATCCGAGGTGACTTTGATCAAAGCTTTACGTGAATAATCGAAGTCAGACGAAAATCAGCACCCAATCGAAATATTCTTCCAATCCGAGACCACCAAATGCCCAATTTAAGAAAATATTTGCCCTGCGGGTAACATGTGTGACCGCGACACAACATTCATAGTTTTCGCTCAAAAAAGTCCGATTTCTGTCACGTTCTGAGGAACTTGGTTGGGAGCCTATGACGTGAGCCGTTTCTCGACGACTCAACTAAGCTGGCCTACCACGAGAATAAAAAAAGCGCCCCCGTTGAGAAGGCGCCTTTTAGCTTGTGTCGACGTTAGATCAACCGGCTTCGTTGACCCGCTGCAATGCGATCTTCAAGCTCTTGATCTGAAGCTCGAGTTCAGCCTTGCGGTCACGGTCGGCTGCGACCACTTCCGGATCGGCATTTGCCACGAACTTCTCATTCGAGAGCTTCTTGTCGATACGCTCCAGTTCGGCCTCCGACTTGCCGATTGCCTTCTCGAGACGGCTCCGTTCGGCAGAGACATCGATGAGATTGCCGAGCGGGATGCACACGGTCGCCTCGCCGACGACGATCTGCGCCGAGCCCTTCGGTGCTGTGTCGGCAGCCAGGATCTCGTCGGCGCGGGCCAAACGACGAATCGCGGCGGAGTGGCGGTCGAGACGCATTTCGGTCGTCGGGTTGGCCGCAACGACGACCAGAGGTGCGGTGGCACCTGGCGGCACGTTCATTTCCGCGCGCGTCGAGCGAATGCCGGAGACGAGATCGATCAACCAGTTGATTTCAGCCGCAGCCGCCTCATCCGTGAACTCTGGTGCCGGCCAGTCGGCGTGGCAAAGCAGCTGGTCACGGCTTGCACCCTCACCGGCTGTATGGGCCCACAGTTCTTCTGTCATGAACGGCATGAAGGGATGCAGCAGCTTGTAGATTTCCTCCAGAACATAGGCCGCACAGGCCTGCGCTTCTGCCTTGGCTGCCTCGTCCTCTCCGTTGAAGACAGGCTTCAGGAGTTCGAGATACCAATCGCAGAACTGGTTCCAGACAAAGCGATAGAGCGTGCTGGACGCATCATTGAAGCGGTAGTTCTCGATGGATGTCGTGACTTCCTTTGCCGTGTTGGCGAGCTCGGTCAGGATCCAGCGGTTGATCGTCTGCGTTGCAGCTTCCGGCAGGAAGTGCGGATCACGCTTTACGCCGTTCATTTCGGCAAAACGCGTGGCATTCCACAGCTTGGTGCCGAAGTTACGGTAGCCGGCAATACGTGCCGGATCGAGCTTCACGTCACGCCCCTGCGCCGCCATGATGGCAAGCGTAAAGCGCAGCGCGTCAGCACCATACTGGTCGATGAGTTCCAGCGGATCGATGACGTTGCCCTTGGACTTCGACATCTTCTGGCCGTTCTTGTCGCGAACCAGCGCGTGGACATAGACGGTGTTGAACGGCTCGACGGCGTGACCGGCGTCGTCCTTCATGAAGTGAAGACCCATCATCATCATCCGCGCGACCCAGAAGAAGATGATATCGAAGCCGGTGACGAGAACGTTGGTCGGGTAATAGCGCGCAAGCTCCGGCGTCTTGTCCGGCCAGCCGAGAGTGGAGAACGGCCAGAGCGCGGAGGAGAACCATGTGTCGAGAACGTCTTCGTCACGCGTCAGGATTTCGCCCGGCTTGAAGTTCTCAAGCTTCTCCTGCACCCAGGCCTTCCAAGGGCCTTCATGGGCAAGATAATGCTGAACGGCAGCGTCAAGCGCTTCTTCCTCTGTCTTTTCGACGAAGACCTGGCCATCGGGGCCGTACCATGCGGGAATCTGATGGCCCCACCAGAGCTGGCGCGAGATGCACCATGGCTGAATGTTTTCCATCCATTCGAAGTAGGTCTTGTCCCAGTTCTTCGGTACGAAGTTCGTGCGTCCTTCGCGAACCGACTCCATGGCCGGTTCGGCAAGCGTCTTTGCATCGACGAACCACTGGTCGGTCAGCATCGGCTCGATAACGACGTTGGAACGGTCGCCGAAGGGCTGCATGATCTTCTTGTTTTCGACGTACGGGACGTCGTTGCCTTCAGCATCCTTCACCGTGACGGCTAGACCATCGGCGTTGATAGCCGCGACAACGCGCTTGCGCGCCTCGTAACGGTCAAGACCACGATACTCGTCGGGAACAAGGTTGATGGCGTCGACATCGGCTTCGGACGGCAGCTTGCCGGAGCGGGTGATTTCGCCAGCAAGTTCCGCGCAGCGCGCATAAGGCTCGCCATCATCGCGCATCTGCGCCTGCGTATCCATCAGGCGATAGAGCGGGATATTGTTGCGACGGGCGACTTGATAGTCGTTAAAGTCATGCGCGCCGGTGATCTTGACGGCACCGGAACCGAAGGTCGGATCAGGATACTCGTCGGTGATGATGGGGATCAGGCGGCGGCTTTCCTTCGGGCCGACAGGAATTTCGCACAGCTTGCCAATGATGGGCGCATAGCGTTCATCGGACGGATGAACCGCAACGGCGCCGTCCCCTAGCATGGTTTCCGGACGGGTGGTCGCGATCGCGATATAGTCGCGCTCTTCCTGGAAGACGATGTTGCCATCGGCATCCTTCTCGACATAGGTGTAGGTTTCGCCGCCCGCCAGCGGATATTTGAAGTGCCACATATGGCCGTCGGCTTCGCGGTTCTCGACCTCGATGTCGGAAATAGCCGTCTCGAAATGCGGGTCCCAGTTGACCAGACGCTTGCCGCGATAAATCAGGTCCTGCTTGTAAAGCGTAACAAAGACTTCGAGAACGGCCTTCGACAGACCTTCATCCATGGTGAAGCGTTCGCGCGACCAGTCGCAGGATGCACCAAGGCGCTTCAGCTGGTTGAAGATCAAACCGCCGGATTCGGCCTTCCACTCCCAGACCTTATCGATGAAGGCTTCGCGGCCCATGGCGCGACGACCGGGAAGCTGGTTCTCCATCAGCTTGCGCTCGACGACCATCTGCGTGGCAATGCCCGCATGGTCCATGCCCGGCTGCCACAAAACATCCTTGCCGCGCATCCGCTCGAAACGGACCAGAATGTCCTGAAGCGTGTTGTTCAGCGCATGGCCCATATGCAGCGAGCCGGTGACATTCGGCGGCGGAATGACGATTGTGAAGGTCTCGGCACCCGGCTTGGCATTCGCGCCAGCGCGAAATGCGTCGGCCTCGTCCCAGGCCTTGGCAATTTTGGGTTCTACGGAAGCGGAATCGTAGGTCTTATCGAGCATTTCCTGGCCTGAAATCTGGAGTTCTATTTTTGGTTTTTAAATAAGGATGGCAGGTTGAGAGTCAACAGCTGCCGACGCCGCATCAGGCGTATGCGTGACCGCTTATCATTGGAATTCGAATATCTGCCGGAAAACGCCAGGCGCAATCAGCGACAAGGGGTTGATCTGCAATCGCGGCGTGGCCGTCGGGCCCGTCAGTTTGAAGGTGATGCCGAGAAGACCACGGTCACGACCATTGCCCAAAAAGATGCCGATGAACGGCAACTCGCCGAAGAGACGGTTGAGGCCATAGGCAGGCATGAAGGTCCCGGTCATATCGATATTGCCGTTCTGGTCCTTCAAAACGCCCTGAAAGGTGGCGCCAATCTGCTCGCCACGGACCACGCCGTTCTCCAATGCCACGACGCCGTTGACAACGACGACGCGAGCAAAGCCACGCTGGAACTTCTCCGAACTGACATCGATGTTCCGCCGTACCGCCGCATTCAGACTGCGTCCATCCTGACCGGAAGGGGTCGCAACAATATCCTGCAGCTTGGCTTCATTGAGAACGGCGAAGTTACGTAGATCGAGCGAACCGCTCCACGACGTGCCATTGGACGTGGTCATGACCAGATTCAACAGGCCACCGCGGATGCGGGTGTAGAGATTGGTGAAGCGCGCAAAGGCGCCGGCATCGCTGCTGGTCAGATTGATCGTGCCGCCATCGCCCTGGTTCGTGGTCTGCGCCACCACGGCCTGACCGCGACCGGACACGCCCTTGAAATCCACCGACCGCACCTTGCCGTCCCTCACCCCAACGCTGGCGGTGACGTTGGAAAGCGCCTCGTCATTGAAGCCATAAACCCGGTCGAGATCTGCCTTGATGTTCAGCGAGCCGAGATCGCTACTTTGGGCCGTACCGGCGGACGCGCCAGAGGGTCCGCTATCGGAATTGCGCAGCTTGGCGATGATGGGCCTGAGATCAGCCGACTTGCCGTTGATATTCACCGTATAGCTTCTTTTTGCCGCGGAAACGGAGATCGCATAATCATCTTGAGGCGACAACTGGAACCGGGAGAAATTGGCGGAGATCAGACCGCTCTTATCAAAAGCAAGATCGCCAGCGGCGCCGAAGCCATCGCCCTTCAACGCCAGATCATGAATGCTGGTACGACCGTTGACGGTCTCCATGCTGAAGGACGCATTCGCCTTGACGCCCACACCCTTCGTCCAGCCAAGCCCCGGCAGAACCATGGAAGCATTGGAAAGATCGAGTTTCACATCCTGCCGGTCGGGATCGGTGCTGTCGATTTCGAGCAACGTCGTTCCGCCCAGCACGCTGGAGAGTTCCGGTGCCAGCTTGGCAATCTGGCCCGGCTCCAGCACCGCATTCAGCACCAGCTTTCGGCCTGCTGTGCTGGTCTTGCGAATGGGCTGGGTGAAATCGATATTCATCGACACATCGTCGATCCGCCCCTTGCCGAGAAGATGCAGCGTCTCATTGTTGAGCTTCAGGCTGCCATTGACCGAGGAAACCTTGCGGTTGGAGATTGGCCGCGCCAGCGAAACGTCGTTGAGCGCCAGATCGGCCGTCCATACCGGATCGGGCGGAGACTGGCTTTTCAACAGGCCGACCCTCAGCTTGGCATGGGCAGTCACATTTCCGGAGAAATCGCCGGGCTGAAATTCGGTGTCCCTCAACGCATTGATCGGCTGGAAGGATGCCAGTTCGGCAATACTGTCGGCCGATCCTTTGACGTTGAGATCGAGGTCGGCCATCAGCGGCTTGTCGTAAACATCGGCAATAGAGAAGCGGCTGTTTTCAAGTTCGAGACTGCGGTTCGATGGGAAGAAGGAGGTTGCTTTCGACACGGTGACGTCAATCTTTTCGCCCACAAGCTCGAAATGAGCGTAAGCATCGCGAAGCGGTGGAATGTCACCGGCGACATTCAAGCGGGTGTTCTCAACATCGAATTTGATCTGCAATTCGCTGGCGGATAGCTCCAGCGGGCAGTTCGGTCCGCACATTCGACCAGCCGGGATGAATACGGCAATGGAGCCGTTGCGCACCGTACCGCCAAACAGGTTGGCGATGACCCATGGGCGCGCCTTGTGCGCCATCCAGAACGGCCAAAGCTGCTTGACGGCCGTGGCCTCCATTTTCGGAATTTGTCCGCCAAAGCTGATTTCCGGAGACCCTTGCCCGAAATGGACTTTCAGCGAGCCCGCCATGTTGCCGAGCTGGCTTGAAACATAAAGGGACGGCACATTGATTTCGCGTGTCGTGCGGTCAAATGTGCCGTCCGCCTTCAGATCGAATGTCACAGGCTCCTCTCCACCTGCATCGGCAACGGCCGTCGCATTCGGCAGATGAACGGAAAGATCGAACCCCTTGTCGTTGTCGAGGATTTTGGCCTGGATGGGCAGCGTCGTGCGGCCAAATTGAAGGTTCGAATTGTCGACCAGAACGGCCTTGCCGTCGAAATCGTAGTGCGCGTTGACCACGCCACCGCTGACAGGCTGTGCTTCCCCGCCGATATAGAGCTCACCGTTTCCAAGCGCGAAAGATAAATCGAGGGCAGGCTTCTCATTCTCGGCACCGCGGGCCGCAGCGATGTTGATGCCGGTCTTGACGTTGAGCCCCTGGTGCATCAGCCCTTCGTTATCGAACTGTTCGAGAAGGGGACCGATATCGAACCCATCGAGCCGAGCGGAGAAATTGTTGATGCGGCCATCGACAGCGGTGGCGGCCAGCGCCAATTCCGCAACCTGGCCGTTGAATGCCACATCGCCATCAAGCGTATAGCCTCCCTCGCCATCGGGAACGAGAGACAACTCGCTGAGATTGATCGTGCGCGGCTTGCCGTCGTCGCGCGGCGGCAAGCGGATCGCGATATCGGAAAGATCGATTTCCTCCGTGCCGCTGCGCTGGAAGGTCTGCGACAGGCGATCGAGGTCGCCAAAGGCGTTTTCCAAAAGCGCAGGAATCGCATCGATGCGAAGCTGCGCGAGATCGAAGGCCTGCCCCTTCGGCAACAGCGCCGTGTCGAGTTCCATTCCGTTGGCTTCCAGCGTGGCAATCGACACACGTCCGGTCAGCAACGCGACAGGATCGAGTGCCATACCGATGGACCGCGCCCGGCTTAGATGCTGCCCCGATTCGCTATCGGTAATATCGACATCCTGGGCGACCAGCGAAAGCCGTAGGCCAGAGGAAAAGCGAATTGCCGTGGAGCCTATGCGCGCTTGGTAGCGGGGACCAAGTGCGCGCTCCAAAGCCTGCTGCGCCTGGCTTGAGAGAACACTGTCTACTGAACCGGTTTCGACGGACAGAATGATGCCGCCGATGGACAGGAAGGCGAGGATAAAGAGGGCGACAAAGACCTTTGCGAAGGCGCGCAGCATGGAGCGCGGCGCCGGGCAGTGAACGATGATCGGATCTTCCGCCTGCGCAGACGGTAAATCGTGCAGCGGCACGATGTCTCGCTTGCTGAAACTGACCTTCTCCCCGCGAATTTCCGCCATCCGTCCCCTGCCCGCTCCCGGAAATATCCTGAACCCCAAGCCAGGGCCTTTTCAGTTTGGCGGTTTCACCCTGCCATCCCGCTTGACTCGCCACAAGACTGGACGAAGCTGTTATTCGGTATATATCGAATACCTGCCCCCATGCTCAACAATCCGGGCAAAAGAAAGGTGAACCATGGCAGAACTGACGATTGGCGACGAAGCACCCGATTTCCGTCTTCCCAGAAACGGCGGTGGCGACATTTCTCTTTCCGATTTGAAGGGCAAAGCGGTCGTCCTCTATTTTTACCCCAAGGATGACACATCCGGCTGCACGGCAGAGGCAATTGACTTCAGCGCACTGGGCGCACAGTTCGAAGCGGCAAATACCGTCGTCATTGGGATTTCGCCCGATTCGGTAAAAAGCCACGACAAGTTCGCCGCCAAGCATTCGCTCACGGTGATGCTGGCTGCCGACGAGGACAAGAGCGCGCTGGAAGCCTATGGCGTCTGGAAGGAAAAAAGCATGTACGGCAAGAAGTACATGGGCGTAGAGCGCACCACCTTCCTTATTTCCCCGGACGGCAAGGTCGCAAAAATCTGGAGCAAAGTGAAGGTCCCAGGCCATGCACAGGCAGTTCTCGATGAGGCAAAGGCGCTTTGACCGGTCGAGTCTGATCCGGTGACCATGCCATTCACGATGACATCACTCCGCGGCGCGGCAACCGAGGCCATCGCCACAGCCGATCTCGACCGAAAGACGGCATTGGCGCAGGAAGCCGCAACCCGCTGGTTCGAGCGGCGTATCTCCTTGCGGTCACCGCTCGATCCCAAGCTGCCGGATCGCCCGGGACGACCTGAGAAGCCGGAACTTGTTCCACCAACCGCCGTCAAGCGACGGTCGCTTCACAGTGTGAAGGGCCGGATCGCTCTGTTGCATGCCATTGCCCATATCGAACTCAACGCGGTGGATCTCGCACTCGACATCGTTGCCCGCTACGCCAGCGAGCCTGTTCCGCATTCCTTTTTCGATGGCTGGATGCAGGTGGCCTTCGAAGAGGCGAAACACTTCCGGCTGGTGCGAGATCGCCTGCGGGCGATGGGCGCCGATTACGGAGATCTTCCGGCGCATGACGGTCTCTGGCAGGCCGCACACCAGACGCGCAATGACCTTACCGCCAGACTTGCAGTCGTGCCGCTCATTCTCGAAGCGCGCGGTCTGGATGTCACCCCCTCCCTCCAGGCCAAGATGCGGGAGACGGGCGATCTTGAGAGCGCTGCTGTTCTCGACGTCATCTATAATGACGAAAAGGGTCACGTCGCGATCGGCGCGAAATGGTTCCGCTTCCTGTGCGCGCGGGAAAAGAAGGACCCTGCGGAAACATTCAAGCAACTGGTCAGGATCAACTTCCGTGGACCACTGAAGCCGCCCTTCAACGATCTCGCCCGCGCCGAGGCGGGTTTGACACCGTCCTTCTATCGTTCGCTCACCGCCGTCAGCCAAAGCTGAGCGCGTTTGTAAAAGCTTCGTTAACCTTAACAAATTATCTTCCTCAGTGGACGACGAACCGCTGGAGCAGAAATGACGGAAGCGAGGACAAACCTGGCCTTTGGCAAGAAGCGCAAGCAGCACGTCCTCATTCTGGCGAGCGGCGAAAAGGTTCGCCATGTCACGATCAGACCCTTGCTCGTCATCCCCACACTGCTCATTATCCTCGTCATGAGCCTCGGCTTTATCGGTTCGACGGCTTATCTCGTCTTCCGGGACGATATGCTGGGCGCAATGATCGCGCGGCAATCGCGCATGCAAAAGGATTATGAAGACCGCATCGCAGCACTACGCTCGCAGGTGGATCAGATTACTTCGCGTCAGCTCCTTGACCAGCAAGCTGTTGAAAAGAAGGTTGAAACGCTTCTTGCCCAGCAGAATGCCCTTTCCTCCCGCCACGGACGCGCCAACGAACTCCTCAATGAGGAAGACACTCGATCGACGCAGGATGAACAGAGTGTCACGCCGTCGGCCAACGCTTTCGCTCCCCAGAAAAAGGCGAGCCTTTCCGGCGGAGCATCCGCCATCGACCGTGCACTGCGTGGTCCGGAAAAAGGATCGACGCTCAAAGGCAGCTTGACCTATAGCGACAACAGGGACGCCGTATCCGGTCGCGCGCTGACACGCATGCTCGTCTCGCTGAACCGCATCGAATCGGACCAGCTCGGGCGAATCGCTTCGCTGACGATCGGGGCAAAGAGCCGGGCCGATGCCATGGCCGATATTATTCGTAGCACCGGCCTGAAGATCGATGACAAGGCTGACGATGCCGTTGGCGGTCCCTTTGTGGAAGCCTCGACCAATCCGTTTCAGGCCTCGCTCGCAGATCTCGACAACGCCTTGGACCGTCTGGAAACCGTTCGTGGCACTGCAGAGCGCCTGCCGCTCGGCAATCCGGCACCCGGTCGCGACATTACCAGCCGCTTCGGCAATCGCATGGACCCGTTCCTCGGTCGGCCCGCATTGCATACCGGCATAGACTTCCGCGCCGAAACCGGCGCCGATGTGCGAGCCACCGGTGCCGGAACCGTGTCTTTTGCAGGCTATTCAGGCGGTTACGGCAACATGGTAGAGGTCGATCACGGCAAGGGTGTCACGACGCGCTATGGCCATCTGTCGCAAATCCTCGTTCGTACCGGCGAAAAGATCGAGCTGTCCGATGTCATCGGCAAGGCTGGCAGCACCGGGCGCTCCACAGGACCCCACGTCCACTACGAAGTGCGCTTAAATGACGAGGCGGTTGACCCTATGCGCTTCCTCGTTGCGGGCACCGAATTAAAGACCTATCTGCAGTAAAGACCCGTCACGCATCAGAATTCGAGCCGGATTTTCTTCCATCGGCCAGTTTTCATGTGCCATTTCGAGACAAATCCCTGTTTCCTTGACTTTTCGGCGATTTAGGCCTATGTCGCGGACCACGATCTGCGGCACTAACGCCACGACAGTCGTTTGTTCTTCGAACCAGAACGGAAACAGTTTTTCCTTTGACAACATTCTCTGATCTTGGCCTGAGCCAAAAAGTCCTTTCCGCTATTGCCGATGCTGGCTACAGCACGCCAACACCTATCCAGGCGGGCGCTATTCCTCCGGCGCTGGAAAGACGCGACATTTGCGGCATTGCACAGACGGGAACCGGCAAAACGGCCTCCTTCGTGCTGCCGATGCTCACCCTGCTTGAAAAGGGCAGAGCGCGCGCAAGAATGCCGCGGACGCTCATTCTGGAGCCGACGCGCGAACTGGCGGCGCAGGTTGCCGAGAACTTCGAAAAGTACGGCAAGAATCACAAGCTGAACGTTGCGCTTCTCATCGGCGGCGTTTCGTTTGAAGAGCAGGATCGCAAGCTGGAGCGTGGCGCGGATGTCCTGATCTGCACCCCCGGCCGCCTGCTTGACCACTGCGAACGCGGCAAGCTTCTGATGACGGGCGTGGAAATTCTCGTGATCGACGAAGCCGATCGCATGCTCGACATGGGCTTCATCCCCGACATCGAGCGCATTGCAAAGATGATTCCCTTTACGCGCCAGACGCTGTTCTTCTCGGCTACCATGCCGCCGGAGATCCAGAAGCTGGCCGATCGCTTCCTGCAAAATCCAGTCCGCATCGAAGTGGCCAAGCCCTCTTCGACGGCAAAGACCGTGACGCAGCGCATCGTTGCGACCCACGACAAGGATTACGAGAAGCGCGCCGTGCTTCGCGAACTCATCAAGGTGCAGACCGAGCTCAAGAACGCGATCATCTTCTGCAACCGCAAGAAGGACGTAGCCGATCTTTACCGTTCGCTTGAACGGCACGGTTTCTCCGTCGGTGCCCTGCATGGCGATATGGACCAGAACTCGCGCACGAAGATGCTGGCGGGTTTCAAGGACAACCAGATCACGCTGCTGGTTGCGTCCGACGTTGCCGCCCGTGGCCTCGACATTCCAGATGTCAGCCACGTCTTCAACTTCGACGTCCCGATCCATGCGGAAGACTATGTCCACCGCATCGGCCGTACCGGCCGCGCGGGTCGCTCCGGTGCTGCCTTCACGCTCGTCAATCGCCGTGACACCAAGTATCTCGACGCCATCGAAAAGCTGATCGGCGAAAAGATTGAGTGGCTAAGCGGAGATCTTTCGGAACTTCCGGCACCCTTGGAAAGTTTCGCCACCGATCGTCCGCGCCGCGGCAAGGACAAAGACAAGGAACGTGGTCGTGGCCGCGATCGGAACCGCCGCGAAACGCCTCAAGAGGTCGAAGCAGAAATCCCGAATGTGAAACCGGCTGACACCATCCAGGTTGCGGCAAATGGAGGCGACAAAGTGAAGGCAGAGCGCAGGCACGAAAAGGCACCGCGTAATTTCGAGCGGAGCCACGGTGCTTCCCATGCGAATGACGACAATCGTGATCGCCGCCGCCACTACCGCGACCATGATGATGGCCCGACACCCGTCGGCTTCGGCGACGACATCCCGGCCTTCATGTTGATCGTCGCAAACGCCAAAGGCTGATGGCACAGCCAGGCATCGATTTTCCCGGTGTCGGATGCGGTCTCGTCATCAGGCGGGACGGCAAGGTGCTGCTCTATAAGCGCGTGAAATCACCCGAAGCCGGCCACTGGAGCATTGTGGGCGGCAAGGTCGATCACATGGAGCAGGCCCTTGAGGCTGCCCGTCGCGAAGCTGAGGAAGAAAGCGGGCTGACCATCGGGGACGTCCGCTTCCTCTGTATTAGCGAGCAGATCATAGCAGCTGACAGGCAACACTGGCTGTCACTGATTTACGTGACTGACGACGTGACGGGAACGGCCCAATTGACGGAGCCGGACAAGCTATCCGATATGGGCTGGTTCGATGTCGACGACCTGCCCTCCCCTCTCTCTGTTTTCGCCCGGGATGCGTTTCGCCATCTCGCATCGTGACGGGATAACGCTTTGCCGGCGTCGGCATTTCGCCAATCACGCGACGAACGAGCATTCTTTGTCATAAAGCGCATTTTTCTAGGTATTGAACCTTTTGCATCCTGCTCAGCCTCGATAACATCGGACAATCGCACAGGATAATGCCATCCATGAATTCACTCCGCCTGCTCAGTTTTGCCTTTAGTCTCAGCATCGCTGGCGCTGCAAATGCTGCGACGATTGCAGTCGTTGCTCCGCAGAACGGCGCATATGAGATGCTGGGCTTGCAAATTCGGCAGGGTGTGAAGGCGGCAGCCGCAAAGGTCGGCCTCGATGTCATGGAAATTCATGAAAGCTGCGAGGACGGCAGCGGTGGTGCCATCGCCGACGGTCTTGTGGCGTCGAAAGTCTCCGTGGTCGTCGGCTTCCTGTGTACGGAAACTCTCGCGGATGCTCTGCCGACATTGAAGAATGCCGCCATCCCGGCCATCACTCTCTCGAGCCGCTCGCCCATTCTGATGGAAGATGCATTGAAGCGCGGCTGGCCGCTTTTCCGTATGGCACCCTCGGAAAACGATGAAACCTCGGCGGTTGCGGAGATCATGCTGCGCGATTGGAAGGGCTTGCCCTTTGCGCTTCTTGATGACGGGACGATCTATAGCCGTGAACTCGTGGATCGTGTACGTGCGCGGTTGGAAGAGGCAGGTTTGAAACCGACCTTCACCGACACGCTACGCCCTTCGCAGGAACAGCAGATTGCGCTCGTGCGTCGCCTGAGCCGCACCGGCGTGACACATGTCTTCGCGGCGACAGAACGCAACGACCTCTCGATCATTGCACGCGACGCTGCCGCAGAGAAAATTCCCCTCGTGCTTATGGGCAGCGATGCGTTGCGGGCGGCAAACGCGCCTGTTCCGCTGCAGCCTGGCACGCTTGCTGTCGCCTTGCCGGATTACGCAGCACTGCCCTCCGCGGCGGAGGCGGTGCAGCAGTTGCGCGCTGCCAATATCGAACCCGAAGGCTACGTGCTTCCGGCCTATGCCGCCGCCCAACTCTCAGCGCAGGCGCTGGAGAAGGCATCGGAACAATCGAAACCAACACCTGTCGTGATGGTTGGTACAACCTTCAATACGGTCATCGGTCCCGTCATCTTCAACGAACGCCACGAGTTGCAGGACAATCCCTACCGGCTTCAGCGCTGGACTGGAACCGAGTTCGTCGTCGTCGACAAGGCGTTGAATTAGGGCCTCCAGAAAAGTGGTACCGGAAGATCGGTTTCTATCTAATCGATTTGTCCCTTTTGAAGTTCTGATCGAAGCTTGTTGACCCATGCGTGCGGTGCTAAGGGCCAGCAACGCCTTGCCAATCAGGAGCATTTGCAGATGACCCTCCCCGTCCGGATCGCCCCCTCCATTCTTGCCGCCAACTTCGCCAAGCTCGGACAGGAAGTCGCCGATGTCACGGCCGCTGGCGCCGACTGGATTCATCTGGACGTGATGGACGGTCACTTCGTGCCGAATATTTCCTTCGGACCGGATGTCATCAAGGCACTGCGCCCCCACAGCAAGGCCTTCTTCGACTGCCATTTGATGATCGCGCCCGCCGATCCTTATCTTGAGGCCTTCGCCAAGGCCGGTTGCGACAGCATCACGGTCCATGCCGAAGCCGGTGCGCATTTGCACCGCTCGCTGCAAACCATCCGCGCGCTCGGCAAGAAGGTCGGCGTCACGCTCAATCCGGCAACCCCGCTCTCCGTGCTCGAAAACGTTCTCGACGATGTGGACCTCATCCTCATCATGAGCGTCAATCCCGGCTTTGGCGGCCAGAAGTTCATTCCGGCCATGCTCGACAAGATCCGCGCGGCGAAGTCGCTCATCGGCAATCGCCAGATCGAACTGGAAGTGGATGGCGGCATCACCACCGAGACGGCAGGCAGCGCCATTGCGGCGGGCGCCAATGTGCTGGTTGCCGGTTCTGCCGTCTTCAAGGGCGATGGTGTGGATGACTATACGAAAACCGTCTCCGCTCTCAGAGCATCGGCCGAAAGCGGCAGAGCTTGATCTCCAGGCAGACGTCCGTGTTGCCGGGTTTACCCTGACGCGCCGAATGCGTTGAGATTGCCGAAACACTTTGCTAAACGGGCACCAGATTTCTCAGTTCAAGAAGGCTTTGCCATGATCCCTCGTTATTCCCGGCCGGAAATGGTCGCTATCTGGTCGCCGGAAACCAAGTTCCGGATCTGGTTCGAAATCGAGGCGCATGCCTGCGACGCGCTGGCGGACATCGGCGTGATCCCAAAGGAAGCGGCAAAGACCATTTGGGAAAAGGGCGGTGCGGCCGAGTTTGACGTTGCCCGCATCGACGAAATCGAAGCCGTCACCAAGCATGACGTCATCGCGTTCCTCACCCATCTTGCAGAATTCGTTGGTCCGGATTCCCGCTTCGTCCACCAGGGCATGACCTCGTCCGACGTGCTCGACACGACGCTGAACATCCAATTGGTCCGCGCTGCCGACCTGCTGATCGCCGGCATGGACCGGGTTTTGACCGCGCTGAAGACCCGCGCCTTCGAACACAAGAACACCGTTCGTATCGGTCGGAGCCACGGCATTCATGCCGAGCCGACGACGATGGGTCTGACATTTGCGCGCTTCTATGCCGAGATGGACCGCAACCGCGCCCGCCTCGTCAACGCCCGCGCCGAAATCGCCACCGGCGCCATCTCCGGCGCTGTCGGCACCTTCGCCAATATTGATCCATCCGTCGAAGAACATGTGTGCAAGGCCCTTGGTCTGTCGCCGGAGCCTGTCTCCACGCAGGTGATCCCGCGCGATCGCCACGCCATGTTCTTTGCCACGCTCGGCGTCATCGCCTCGTCGATCGAGAACGTCGCCATCGAAATTCGCCACATGCAGCGCACCGAAGTCCTGGAAGCGGAGGAGTTCTTCTCGCCCGGCCAGAAGGGTTCGTCCGCCATGCCGCACAAGCGCAACCCGGTTCTGACCGAAAACCTGACGGGTCTGGCCCGTCTGGTGCGGATGTCTGTGGTTCCTGCTTTGGAAAACGTTGCCCTCTGGCACGAGCGCGATATCAGCCACTCGTCCGTCGAGCGCGGTATCGGTCCAGACACCACCATCACGCTGGATTTTGCCCTCAACCGTCTGGCAGGCGTCATCGAGAAGCTGGTGATCTACCCGGAAAACATGTTGAAGAACATGAACAAGTTCCGTGGCCTCGTCCATTCGCAGCGTGTGCTCCTGGCGCTGACACAGGCTGGCGTTTCGCGCGAGGACTCCTATCGCCTCGTTCAGCGCAATGCGATGAAGGTCTGGGAAGAAGGCAAGGACTTCCTCGAAGAACTGCTGTCGGATGAGGAAGTGCGCGCAGCCCTTCCGGAAGAAACAATCCGCGAGAAATTCGATCTTGGCTACCACACCAAGCATGTCGACACGATCTTCAAGCGCGTCTTTGGCGAGGCTTGATCCTTAGTTGCCGGCAAAGGTAGGAATTGCTCACCTCGGCCAGTACCGAGGTGAGCGCTACTATATTCTGATACCAAAGAATCCTGGAGCTTTGTGAGCGATCCTTTGCTTTGCACCTTGATAACGCCAGCCAACACACCAAGATAAGCGGCATGAAAGCATCAGAAGCAGATATCCTCATCGTCCCCGGCTACACCAATTCCGGCCCCGACCATTGGCAGACCCGTTGGCAAGAGAAGCTGTCGACAGCACGCCGCGTCGAGCAGGCGGAATGGTCGAAGCCCGTGCGTGAAGACTGGGTCGCTCGCCTTGTCGAGGAGGTGAACGCCTCGACGAAGCCTGTGGTCCTCGTCGCGCATTCGCTAGGGGTGCCGACGGTCTTGCACGCCTTGCCGGAGATCGCGCCCAGAGTGGCTGGTGCAATGCTTGTCGCGCCGCCTGATGTCGCCAATCCCGACATCCGGCCGAAGCATCTGATGACGTTCGGGCCTTATCCTCGCGATCCGCTGCCATTCCCGGCCATCACCATCGCCAGCCGTAACGACCCATTCGGAACGTATGAGCATGCCGATGACATTGCCGCCGCCTGGGGCTCGCTCCTGATCGATGCTGGCATGTCAGGGCACATCAACGCGGAATCGGGCCATGGCCCGTGGCCGGAAGGCACCATGGTCTTTGCTCAGTTCCTTAGCAAGCTCAAGCCTCCGTCGGGCTTTGCGATTGCTGAGAATAAAAGCTGAACAAGATCAGCCCTGTTCGCGGCTGCTTTGGCGAATAGAAAGTAAAACGGAAATGCCGCGCAAGTATACCCTGCGCGGCTCCGGCCTTTCGGCCCTGATGCTCAAACATCCGGCATCTCAGCTCGCGTGGAGAATGGACAATCTCCACGCACGACGCCCAGACCTGTCAGATGGTTGAAATACGGTATGAAAATTCAGGCGGCGCGCTTGTTGTCGAATTGCGCGATCCCATTGCGGAGCTCGTCGGCGGCACAGCGCAGCAGGTTGGTCATCTGATCATGAATGACATCATCGGTAACGCCGACGCCGGCGGCGACGAAATCGTCATGCAGCTTGTTGAACATCGCGTCGTCGCCTTCGCGGCCGATGGACGCGGCAACGATCTCGCTGGCATAGGAATTGGCGTCGTCCTTGTGCATCAGGGATGCAGCCCAAAGACCCATCAGCCTGCTGCGCATGCCGTGAAGACGGAAGCTCAGTTCTTCTTCGTGAAAATACAAATTCTCGAGCGCTTTACCGCGTTGTCTCAGACCCATGATTATACCCCGTTTTACTGTGTCGTTATTTGCGTCCTCTTGATCGGGACACCACTGTTCTAGAATACAACTATTGAAAAAGCGTAACTTTGAGATGTTGCCTTGGAACAGCCAAAAACAGGGTTGAAGAATTGCAAACAACCGTGTGCCGTCGCATTGTGAAATGGCTTCTTTTCCGCTATGGGACCGCTTCAAGAAACGAAACGACCGCCATCAGCACCGGCGCTAAAACAAGAGATATGTCACTATGAACCGTCGCCGCCGAATCTACGAAGGCAAGGCCAAGATCCTGTATGAAGGTCCGGAACCCGGAACGCTCATCCAGTTCTTCAAGGATGATGCGACTGCTTTCAATAAAAAGAAGCATGAAGTCATCGACGGCAAGGGCGTTCTGAATAACCGCATCTCGGAATACGTCTTCACGCACCTGAACAAGATCGGCATTCCAACCCACTTCATCCGCCGCCTGAACATGCGCGAGCAGTTGATCAAGGAAGTGGAGATGATCCCGCTCGAGGTTGTCGTGCGCAACGTTGCGGCAGGCTCGCTCTCCAAGCGCCTCGGCATTGATGAAGGCGTCGTGCTGCCGCGCTCGATCATCGAGTTCTATTACAAGTCGGATGCGCTGGAAGACCCGATGGTCTCCGAGGAGCACATCACTGCGTTTGGCTGGGCCAATCCCGCCGAACTCGACGACATCATGGCGCTTGCCATTCGCGTCAACGATTTCCTCTCCGGTCTTTTCCTCGGCGTCGGCATTCAGCTCGTCGATTTCAAGATCGAATGCGGTCGTCTGTTCGAAGGCGATATGATGCGCATTATCCTGGCGGATGAGATTTCGCCGGATAGCTGCCGCCTGTGGGATATCGAGACGCAGGAAAAGATGGACAAGGACCGTTTTCGCCGCGATATGGGTGGGCTTGTGGAAGCCTATTCGGAAGTCGCGCGCCGTCTCGGCATCATCAATGAAAACGAACCGATCCGCGGCACAGGCCCGGTTCTCGTCAAGTGAAATCAGGAGACCATCAGGTGATCAAGGCACGGGTGACTGTTACGCTGAAGAACGGCGTTCTCGATCCGCAGGGTAAGGCAATCGAAGGCGCGCTGGGCAGCCTCGGTTTTGATGGCGTGGGCCAGGTCCGTCAGGGCAAGGTCTTCGATCTTGAACTGAACACCACCGACAAGGCGAAAGCCGAAGAAAACCTCAAGGCGATGTGCGAGAAGCTGCTCGCCAACACCGTCATCGAAAACTACGCGATCGCCATCCTCTAGGGCAAGTGTGGTGGACGATGGTCCACCCCCATTGCTCTCAACTCTTTGTTTGACGCATTTTCCATGCAGAACCGCAGGCACTCTTGCTGGAAATGCTCTGAATTTCGGAGCCAAGGCCCATGAAATCCGCAGTCGTCCAGCTTCCTGGCCTCAATCGCGACCGTGACATGATCGCGGCCTTGACGAAGATTTCAGGTCAGGCGCCCGTCACCATTTGGCAGACGGAAACCCAAATTCCGGATGTCGATCTGATCGTCATCCCCGGCGGCTTCTCCTATGGCGATTACCTTCGCTGTGGTGCCATCGCCGCCCGCATGCCTGTCATGCAGGCGATCCGCGAAAAGGCTGAACAGGGCGTCAAGGTTCTGGGTGTCTGCAACGGCTTTCAGATTTTGGTCGAGGCCGGTATGTTGCCCGGCGCCTTGATGCGCAATGCCTCGCTCAAATTCGTCTGCCGTGAAGTCAAGCTCGAGGTCGTCAACAACGACACGGAGTTTACCCGCACCTACGACAAGGGCCAAATCATCCGCTCGCCCGTCGCCCATCACGATGGCAACTACTTCGTCGAAGCCGACGAGTTGAAGGCGATGGAAGACAATGGCCAAGTGGTGTTTCGTTATGCCGAAGGTACCAATCCGAATGGTTCGCTGAACGATATTGCCGGCGTCATTAACGACAAGGGCAATGTTCTCGGTATGATGCCGCATCCGGAAAACCTGATCGAAGCGGCACATGGCGGCAAGGATGGCCGAGGCATATTTGCCTCAGCGCTTGGCGTGATCGCTGCCTGATATCGGACACATCCAGCCGGGCGCATCCGCCCGGCTTTATTTTTGCAGCTCATGCTGGATTGAAGAATGAACCATATCCTTTCTGGACGTTCCATTGGCATTGCCGCTCTGGCCCTCGCTGCACTCGCACTTGCCGCATGCCAGCCAAAGCCTGAGCCCCCGAGGGCCGCGTCGCAGGCGGCTCTTCCGGTCATGGAGCGTATCGCGCTCGGCGCCAATGCCTGCTGGTTCAAGTCTGGCGATCCGGCCTTCAAGGCCTACCGCCTGGCACCGGAACTCAACTCCTTCTCCGGTCGCCCCCGTATTCTGCTCGTTCCACGTAACAGCCCGGAATCACGCCCGATGCTGGTGGTCCAGGCCGAAGGCAATCCGGCAAACCTCCAGGCGTTCGGTCCCGTCATGAACGACGGTCATGCACCGCGCATTTCCGCCGACATCAAGCGCTGGGCCAATGGCGGTAAGGGCTGCTGACAGCCAACCCAAGGGGCCACGACCGATTGTGGTCCCTCTGAAAGCCCCTCGAAAGCCCAGTGCGGCTCTGCATCGAGCGTCGTCAACAAGATCATGATCGCCGAAAGCGCACAGACTTGCTTTTTGCCGTTTCTTGCCGCTATTAGCCAAAGCCATCAGCAATTGAATGAGATGGCAGACCCACCATGTCCCTTCCCGATAAAGCCTTCCCAGTGTCCTGGGATCAGTTTCACCGCGATGCCCGCGCGCTGGCGTGGCGTCTTGCCGGCCTGAACCAGGAGTTCAGGGCCATCGTCTGCATCACCCGCGGCGGTCTCGTTCCGGCAGCGATCATTTCCCGCGAACTCAACATCCGCTTGATCGACACGGTATGCATTGCCACCCGCCACGATTACCTGAATCAGGGCGATACCGTTCTGCTGAAGGGCATCTCGCCTGAACTGTTGGAAAAGTCCGGTGAAGGCATTCTCGTCGTCGACGATCTGACCGATACCGGCAAGACCGCATTGGAAGTGCGCGAGATGTTGCCCAAGGCGCATTTTGCCTGCGTCTATGCCAAGCCGACCGGTGTTCCCACCATCGACACCTTCGTCACCGAAGTGAGCCAGGACACCTGGATCTATTTCCCGTGGGACATGGGCTTCACCTATCAGGAGCCGATTGCCAAGGGCGCACCCGGCTGATCACTACGCAAAAATTCGCGTCGCGCGGAATCCTGATGGGTTTTGCGCGACGTGCTCCGATCCTGTTTGCCAGATAATCGCCTTACAAGCCTGAGATTTCTTGGCTTACTCCCCAGGCTCCAACAGCACCGGTCCAGGGCCCTTGTCCCCCAATATATCTGCCGGATTGCGCAGCGGACATTCATCCGTCGAAAGACAACCACAGCCAATGCAACCGGTGAGCTGATTGCGCAGCCGCATAAGCCGCGCGATGCGGTCATCCAGTTGCGCTTGCCAGTAGGTCGCAAGCCTCGGCCAGTCCTTGCCGGTTGGCGTGCGGCCATCCGGCAGGGTGTTCAGAGCCTGTTGAATCTCCTTCAGCGGGATGCCTGCCCTCTGCGCCACCTTGATGATGGCGATGCGCCTCAGCACGTCGCGCCCATAGCGGCGGTGGTTGGAGATGGTGCGCCAGCCCTTGATCAGCCCTTCAGCCTCGTAAAAGTGGAGCGTCGAGACCGCCACGCCAGCGCGCTCGGCAACATCGCCGACCGAGAGGTCGCGTATCAAAGGTATCTGCTGAAGTTTTTTCATCATGCTCGTTCACCTCAACTTTACTTGAGGAACTACCACGTGGAGGTCAACGCTGAAAGGGGATATCCATCCATGACAGACACAACGCTCTCGCTCCGCATTATTCTGGGAAGCGACCGTGCCAAGGGCCACATGCGAATTGATCTGCAAAATATGGAGATCAATTCGCATGCCGCAATTATCGGGACTGATCACGTATTCCATGCTCGGATGACTGGTTCTTCCATATTGTGTTCGTAGCCCAATATGCTGACAGCTGCCGTATCGAGGACGAAGCTTCTCCCGTGTTCTGCCGGAAGCCCGAGCCACCTTGCTGCCAGCACGCGCAGGAAATGCGAACTTGAAAAGATCAGGATGGTCGTGCCGCTGGCCCTGATATCATGGATGATGCGATCTGCTCGCACACCCACCTGCTCAATGCTTTCACCACCGGGAGCGCCGTCACGGAAAAGCTGCCATCCGGGCGCCGTCTGATGGATGTCCTTTGTGGTGACGCCTTCATATTGGCCATAGTCCCACTCGTTGAGGTCCGACTTGACAGACATTGCGGATGCAAATCCGGCAAGCTCGCATGTTCTGCGCGCTCGCAAAGACGGGCTCGACCAGACCACATCAGTGTTTATCCCTTTCAGTCGCTCGGCGAGCAATCTTGCAGCATTTTCGCCGTTGGGCGTCAGATCGATATCCGACCGTCCGGTATGACGACCGGACACCGACCAGGCAGTCTCGCCGTGTCGAACCAGAAAAATCTGTGGCAGCGATGTTTGCATCGCGTATCCCTTCCATGAGTGTTGATCCGAGGTTAGATAAGCTCGCTCATCGTTTCAAGATTGTGGTGTTCTGTTCCGTTTCTGGCGTGAGAGCAGGAGCTGAAACCTGTCCGGGTACCGCTATATCTTGTAGCACACCGCTTCCACATGCCCCACGCATCGCAAACCTTGTGGATAGGCCGGCACTTGTTGCTTGTACGCAACAACGACACGTTCCCAGAATGCCGCCATATCGCCCTCTCCGCAGCGGCAGGCAAGCTTCACGCAAGGTAAGCGGCCAGCCATAATGCGCCGCAAGTGCCTGATATTTATGGAAGGTTTTTCTTTCCCCGTTTTCCACACCCTATCCACACCACATCTTGTGGTAAATGAACCCTTACAAACTAGGCCTTGACGGAATCAGCACGTTTTCTAAAAGTAGATCCATGTTGCGGCGGCAACGGAATCGGCAGGTTCATCTGCGGTTCTCTCCTGTATCAGTTCACGCGATGTCTTGCGTTCCAACCACGAGGGGTGAGGAACGCTAGGGCGTGTCCATGTTCGGGAGCTGCCAAAAACATAAGGCGGGGTCTGGCGACAAGAAACTGTTAATACTATATATAGTATGCTTGCAGCCATCATAACCACGACATAAGGGAACGACATCCAAGGATGATCGTTTCCATTCATCGGCAGACAACTGGTGGCGCATGGACCATGCGACGCCGGAACGATATTTTGCGCCCAATTAGGCGCCAACGGACAAGGACACCAACGATGCGCATCGAACGCCGCTTTACGAAGCCCGGCCAGTCGCCCTACGCGGAAATCGAATTCCGCAAGGCAATCAGCGAAATCAAGAATCCGGATGGTTCCGTCGTGTTCCGCCTCGCGGATATTGATGTGCCGGCGCAGTTCAGCCAGGTGGCGACCGACGTTCTGGCGCAGAAGTATTTCCGCAAGGCCGGCGTTCCGAAGGTTCTGAAGAAGGTCGAAGAGAACGACGTTCCGTCCTTCCTGTGGCGCTCCGTTGCCGATACGGCTGCCATGAAGGATCTGCCTGAGGCTGAGCGTTATGGCTCGGAAATCGACGCGCGTCAGGTTTTCGATCGCCTCGCTGGCACCTGGGCCTATTGGGGCTGGAAGGGCAAGTATTTCTCATCCGAAGAAGATGCTCTCGCCTTCCGCGACGAGCTCGCCTACATGCTCGCCACCCAGCGCGTTGCGCCGAACTCGCCGCAGTGGTTCAACACTGGCCTGCACTGGGCCTATGGCATCGATGGTCCGGGCCAGGGCCACTTCTATGTCGACCCCTTCACCGGCAAGCTGACCAAGTCCAAGTCTGCTTACGAGCATCCCCAGCCGCATGCCTGCTTCATCCAGTCCGTTGAAGACGATCTCGTCAACGAAGGCGGCATCATGGACCTTTGGGTTCGCGAGGCCCGTCTGTTCAAATACGGCTCCGGCACGGGCTCCAACTTCTCCTATCTGCGTGGCGAAGGCGAAAAGCTTTCCGGCGGCGGCAAGTCCTCCGGCCTGATGAGCTTCCTCAAGATCGGCGACCGCGCAGCTGGCGCCATCAAGTCCGGCGGCACCACCCGTCGTGCGGCCAAGATGGTCGTCGTCGATGCCGACCACCCGGATATCGAAGCCTATATCGACTGGAAGGTGAACGAAGAGCAGAAGGTTGCTGCCCTCGTCACCGGCTCCAAGATCGTCGCCAAGCACCTCAAGGCCATCATGAAGGCCTGCATCAACTGCGAAGGCGATAACGGCGATTGCTTCGATCCTGCCAAGAACCCTGCCCTGAAGCGCGAAATCCGCGCTGCCAAGAAGGATCAGGTTCCGGAAAACTACATCAAGCGCGTCATCCAGTTCGCTCAGCAGGGCTACAAGGATATCGAGTTCAAGACCTATGATACGGACTGGGATTCGGAAGCCTACCTGACTGTGTCTGGCCAGAACTCCAACAACTCCGTTTCGTTGAAGGACGATTTCCTGCGCGCTGTCGAAAGCGACGGCGACTGGAACCTCACCGCCCGCCGCGACGGCAAGGTGATGAAGACGCTGAAGGCACGCGACCTGTGGGAAAAGATCTCGCATGCCGCCTGGGCCTCTGCCGATCCGGGCCTGCACTTCAACACCACCATGAACGACTGGCACACCTCGCCTGCCGCCGGTTCCATCCGTGCATCCAACCCATGCTCGGAATACATGTTCCTGGACGATACGGCCTGCAACCTTGCTTCGCTGAACCTCCTTCAGTTCAAGGACGCCGCTACCAAGAAGATCAACATTGCCGATTACGAGCACGCCGTTCGCCTGTGGACCGTCGTTCTCGAAGTCTCGGTAATGATGGCGCAGTTCCCATCGCGTCAAATTGCCGAACGCTCTTACGAATACCGCACACTGGGCCTCGGCTACGCCAACATCGGCGGTCTGCTCATGTCGTCGGGCATTCCTTATGACAGCGATGAAGGCCGTGCGATTGCAGGCGCCCTGACCGCCATCATGACCGGCGTATCCTACGCAACGTCGGCTGAAATGGCAGGCGAGCTTGGCCCATTTCCAGGCTTTGCACCGAACCGCGACAACATGCTGCGCGTCATCCGCAACCACCGCCGTGCGGCTCAGGGCCTTGCCTATGGTTACGAAGGCCTGTCGGTAAACCCGGTTCCGCTGATCCATGCCGATTGCACTGATCAGGACCTGATCAAGCACGCCGTTGCTGCCTGGGACAAGGCGCTGGAACTTGGCGAGCAGAACGGTTACCGCAACGCCCAGACCACCGTTATCGCGCCGACCGGCACGATCGGCCTCGTCATGGATTGCGACACGACCGGTATCGAGCCTGACTTTGCGCTCGTAAAGTTCAAGAAGCTTGCCGGCGGCGGCTACTTCAAGATCATCAACCGTGCGGTTCCGGAATCGCTGCGTTCGCTCGGCTACTCCGAAAGCCAGATCGCCGAGATCGAAGCTTACGCTGTCGGCCACGGCAACCTCAACCAGGCGCCTGGCATCAACCCCGGCTCGCTGAAGGCCAAGGGCTTCACCGATGAGAAGATCGAAGCCGTCAATGGCGCGCTGAAGAGCGCCTTCGACATCAAGTTCGTCTTCAACCAGTGGACGCTCGGCGCGGACTTCCTGAAGGAGACGCTGAAGGTTTCCGACGAGCAGCTCACAGACATGAGCTTCAACCTGCTGGAGCATCTCGGCTTTGCGAAGAAGGACATCGAGGCAGCAAACGTACACGTTTGCGGTGCGATGACGCTGGAAGGCGCGCCGTTCCTCAAGGACGAGCATCTCTCGGTTTTCGATTGCGCCAATCCCTGCGGCAAGATCGGCAAGCGTTATCTCTCGGTCGAATCCCACATCCGCATGATGGCGGCGGCACAGCCCTTCATCTCAGGCGCGATCTCCAAGACCATCAACATGCCGAACGATGCGACGGTGGAAGATTGCGGCGCAGCCTATATGCTGTCCTGGAAGCTGGCGCTCAAGGCCAACGCCCTTTACCGCGATGGCTCCAAGCTTTCCCAGCCGCTCAACGCTTCGCTGGTGGAAGATGAGGATGACGAGGACGCCATGGAAGAGCTGCTGGCTCAGCCACAGGCAGCCCAGGCCGTCACCATCACCGAAAAGATCGTCGAGCGCATCATCGAGCGCGTCGTTCGCAGCCAGGAAAAGCTGCCGACCCGCCGCAAGGGCTACACCCAGAAGGCCAAGATCGGTGGTCACACCATCTTCCTTCGCACCGGCGAATATGACGATGGCCGTCTTGGCGAAATCTTCCTTGATATGAACAAGGAAGGCTCGGCTCTGCGCGCCTTCATCAACAACTTCGCAATTTCCGTGTCGCTCGGCCTGCAATATGGCGTGCCGCTCGAAGAGTATGTTGACGCGTTCACCTTTACCAAGTTCGAGCCGGCGGGCATGGTGACGGGCAACGACGCGATCAAGAACGCCACGTCGATCCTCGACTACGTGTTCCGCGAACTCGCCATCTCCTATCTCGGCCGCCACGATCTGGCGCATGTCGACACCTCGGACTTCTCCAACACCGCACTTGGTCGCGGCGTGTCCGAAGGCAAGGCAGATGTCGTTTCCAAGGGCCTGACCCGCGGCTACAAGCCAACGCTCGTCTCCAACAATGGAAGCGAACGCGGCTCGGCGGAAATCAAGGGTTCGGCAACCGCAGCCCCTGCCCGCGCCTCGGCTAACGTGACGGCGATTTCCGGCAACGCAGCCCGCAAGCTGGAGGCAACCGTTTCAGTCGCCACATCGGAAGTCGTCGCCTTCAAGCGTGACTATGAGGAACGCGCCCGCGAACTGGCCGAAGAGATTGCAGAAGAAGTGGTCGAAACCGAACAGAGCGCCACCGGCCTCTTCTCGGACAAGGCAGCTGCGGACGCAGCCTCTGCTAAGGCCGACGCCAAGAAGGTGGAAAACGAACGCCGCATGCGCTCGATTGCCCAGGGCTATACCGGCAATATGTGCTCCGAGTGCCAGAACTTCACGATGGTCCGGAATGGGACGTGCGAGAAGTGCGATACTTGTGGTGCGACGAGCGGTTGCTCATAAGTAAAAATCGCATTACTGCAGTAAAAAAATATGATTCTCAGAAGCAATCTCTCCAAGAAGGAGGGATTGCTTTATTTTTTTAGATAAAAATTTCTCAGCACTTCTAAAATTTGAAGTTGACACTTCATCTAAACGTGGGTAAAAGACACATAAATTTCAATTATCGAAGCTATATTAGATATTTACTTCGGCGCGACGCCTCTGTATTTATATTCTGGTGATTCGCAATTGTGCGATCGGTAACCAGATGAGGCTTCAATGGCAACAAATCCCCCGAAAGGTGACGGACACCGCAACGGAGCAGTCCGCGACAGAACCCAGGTACGCAATCCTAAGACAGACACTTGGACCAAGCGTGGACCAGATGGACGGTTTATGGATGGGAAAAAAGACGGAACACCATTCAAAGGCGTTCGAAAGGAACACTAATGTTCCGCTGTGTCGTGACCAAGCGCCAACTCAATCACGACACGCCGCGAAAGCCTAAGCGACGCGGGGCAGAGAGACTTAGTCCCTATACCAGCATCTCAAATTATAGGACTCTGAGTATCGAAGTCGAGTAGCTGGGCACCATTGTTTGATGGAGTGTCTAATTGGCATCAATACCAACTTTCGGGTTCTCTGCTTTCTTGCGAGTGATCTGCTTGAACGAGAAACCCCAAAAAACTGCGATTTTTAATCGACATTCGCCAGCTGAAGATGGCGGCTACGATTATCATCGGAAATTGAAGTCTTCAATCCAGAGCCTAGCTTCTGGTTCACGAAGTTTGAGAGAGGTGCTAAAGGAGATCGCGCTTATAAAAAGCCCTTCTGAACGGCGCTCAACTAAACAGGGAGTGGTAAAATTCCTGAGGTGGCTTAGCCGTAATGGCAGCACCGTAACTTTCTGCGAGCCTATAGTCTTCGATAGCCCACTCGGGCTCTTTAAAGTGCGCTTCGAAGCTAATTGTGTAGTTGAGATAAACGGTCGGCGAACTGCACTTCATGTTTGGAACACTCAGCAACCGAAACTCCGAGAGCGAGAAGTTATTGCTGCTCTCACAATGGTGCAGCGAGTTACTAGCCGCGAAGCTGACTTGGTCGATGACTTTGCGGTACTTTCTTTGAGAGACGGCCATCTCTATAAATGGTCCGACAACCCCTCCGCCTATAAGAAATTCGCGGACTCGATTCTAATTCAGTTAGACCGTTTGTGTTCTCTTGCGCGTGCGGAATATGGGCTCCCTCAGATTAAACAGGGTCCTGACCCAGCTCATCCTTATGCTTAATCTCGACAACTGTCCGTGCTGCCAGCTTTGAGAACTTTAGCTGCATCACATACTTCAAAGCATGATTCTCGAGCATTGCTCGATAGTCATGCTTTTATCTAGTGTCTTTGCTTTAGCCCGGCTACGCGACGTGCACGCCCCCCGCGTCCTCAAGAAATTTTCATAGATATGCCCACCTAAAGTTCTCGCCTGTCAGCGGCGACAGGAAGATGATTGGTACAAAAAAAGGCCCGCCTAAGCGGACCTTTCTCAACTCTTCCGAAAACCTACAATCAAATCTCCGGGCAACCGCGCTGGTTGGCGAAGGTGATGGTGTCGGGACCGCGGCGGGTGTCGCCTTCGACGACCACGCGGCGTGGCGTGATACGGACCACTTCGGGATCGCGCAGGCCGGATGCTCGTGCAGCGGCGCGGGCTTCGCGTTCGCTGCAGCCAGCCATACGTGGCGGGCCACGGCGGTCCATGTCGCGGCGGTCGCGGTCGCGATCGCGGATAACCGGGCGGACGCCATCGGGGCCGATCCGCAGCTCCACGTCCTGCGCCTGTGCCACGCCGGACACGGCGACGCTTGAAACTGCCATAGTAACAGCAAGTCCCGCAACTTGAATAATCTTCCGCATGTTGCCTCCTCAGTGCCATTACTTCGGCACACATAAATGTTCACCGCGCTATAACGTCGAGACGTCTCACTGGTTCCTTCATGGTTGTTTCACGATGATCTTGGGATGGCAGGCAGATCACAATAAAATGCCCCGCCGAAGCGGGGCATGAAGATTGATTGCGCATGTCGAGGGATCAACATATCAGGCTGCGACATCCGCCGTGAAGGCGGATTTGATCAGCGTCTTGGTGTAGTCGGCAGACGGCGCGTTGAAGATAGCGTCGGTCTCCCCCTCCTCCACGATTTTCCCATCCTTCATCACGATCACATAATCTGAGATCGCCTTGATCACCGAGAGATCGTGGCTGATGAAGATATAGGAGAGGCCATGCGTCTTCTGCAATTCGCGCAGCAGATCGATCACCTGGCCCTGCACCGAGCGGTCCAGAGCCGAGGTCGGCTCGTCGAGGATGACCACATCCGGTTTCAGGATGATGGCTCTGGCAATCGCGATACGCTGACGCTGGCCGCCGGAGAATTCGTGCGGATAGCGGTTGCGGGCCGCAGGATCGAGCCCGACCTCCTTCAGCGCTTCGATGGCGCGCTTGTCACGCTCCGCGCGGCTCAATTGCGGCTCATGGACGAAGAGGCCTTCGGTGATGATCTCGCCCACCGTCTGGCGCGGCGAGAGCGAACCGTAGGGGTCCTGGAACACGAGTTGCAACCGCCGGCGCAGCGGCCGCATGGCTTTGCGATCCAGCCCGGTGATCTCCTTCTTCTCAAAGGTGATCCGCCCCTTGGCATTGGTGAGCCGGAGCAGCGCCCGGCCGAGCGTCGACTTGCCAGAACCGGATTCGCCCACGATGCCGATGGTCTGGCCCTGGCGTAGATTGATATTCACGCCATCGACTGCGCGAAACACGCTCGCCTTGGAGAGGAAGCCGCCGGGAATGTCGTAATCGACGGTGACATTCTGGCCTGAGAGCACAACGGGCGTGCCGTCTGCCACTGGCGGCTTGTGGCCGCTCGGTTCGGCATCCAGCAGCATCTTGGTGTAGTCCGCCTGCGGGCGTTCGAAGATATCCTCCGTCGTGCCCGCCTCGACCACCTCGCCACGCCGCATCACCGTGACGCGATCAGCGAAATGACGCACCACGCCGAGATCATGGGTGATCAGCACCACAGCCATGCCGAAGCGTTGCTGCAGCGACTTCAACAGATCGAGGATCTGCGCCTGGATCGTGACATCCAGTGCTGTCGTAGGCTCGTCCGCAATCAGGATGTCCGGCTCGTTTGCCAGCGCCATGGCAATCATGACGCGCTGGCGCTGCCCGCCGGAAAGCTCATGCGGATAGCTGTCGATGCGGCGTTCCGGATCGGGAATACCCACGAGCTTCAGAAGTTCGAGAACACGGGCGCGCGCCTCGCTCTTGCTGCCACCGCGGTGATGCAGGATCGGCTCGGCGATCTGCGCACCGATCCGGTAGAGCGGATCGAGCGAGGTCATCGGCTCCTGGAAGATCATGGTGATCTTCGCGCCGCGGATGGTGTTGAGTTCATCGACCGGAAGGCCGATCAACTCGCGCCCGCGATATTTCGCAGAGCCATTGATGACGCCATTGGAGGCGAGAAGCCCCATGATGCCCATCATCGTCTGGCTCTTGCCGGAGCCGGATTCACCGACCACGGCAAGCGTCTCACCCTGGCGAACATCAAGATCGATGCCCTTGACGGCATTGACCATGCCGTCCGGCGTGGTGAAGTCCACCTTGAGATTGCGAACCGTCAATATGGTTTCAGATGTCGTCATGTCAGCGATCCTTTGGATCAAGTGCGTCACGCAACCCGTCGCCCACGAAGTTGAGGGAGAACAGGGTCAGCACGAAGAACAGAGCCGGGAAGATCAACAGCCAGGGTGCCGACTGCATGTTGTTGGCGCCTTCCGAAATCAGCGCGCCCCAACTCGTCAACGGCGCCTGCACGCCAAGGCCGAGGAAGGACAGGAAGCTTTCCAGAAGAATGACCTTCGGCACGACTACGGTAACAAAAACAACCACCGGGCCAATGGTATTGGGGATGATGTGACGGCGGATGATCTGCCAGTCGCTCAAGCCCAAAGCCTGTGCCGCCCCGACGAATTCCCGTCGTTTGAGCGCAAGCGTCTGGCCTCGGACGATACGCGCCATATCCAGCCACTCCACAGCCCCGATCACCAGAAAGATCAGGATGAAGCTTCGGCCGAAGAACACCACGAGGACGACGACGAGAAAGACGAAGGGCAGCGAGTAGAGGATTTCGACAAAGCGCATCATCACATTGTCGACGCGTCCGCCGATATAGCCGGCCGTTGCGCCATAGACCACGCCGATGCCGAGCGACACGAGGCTCGCCAGAACCCCGACCGCGATCGAAATCTGCCCGCCCAGCATGACACGGGCCAGCATATCACGCCCGTTGGTATCGGTGCCGAAGAAGAAGTACTCCCGGTTCACCTCGCCTTCCAGCTTCAGTGTCCGTCCCTCGTCTTCCGTTGCGACGACCTTGGTGTTTTCGAACTCGTTGGCACGGTCGAAATAGCGTGTCGTGCGCGGATCGATGGCGCTGCTGGATGTCACCGTTGCCGTGAAGGTCTGGCCGCTGACGGCGAATTCCTTCAGATCGACACGGGCACGGCTTGCAACACCTTCCATCACCTCCTGCAAATTGTTCACATCCGGACGTGGCTCTAGGCTCGGTGGCACGGAGACGTAGGAGGAGAACACCTGGTCATAGGTGTGGGTGAGGAAATGCGGACCGATAAAGGAGAAGAGCGTGATCAGCACCAGCATGACGGAGCCCGCCATCGCCGCCCTATTGCGGCGGAAGCGCATCGCTGCCAGCTGGAACAGGCTTCGGCTCCGCACCTCGGCTTGGGGTGGAAGATTGGTCGAAATATCAGTCATGTCGAACCCTCGGATCGAGAAGGCCGTAGAGAATATCGACCACGAGATTGAAGAGGATGACGAAGATGGCGACGAGAACGACAGTTCCCATGACCAGCGTGTAATCGCGATTGATGGCGCCGAGAACAAAGTAACGGCCCACACCTGGAATGGTGAAGATCGTTTCGATGACGGCAGAACCGGTCAAAAGCGCTGCAGCGCAAGGTGCCAGATAGGAGACGACCGGCAGCATGGCAGCGCGCATGGCGTGGAAGACGACCACGCTTCTCGCCGGAAGGCCATAGGCCTTGGCGGTGCGAATATGGTCCATGCGCAGAGCCTCGATCATCGCGCCACGCGTCAGACGCGCAATAACCGCAAGCTGCGGCAAAGCAAGCGCAATCATTGGCAGGATGAGATAACGCAGCGATCCGTCGCCCCAGCTGCCGGCAGGCAGAAGGCCAAGGAAAACCGCAAAAACAAGCGTGAGCACAGGTGCGACGACGAAATTTGGCACCGTTACACCCACCGTCGAAATCGACATGATGGAGAAATCGAAGGCGCTGTTTTGCCGAAGGGCCGCGAAGGTACCGGCAATGACGCCACCGATCACAGCCAGAAACAGCGCATAGCAGCCGAGCTCCAGCGAGTAAGGCAGGCCTTTGCCGATCAGCTGCGCGACGGTGTTATCCTTGTAAATATAGCTCGGACCAAAATCGCCTGTGACGGCATTACGCAGATAAATCAGATACTGACGCCACAATGGTTCATCCAGATGATAGGTTCTCATCAGGTTTTCCATCGTTTGTGGCGGCAGGGGCCGTTCAAGGTTGAACGGACCGCCCGGTGCAAAACGCATCAGGAAAAAGGAAATGGTGACGACGATAAACAGCGTCGGCACCGCGCTCGCCAGACGGCGCAGAACAAATGAAATCATGGCTTTTCAGGCTCCGGGGCATGGCACGGCGGGCTTATTCAGCCGCCGTGCCAGCGCAGCTTATTCGGAAACGCTCAGAAAGCGGCTCAAGTGTTCGTTGGCAGCATTGTCGTGCCAACCCTTGACGCGATTCGATACGAGCCAGAGATCGGCCTGGGTCAGAAGCGGTGCCACCGGCTGCTCCTTCATAAGGATCGTTTCAGCCTCATGCAGCAGCTGGGAGCGGGCAGCCGGGTCCTTCTCCTCGTAAGACTTCTTCATCAACGCGTCGTATTCCGCGTTGTTGAACTTCGCATAGTTGAAGGTCTTGTTGGAGGAAATGGAGAGTGCCAGGAAGTTTTCCGCGTCTGCGTAGTCGGCGACCCAGCCGGCACGCGCGACATTGTACTTGCCGCCTTCCTGCAGGTAACCATAGTGCGACGCCACGTCGAGGTTCACCAGCGACACATTGGCGCCAAACGTATTCTTCCACATATCGGCGATGGCGGTTGCCACGCGCTCATGGTTCGGGTTCGTGTTGTAGCGGATTTCGATGGAGAGCGGCTTGGCCCCCTCACCGTAACCGGCTTCCTTCATCAGCTTGACGGCTTCGTCTTCACGATCGAGCTGGGAGAGCGTTGCGAAATCGGCCTTGGCCGGCTCGCCGTAGGAGTCCATGCCGGGCGGCACCATGGAATAGGCCGGAACCTGCGATCCGCTATAGATTTCCTTGGCCAGGAAGTCGCGATCGACAGCCATGGAGAGCGCACGGCGAACGCGAACGTCGCTATAGGGCGCTTCGCGCGTATCGAAAGTGTAGTAGTAGGTCGCAAGTGTAGGCGACACATGGACCTGCTCGCCATAGGCCTTGCGCAGGCGATCGAGCTGATCGGCCGAGAAGTTGTAGGCGAGATCCATTTCCTTCGCCTCGAAGCGACGAACCGAGGCTGCCTGGTCGTCGATCGGGTAAAAGATCACCTTATCGATCTTGGTATTGGCAGCGTCCCAGAAGTTCGGGTTCTTCACCACAGTCAGGCTGTCATTGGGAACATGCGACTGCAGCGTATAGGCGCCGTTCGAGACCATGACGCCCGGCTTGACGAAGTCCTTGCCGTTCTTGTCAAAGCTTGCCTTGGAGACAGGCAGTGCCGTCTGGTGCGCGAGAAGCTCTAGGAAGAAGGGTGTCGGGCGCTCAAGGGTGATTTCGAGCGTCTTTTCGTCCACCGCCTTCACGCCAAGCTGATCGAGCGGCAACTCGCCCTTGTTGATCTTTTCGGCATTTTTGATGGGATAGAGAATATTGGCGTATTTGGCAGCCGTCTTCGGGTCCTGAACGCGCTGGTAGGAGAACACGAAGTCCTCTGCGGTGACCGGAGAGCCATCCGACCACTTCGCGTTGTCGCGCAGCTTGAACGTATAGACGGTGCCGTCATCCGACAGCTTCCAGCTTTCGGCTGTGCCGGGCACAATCTTGCCGGCAGAGTCATAAATCGTCAGACCTTCATAGAGGTCCTTCAGGATGAAGGCTTCGATATTGATCGAGGTCTGTGCCTGATCGAGAGTTTGGGGTTCCCCCGGATTACCGCGATGCAGAACGGTTTCAGCAAGAGCGGAACTGGCGCCAATCAGAAGTGAGCCAAGAAGAAGTGCGGCCCGCGTTGTCGTTTTAAACGAAATCATTTTTTTAATGCTCCCAGACAGTTTGAGAGGCCTAAAACAAGGGCATATTGGCTTGACGCGCAACCCCCAATATTTTCAGCCACATCAAACCTGCCCCTTGAACAGGCACAACCGTGACTGCGCAACAATGCGGCAGATGCAAAATATGCTGAAAAAATATCAGGATACGTCAAGCCGCAATCCGTCTAGCTGACTGACAAATTTACGCTGAATTTCGTGTCCAGCTGTGGAAAAAGATGACCACAAACCTGAAGGTGGCCGATCCCCCAGGAGAATCCCTGCGCTGAAGGGCTGATTGAGATAGAAAGTGAAGGACGCTTGAGCGGCTTTCGTTTTTGGCTAAACTGAAACAAAACGAAAAGGCTTTAGGGGGGCCATCCGATGTTTTTCAGCGCGCGTCAAACCGAGATCATAGAGCTTGCAAAATCTGAAGGACGCGTGCTCGTCGAAGACCTCGCAGCACGCTTTTCCGTCACCCCGCAAACGATCCGTAAGGACTTGAACGAGCTTTGCGAAAACCGGACGCTGAACCGCATTCATGGTGGCGCGATTTTCCCCAACGGCACCGAAAATATGCGCTACGAGGCGCGACGTTCGATTGCAGCGAGCGAGAAGCAGGCCATAGGCAAGGCGGCAGCGAACATTATTCCCAACAAGTCCTCCCTCTTCATCAATATCGGCACCACGACAGAGGCGGTCGGCGACGCACTTCTCGATCACCACGAACTGATGATCATTACCAACAATATCAATGTCGCAAACCGGCTGCGGATCTTCCCCTCCATTGAAGTTATCATAGCCGGTGGTGTGGTGCGCGGCACCGATGGTGGCATTGTCGGCGAGGCGGCAGTCGACTTTATTCGTCAGTTCAAGGTGGATTATGCGGTGATCGGCGTCTCGGCCATCGATCCGGATGGCGCCTTGCTCGATTACGATTTTCGCGAGGTGAAAGTGGCCCAGGCAATCATCGCCAATGCGCGTCATGTGATTCTCGCCAGTGACTCCAGCAAATTCGAGCGCACAGCACCGGTGAGGATCGGCCATCTCTCGCAGGTTCAGACCTTCATTACAGACCATTGCCCATCGGAGTCGATACGAGACATCTGCAGAGAAGCAGGCGTCCAACTGATCGAAACAGCCCCAGCGAATACAGATACTATAGACGATAGTTTCGTTTGACATTCGCTTTGAGTTCCTTTTATTTTCCCTTCAACAAAAAAATCGTTCGGCTTGCACGCGCAACAACAGGGAGTAGGGACAGGTGGCTCAAGAGGCGGTTCGCGACATCTTCGTCGTCGGCGGCGGCATCAATGGCTGCGGCATTGCGCGTGATGCGGCCGGGCGAGGCTATTCGGTTACGCTTGCTGAGATGAAGGACTTTGCCTCCGGCACGTCCTCTGGTGCCACCAAATTGATCCATGGCGGGCTGCGCTATCTGGAGCATTACGAATTCCGTCTCGTGCGCGAAGCCTTGATGGAACGCGAAGTTCTGTGGGCCATGGCGCCCCACATCATCTGGCCAATGCGCTTCGTTCTGCCCTTCCACAAGGGTGGCATTCGTCCCGCCTGGCTGATCCGGCTTGGTCTTTTCCTCTACGACCACCTTGGCGGCCGCAAATTGCTGCCTGCCACCAAGTCGCTCGACATGCGGCGTGACCCGGCCGGCAAGCCGTTGAAGCCGCTCTTCACCAAGGCCTTCGAATATTCCGATGGATGGGTGGATGATGCCCGCCTCGTGGTGCTGAACGCACGTGACGCGGCAGACCGCGGCGCCGACATCATGAACCGCTCGAAAGTCATCTCCGTTCGCCGGGAGAATGGTCTTTGGACCATCGACGTGCAGGACATCGAGAGCGGCTATGTGAAAACCGTGCAGGCGCGGATGCTGGTCAATGCAGCCGGTCCCTGGGTGGATCAGGTATTGTCCAACGCGGCGGGCAAGAACCAGGTCCATAATGTACGCCTCGTTCAAGGCAGCCACATCGTCGTGAAGAAGAAGTTCAACGATCCGCGCGCCTATTTCTTCCAGAACCCCGACAACCGCATCATCTTTGCCATCCCTTACGAAACCGACTTCACCCTGATCGGCACCACCGACCGGGACTATGACGGCGATCCATCGCAGGTGAGGATCAGCGAAGAGGAAACGGATTATCTCTGCAAGGCAGCCAGCGAGTATTTCGCCGAGCCCGTGACGAAGGACGATATCGTCTGGACCTATTCCGCCGTTCGCCCGCTCTATGATGACGGTGCATCCAAGGCCCAGGAAGCAACACGCGATTACGTGTTGAAGCTTGAACAGAACACCGGCGAGCCACCACTGCTCAACGTTTTCGGTGGCAAGCTCACCACCTATCGTCGTCTTGCCGAACATGCTCTGGAAAAGATCAACGAAGCGATCGGCACCAAGGGCTCGCCCTGGACCGCGAAGAGTTCGTTGCCCGGCGGCGATTTTGCACCGACCGGCTACGAGGCTGAAGTGGCGAAACTGAAGGCCCGCTACGGCTTTCTTTCGGATCGTCATGCCCGTCGGCTGGTCCGCCTTTACGGAACGAAGGCTGCCGTCTTCCTGGGAGATGCCACCGGCGTGGAGGCACTGGGCAGGCATTTCGGCGGGGATCTTTACGAGCGCGAAGTTGCCTGGCTGATGGAACAGGAATGGGCCAGAACCAGCGAGGACGTGCTCTGGCGCAGAACGAAGCAGGGCCTGCATTTTTCCCGGGAGGAAGTTGCAGCGCTCAACGATTACATGACGACAAGGGCTGCCTGAGACGACTGATTTGGACGCGCCGCGACGGCGCTGCATAAGACGTATTGATTGCAGACATCTTGCCGGTGGAGGAGGCCGCGGGACAGAATGCTTGAATTGCGCAACATCGCGAAGATGGTGGGCGGGGATTATCACATCTACCCCACCAATCTGACACTCAAGCGGGGCACGCTGAATGTCCTGCTTGGACCGACTTTGTCCGGCAAGACGTCGCTGATGCGACTGATGGCAGGCCTCGACAAACCGACCGAAGGCTCGCTGGTCTTTGATGGCACCGACGTCACCGGCAAACGCGTGCAGGATCGCAGCGTTGCCATGGTTTACCAGCAGTTCATCAATTATCCCTCGCTCTCCGTTTACGAAAACATCGCCTCCCCGATGCGGATTGCAAAAAAGGATAATGCGACGATCGACCGCGAGGTTCGAAAAGCGGCCGACCTGTTGAAATTGACGCCCTATCTGGAGCGGACGCCGCTTAATCTCTCCGGCGGCCAGCAGCAGCGCACCGCACTTGCGCGCGCCATCGTCAAGAATGCTAGCCTCGTTCTCCTGGATGAGCCGCTTGCCAACCTCGATTACAAGCTGCGTGAAGAACTGCGTGAGGAGCTGCCAAAGATATTCGCCTCGTCCGGCGCGATTTTCGTCTATGCGACGACGGAGCCCTCGGAGGCACTTCTTCTAGGCGGCAACACTGCGACGATGAACCAGGGTCAGATTACCCAATACGGTCCGACCATCGACATGTATCGCAATCCGGTCGATCTCGTCTCTGCCAGAACCTTTGCCGATCCGCCATTAAACATCGTCGAACTGACCAAATCAGGCGGTTCGTTTCTACAAAACGACCAACCGGCTTTCGCCGTGCCGGCTCATCTAGCCGGCATTCCCGACGGTCCGATAACAGCGGCGTTTCATCCGCATCACCTTTACCCTGACCCAACCAATGCTGCTGCGGCCAAGCTTCAGGCAAAAACGCTGGTCTCGGAAATCGCCGGCTCTGAAAGTTTCATCCATCTCGACTTTGCCGGCCATCGCTGGGTCATGCTGACCCGTGGCATTCTCGACATCGAGCCGGATCGCCAGATCGACATCTATCTCGACACCCGCCATCTCATGGCCTTCGACATGAATGGCCGCTCCCTTGCAACCCCAAAGCTCGCTGCCGCGTGAGGAGATAGAGACATGGCACGTATCAGTCTCGACCATATCCGCCACGCCTATAACGCGAAAGCAAAAGCGGCCAACGATTACGCTTTGAAGGAGGTGCACCACGACTGGAGCGATGGCGGCGCCTATGCGCTGCTCGGCCCTTCCGGCTGTGGCAAGACCACCCTGCTCAACATCATTTCCGGCCTGATCCATCCGTCCGACGGCCGCATTCTGTTCAATGGCAAGGATGTGACGAATTTGCCGACCGAACAGCGCAACATCGCCCAGGTGTTCCAGTTTCCGGTTATATACGACACGATGACGGTTTACGACAATCTTGCCTTCCCGTTGCGAAACCGCGGCGTTTCCGAACCCGACGTCGATCGTCGCGTCAACGAAATCCTGGAGATGATCGATCTCGGCGCCATGGCGAAGCGCCGCGCGCGCCGCCTGACCGCAGACCAGAAACAGAAGATTTCGCTCGGTCGCGGTCTTGTGCGCAACGACGTCAACGCCATTCTCTTCGATGAACCGCTGACCGTCATCGATCCCCATATGAAATGGGTGCTTCGCTCGCAGTTGAAGCGCCTGCACCGCCAGTTCGGCTTCACCATGGTCTACGTCACGCACGATCAGACCGAAGCATTGACCTTCGCCGACAAGGTCGTCGTCATGTATGATGGCCAGATCGTCCAGATCGGCACGCCAGCGGAATTGTTTGAGCGCCCCAGCCACACCTTCGTCGGTTACTTCATTGGCTCGCCCGGCATGAATGTGCTGCCTGTTTCTCTAAACGGCGCGCAGGCTAAGATTGGTGACGAGACGATTGCATTGTCTTCCGCTCCAGACGTCAATGTGGGTGCCAAGACGGAACTCGGCATCAGGCCTGAATTCATCTCGCTTGGCCGCGACGGCATGCCCGTTTCGATCACCAAGGTCGAGGACCTCGGTCGCCAGAAGGTGGTGCGTTCCAGCTTTGCCGGTCAGCCACTGACGATTGTAGTCCCGGAGGACGGTGAAATCCCCGCAGACCCGCGCGTGACCTTCGATCCGAGGGCCATCGGCATCTATGCCGATAGCTGGCGCGTGGGAACAGGAGCCTGAGCCATGGACAAGACAGTCAACAACAAGGCCTGGTTCCTCGTCATTCCGGTTCTGGTGCTCGTCGCTTTTTCGGCGGTCATCCCGCTGATGACGGTCGTCAACTATTCTGTGCAGGATACGTTCGGCAACAATGAGTTCTTCTGGGCAGGCACCGACTGGTTCGTGCAAATGCTGCACTCGCCACGCTTTTGGGATGCGCTGATCCGCAACCTGATCTTCTCGCTCGTCATTCTGGCGATCGAAATTCCGCTTGGCATTCTGATCGCACTGAACATGCCGAAAAAGGGGCTAGGTGTTCCGGTCTGCCTCGTTCTGATGGCGCTACCGCTTCTCATCCCTTGGAACGTAGTCGGTACCATCTGGCAGGTTTTCGGTCGCGTCGATATCGGCTTTCTTGGCCACTACCTTTCGAAGCTCGGCATCGATTACAACTACACGCAGGACCCGGTGGACGCCTGGGCAACCGTCATCATCATGGATGTCTGGCACTGGACAAGCCTCGTCGTGCTGCTCTGCTATGCCGGCCTCGTCTCCATACCGGACGCCTATTATCAAGCGGCTCGCATCGATGGCGCCTCGCGGTGGTCCGTCTTCCGCTTCATTCAACTGCCTAAGATGAAACGCGTGCTGCTGATTGCCGTGTTGCTGCGCTTCATGGACAGTTTCATGATCTACACCGAGCCCTTCGTCGTCACCGGCGGCGGCCCCGGCAATTCCACGACCTTCCTCTCCATCGATCTCGTGAAGATGGCCATCGGTCAGTTCGACCTTGGTCCGGCAGCGGCCATGTCGATCATCTACTTCCTGATCATCCTGGCGCTGTCCTGGATCTTCTACACCGTCATGACCAACAGCGACGCGGATGCGTGAGAAAGGAGATCGATATGAGCAATTCCACCATGAGCCGCTTCTCCTTTTTGATCCCGACGATCTACATCATCTTCCTGCTGCTGCCGATCTACTGGCTGGTGAATATGAGCTTCAAGGAGAACGCCGAAATCCTCGGCGCCTTCTCGCTGTGGCCGCAAAACCCGACACTGCGCAACTACACGATCATCTTCACCGATCCGGCCTGGTATAATGGCTACATCAACTCGATCATCTATGTCGCGTTGAACACCGTCATCTCGGTGGCGGCGGCGCTTCCAGCGGCCTATGCCTTCTCTCGATATCGCTTCCTTGGCGATAAGCATCTGTTCTTCTGGCTCCTCACAAACCGAATGGCTCCACCCGCCGTCTTCGCCCTGCCCTTCTTCCAGCTCTATTCGGCATTCGGCCTGATCGATACGCATATTGCCGTGGCGATTGCCCACTGCCTGTTCAACGTGCCGCTGGCCGTGTGGATTCTGGAAGGCTTCATGTCCGGCGTCCCAAAGGAAATCGACGAGACCGCCTATATTGATGGATACTCCTTCCCGCGCTTTTTCGTGAAGATCTTCATGCCCCTGATCGCAAGCGGTATCGGCGTGGCGGCCTTCTTCTGCTTCATGTTCTCATGGGTCGAGCTATTGCTTGCCAGAACACTCACGACGACAGCAGCAAAGCCGATTGCCGCGACCATGACGCGCACGGTTTCCGCATCGGGGATGGACTGGGGCGTTCTGGCTGCAGCCGGTGTACTGACCATCATTCCCGGCGCGCTCGTCATCTATTTCGTCCGCAACTACATCGCCAAGGGCTTCGCCCTCGGTCGCGTCTGAGAAGGAGAACAGAAATGAATTTTTCCTGGATGGCGTGGACGTTACCGACGGCACTGTTTTTCCTGACGATCCTGACCCTGATGATCGGCATGGCGGTGTGGGAGTATCTTTCGCCCGGCGGCAATCCGCGCGTCGGCATTCTACGCTTCGAGACGACACGGGGGGATAGGCTCTTCGTCTCGCTGCTCGGCTCCGCCTTCATCAACCTCGCCTGGCTCGGCTTCGTCGGCACAGGCCTTTGGTGGGCGCTCGCTCTTTCGGTTGTCTATGCGATCGGCGTGTTCCGCTTCGTATAGCTGCCGACAACATACCGGGGCGGAGGACGGCCCGGCAGTTCTACGCATGACGCAATCGCAAAACCTTGGGAGGACCTCTTATGCGAATGCATCTTCTTACCACGACAGCAGCGGTGCTGCTGGCAATCACCGGCGTGGCTCACGCCGGCATGAATGAAGCCAAAGCCTTTCTCGACAAGGAGGTCGGTGACCTTTCTTCCCTTTCCCGTGCGGACCAGGAAAAGGAAATGCAATGGTTCATCGACGCTGCAAAGCCCTTTGCAGGCATGGACATCAAGGTCGTCTCCGAGACGCTGACGACGCACGAGTATGAATCCAAGGTCCTGGCCAAGGCGTTCTCGGAAATCACCGGCATCAAGATCACCCATGACCTCATCGGCGAAGGTGACGTCGTTGAAAAGCTGCAGACGCAGATGCAGTCGGGCGAAAACATCTATGATGCCTTCGTCAACGACAGCGACCTCATCGGCACGCACTGGCGCTACCAGCAGGTTCGCAACCTGACAGACTGGATGGCGGGCGAAGGCAAGGACGTGACCAATCCAGGTCTCGACCTCCCCGACTTCATCGGCACCAAGTTCACCACCGCTCCCGACGGCAAGCTTTACCAGTTGCCTGATCAGCAGTTCGCGAACCTCTACTGGTTCCGCTACGACTGGTTCAACGATGCCAAGAACAAGGCCGACTTCAAGGCGAAGTACGGATATGACCTCGGCGTTCCGGTCAACTGGTCTGCCTACGAGGATATCGCCGCCTTCTTCACCGGTCGCGAAATCGACGGCAAGAAGGTCTACGGCCATATGGACTATGGCAAAAAGGACCCGTCGCTCGGCTGGCGCTTCACCGATGCCTGGCTCTCCATGGCTGGCAACGGCGACAAGGGCCTGCCAAACGGTCTGCCGGTCGACGAATGGGGCATCAAGGTCAACGAAAAGTCCCAGCCGGTCGGCTCCTGCGTAGCGCGTGGCGGCGACACCAATGGTCCTGCGTCTGTTTACGCCATCCAGAAATACCTCGACTGGCTGAAGGCATACGCTCCTCCAGCAGCGCAGGGCATGAACTTCTCCGAATCCGGTCCCGTGCCGGCGCAGGGCGAAGTGGCGCAGCAGATCTTCTGGTACACCGCCTTCACCGCGGATGCCGTCAAGAAGGGTCTGCCGGTCGTCAACGAGGATGGCACGCCAAAGTGGCGTATGGCCCCCTCCCCTCATGGTGTGTACTGGAAAGACGGCATGAAGCTCGGCTATCAGGACGTGGGTTCCTGGACGCTGATGAAGTCCACTCCAACCGACCGCGCAAAGGCCGCCTGGCTTTATGCGCAGTTCGTCACCTCCAAGACGGTGGACGTGAAGAAGGCACATGTGGGTCTTACCCTCATCCGTGAATCGACCATCAACCACGAGAGCTTCACCAAGCGCGCCAAGGATCTTGGCGGTCTGATCGAATTCTACCGTTCGCCCGCTCGCGTTCAGTGGTCTCCGACCGGCACCAACGTTCCTGACTACCCGAAGCTGGCTCAGCTGTGGTGGCAGGCCGTCGGTGATGCTTCTTCCGGTGCGAAGACCGCGCAGGAAGCCATGGACTCGCTTTGCGCCGAACAGGAAAAGGTCATGCAGCGCCTGGAACGTGCAGGCGTTCAGGGCGACAAAGGTCCGAAGCTGGCGGAAGAGCACGATCTCGAATATTGGCACAAGGATGCCGTCGCCAAGGGCAACCTGGCACCGCAGCTGAAGGTCGAGAACGAGAAGGAAAAGCCGGTCACCGTGAACTACGACGAACTGGTAAAGAGCTGGCAGAAGTAAGCCTGCTTGTCCGATAAAAAGAAAGCCGGGGCGACATTCGCTCCGGCTTTTTTATGACAGCCACTTATCGAAAACGGAAATCTGTTCTCGGTAAGCGCTACGCAAAAACTCAAAGAGTTAGAGCCCCCTGAAGTCAACGCCAGCCGAGTTCCGGCGCGACATATTTCAAGATCGCCTCTAGCGCATGGACGTTGTAGTCGACGCCAAGTTGGTTCGGAATGGTCAGCAACAGCGTATCGGCTTCCGCAACCGCTTCATCCTTCGCCAGTTCCTTGACCAGCACATCGGGCTCGGCGGCATATGACCGTCCGAAGATGGCGCGCGTATTCGCGTCGAGATAACCGATGCTATCGCTTTCCTTCGAACCGCGACCGAAATAGGCGCGGTCGCGATCATCCACCAGCGCGAAGATGCTGCGGCTGACCGATACGCGGGGCGTTCGTTCGTGACCGGCCTCTTTCCACGCCTCGCGATAGGCTCGGATCTGCGCCGCCTGCTGGACGTGAAAGGGTTCACCCGTCTCGTCGTCCTTCAAGGTGGAGCTTTGCAGGTTCATGCCGAGCTTTGCCGCCCATCGGGCCGTGGCGTTGGAGCCGGCACCCCACCAAAGGCGGTCGCGCAAGCCTTCCGAATGGGGTTCCAGTCGCAAGAGACCGGGAGGGTTGGGGAACATTGGCTGCGGATTGGGCTCGGCAAAGCCCTCGCCTTTCAGGACCTCCAACAGGATCTCGGTGTTGCGTCGACCCATATCGGCGTCGCTTTCGCCCTCGGCGGGGCGATGACCGAAGTAGCGCCAGCCGTCGATCACCTGTTCCGGCGATCCGCGGCTCAAGCCCAGTTGCAGGCGTCCGTTCGAAATCAGATCGGCAGAGCCGGCATCTTCCGCCATGTAGAGCGGGTTCTCGTAGCGCATATCGATGACGGCCGTGCCGATCTCGATCGACCTGGTGCGCGCACCGACTGCGGCGAGCAGGGGAAAGGGGGAAGCAAGCTGGCGTGCAAAGTGATGCACGCGGAAATAGGCGCCATCAACGCCGATTTCCTCGGCGGCGACGGAGAGTTCTATGGATTGTTGCAGAACGTCCTTGGCGGAACGCGCTTGTGAATGGGATCCAGGGCTCCAATGGCCGAAGGACAGAAAACCGATCTTCTTCATGAGATAAAACCTGCTGGCTTAATTGATGTGGTTGTCCCACATATAGTGCGCCGCCAGCAGGATGTACCGAAGCGATTGGTGAACAGTGCGTTCAGGCCTGTGCACGCACGACATGATCTCCGTGAGAGGTTTCCGCTGGTCCGGAGCCCGGCGCATTGACCATGGCACCTGCCAGCTGACGGAAGGTGATTATGCCGAGCGGCTCTGCCTTCTTGCCCACCACCGTCGCAACCTCGTGCACGCTCATAGAAAGCAGTCGCATGGCCTCTTCGATGCTGGTACCGGCGGGGATCGGCGGAGCATCCGCAACAACGCCGCTGCGTACCGGCGTCATGATGGCTTCCACGTGGACAACCCGGCCTCGGTTCACTTCCTTGACGAAGCTTTCGATGTAAGCGTCCGCAGGGCGCAAGACGATATCCTGACTCGTTCCCTGTTGAATGACTTCGCCATCGCGAAGGATTGCAATCTGGTCGCCGAGACGAAGCGCCTCATCCAGATCATGGGTAATGAAGACGATGGTCTTCTTGATTTCGCTCTGAATATCGAGAAGCACCGTCTGCATGTCCGTGCGGATCAGCGGATCAAGGGCGGAATAGGCTTCGTCCATCAACAGAACCGGCGCGTCGTTGGAAAGCGCACGCGCAAGGCCTACACGCTGCTGCATGCCGCCCGATAACTGGTTCGGATAACGCTGTTCGAAACCCTTCAGGCCGACGCGCTCCAGCCACCGCATGGCAATGTCTATGCTCTTGTTACGGGCGACACCCTGAACCTCGAGACCGTAGATCGTGTTGTCCAGCACGTTGCGATGCGGCAGAAGTGCGAACTTCTGAAACACCATGGCCGTCTGATGACGACGGAACTCGCGAAGCTCCGTCGGTGACATCTTCACCACGTCCACGCCATCCACCAGCACCTCGCCGGCGGTTGGATCGATCAGCCGGTTGATGTGGCGGATCAGTGTGGATTTGCCGGACCCGGAAAGGCCCATGATGACCTGAATGCAGCCGGACGGAATGGTGATGTTGATATCGCGAAGCCCGAGCACATGGCCGTACTTCTCGTTCAACTCTTGCTTCGTCAGACCGTTGCGCACGGCCTCCACATGGGACGCAGGGTTGGAACCGAAAATCTTGTAGAGATTGCGGATTTCAATACCGCCGAAACCATCAGCCATGGGCGACCTCCTGGTGCTTCTGGAGCCGCTTGCCATAGGCCTGGCTGATCCGGTCGAAGATGATGGCGATGCCGACAATGGCAAGACCGTTGAAGATGCCGAGCGTAAAGTACTGGTTGGCGATGGCTTTGAGCACCGGCTGACCCAGCCCCTGCACGCCGATCATGGATGCGACCACCACCATGGCAAGTGCCATCATGATCGTCTGGTTGATACCGGCCATGATTGTCGGCAAGGCGAGCGGTAGCTGCACCTTGAAGAGCTTCTGCCAGCCGGAGGAACCGAATGCATCTGCCGCTTCCAGCACATCCTTGTCGACGAGGCGGATACCGAGATCGGTCAGGCGGATCATCGGCGGGATGGCATATATAACGACGGCGATCAGGCCTGGCACCTTGCCGATGCCGAGCAGCATGACAACCGGGATCAGATAGACGAAGCTCGGCATCGTCTGCATCACGTCCAGCACGGGATTGACGATCCGCTGAAAGCGATCGGACCGCGACATGGCAATGCCGAGTGGAAGGCCGATGGCAATGGATAGCACCGTACAGACGAAGATCATCGAGATCGTTCGCATCGTATCGGTCCACATGTCAAAGTAACCGATGAGGAGGAGTGTGATCAGACAGCCGAAAACGATCTTGATGCTGCGGCTGGCAAACCAGGCGATTGCCATGATGATCAGGATGATGATCGGCCACGGTGTCTGTGTCATGAAGCGTTCGGCCGAGATCAGGAAATGCTGAAGCGGCGAAAAGAACGTTTCGATCGTGCCGCCCCATTCCCGGGTAAAGCCGCGGAAGCCGTCGTCGATCACCTTCTTGAGGTTTCGAAGAGCCTCATCATTCATATGCGGAAATGTGTAAAACCAATCCATAGTCATCCCCTGTGAGCGCTGCCCCGACAGGGGGAACGGTCGAACAGTGACGTATCGTCACCCACGGCGTTGACATGCGGCAGATGGGCGCCGCATGTCGTTTCGCGTGCCAAGCGTTCCTGAAAAAAGAACGACGTGGCGCGGGGGAGTATTTAGAGAGACGCTTTGATCTTCTCGGCTGCTTCCGGCGATACCCACGTCGACCAGACGTCGGCATTTTCTTTGAGGAAGTGCTTGGCACCGTCTTCACCGGTTGCCTGGTTGTCGGTCATCCACGCCATCAGCTTGTTGACGGTGGCGTTGTCCCAGGAACGCTTGTTGAGATAAGCCATAACATCAGGGCCGGCCTTTTCGGAGAAGGGCTTGGCGACGAGCGTCACGACCTGGTCAACCGGCCAAGCGTTCGGCTTGGGATCCGGGCAATCGGCAACCGTGTTGCAACGTTTCCATTCTGCCGGATCGTTCGGCACGTCCTGAGCCAGCTTCACCATCTCGTACTTTCCGAGGATAGCGGTCGGCGCCCAGTAATAGCCGACCCATGGCTGCTTGCGCTCATAAGCCTTTGCAATCGAGCCATCGAGACCCGCGGCTGAACCGCTGTCGACCAAGGTGAAGCCAGCCTTTTCGCCGCCATAGGCCTTGAAGAGCTGCGCGGTTACGACCGTGCCACCCCAGCCCTGCGGACCGTTGACGACAGCACCCTTGCTCGGATCTTCGGGATCGGGGAACAGCTTCGGGTTCTTGAAGACATCTGCGAAGGTCTTGATTTCAGGATGCGCGTCCGCGAAATATTTCGGGATCCACCAGCTCTGGACGCCGCCATCCTTCAGCGCCTTGGCCGCAACGACCAGCTTGCCTTCATCGACGCCGCGCTTGACGACATCTGGAAGCAGATCCACCCAGGCTTCCGGCGCGATATCCGGCTGGCCCTTTTCAGCCATCGAAGTGATGGTCGGAACGGTGTCGCCAACCGTGATCTCGGCGGTGCAGCCATAGCCTTCGTTCAAGATGATCTTGTCGATGTTGGAGAGCACTTCAGCACTCTGCCAGTTCATGCTGGCAATGGTGGGGCTACCGCATTCGGCAGCGTTGGCGGCGACGGCGCCACCCAGCAGTCCAAATACAAGACAGGTCGATGCAAGAAGTTTCTTCATATCTGTTCCCTTTGTTGGCGGCATCTATGAAAGCGCAAGTGCGCCGCTGGCACCAGGCTCATTTCTTGTCTTTTGCAAGCTTGGGTGGATGATGGCGTGAAGACCGCCGACAGCCTGCGCAGAAAGCGACGGGTTTTCGCTCAACTACGACAGGTTAATTTCTTTTGAATTCGCATATTGAAAGAACCGATTCGATTCTCGCTTAGGTTGAAAATGACGGTCCCGGAACCGCTTTGACCGACCATCCCAAAAAAAGATTCGATCCAAATCGTTTGAAAAACTCATGCCGTTAAAAAGTGCTTGGCGAGTTATGTCCTTCAAGACAAGAGTGTTTTCCGTGATGAAAAATCGGTCACACACTCGGTTCAAATGGTCCCCGCAATCGACGGCGACCTCAATTAAGGGGAGAAACCTTGGCTCGAATTACGCTCCGCCAACTGCTCGATCACGCAGCTGAACACGATTATGGCGTGCCCGCCTTCAACATCAACAATATGGAACAGGCACTGGCCATCATGGATGCCGCCAGCGCAACCAACTCGCCCGTCATCATGCAGGCCTCGCGTGGCGCCCGTGCTTATGCGCATGACATCATGCTCAAGCACATGATGGACGCTGTGGTGGAAATCTACCCGGACATCCCCGTCTGCGTTCACCTCGACCATGGCAACGAGCCTGCAAACTGTATGACGGCCATCCAGGCTGGCTTCACTTCGGTAATGATGGACGGCTCGCTGAAAGCCGACGGCAAAACGCCGGGCGACTGGGATTACAATGTCGATGTGACGCGCCAGGTCACGAACATGGCCCATTATGGCGGCATTTCGGTCGAAGGCGAACTCGGCGTTCTCGGCTCTCTCGAAACCGGCATGGGCGAGGCCGAAGACGGCCATGGTGCGGAAGGCGTTCTCTCGCATGACCAGCTTTTGACAGACCCGGATGAAGCGGTGAAATTCGTTCGCGAGACAAAGGTCGACGCGCTGGCCGTTGCCATGGGCACCAGCCACGGCGCCTACAAATTCACACGCAAGCCGGACGGCAGCGTTCTGGCCATGAACGTCATTGAAGAAATCCACCGCAAGCTGCCAAACACGCACCTCGTGATGCACGGTTCTTCAACGGTTCCGCAGGATCTGCAGGACATCATCAATGCCTATGGCGGCGCGATCAAGCCAACCTTCGGCGTTCCGATCGAGGAAATCCAACGCGGCATCAAGAACGGCGTTCGCAAGATCAACATCGACACCGATTGCCGCATGGCGATTACCGGTCAGATCCGCAAGGTCCTTGTCGAAGAGCCTGCTGAATTCGATCTGCGCAAGTATCTGAAGCCTGCGCGCGAAGCCATGACCAAGCTCTGCAAGGAGCGTTTCGAGCTGTTCAACACCGCAGGCCGGGCATCCAAGATCACGCCGATCCCGCTGCGCGACATGGCAAAGCGTTACGCCTCCGGTTCGCTCGATCCGGTCATTTCCTAAGAGCGCACATCCTATCGATGGCCGAACATCTCGTTCGGCCATCGATCATTTGTAGGATAAACTTTGCGCCCTCATACAAAATTCAGACTCATTTTTCTTTGAACCTTTGCAGCAAGCACAAATCTGCGGCGACATGCAGTGGGTTTCACGGCACTATTCCGTCAACATGTGAATGGGAGCAGACAATGACATTGCGCATCAACCAGACCGCACCGGATTTTACGGCTGACACGACCCAGGGCCAGATCAGCTTTCATGACTGGATCGCCGACAGCTGGGCGGTACTCTTCTCTCACCCAAAGAACTTCACTCCTGTCTGCACAACCGAGCTCGGCGCGATGGCTGGCCTTGATGGGGAATTCAAAAAGCGCAACGTCAAGGTCATCGGCATTTCCGTCGATCCGGTCGAAAGCCATGCGCAGTGGAAGCAGGACATCAAGACCGCAACTGGCTTCAATGTCGAGTATCCGTTGATCGGCGACAAGGAACTGAAGGTTGCCAAGCTGTACGACATGCTGCCGGAAGACGCCGGCAGCAGCTCCGAAGGACGCACACCGGCGGATAACGCGACCGTGCGCTCGGTCTACGTCATCGGCCCGGACAAGAAGATCAAGTTGATCCTCACTTATCCGATGACGACCGGCCGAAACTTCGATGAAATCCTGCGCACGATCGACTCCATCCAGTTGACGGCAAAGCATCAGGTGGCAACGCCCGCCAACTGGAAGCAGGGCGACGATGTGATCATCACCGCTGCCGTTTCGAATGAAGATGCGGTGAAGCGTTTCGGGTCGTTCGATACCGTGCTGCCCTATCTGCGCAAGACCAAGCAGCCCCAGGCATAACCAGCCTCCCAAGGCGAGAAGAGGAAAAAGCGGCCATAAGCGGCCGCTTTTTCCATTTGAGAGCGGCTTTGGCACTGTTCTTGGCTACGCCGAACATTCAACGGATGACACCGCAGGCAGGCCGTGGCATAGGGGCGCAACGTTTTGACAGTTTGGTCCGCTCCCCATGATCCGCATTGAAAATATCAGCAAATCCGCCAGCCATCGCATTCTTTACATTGAGGCGTCAGCTGCGCTCAACCGCGGCGAAAAGGTCGGTCTGGTGGGACCGAACGGTGCTGGCAAGACCACGCTGTTTCGCATGATTACCGGCGAGGAACTGCCCGATGAAGGTCAGGTCGCCGCCGAGAAGAACATCACCATTGGCTATTTCAATCAGGATGTCGGTGAGATGGCCGGTCGCAGCGCGGTTACCGAAGCCATGGAAGGCGCCGGCCCCGTCAGCGTCATTGCCGCTGAACTTCGCGAGCTTGAGGCCCGCATGGTCGATCCCGATCAACTTGACCAGATGGACGAGATCATCGAACGTTACGGCGAGGTCCAGGCCCGATATGAGGAGCTTGATGGCTATTCGCTTGAAGGCCGTGCACGCGAAGTCTTGGCGGGCCTCAGCTTCAGCCAGGAAATGATGGACGGCGATGTGGGCAAGCTTTCGGGCGGCTGGAAGATGCGCGTGGCGCTCGCCCGCATTCTCTTGATGCGTCCGGACGTGATGCTTCTCGACGAACCGAGCAACCATCTTGATATCGAAAGCCTGATCTGGCTGGAAAACTTCCTGAAGACCTATGACGGTGCCCTGCTGATGACCTCTCACGACCGGGAGTTCATGAACCGCATCGTCAACAAGATCATCGAGATCGACGGCGGTTCGCTGACCACCTATTCCGGCGACTATGGCTTTTACGAACAGCAGCGGGCGCAGAACGAGAAGCAGCAGCAGGCGCAATTCGAGCGCCAGCAGGCGATGCTTGCGAAGGAACTGAAGTTCATCGAACGCTTCAAGGCGCGCGCATCGCACGCCGCCCAGGTCCAGAGTCGGGTGAAGAAGCTCGACAAGATCGAACGTGTCGAGCCGCCGCGTCGTCGCCAGTCGGTGGCCTTCGAATTCCTTCCTGCCCCTCGCTCGGGGGAAGACGTCGTGTCGCTGAAAAAGGTCAAGAAGGCCTATGGCAGCCGCACCATTTATGACGGCCTGGATTTCATGATCCGCCGCAAGGAACGCTGGTGCCTGATGGGCGTCAACGGCGCCGGCAAATCGACGCTGTTGAAACTGGTAACGGGCAGCGCCGAGCCGGATGCAGGCGTCGTCACGATCGGTGCGAGCGTGAAGCTCGGATATTTCGCTCAGCATTCCATGGATCTTCTGGATGGTGATGCCACCATCCTGCAGTGGCTGGAACAACGCTTCCCGAAGGCGGGACAGGCCCCCCTTCGTGCGCTCAGCGGCTGTTTCGGCTTTACCGGTGACGATGTGGAGAAAAAGTGCCGCGTTCTTTCCGGTGGGGAAAAAGCACGCCTGGTGATGGCCGCGATGCTGTTCGATCCGCCGAACTTCCTCGTCCTCGACGAACCGACCAACCACCTGGATCTCGACACGAAGGAAATGCTGATCAAGGCGCTTTCGGAATATGAAGGCACCATGCTATTCGTATCGCACGACCGCCATTTCTTGGGCGCCCTCTCCAACCGTGTCCTCGAGCTGACGCCGGATGGCATCCATCAATATGACGGTGGCTACACCGAATATGTCGAGCGGACAGGCATGGAAGCGCCAGGTCTGGAACGCGCCGCCTGATGGCGCTCGTAGCAAGACAAATGAGCAAAAAATGCGGCTGGAACGCCGCATTTTTCGTGAAGGAGTGTCACTCGATTAGTTGAGTGTTTCCCAGTTCTGGCGCACATCCGATGCCGACTTGCTGAGGTGAACATGGGAATCGACACGGTCGACCCAGTCAAGTGGGATAAGATGATGCTTGCCGTCATCGGCATCGTTCTTGGTGAGCTTGATGCGGCTTTGGCCCTCCAGATGATCGACGGTGCCGACATGGCTGCCATCAGCGGCTTTGACTTCCATATGCTCGCGAATATTGTCTGCAGATACCATTGGTATTTCCTCCTGTTTTATCGTTTCGGATGCGAAGGAAATGAGCCCGGCGCCGTTTCGTTCCGACAAAAAAATCACTCAAGCCGCCCAAAAGACCCAGACTGACCGTCCGTTAGCGGACGCTTTAAGAGACGATGGAACAACATTCCGATCCTAGACTTTAATGTGGTCACTATCATCATCCGGACTGGGCGGGATCCACGTGAAAAACAGAATCTGCATTATCGGATCGGGTCCGACCGGCATCTACACGCTGAAGAACCTGATCGAATCCGCCACTCCTCTCGACATCACCATCTACGAGGCCGAAAGCGAGGCAGGCAAGGGAACCCCTTATCTTCCCGGCATCAACGACCCGGTGATGTTGTGCAATATCCCGAGCATCGAAATTCCATTGATCGGCCAGATCTTGACGGACTGGCTGAAACAGCAGCCGGACGCTTATCTTCAGCGCTTCGGCATTGTCAAAAGCGAGATCAACGAGCGCCAGTTTTATCCGCGCGTGGTGCTGGGAGACTATTTCCATACGCAATTCCGTTTCCTTCTCGCAGAGGCAGAGGAGAGAGGGCACGTGGTCACGGTGAAGCCTGGCCATCGCGTGTCGGACATTGTCGTCGGTCCAGGCGCCATTCAGGTGAAAACGGAGCATGCCGAGCAGTTGGGGAGCGCTTTTGGTCATGTGATCATGGCGACCGGCCACGATTGGCCTGAAACGACCGAGACGAAGCCCGGATACTTCGTCTCTCCTTGGCCGGCTACCGCTCTGGAGAGCATTCGCGGCGGACGGCTCGGCATTCTCGGAACGTCGCTGAGCGCCATCGACGCCCTGATGACCGTCTCGACGTCGAACGGCTCTTTCCTCTATGACGAGGCAGGCGCGCTGACCTATAAGGCTGCAAGCGACGCCGGTGATTTTCAAGCGACCTTGATGTCGCGAAAAGGTCTGCTGCCGGAAGCCGACTTCTATTTCCCCATTCCCTACGAGACGCCGAGCATCTGTACGGAAGAAGCGGTCGATGCGCTGATTGCCCAGGGACCGAGCGGTCTTCTCGATGCGACATTCGAGCTTTTCCGTCAGGAACTCTCGCTGCGCGATCCGGACTATGCCATGCAGATCGGATTGTCGGATCTCGACGTCGATACTTTTGCCGATGCCTATTATGCGTATCGCTCTGGAACCGACCCCTTTGCCTGGGCCGCGCTCAATCTCGCCGAAGCGAAGAGCAATATGGCCAATGAGGTCACGGTGCCGTGGCGCAATGCCATCATGATCACCCATGAGATCGTTGCGAGAATCGTGCCTCATCTGGATCTTGAGGACTTCAAGCGGTTCGGAAAGTCCTTCAAAAGCATCTTCATCGATGAGTATGCGACTGTCCCGCATCTCTCTATTGAGCGAGTCCTTGCGCTTCGCAATGCCGGCGTGCTGTCGATCCAGAAACTCGGAAACGATTATGAGATCGCGACCGATCCCGGGCGCCGTGGCGCGACGGTGACGACGGACGATACGACACTCCAGTTCGACACCTTCATCGATGCGACGGGTCAAAGCGCCCATTCCGCCAAGGACATTCCCTTCCCCAGCCTTGTTAGCAGTGAGGTGGTGCGCGAGGCGCCAACCGTGCTGGAACGCAGCGTATTATCGGACGACAATGCGCGCGCAGTTGCCCATCTTGGTGGCATCGATGTGGATGAGGAGTATCGCGTTATCTCCGGGGGTGCACTTCAGACAGCGCTCTATTGCGCCGCAATTCCCTATCTCCTGCACAAACATCCATTTATACAGGGGATCACCAGTGCTGCTGAAATAGGAGAAGTCGTTGCAGGGTCGATTATCAAGGACTTGGCGAAAATTGACCTGCACGAGCGTCTTACGGCTTGAAGACGCTTCCCGTAACAGGGAAGCACTCTGATCAACCGTTGGAATTCGCAGCATGAATAAAGTCGGCCACATCCAGGAAATCTGGCGTTACCCCGTCAGTTCAACTGGAGGCGAAAGATGTGAAACCGTTACCCTCCATGAGAGAGGTATTGCCGGCGATCGGTGCTTTGGACTTTTCGAGACCAGCACCGGCGCCATCGCCACACCGGAAAAGGACGCACGCTGGCGCCCTGCCCTCATGCTCTCCAGCCGGATCGATGGCGCCGGAAAAACCTGGCTTCTGTTTCCCGATGGCGATGAACTGCCCATTGACGATCACCATCTTCCAAGAAGACTGTCTGCGCATTTCGGCTTCAGCGTCTCCATCGGCAAATACGCCGATGCGGCGGAGAAGCTCGAACAGAGGCTCCCCGTTATCGGCAGGGCCTATCAGGCAAGCCCGCTCCACCTTCTCTCCTCGGCCTCGGTCGAGCAGATCCGAAACCGTCTGGCTTCAGGCGAGGCCGATCGCAGGCGCTTCAGACCGTCGATCCTTCTCCAGGCATCGGTAGCGGATGCCTTTCCCGAAGACGACTGGCTCGGTGCCATCCTGCATATCGGCAATATCCGCGCCATCGTCATTGAGAAGACCAAGCGCTGCGGCGTTACCCTGATCCCGCAACCGGAGCTACCGGAGCAGCCGGATGTCTTGAGAACCATCCTGCGCACGAACCACAGATGCCTTGGCGTCTATTGCGATGTGGTCGAAAGCGGGGTTCTGGAAACGGGAACAGACGTATTCATCGAAGGATGAGGACCGGCCGTTTGGCTTCACTTCGGTCGCTCGAACCCCAACCTGTCCAGTCCGCGCTGTACTTCGGGTGCGTTCATGAACAACCGCCAAAGCAGACCAGAGCGATGGTTTTCCATCATCGCGACGATCGGCCCCTGGTTGGTGGCCAGATGCGTTTTCGCCGCCCAACCGGTGGCGGGTGAGAAGGAATCGACAAAACCATATCGTCCCAGCAGCTTTCCATTTTGATTGGACGCGAAGATCTCCAGCGCCTGTTCCGCCTCATCCGGCAGAAACGCAAAACTCGAAAGGGCGGCCGTCGGCGCGATAATGCCGCCATCAACGCTTGGCGAGAAGGCGCGGTAGCCTTTCGGCCCATCGCAGGCCGTCATCCCCCAGGCACCGTGAGCGCCAAACTGGGACTTGCAGTAATCGTGATTGATCTTCGCGTGGGCCGTCACCTGCTCAGCGTAATCGCAATAGCGGTCGCGAAGCCCGAACGGGTTGAGGCCACAGAACGAATATTGCGACAGGAACAGCGGGCCACCAAAGGGTTCGCCCAGAGGCAAAACCGTATCGAGATAGGTGTTACCATTGACCATCTCGCCATGCCTTGCCCACCCGGCATGGTAACTCTCCGGCTTGATGGCATGATGCTCTGCGCCAGCTGCAAGCACGTAAGCGATCAGCGCCTCGTTCCAGCCGGTGATCGGCACGTTGCGCGCCCAGTGATACTTTGGACTCCAATGCCAATAGAGCGGCCCATCCTTCTTGCGGGTGAACCACGACCACTCCACGCCTTGAATGATGTGATCCGCCGAAGCTCTAAAGGCCGTCTCGTCCGGAGCCTGTCCTGCGAAATACTCCCTAGCGCAGATGAGGCCCTGCAGAAACAGCGAAGTTTCTACCAGATCGGCACCATCGTCCCTGCGGCCGAAGGGGAGAATCGTCAGCGTCTGCGCATGCACGAAATGCGGTAAGGCACCGTGAAACCGCTCCACGGAGGACAGCGACTGAAGCATGCGTGCGACCCGCTCGAGCGCTTGCCCGCGACCGATCCATCCCTGCTCGCCACCGACAAGAATGGCCATGAGGCCGAAGCCAGCGCCGGATATCGAGACGATATCATTGATCGGCTTTCCCTCGGCACTCAGCCGGTCAAAAGGCAAGCCTGTGTCGGGGTGAGCGCCCGACCAGAAATAGTCGAAGGTCGACCGATGGATATCGTCGAAAAGATTGACGGAGGGAAAGGCGTTCGACTCGGACGTTTCTATTCGCACTCTTGTCCGGCTATCGCCTTTGCGACAGCCGCCCCTGGCATCGAGATCATGTATAAAACTCGCTTTCTCCGTCTCGAAAAGACGATGCTGAGCATAGGCTTATGTATCAATAGCCCGTCATCTCCAGATAACCCACACCCTTGCTGCTACCCTCGAAGGAAATTGGCCCCTCCCAATAGGGCGTGGACGTTGCCATCCAGGCCTGCTCGTTGAGGGGGCGCGTCGTGATATCAAGACCTTTGCCCGGAATTCTCACCCGCCACGCGACTGGAATGGTCTTGCCGTTCACATCGGCGCTCCGCAGCGGTTCGAGAATGACGTCATCGGGCGAAAGCGGCGTCGTCTTGCCATCGGCGGAGATCCAATTGGCAGACGTGTACCCACCCTTGCTATCCCGCAACCGGAAGGCCATGACCTTGTCGCCCGATGCCAGATGAAGCGAGAACCAGTCCCATCCGGTCTGATCTGCGGCAAGCGGCTGCGACGACCACTCGCGATCAAGCCACGCGCGCCCGCTGACCTTGATCGATCTGCCATCAAGTTCGGCACTGCCTGTGACCTGATAGAAGGGCTGGGAGTAGTAATAGCTTGCCTGGCCCGCGAGCGACTTGACCGAAAAACCGCGATCTCCCTGCAGCGCGAGAGGTCCTTTGGCATCCAGTTGCAGTCGATAGGAGAAATCCGTGCCGTTGGCCGTCAGCGTCAAATGATCCAGGGCGTCACCGGAATCCTGCGGGCGGACCGTCATCTGCCAATCATCGATCCAGGCACTGAACGGCGCGATTTCTACGCCGGCTTGCCCGACACCACCCCGTCCCAATTTCTCGGCAACGAAATGCTTTTCCGGGGTGGTGACCGCAGCGTGGCCGATCCAGATCTGAGAACTGGACCAGCCTTGCTTGTCGGTGGGCGCAAGGGCGGAACGAAAAAGTGTCCACTGCGCCCCGAGAGCACGGCCATCTTCGGTCGTCAGATTGGCGGTTACATACCACCACTCGATACGATAGTCCGGATGCGCTCCATGATCCTTGGGAAAGACCAAGCTCACGCCACGCTGTGGTATTGCAAAGCCTTGCGCCTCCGAGCCCAGCCCCGCAAATCCTTGCGCCGATGCTGCAAGCGGCTGCACCAGGGTGAGACATAAAAGCAGGAGGCTGAGATGTATTCTACCGCTCATTGGCAAACACCCTGAGAAGATCCGCCGGATCGATGGAGGCCAGGCGGCGGACGGGCAGGAGGATGGAGAGCAGCGCCGCAATCAGCGCGATGACGCCAAGGCGCAGCCACTCCAACGGAAAGATCATCATCGGAAGCTTCCAGCCGAAGGCCTCGACATTGACGATCGCGAGCAGCACCCATGCCAGTGCAAGGCCAACGGGAATAGCGAAAATGAAGGTGATGAACCAGAGAGCGAGCGTTCGCCACACTTCGAAAAACGCCAGATTGCGCCGCCTGATCCCCATAGCCCAAACGGGTGCGAGCTGTGGGAGTCTTGCGCCCGAAAGAGTAAGAAGGCTGGCGAACATGGCGAAACCGGCAACGCCAAGCGTCAATATATTGAGGGCCGCCGTTACGGTGAAGGTTTGCTCAAAGACTGCCCGGGACTGACGCTTGATCGCCGCCTGATCGATAATGTTTCCCTCCGGCAAGCCAAGCTCCGTAACCATCCGCCTCTTCAGCTCGGCAGCGCGGGCGGGCTCGACACGGATGCCATAGCGCAATTTCGAGGCTTGCGGGTAATGCGTCGTCAGAGCATTTGCGCCGACCATCAACTGACCGCGCGGGTTGCCATAGTCGGAATAGACGCCGACGATCCGCACGGTCCAGCCGTCCACAAGCCGCAGTGTTTCTCCGAGTTTCAAACTCTCTCCGCGCCAAAGCTGCTCATTGATGAGAGCGCCGGCCCCAGATGCAACGGCGTCCCAGGCATCTGGCTGCTCGGACAAAAGCGGCCAGTGGTCGCGATAGGTCGCATGGTCCGCGACCCCTGATATCTGCACCGGCTTGCCCATGACCTCCCCTTCAGCACTGAAGATCGGAAGCACGGCATCGGCGTGTTGTGGCAGCCATGCTCTGAGGCGAGCGGCTTCCTCGTCGTTTCTGGCGGTGACATAGAGCTCAGAGACCAGGCGCTGATCGAGCCAACCGATGAAGGTCATTCGGAAACTCGACACCATCGTGCCCACGCCGATATTGGCCGAGAGCGCCAGAAGCAGCGCCATCAAAGCAAGAGACAGGCCCGGCAATTGCAAGCGCGTATCCGCCCAGAACCAGACGCTCAGCGCCGCCTTTGCGCGCCGTTGCGCCCATGTGAGCGCTCTTGACAGGAAGGCAGGCAGAAGCAGTGCTGCCCCCAACAACAATGCGCCCAGCACTGTGAAACCGGCGACCAGCCCTTTGCCGAACAGCGCCACCATCACCGCGATCAGGAGAAGGCCGGTGCCCGCGATGGCCTGCAGGCGGAGTGCACGAGCCGATAAAAGGCCCCAGGCCTGCGGCTGCGAGGAGGCGAGAAGCGGCATGCGACGCACCCGCCAGAGGCTTTGGATGGAGGATAGCAGGGTGCCGACAAGCGCCATGCCCATTCCCGTGGCCCACCACTCCGGTCGCAATTGGAGGCTTCCCGGAACGGACGCGCCGTAGAGACCACGCAGTGTCGATGACACGCCAGGAAGCAAGGACGAAGCGATGACGTAGCCAAGGGCAACGCCGATAACTCCGGCCAGCAACGCCAGAACCAGGATTTCCACCAGGAGAAGCACGGTCAGCATGGGCAGCGAAACGCCAAGCCCGCGGATGGTGCGAAAGCTGGCTCGTCTCTGTTCGAAAGACAAGCCGGTTGCCGAGTAGACAATGAAGAGACCGACGATGAAGGCAAGAAAGCCGAAGGCGGTGAGGTTCAGGTGGAAACTGTCGGTCAGGCGGGCCATATCCGCCCTGTCTTCCATCGGCTGGAGGTGGAGCTCCGGCGCAATGGTTTGCACATCCGGCAAGCCGGAGCGCTGGTTTTGCGCCATCACAACGCGGCTCAATCGCCCGTCTCGAACCAACAACCTATCCGCCAGTCCGATATCGACGAAGGCGGCATCATCCGGCACATCCGGCGAAATCTTCAAGGGGATCTGCGTCTGACCCTCAAGTCGCGCTGCGGTCGCAGGCGATACGATCAGCAGGCCCTTGTCTGCCATGAAGTCCACGAGATCGGAAGAGCCGGCGATCTGAACCGGGCCGCCCTCACCCGTCATTGTCAGCGGATCGACTCCGATCAGCCTGATCCGCACCGTATTGAAACGGTAGTCACCCTCGATCACTGGCGAGACGTTCCATCCCGCCCGCCGAAGCGCACCAAAATTTTCCGGCGCGATCAAGCCTCCGTCGCTGGCAACGAGGCGCGGAAGGCTGCCTTGCTCGATGATCGACGCCGAGCGCGCATAACTCGCCCTGGCCTCCGCATTGATGGCCTGAACGCCGGACCACAATGCAGTCGCAAGACCGATCCCGAGCACGAGCGTCACAAGCTGCAGCGGGCGGTAGCGCCAGTGCGAGATCAGCGCGTGGAAAACGGCCCAGATCATGCGACGATCTTTCCACCGCGCAACACCACCTGCCGGTCCAGCTTGCTCGCCATGCGGCTTGAATGTGTTACCAGCAGCAGTGCCGAGCCCGCACTTCGGCTCAGCGAGATCATCAGGTCGAGCACCACTTCGCTGGTTGTCTCGTCCAGATTGCCGGTCGGCTCATCGGCCAGAACCAGTGTGGGGCGTGCCGCTAGCGTCCGGGCGATCGCCACACGTTGCTGCTGCCCGCCCGACAGTTGCTCGGGATAGCGATTGAGCAGCGTACTGAGGCCCAGGGTGTCGGTAAGTTCACGCGCCCAGTCCGCATCGTAGCGGCCGGCAAGCTTCGCATGAAAGGCAATATTGTCTGCGACGCTGAGGGAAGGAATAAGGTTGAACTGTTGAAACACCAGCCCGACAGTCTTGCGCCTGTAGCTGGCGCGTCCAGCCTCATCCAGCGCGGTAATATCTTCCCCATTGACTATGATCGAGCCGGTGTCGGCCCGATCCAGCCCGCCGGCAAGATGGAGAAGCGTGCTCTTGCCGCTGCCCGATTCCCCCGTCAGAGCCACACTTTGCGCCGCATCCACGGACAGGTCTATGCCACGCAAAACAGCAATCGGTCCCTCTGCGGTTCGGTAGGACTTGCTGACATTGGAGAGCGTGAGAAGCATTGCTGAAGGCATCACTTTCGTATTTGCCGGCGGAACGCCGGAAGCAGCACCCTACTGCGGAAAAGGCAGAAACGCGCGGTGTCCCCATGGTCCACCGAGATAGTCCCACAGGTCAATTCCAAGGATCGTGATATGACGCGGTTCAAGGCCTGCACGCAACGCATCGTAGAGAGTATCCGCGGACGCCTTCTCCACCTTGTTCTGGACAGTGATATGCGGTTTGAACTTCTGTCGATCCTGCGGCCCGGGCCACGATCCGAAGGCTCTAAAAAGGTTGGCGCGCAGGGTTTCCAATTCAAGGCTCATGATCTCGAAAGCGACGCCAGCTCCCAGATGCCTGACGCCAGAAACCTCTGCCGTGAAGGGCTGAGTTTGCGCCACAACCTCTTGGGCAACACCGGACGCTTCGCCAAAGACCCGTCCCGGCAAGTGGTGAAACAGGGTGACGTGGGCGTTTAGGAAGTTCCGATGGGGCGGAAAATGCTTCCGCCTCATTTGGTCAAAATATGCCATATCGCCTGGCGCGGCATGTGCCGTGACGATGATCGGCGGAAGCGTCATTTTTATCGGTCTGCGGTGTCGTCGACAACGTCCGTTTCCGGCCGGTCTCCACCCTTTACATGCTGCGATTGCCAGTGCCCATCGGCAAGCTGGTAGGAAATTTCAACTTCGTCTCCGCCGATCTGCTGGCGGCGCGCCGCATCCCGCGCGGCTTCCAGAGCCGTGTCATGGTCTGGAAAAGTCTCGGACCAGACATCATCGACGCGATACGCAAATCCACCGTCATGTTGATCGACATGATAAACAACTGCCATGAGAGTCTCCTTTTACAGGCTCTCGAAAACGTCGCGACAGCGTGGATGTTCCCAAGCAAGGTGGCTTCGACAGCGAAAGCATGGGCAGCGCAAACACGGGACGTCTAAAGAATACGCTCCTTCGGCGATCGCACTGTGCGCCGCTCCCAGCCAACAAGCACAAGGCTTGCGGTCACGATCAGAAGGGCGCCGATGAAGACATTGGCGGCCGGGATTTCCGACCAGATGAGATAGCCATAGAGAAACGCCCAGATCAGTCCGGTATACTCGACCGAGGCGAGTGAGGAAGCTTCGGCGTGCCGGAACCCCTCATAGAGCAGAAACTGGCCGAGCGTGGAAATCAGGCCGACTCCGATCATCAGTGTCCAGCCCTGCATGTCCGGGTTCATCCACAGCCAAGGCAGAGCCAGCGCGCAGGCGATGCCAAACAACGCGCTCGTCGCATACATCTGCGTCAGCGTCGTTTCACTCTTGCTGACGATGCGAACGAGTATGGTGCTCCAGGCCCAGCAGAAACCGGCAACGATGCATAGAAGCGCCGGCAGCCAGTTCGGCGAGTGCGTCGGATTAGCTGCGACGAGCACGCCGATGAAGCCGAAGGCACATGCAATCCAGCGCCCCATGCCGACCTTTTCCTTCAAGACAAAGATGGAAAGGACGACCACCATGATCGGCGCAGAGAAGTAAAGCGTCGTCAGTTCCGCCAGCCCAAGATAGAGGGACGAACTGTAGAACAGCATCCAGGCGATCAGCATCAGCGTTGCGCGCAGCACCAGCGTGCCGCGATACTTGCTCTTCAAAATGGATGGGTGACCGTAGAAATAAGCCAGCGTTCCGGTGATCGCCACGATGACTGCACTACGGACGAAAAGGATCTGGGGAACATAATAGGTTTCCACAAGGTACTTCACCAACGCATCCTGCATGGCAAAGCAGGAATAGCCCATAGCCGCGAGACTGATGCCGAAAAGCGGCCTAGCCTCCAAAGAACCCGTCATGCTCATTCACCACTGGCTGTCGATGCTAGCCCGTTGAAATACCGATCGGCGACCGGACTATCGAGCAAACATGGATGCGTCCGCCTCAGGCAACGCAGTGCAGGATGGATCGGATATCCTGCCGGCTTTTGCAACCCCAAAATGCATCAGGCTGGTTCACCAGTTTAACTCCGACCAACGCTTGCTAGAATAGCAGAAAGCCGCGGAGCGAACCCCACGGCTTTCGCACATGCGCTAAAACGGTTCCAAGTGATCAGAACAGCGCATCGGCAAAGAGATCGTCATCGTCTGCTTCCGCCGACGGTGTGGCCGTCGCGTGAGCGCTGGCGCCGTTGGCCGGCAGATATCGCACGTGGATATCGCGCTCATGGGCCATGGTGTAGAGCTTGTAGACGCGCGACGAAAAGCCTTCGATCTTGTCGGCGAAGCTCGATACATCGGCCTGGAACCCCTGCGACAACTGGGCTGCAATATTGCAGCAGTCGTTGAAGGTGGCACCGAGCTCGCTTTCGAAATCGAGGGTGGTGACGACAGCGCTGATGCGGCTGAACACGGCCTGTCCCTCTTCGGCGAGCGCCTGCGTCCCTTGCTCCATTTGAGATTTGGCATTCCGGATCGAATCCAGCGCTTCGTTGAGCGGCGCGCTGAAGTTCTTCGAAAGCCCCTGCCCCTGTTCCACCAGCGCCTGTGTGGCAAGTTCTACGCCGCGCAGATCCTCGACGATTGCGTCGGCCGGCGTTTCAAGCTTGCCGGCGAAGATCCGCATCTCGCCGCTGACGACGTTGACGGAACGTCCAGCTTCGCCAAGCTTGGAGCAACGCAGGTTGGAGTTCAGCGCCATGTAATGGATGTCGATCTTGATTGAACGCAGCACCTCGATACCGCGCAGCAATTCCTGAGCGCTCTCGGCAACGGAGAACACGACCTTGTCCGCGTCGCCGCTGCTGCCCTGGACGCGTTCAGCCAGCTTGCAGGCCTCGACAATATCTCTTTCCATCAGCGCAAGCACGTTGTTGTCACCGTTCGAGCTGCGATCGACGAGTTCGTCCCGCAGGGACAGAATGCGGCCCGCATCATCGATAAAGCTGGAAATGCTGGTGAAAATCTTGCTGCAATCGCGCTGGAAGTCCGCAGCCGTTTCGTCCATCTGTGCACTGACGAGCTGCAGCACTGCTTCGCGCAGCACCTCATGTTCGGTCTCGGTCAACGCTTCGCCTTCCGACGAGGCGACGAACTCTTCCAGCAGTTGGAGAATGCTCTGAATATGCTCGATGCGCTGTCTGGTAATGTCGCCGATCTGCAGATTGGACAGGACGGACCCGATCTTGCCTTGCACCCCTTGGGCAATCTTTTTGACCTGTCCTGCGATCTCCGCCATTTCCCGATGCTGGGCAACGATGCGGGCGGAGTTTTCCGTCAGTCCCTTGATGATGGGCGGAATGATCGAGCCGAAGTCGGTCAGTGTTTTCGATGAAAATGAGCGGGCATCGGTGAGTTGCGCGCGCATCGCCTCAAGATTGGCACCGAAGCGGGCAACCTCATCCGCACCCGACTGGATGCGATCGCGAATTTCGTCGGCAAAACCGGAGAACTCCGCCAGCCCCGCACCGGCAATCTTCACCGTTATGGCAAAGGTCTTGAGGTAGCGGATGGTCTCGTGAATGTCGTCAATATGGCCGCGGGTCGAGGCGCACATGGTGGTCAGTGCTTCGAAACCGGATTTACGATCGCGCTCGATTTCCGGCAGATGCGCCAGATCCGTCATCGTCCTGCGCAGACCGGCAACCGTCTCCTCGGTCTTGCCCTGGTCCATTGTTCCTGTGATCCCATCGAGAATGCCGATAAGATCGTTGAGCATCTCCATGACGGAAACGAGCACTGCGCCGCCATCAAGAAACCGCTTCTCGATGCGTGCATGCGCAGCCGTCAGCTTGCTGTTAAACTCAATCTGTTGGTCTGTATCGTAGGCCCTGTTCGGCTTGAGCATTGCACCCATGGTCGTTTCCCGATCTCGTGTTGTGCTTTCACGCTACACAGGAATGACGAAACGACAGGTAAACGCGACCTGAGGAAAGGGCGGAGATCGTTTTTAGAGTTAACACACTCGTTAAAGTCCAGTCTTTCCGCGACGATCGTCGAGACCTCAGCACAGCGTGGGCGTGGGCGACGCCTTGATTACACCACAGCGTGGCGGAACGTGAGGTTATAACGGAAGGGGCCGGCTTTCTCGTGGACGCCGTTTTTCAGTGTCAGCACACCGTGATAGAAAAGGCGGGAGGGTCCGCCCCATACCACCACATCTCCATGCTGCAACGGATACTTCGTCACAGGATCGGTGCGTTGCAACCCGCCAAACTGGAAGGCAACGGGGAGACCGAGCGACACGGAAACGATGGGACGGGAAAAGTCCTTCTCGTCCTTGTCCTGATGCAGCGACATTTTCGCGCCTGGCTCATAGCGATTGATAAGGCAGGCATTCGGCAGGAAGTCGGGATAACCGGCCTCGTTGGCAGCGCTTACCGCAAGTGACAGAAATCTCTCTGGCATCGGGCTCCAGTTCTCACCCGTCAGAGGATCCTGCCGCTCATAGCGATAACCGCGCCGATCTGTCACCCAGCCATAGGTGCCGCAATTGGTCATCGCGACCGACATGGAAAAACCACCGGGTGTGACCATGTGGCGAAAGGGGGCAGACGATGAAATGCGGTGAATATCGGCGATCAGTTCATCTGCCTGGGCAAGTGCACGGCCGCGCATGAGCACGGCACCCTCTGCCATATCCTGCCGGGACGCCTGCTGAGGCTCAAGCCCGGCGAAGAGGTCATTCATCATTACGCAGCATCCAGATCGGCTGTTTCAAGAGACGGGTGCAGCACCGGTCGATAACCCGCCTCCAAAGCTTTTAGCGTCGATGGCGGCGTCAAAAGCCCGTCAACGAAAGGCAGCGTGGATGTTTGACGATAACCTTCAGGGCTCCACCGGTAGGTATTGCCACTGGAAACGAGATAGGCCTCGCCTTGCGCCGCAATCATCGTCCCGTCCGGCAGCTCCTCGACAAGCGTCAAAAGGACATTGACGCGCTTTCGTTTCATCTGCAGGCGTTCGCGGTGCAGTGTCGCGTCGATATCGCGGATGGAACTTGCAGGAGAACCATTGCCCGTAACCCAGGCGGCAACGAACTTACCTGCCTCCTCACGCCGGCATTGAAAGCAGGGGCGATGCCCGGCTGCCAGCGCAGTCGCCTCATCGAGAAAGAACAGCTCCGTCCAGCTTCGCGACGCCATGACATCACGACGGACGTCTTTATAGCTGCAACTGCAAATCAACCAGGATTTCGAAGCCCATCGCTTGGTCGTCAGCGTTCGTGAGGCCGGATCGTGAATGATGCCGCGATTGCCGGTGAAGAGGCCTCGCAGTGGCAGGTCAAGAATATCCCCGAATGGATCGACGCGGTTTTGCAGCGGCATGTCCTTCCTCCCTTGCTTCCAGAGCAACATCAACAGTAGTTTCCAGAAACTGGACCATTTTAGGGTCAGAACGAGTAGATCGACAAATAACGCGTCATACGACTTTTTTTGATCTCAAGAGGTCGGCGGATACACATCCTTGACCCGCGGCAGGGCCGTGCGCGATGCGGCCCACGGCGTTCTTCTTCGTCTCTTCACCTACCAGCGCTGATGGACATGCGGCGCTATTTTGTCACGGTAAAGCGCCCGCACCTTATCCATGACCTCTGAGGGGATTGCCGCCACACGGCTCGCCGTAGCGTTAGAGGTTGCTTGATCGCGGTTTTTTGCACCGGGGATGACGACCGAGACGGCCTCCTCCATCAGGATCCAGCGCAGCGCGAACTGCGCCATGGTGACGTTGCTCGGAACGAGCGCTCGCAGTTCCTCGACTGCCTCAAGCGCAACATCGTATGGAACACCCGAAAACGTCTCGCCGACATCGAATGCCTCACCGTGGCGATTGAAGTTGCGGTGGTCGTCAGCAGCGAAGGTCGAGTCCTTGCGCATCTTCCCCGTCAGCATACCGCTTGCCAGAGGCACGCGCACGATGACGCCGACGTCGCGGCGCTTGGCCTCGGAGAAGAACAGGTCGGCGGGGCGGTGGCGAAACATGTTGAAGATGATCTGAACCGTCGATACGTTCGGGAAGGCGATGGCTTTGAGCGCTTCCTCCACCTTCTCGACCGATACGCCATAGAAGCGGATCTTGCCTGCCGAAACGAGGTCGTCCATCGCGCCGAAGACTTCGGGGCGATAGTAGACCTCTGTCGGCGGGCAATGGAGCTGGACGAGGTCAAGAGCCTCAACGCCAAGGTTCATCAGGCTCCGATCAACGAAAGCCTCGAGATTGGCCTTGGTATATCCATCGGCCACATGTGGGCTCAGCCTGCGTCCGGCCTTCGTTGCAACGATCGGCCGCTCACCGCCGCGCTCCTTCAGCACGTCACGGATGATGCGCTCGGAGCGACCATCACCATAAACATCAGCCGTGTCGATGAATGTCATACCGGCATCAAGCGCGGCATGGACGCTGGCCTTCGCATCAGTCTCGTCCACGTCTCCCCATGAGCCGCCGATGGCCCACGCGCCAAACCCGATTTCCGAGATATTCCATTCCGTCCGACCGAGACGGCGTGTCTGAATGGTCATGAATGTACTCCGTGAGAAAGGCCGACGACTTCGGCGGTGTGCCGGTCGGCTATGTTGGGGGCAAAGATCGGGAGGGACAAAGGCGCCAGAGGCGCCCTACGGCATCAGCTGTCCGCCGTTGACCTCAATAATCTGTCCGGTGATGTAGCCGGACAGGAGTGGCGAGGCGAGAAAGAGATAGGCGCCGACGCATTCGTCCGGTGTGCCGACACGGGCCATCGGGACGCTCTGTCGCTGGGCGTCGAGCATTTCAGGGCTGGTGTAGCGATCATGAAAGGGTGTCGCGATGATGCCGGGTGCGACGGCGTTGACGCGAATACCGTCGCCGACGAACTCCTTTGCGTGGCCGCGGGTGATCGTCGAGACGAAGCCCTTGGCGGCAGCGTAGAGGATTGCACCATTGCCGCCGCCGTTGCGTGCCGCAATCGAGGTCGTGTTGATGACGAAGCCCTGCCGCCGCCTCAGAAACGGAACGGCCGACTTTGTCGCAGCCAACACAGAGCGGGCATTGAGGTCCATGACACGCGCATAATGGGCGTCGTCCATATCCGCCGTCGGCACACGACCGAGCATGCCTCCGGCATTATTGATGAGCCCGTCGAGCCCACCGAGCTTTTCAGCTGCAGCCTCGACCACGCGTTCACTCCCGCTTGGCTTTGATACATCTCCCTGGATAAGGATGGCCTCACCTCCAGCGTGGCGAATGTCGGCAAGCACCGCCTCGGCCGCCGCAGCGCTTGCATTGTAATGAACCGCGACCTTTGCGCCTTGCGCGGCCAAGGCCTTGGCCACCGCCGCGCCGATACCGGTGGAGGCCCCCGTGACGAGAACGGCTCTGTCGTTCAAATCCGGGATCTTCAATTCGTGCCACATGGGGTGCTCCTCCGCACGCTTCGATTGGAAAGACCCTAGGCCTTGCAGGCACAGAAGCAAGTTCTTATGCTTGCATCACATTCAACGATGCACTGAACAGAAATCATTCATGCCGCCGTTTCTCCGCTCGGAGCTGCCCGATCTTGCAGCCTTCTCGATCGTCGTTCGTCGCCGCAGTTTCAAGGCAGCCGCAATCGAACTGGGGATCACGGCATCTGCTCTCAGCCACGCAATCCGCCGGCTGGAAGAGCGTTTGGGCACGAAGCTCCTCAATCGCACAAGCCGAAGCGTCGCGCCGACGCCCGCGGGGCTGCGCTTCGCCGCGCGCCTGGAGGCAGGGTTCGATGAGATCGGCTCGGCGCTCTCCGAGATGGACGACGGGCATGCCGGCGCTTTCGGCGAACTGCGCCTGAACATTCCCGCCGACGCCAGTCGCCTTCTCGTCAGCCCCGTACTTCCGAGTTTTCTGAAGCTCTTGCCAGATATGCGGTTTACGGTCGTCGTCGAAAATCGCCCGGTCGATATGGTGGCCGAAGGCTTCGATGCCGGGATACGATACGGGGACACTGTTCCTGAGGACATGATCGCAGTCGCGCTGACCGAGCCATTGGAGTGGGTCATCGTCGGTTCGCCAGCCTATCTCGACAGGCATGGCCGACCGAAGAAGCCGGACGACCTGATGCAGCATTCCTGCCTGCGCCTTCTTCTGGGTGACAACTCGGCGTTCCGATGGGAACTGGGCAATGGTGATGCCATGATACGGATCGACGTGCCCGGCAACTGCACGATCAGCGATACGCAGAGCACCATCGATGCCGCTGCCGACGGTTTGGGTCTGGGCTACGTCCTGAAACGCCGTGCCGATGCGGAGCTGCGCGATGGACGGCTGGAAGTCGTTTTGCCTCAATGGTCATCGACCGGTGCAGGCTTCCACATGTATTATCCGAGCCGACGGCAAAACCACCCGGCGCTGCGTCACCTGATCGAACTCATCCGGGTGCGGGAAGGACTGCCGCCTTTGGTGCGATGATACACGACCGACGGCCAGTCGGTGAAGCGCGGCGTTGTTGCGCGTCGGGGATGAGGAGTTTTCAAGTCCCGCAGGATCGCGCTGACAGGTTTCCTTTTCAACTCGAAGTGCTCTAAGGCTGGTAGAGATTTCCCGGCTCTAGCCACTTCTCCAGATCAAATGGTCCAGCCATGCGCCAGAAGCTCTTCTTCTCCGAACGACCGGAGGTCATCTATGCAGTAGGCGATGTCCATGGCTGCCTCGACCTTCTTCACATTCTGCAGGAGAAGATTGTGGCCGACGCCGAACGTGAAGTCGGCGAAAAGTGGATCATCATGCTCGGCGACTATGTGGATCGCGGACCGAAGTCCTCTGCGGTCCTCGAAGAGTTGATCACGACCCAGCCCGACGGAATTCGGCGTTTCTGCCTCGCTGGGAACCACGAGGAATCGATGGTGGATTTCATCCGAAATCCGCATGGTGATCATCGTTGGCTGGAATTCGGCGGTCTTGAAACCTTGCGGTCTTATGGCATTGCCAGGTTGCCAGAGGATAATCGGCAATTGCGAGCAGCCGTGCAGAAGGCCATACCGGCACATCACATTAGCTTTGCCGCCAGCCTTCCTTCGCTCATTGCGGTGCCGGGGCTGTGTTTTGTCCATGCCGGACTTTTGAACGACGTTCCCCTCGAACAGCAGGAGGACAAGAACCTCCTCTGGATTCGACCAAGCCAACAGGGAGCACCTTCGGTGGCAAACCCATTTCTGACCGTCCACGGTCATACGCCGGTGCGCAACGTCGCCATGGTCCATAACAGGTTGAATGTCGACACCGGTGCCTTCATGACGCGACGACTTTCAGGCGTGAAGATCAAACGCAGCGGCGAGATCACCGTCATGACGTCGGACAGGTAGAGAAAGAAAAACCGCCGGCTGTGTCACAACCGGCGGCGAGAAATGATGTGCCGGATCGCTCCGGCACATCGGACCATGCGTTAGTGGTTGTCGCGCGGAAGACCCTTTGTCTGGGCGATGCGCTGGTACTTCACGGCTGGCTCGAGCACTGCACCCGTTTCCATCTGTCCGACGATGCCGCGCTGGATTTCCTGCCACGGCGTCTGGTGATCCGGATATTTGTAACCACCCTGAGCGTTCAGCGCCTCATGGCGCTTTGCCAGTTCTTCCGGCGAGATCAGGATATCGGCGGTACCTCTGCCCACATCAATGCGCACGCGGTCGCCGGTCTGCAGGATGGCAAGACCGCCACCTGCTGCCGCTTCCGGCGAGGCATTGAGGATCGACGGGCTGCCCGACGTGCCGGACTGACGACCGTCGCCGATGCAAGGCAGCGAGTTGACACCTTCCTTCAGCAGGTAGTCGGGAGCACGCATGTTCACGACTTCTGCCGCACCCGGATAGCCGATCGGACCTGCGCCGCGCATGAACAGAACCGTCTGCGCGTCGATGCCGAGCGACGGATCGTCGATGCGGTGGTGATAATCTTCCGGACCGTCGAACACGACCGCACGGCCTTCGAAAGCCTCGGGATCGTTCGGGTTGGAGAGATAGCGCTGACGGAATTCCGGGCTGATAACGCTGGTCTTCATGATGGCAGAAGAGAAGAGGTTGCCGCGCAGCACGCGGAAGCCTGCGCGCTCCTTCAGCGGACGATCGTAAGGACGGATGACCTTCTCGTCTTCGATGATCGCACCACGGCAGTTCTCGCCGATCGTCTTGCCGTTGACGGTCAGGGCGTCTTCCATGATGAGACCCTGTTCCATCAACTGGTTGACGACCGCCGGAACGCCACCGGCGTGATAGTAGTCTTCGCCGAGATATTCGCCAGCCGGCTGCAGGTTGACAAGCAGCGGAACTTCTTCGCCATAGGTCTGCCAGTCATCGACGGTGAGCTCGACGCCGACGTGGCGTGCAAGACCGTTCAGATGGATCGGCGCGTTGGTGGAACCACCGATGGCCGAATTGACGCGGATGGCGTTGATGAAGGCATCCTTCGTCATGATGTCGGACGGCTTCAGGTCTTCCTTGACCATCTCGACGATACGAAGACCCGTGAGATAGGAGATTTCCTGGCGATCGCGATACGGTGCAGGGATCGCGGCAGAGCCCGGAAGCTGCATGCCGAGCGCTTCGGCCAGCGAGTTCATCGTGGTCGCCGTGCCCATGGTGTTGCAATAGCCGGTGGACGGCGCGGACGAGGCAACGAGTTTGACAAAGCCCTGGTAGTCGATCTCGCCCTTCGCCAGAAGTTCGCGAGCCTTCCAGACGATGGTGCCGGAGCCGGTGCGCTCGCCGCGGAACCAGCCATTCAGCATCGGGCCGACGGACAGAGCAATCGCCGGAATGTTGACGGTGGCCGCCGCCATAAGACAGGCAGGCGTCGTCTTGTCGCAGCCGATCGTCAGAACGACGCCATCGAGCGGATAGCCATACAGCACTTCGACGAGGCCCAGATAGGCAAGGTTACGGTCGAGACCGGCAGTCGGGCGCTTGCCGGTTTCCTGGATAGGATGAACCGGGAACTCGATGGCAATGCCGCCCGCTTCGCGGATACCTTCACGAAGGCGGTTCGCCAGCTCAAGGTGGTGGCGATTGCAAGGCGAAAGGTCGGACCCTGTCTGCGCGATGCCGATGATCGGGCGGTCCGACTGAAGCTCGGCCTGGCTCAGACCGAAATTCATGTAACGCTCGAGATAGAGCGCCGTCATGTCGGCATTTGCGGGATTGTCGAACCAGGCGCGCGAACGCAGCTTGCCTTGGGGGGCGGTCAAATTCTTCGAGTCTGTCATGATAATGGTCTCCAGCCGGAAGTGGCGAACGGGTAGGTCAACGGGAGTGCGACGAATTCATGGTGAAGCGTCGACAATGGGACCACGCAGACGCGTAGCGGAGACGACGACATCTGGCAAGGCGGACATCTGCCCAAACCTTCCACTGCGTCCAAACTCTCGCTGACGATTCGCACGATTCCTCCCGCCTCAATCTTCTTCTTCCCTTGCCTGATCTGCGGCAATTGAGGAATGCGGTCAATGCCGCAGATTGTTCTTTGTATTCGTATTACTATTTCGGGATGAACGCAATTGTCAAGGAACGCAAAGACAGACGCGGCAATGCCGCTGGAAAAATATTACTAAATTATCCCATTGAATCTAATTATCTTTATTTAGAATAACCCGTTCTATTTCAAGCTGAGTGGCGATCCGAAGCAAAAAATCGCTTTTCAAAGATAATACTATATGCTCATATCGCCCCGTCAGCCGACATCATCTCTGGGAGGATTAAAGATGAAAAAAGCACTCGCGGCGGTTACCGTCGCTTTTTCCGTATGCCTGGCTTCTGGCGTATCCGCAAAGTCGCTCACCGTCGGCTTTTCGCAGATCGGCTCCGAATCGGGCTGGCGCGCTGCAGAAACCACCGTCACCAAGCAACAGGCTGAAAAGCGTGGCATCACTCTGAAATTTGCCGATGCGCAGCAGAAGCAGGAAAATCAGATCAAGGCCGTTCGCGGCTTCATCGCCCAGGGCGTCGATGCCATTCTGATTGCCCCTGTCGTCGCCACCGGCTGGGACGCCGTTCTGAAAGAAGCCAAGGAAGAAAACATTCCCGTTATTCTTCTTGACCGTCAGATCGAAGCTCCAGATAGCCTCTACCTGACCGCTGTGACCTCCGACCAGGTTCACGAAGGCAAGGTTGCCGGCGACTGGCTGGTCAAGGATGTCGGTTCGAAGGACTGCAATGTCGTCGAACTTCAGGGCACGACCGGCTCTTCCCCTGCCATCAACCGCAAGAAGGGCTTCGAAGAAGCCATCGCTTCGCACAAGAACATCAAGATCACGCGCTCGCAGACCGGCGACTTCACCCGCACCAAGGGTAAGGAAGTCATGGAAAGCTTCATCAAGGCTGAAAATGGCGGCAAGAACATCTGCGCTGTCTACGCCCACAATGATGACATGGCTGTCGGCGCGATCCAGGCTATCAAGGAAGCCGGTCTGAAGCCTGGAACAGACATCAAGGTCGTCTCCATCGACGCCGTTCCGGATATCTTCAAGGCCATGGCTGCCGGTGAAGCGAACGCAACGGTCGAACTGACGCCGAACATGGCTGGTCCTGCCTTCGATGCACTTGACGCTTACCTCAAGGACAAGAAAGAGCCGAAGAAGTGGATCCAGACGGAATCCAAGCTCTATACGGCGTCTGACGATCCGATGAAGGTCTATGAGGCAAAGAAAGGCCTCGGCTACTAAGACCGGTTTGGGGGTGAAGTCCGCTTCACCCCAGATATCCAAACGCTTCCGTTCTTGCGCATTGCAGAGTGCCGCTGGTTCTTTGCTGAACGTGCCTCATATCGGAACTGGCGATCGGAACGGTGCTTCGGCACCGTTTCCATCACGCTTTTTCTTCAATGGAATGCTTCAGAATGTCCGAACAACCGTCCCTTCTGGAAGCACGTGCCATCGGTAAGTCCTTCCTCGGCATAACCGCTCTCGACAATGTCGATTTCACCCTTCGTGCGGGTGAAGTCCATGCGCTGCTCGGCGAAAATGGTGCCGGCAAATCCACGCTCATCAAGATCCTGACCGGCGTTTACACCCGCGACAAAGGAACAGTGCGCCTCGATGGCGACGAGATTTCCCCAGCCGATGTCGGTGAAGCGCAAGCGCTCGGCATTGGCACCGTCTACCAGGAGGTCAATCTCCTGGAAAACCTGACCGTTGCCGAAAATCTCTTTCTCGGCCGCCAGCCGCGCCGCTTCGGCCTCATCGACAAGCGCACCATGCGCGACGAGGCCCAGAAGCTGCTTGGTCGCTATGGTCTTACCATCGACGTCAATGCCCTGCTCTCCAGCTATTCGGTCGCCATCCGGCAGATCATTGCCATTGCGCGCGCCGTCGATCTCTCCGGCAAGGTGCTCGTTCTGGATGAGCCGACAGCCAGCCTTGACGCGCATGAAGTCGAGATGCTTTTCACGGTGCTGAGGCAGTTGCGCACCGAGGGTCTCGGCATCGTCATCATCACCCACTTCCTCAACCAGGTTTATGACATTGCCGACCGCGTTACGGTCCTGCGCAATGGTAAGCTGGTGGGCACGCGCACCATTTCGGAGCTTCCGAGAGGCGAGCTCATTTCCATGATGCTCGGGCGCGAATTGCAGAATGTCACCCATAACCGCCAGCCCTCCGACAATGATGTGGTCGAAGCGGCGCCTGCCATCCGTTTTCAAGGCTATGGCAAGCGCGGCAGCGTCGAACCCTTCGATCTTGATATTCGTCCGGGAGAAGTAGTCGGCATTGCAGGGCTCCTCGGTTCAGGCCGCAGCGAAACCGCCTTCCTTCTCTTTGGCATCGACAAGCCGGAAAGCGGAACAGCGACCATCGATGGCAAGCAGGTGTCCATCCAATCACCGGAAGCGGCCATCGACCAGGGCTTCGGCTTCTGTCCTGAAGAGCGGAAGACGGACGGCATTATTGGCGATTTTTCCGTCGCCGATAACATCGCGCTTGCCCTGCAAGCCCGTCAGGGCTGGATGCGCCCGATTTCCAAGCGTCAGAAGGCAGCGCTTGCCGACGACTTCATCAAGTCGCTCGACATTCGTCCCGCCGATCGTGAACGTCCGATCAAGTTCCTTTCCGGCGGCAATCAGCAGAAAGCAATCCTTGCCCGCTGGCTGGCAACCGAGCCTCGCCTCCTCATTCTTGATGAGCCGACGCGCGGCATCGATATTGGTGCACACGCCGAAATCCTCAAGATGATCGAGAAGCTCTGCCAGGAGGGCATGTCGCTCGTCGTCATTTCGTCGGAGCTGGAAGAACTGACGGCGGTCGCCCATCGCGTCATCGTCCTGTCGGACCGCCGCCATGTTGAAGAACTCAAGGGATCCGACGTGACTGCAGAAAACATCATGAAGGCGATTGCGACCTCCGCCCGCACGGAGGCCGCGTGATGAAGAGCGTAACGTTGAAATTGAAGAGACTGGCGCCGCAGTTCATTGCGCTGTTCATCATTCTGGCTGCCATTACGGTGATATCGCCCGGCTTCCTGAACGTCTCGATGCAGAATGGACGCCTCTATGGCAGCCTTATCGATATTCTGGTGCGCGCCGCACCCGTGGCGCTTTTGACGATCGGCATGACGCTGGTCATTGCCACCAAGGGTATCGATCTCTCCATCGGCGCGGTCATCGCCATTTGCGGTGCGGTTGCAGCCACGCTGATCAGTGCCGGGCATTCCATTCCCGTCGTGATCGCCATCTCATTGGCAGTCGGTGTTGCCTGCGGCATCTGGAACGGCATTCTGGTCGCCGTCCTCGACATCCAGCCGATCATTGCGACCCTCATTCTCATGGTTGCCGGTCGCGGCATTGCGCAGCTGATCACCGAAGGCGTCATCCTGACCTTCAACAATGACAGCTTTGCCGCCATTGGTTCCGGCTCCTTCGCAGGCGTTCCACTGCCTGTGGTGATCTGGGTGGCGAGTGCCATTCTTATCGGACTTCTGGTGCGCAAGTCCGCGCTCGGCTTCCTGATCGAGGCAACCGGCATCAATCGTCGCGCCGCCGCACTTGCCGGTGTTCGCGCCCGCTTCCTGCTATTCTTCGTCTACGCGATCTCCGGACTATGTGCCGCCATCGCCGGCATGATCGTGACCGCCGACATTCGTGGTGCGGATGCCAATAATGCCGGCCTTTGGCTTGAACTCGATGCGATCCTGGCGGTCGTCATCGGCGGCACGTCGCTGAATGGCGGACGCTTCTCCATCACCGCGTCGCTCATCGGCGCGCTGATTATCCAGACGATCAATACCGGTATTCTTGTCTCGGGCTTCCCACCAGAATTCAACCTGATCATCAAGGCAGGCATCATCATCGTGGTTCTGACGCTTCAATCGCCGGCACTTGTCACTTTGCTCGGCTTTACCAGAACGCCGAAAAAACCAAGCCCGGCGGCACCGGCGCCCACCACCAACAAAGGAGAAGCTGCGCGATGATCCACACACGCAACCTTCCCTTCTTCACCACGCTGGCGATCTTCATCATTGCCTATGCCCTGTGCGTTTCCCAATATCCGGGCATTCTCAGCACACGGGTCATCGGCAATCTTCTGACCGACAATGCGTTTCTCGGCATTGCGGCCGTCGGCATGACATTCGTGATCCTGTCTGGCGGCATCGATCTGTCCATCGGCTCGGTCATCGCCTTTTCCAGCGTCTTCGTCGCCGTGCTCGTCAACGGATATGGTGTTCATCCGCTCGTTGCCTTCGCGGCAGTACTCGTCATCGCCACGATTTTTGGCAGCCTGATGGGCGCGATGATCCGCTTTCTCGCGATCCCGCCCTTCGTCGTCACCCTCGCAGGCATGTTTCTGGCACGCGGGGCCGCCTATCTCATGTCGACCGATTCCGTCCCGATCTCCCATCCGGTCATCGATGCCATCCAGGGCTTCTATATTCGTGTGCCCGGTGGCGGTCGATTGACGGCGCTTGCCATCCTGATGCTGATCGTCTTTGCAGTCGGCATATTGGTGGCAGCCCGCACCCGCTTCGGTGCCAATGTCTACGCACTTGGTGGAAACCAGCAATCGGCGGAACTGATGGGTGTCCCCGTCGCCAAAACCACGATCGGTATCTATGCGCTGTCCGGCTTTCTCTCCGGTCTCGCGGGCATCGTCTACACGCTCTACACTTCCTCCGGCTACTCTCTGGCAACCGTTGGTGTCGAACTGGATGCGATTGCCGCCGTGGTGATCGGCGGGACGCTGCTGACAGGGGGAACAGGCCTCGTTGCCGGCACTTTCATCGGCCTGATGATCCAGGGCCTCATTCAGACCTATATCGTTTTTGATGGAACACTGTCATCCTGGTGGACGAAAATCGTCATCGGCATACTTCTGTTCATATTCATCGTTTTGCAACGCACAATCATCTGGTACTCAAACAGAAGAATGGCGGCGGCTCACCCGGCATAACATCAGCGAGGGAGATAGTTGTTGGGGCTACTGGAAAACACGATATCAGGACGAAAGCGGCGCAACAGCCATGCGCACGTCGTGGCGGAACTTGGCAGCGCCATTGTTTCGGGCCGGATACCGGAGGGTTCCCTTCTCCCCAACGATGCCGAACTCTCGCTTCGCTTCGGCGTATCGAGGACCGTTCTCAGAGAAACGATGAAGACGCTGGCCGCAAAGCGGCTGGTGGAAGCCAAAGCGAAAGTCGGGACACGCGTTCTCGACAAATCAAGCTGGAACTTCTTCGACCCGGACGTGCTGGGATGGCGTTGCGAGGCTGGTCTCGATCCTGAGTTCATCGAGCATCTGGCCGAAATTCGCCTGGCGCTTGAGCCGGCTGCTGCAGCAGCGGCTGCTCGGCATGCATCCAGTGAAGACATTGTCGCGCTCTACGCGATCGCGGCGAAATTCGACAACCCTGCCCATACCGCCGAAAGCATTGCCAAGATCGATCTGGAATTCCATCTGGCCGTTGCCAGCATTTCCGGCAATCCCTTCATGCGTTCTGCCAGCGGTCTGATCGAGGCGGCACTCGCCATCTCCTTCAAGCTCTCGTCGCCAGCCTCTGCTCCAGCCACCATCGCGGAGATTGCCGCCAACCATTTGCGCATCGTCCATGCCATTGCCGCGCGAGATGAGGCCGCCGCCGTAAAGGCGATGCGGCACGTGATCGAAGTCGGCAAGGATCGGATCAAGAACTCCACTCTCACCTGAAGCGTCGCGAGAGCGTCACTCGACTTTGCAACGAAGTTGCGTTGTGGCTCTTCAATGGAAGTTGCGACCCTTGACGGTGATGTGATCGTCATCGCTCTCCTGAAGAGCTGGTCTCGGCGGCAACCCGCGTCTGTCACGCGTCGTCGGTATCCCATGGTGAAACTCATCGCCGCGACCATGCGGCAGGGGAAACGGCTTATCCCTTTCGCCGACACTTCTCAGAACATCCGACAGATCGGTGATGCGGTGGGCGACGACATGCACGACCTCGCCTTCACGCTGAAGCTTGCCGTAAATCCCCACCATCCCCGCCGACAGGATGACACGGCGGTATTTCTCGAAGGTCTTCACCCAGACGACGGCATTGGCAATGCCGGTCTCGTCTTCGAGCGTCATGAAGATGACGCCCTTCGCCGAGCCAGGGCGCTGCCGCACGAGCACGAGACCAGCGACCTCCAGCCAGCGACCGTCATTCGTCTTGAGCGTCTCAGCGCATGTCACGATCCGACGTCGCGCGAGATCCTGGCGTAGGAAGCTCATGGGGTGGTCTCGCAGCGTCAGGCCCACATGGCCATAGTCCTGCACAACCTCTCCGCCTGCGGTCATGGGCAGCAGGTTGACTTCCGGCTCCTGCATCTCCTCGATCAACGCGTTCTCCCGAGCAGCTGCGGCAGCAAAAAGCGGCAAGGGTTCATCGCGCAGGCCCTTGATCGCCCACAATGCCTCACGACGTGAAAGACCGAGAGACGGCAAAAAAGCATCCGCTTCGGCAAGACACACCAGCGCGGAAACCGGTACCCCTGCCCGCCTCCATAAATCATCGATAGATTGAAAGGGACGCTCCTCCCGGCACGCGATAATATTGCCCGCATGATGGTTGGACAGCCCCTTCACCAGCCGCATGCCAAGGCGCACGGCGTTGCGATCTGGACCGACCTTCTCCTCCAGCATGCAATCCCAGCGGCTCGCATTGACGCAGACGGGCCGAACCACAACGCCGTGATCACGTGCGTCGCGAACGAGCTGTGCCGGGGCGTAAAATCCCATAGGCTGGGAGTTCAACAGCGCCGCACAGAAGATATCGGGATGGTGGCACTTCACCCATGCCGATGCGTAGGCAATCGATGCGAAAGAGGCTGCATGGCTTTCGGGGAAACCGTAGCTGCCGAAGCCTTCCAATTGCTTGAAGATACGCTTGGCGAAGTCTTCGCTGAATTTATTTCTGACCAAGCCCTGAACGAGCTTTTCTTGAAACTCGTTGATCGTCCCTACGTTTTTAAAAGTGGCCATGGCTCTTCGCAAACGGTCAGCGTCATTGGCGCTAAAACCGGCGCATTCGATCGCTACACGCATCGCCTGCTCTTGAAAAAGAGGAACACCGAGCGTCTTTTTGAGAACGTTTTCCAATTCAGGCCGCTCATAGACCACCTCCTCCTTTCCTTCCCTTCGTCGAAGATAAGGATGCACCATGTCACCCTGTATCGGACCGGGCCGAACAATCGCCACCTGAATGACAAGGTCGTAGAGTTTACGAGGCTTTAGCCTAGGTAGCATCGACATCTGCGCCCGGCTTTCGATCTGGAACGTGCCGATCGTATCGGCCTTGCAGATCATGTCGTAGGTCGGATCGTCGTTGTTATTGATACTGGTCAGTCCAAACTCTTCACCCTTGCGAACCGTCAGCATTTCGAAGGCTCTGCGCATGCAGGACAGCATGCCGAGTGCCAGGCAATCCATCTTCATGAATTTGACGATCTCGATATCGTCCTTGTCCCATTCGATGATCCGCCTGTCCTTCATGGATGCTGGAAGAATGGGAACGAGTTCGTCCAGCCGGTCATGGGTCAACACAAAACCGCCGGGATGCTGGCTGTAATGGCGGGGCGTTCCGATCAACTGGCGCGCGAGATCGAAGGCAAGTCTGACGCGCCGATCCTCCAGATTGATATTCAATTCATTGGCATGCTTCTCGCCGGTGCCTTCCGTCCACCACCAGATCTGCGAGGACATGAGTTTGGTCAGATCTTCGGGAAGGCCCAGTACCTTGCCGACATCGCGGATGGCGCCCTTGCCGCGATAGCAGGTCACCACAGCACAAAGCGCCGCCTTATCGAACCCATAGTGATCATAGATCCACTGGATGATTTCCTCGCGCCGCTGGTGCTCAAAATCCACATCGATATCCGGCGGTTCGTCACGGTCCTCGGAAACGAAACGCTCGAAAAGAAGGTCGCTTTCATCCGGATCGATTGCGGTGATGCCGAGGACATAACAGACCGCCGAATTGGCCGCAGATCCACGTCCCTGGCAAAGAATCTTCATCTCCCGTGCCTTCCTGACGATAGTATTGACGGTCAAAAAGTAGGGCGCATATTCCTTCTTGGCGATGATGGTCAATTCGTGCCGAAGCGCCTTCCTCACCTTTTCCGGCACGCCATTGGGATATCGCTTCGGTGCCTCATCCCAGACGAATTTTTCCAGCGCTTCCTGCGCCGTCAGGCCTGGTACCTGCCGCTCGTCCGGATATTGATATTTCAATTCAGAGAGCGAAAAGCGACATTTCTTCATGATCTTCAGCGTATTTTCCAAGGCATCCGGATAGGCAGAAAAAAGCCGGTACATTTCCTCCGGCGGCTTCAGATAGCGATCGGCATGTCGCTCGCGGCGAAAGCCCGCATCGTCGATGGTGCAGTTGTGGCGAATGCAGGTAACGACATCCTGAAGCATGCGACGACCGGGCTCATGAAAAAGAACGTCATTGGTAACGACCGTTGCCACGCCTGCGCGTGCTGCCATCTGCGAAAGCTCATGGAGGCGCAGCGCATCGTTCGGTCGGCGGCGCAGGCTCATCGCCACATAGGCGCGATCGCCGAAATCAGCCCTTATCCGGCGCAAATGGCTGGAAAGCCCTTCATGCGTCTCATCCGGCAGGAGAACCACGATCAGTCCTTCGCCATAGGCGACCAGATCACTCCAGGTGAGCTGGCACTTGCCAGCCTTGCCATCTCTCTTGCCGAATGTCAGCAGGCGGCATAGGCGGGCATAGGCCTCTCTGTCCACCGGATAGACCAGCACGGAAACATCCTGCACTAGGTCCAGTCGACAACCCACCACCAGCCGCATACCAAGCTCTTCGGCAATCTTGTGCGCCCGCGGAATGGCGGCGAGGCTGTTGCGATCGACAATACCCAATGCCTCTATGCCAAGCGCTTTGGCCTGGGCGAAAAGCTCCTCACAGGAGCTGGCGCCGCGCAGAAACGAGAAATGCGAGGTGACCTGCAGCTCGGCATAACGAACACCCGTACTCATGCGAAAAATCCATGCATGAACCACTCCAGAGAGCCGGTCTCGGTGTGCTCGCCATCGCCGGAGCGGAATATCCAGAAACGCTCGCCGCTCTCATTTTCCACGCGGAAATAATCGCGCACCGCCGAGAGTTCTCGATCACGCTTCCACCATTCGCCAAAGACGCGCTCCGGCCCGTCGGCCCGTTTGACGATGTGACGCACCCCGCGCCATGTGAAGTTTCGGGGAGGATGATCGGGCAGAAGCGCTACCGTCTGGATTGGCTCCGGCTTGAACAACAACCTCACCGGCCTTGGCCAATGTTCCGGCCAGCCGGGTGCATCTTCCGTGGCCTCGGCTGGAATCTTTTGAACGGAACGCTCCGGCACATCGCTTTGAACGGCGGCATAGCGATAGACCTTGTGGCCACGGTTGAGGATGATATCGACAGCCTCGCCAATATCGCCTCCTGCTTCTTCCAGAAGAACGGAGCGCGCCTGCCCGGCAAGAAGCGGCTCGGCATGGGTCGCCGTCAATGTCATCTTTTCGATGCCGAAACCCGGATCGATCGTCTCGATACGATCGGTCAGAAGGCGCGACAATTGCTTGCTATCGCGTGCGGGTTTGGAGGTTCCGGCCCGAATGGCCTGCACACCACTATCGACACGATGGAAAACGAGATCGACACGGCGCGCACCTAAACCTCGCTTCTCCAAATCCAGACAGAGGTCGGACACAAGCTTTCGAGTGTATTTTGCAATGGTTTCTGCAGCACCAATCGGTTCGGGAAAGAAGCGGCGCACGGTCACCAGTTCCGCCACGCGGACCGGCTCTATCGGTTCCGACAGGATACCGTGAGCCTGATCCAGCTTGCGACCCACTTCCGGGCCGAACCGCAAGGTGATCGGCGCGCGCGGCGCAGCTGCCAATTCTCCAATACGGCGAAAGCCCAAGACCTTCAACTCATTGACCAGATGTGCATCCAGCCGCAGGGCGGCAAGCGGGAGAGGCGCGAGCGCTTCGCGCACGCTGCCTTCAGGTAAAATGGTGACGGCTTCGCGCCCGAAACGGGCAAGCGCGTGGGCTGCTCCCCAGCTTTCGGCAATTGCCGCACGCGCCGTAAAACCCAGCGCATGCAGGCGATTGATCATGCCTGTCAGCATCAGTCTTTCATTGCCATGCAGGTGATCGGCCCCGGTCGTATCGAGCACCAGCCCATCGGGCGTATCCGGCGCGACGATGGGGGCATAGATGCGCAAAAACCAGAAGGCCAGATCCTCAAGGGCTTTTGCATCCTCCACCGGCTTCAAGTCTTCGACAATCAGGCCCGGTAGAATGGCCTGCGCCTTGCTGGCCGGCATGCCGGGCCGCAAGCCCGCTTTCAGCGCGGCGCTATTAAGAGCAGCCACGAGCCGGCGGCTTCCCTGGCGGGCGATCATGACGACCGGAGTTTCAACCGGCGGCGCTTCGTCCCCAAGCATCCTGCGGTATCGATCCGTCTGCCATGTCGGCAGGTATAGCGAGACGACCCTCTGCATCACAGGCTTCCACTTCCAGTTCAAAAGGTTCGCCGCCCCGGACACGCAGCAATTCTACAAACCAGCGTGACCGCCCTACCCCGCGTACCGGCAGCGGGGTGGAGGGACGCATGGAAATGCGCCATCGGGTGACGGCGGCGGTCGGCTGACCAAAATCGGCGACACCGCTCACATGACGCCAGCGGCGAAGCGCTATGGCTGCCACGCCCGAAGCTTCCGCCGTCAGTTGCAGACGCCGCGACATGTTCATCGGCAGCTTCGACACTTCACCGATCACGGCACCAAAGCCGTTGCAGCGAAGCCCCTCCTCGAAACAATCCAGCACGCCCTTTTCGTCGCGGCATTCGACGATGATCAGCCGGTTATGCGAGAGCCCTGCCTGTGTGAGAGCGGGCATGAAAAGATCCGGACGGGTCACGCACCAAAGGATCTTGCCCTTCAACCGGGCAGCGATCCCCGCACAGAAGAGTGCTGACGCTGCACCGTCCACGGCACCATTTCCGCCGCCGCTCACTTCATGCAAGCTGCCAAGCTTCAGGCCTTCACCGGGAAGACGCTCATCCATGGCAGGAATATTGAAGGGCAGAGTCTGCTGCTGTCTGGCAGGACCTTGGGTGATCCTCTCCAGCCTTTCTCGCAATTCCTCCACGACAAGCTGTTCTGCGCGCTTCTGCATGACACGAAACTTCTCAGAGCATTCCACGCTAAAAAACTAATGTTCACTTTTTGTTCTAGATTCACAAAAGAGTCAACATGAGTCAGCCCGACTCCTGTGGAGAGATGGATGATTCCTTTATCTCCCGGCCAATGGCCGTACCGCGATACCTGCCAAAAAGGGCGATGTGACCACAGGGGTGCGCCGCGGCAGGCAGAGTTTGCCAGCCGCGTAGAACAGCAGGAACGAGCCGATCTGGTATGCGAAAATAATGTCGATCTCGACGAAGGAGCGCACGACAAACAGGGCGCAGAGCGAAAACAGGATGAGCGCCTGCGGATCCTGATTGCGCATAAGGATCGAGCGCAAGTGACCCAAAAGCGTGCCGTAGAGCAGGATGACAAGCAGAGTGAGACCGACGAAACCGTTCTCCACCACCACCTCGATATAGGTGTTGTGGAAATGAAAGCCGCTGCGACCGGAAATGAAGAAATCGTCCCAGAGCCGTTCGGCATCGGAGAAGCCCGGCACCCAGAAACCCTGATAACCAACACCGAAAATTGGCGCCCGCTTGGCCGCCTCGATGCCCTGCTGCCAGAGATAGGTGCGTCCTGTCAGCGTCGTGTCCTTGCCGAAAACGCCAAGGATCGCGTCGAAGAGGCCGAACTGTAGCGCGGCCACGACAAACAGACCGCCCAATCCAACGGCTGCAAAAAACAGCATCTTCCTATTGCCAGGGGATAAGGCCCAGAGCGGCAGCAGACCCGCCATCATGATGACGACGGCTGCAGTGGTGATGGCGGATGTTGCCGATTGCGATGCAAGCAGGCTGTAGGCCGAGATCAGACCGGCAACGCCCGCGATCGGCAACCACAAACCTCTTTGGCGCAGCACAAGCACAGAAGCTGCGGCAAAGAGCACCCCAAGCGAGGCATAGAAGCCCAACTGGTTCTTGGAAGAGAATGCACCGACGAAGCTGGTCGTGCCATCCAGCGCATCGAAAAGATAGGTTCCAAACAGCAGTGAATAGAGAAGAACGACGGTAATGCCGATCAGCGCTCCGCGCGTCAGCGTCTTGATCGATATGACGCGCATGGCAATCAGCGCGCAAACGATGTGCGTCATGTACTGAATGGAGGCGCGCAGGCTGACGGACATGGCGTCCGACCAGAAGCTCGACAGCACGGCCAGAATGCCGAAGGCGAAAATCCAGAAGTAGCGGGTATAATTACCGAGCACCCGGCGATAATCCACGACGACCAGAGGCAGCCAGACGGCGTAATAGGCAAGGATCGAGATCTGTCCGAACTTCGACGAATAGGCGAAGACAAAGAAGGACAGCGCCACTGCCGCCGTTCCGTAGAGCCCGTTTCTGTCAGGATCGATCAGTGCCGATTTCGCAATCCGCATGGCAGCCTCACTGCATCAGCACTTCCGAGGAAACCTTGATAACGTCGCCAGGCTCAAGCGCCGTGGTTTCGTCAACCTTGATTTCCTTCGATTTTCCCTTGTCCTCACGCACAACGACATAGGAAATCGAGGCCGACTTGCCGGACGGATCGAAGCGCAGAGCTTCCGCCGATTGCGCCAAGGCCTCCGACATGAGTTCGCGGCTGGTGGAAAGCTGGAGGTTCAGCTTCTGCAATTCGGCCTGCGTATCCTGCAATTCCTTGGAGCGCTGCGCGTCCCAGTCGTTTCGCAGGTTGATCTCATCCTGGATCGCCTTGTTGATATCCTGCTTGGCGCGCAAAGCATTCGTATCGATGTCGAGAAGCGTCGCCTCAACCTCGGCTGCGCGTTCTTCCGCCGAGATACGACGCTGAGCAAGCGCAAGACCTTGCTCGTTCAAGCGGTTGACCTTTTCCCGGTCTTCGTTTGCCAATTGCAACTGACGCTGCTGGCTCTCTGCCTTCTTGCGCAGAGATTCCACTTCCGCATCCAGCAGTTCACGCAAATCCTTCAACGCTTTCAATTGAAGCGTATAGCGCTCGGTGCGAGACTTCATCAGCGCGCTTTCGCTTTCCAGAAGCGCATCGATATTGACGACCTTTTCCATTTCAGGCGTCTTCTTAATCTCCTGGTCGCCGCTCACTTCGGCAAGCAACCTTGCCTGACGCGCCAGAAGACGGCCGCGCTGATCGTCATAGACGGCGGCGTCGCCACGGGCATTGATAAAGTCACGGGCGAAACGCTGCCCTGCATCGGAACGGCGCAAACCGCCCGCGAGGCTGACAGCCTTCAGAACCGTCATATTGGGCGCATAGGGATATTCGCCGGGCGTTTGCACATCACCCGTCAGGAAGACCGGACGGAACTGGGCAACTTCGACGGAGGCTGATGGAAGGTTGCGCAGAGCAAACTTGCTTTGAAGCTGCGCGCCGATCGCCTCTCCCACCTCGCCTGCGGTCTTTCCGGCAACATTCAACTGGCCGATGAAGGGAAGCGCCAGCGTGCCTGAGGGGCCGACGGAGTAATCGCCATTGATCACATCCCAGTTGCGGATGGTGCCGTCTGCCGGCTGCCATTCGGCAACGCGGATGCGAAGCTTGTCAGCGGTTCCGAGGCGGTATTGGCCATCCTGCGCAAGCGCGCTGAGCGGACTGGTCAGCAGCAGCGCCGCGGCAACAGCCAGAGCAGTACCTTTGCACCATGTTTGGGTGCGCCGTTTTCTAGGGAGGGCTTCGTCGGCAATGCCAACCATGTAAAACTCCATGTTGATGCCTTGAAAAGTGAATGTGCGACCGGCTCAGGTCCGGTCGCAGCCGCAAGGCATGGCACAGGTGGGAGGGTCTGCGTTCATGCCGAGTATCTAATCTGGCTTCAATAGCTGCCGCGGGACATGCAGACAGCTGGCACGGTTTTCATGATGATGGAAATGTCTCTCATCATCGACCAGTTCTGAACATATTGCGTGTCGTAATCCACGCGCTCCTTGTAGGAGACGTCGTTGCGACCGCTGATTTGCCAGAGACCGGTAAGACCAGGACGCGTGCTGAGATAGTAGCGCGCGGCACTTTCATAGTAGTTGAGTTCCTCGTCCACGACAGGACGAGGACCCACAACACTCATTTCACCACGAATGATGTTGATGAGCTGTGGCAGTTCATCAAGGCTCAGTTTGCGAAGAACGCTGCCGACAGCTGTGACACGCGGATCGTTCTTCAGTTTTCTCGTCTGGCGCCATTCTTCCGCAGCTTGCGGGTCAGACGTCAGATATTGTTTCAGCACCTCATCTCCGTTCACGACCATCGTGCGGAATTTCAGGCAATGAAACGTGCGGCCATTATGGCCGATACGGCGGTGGCCGTAAAAAGCGGGTCCCTTGTCAGAGAGTTTGACCAAGACCACGATCATGAGAAAGATCGGGCTGAGGACAAGAAGGGCGAGCAGTGCCGAGGAAACATCGAAACTGCGTTTCACGATGCCCCCGATAGGAAAGCTCACATCAGACTCTTCAGAACCACTAAGCGGCGAAACAGCCGATCGAGTCGCGGACTTCATAGAGAGAACTCCATTTATGTTTTGCGATAGGTCGGTACCCGTTGGGCGCGTCATGCAGTCATCATGAGACATGAAGTCTGTGGTCGGAATTTGGTGCTTTTGAATTTTTTGTGAGGCAACGTTACCCGGCTGCCTAAAACCGGCCGCCCCAAATTCCTCACATCATGTTGGCTGAGACTATTGATGAACGCCTATAAAAGGAACAAAGACAGGCAGGCGTCATGCAGTTGACGCATGGTGACCATCTCCATGTATTACGCAGCCATTTATATTAAAACTGTTCTTCTGGTTTACTGGTCTTGCGGGTAAGATGGAGCGCTTTTCTAAGGCTCGATTAAATAAGAGACATGTAATATTTCTTATATGCAGCGCAGCAAAATTATGGCGCCGCACATATAAAATAATTAAAAATAAACCGTTTTTGTTGGGAAAAATTAATTTCAACCGCTTTCTGAAACGTTTCCGAGACGAAAGAGTGGCTTAAATAAGGCAAAAATGTGGCAAAATATCCGCCTCACGGAGTGTTGCCTGCCCCGACTCGCGATTTGAAGGCACCTGCACTGGCGCCTCCTTCTTCATATTCGCCTCATATCGCCGCGCCCAAAAAAAAAGCTGGCGCACCCATGGTGCACCAGCCCTTCGTCGGTCTTGAAGCTATGAAAAATAGCTTATGCTGCCTTGCGTTCGTGACGGCCTTCCTCGACCTCTTCGACGATCTTTGCAACGAAAGCTTCCAAGTCGTCAGGGTTGCGGGAGGTGACGATGCCCTTATCGCAAACGACCTTTTCGTCCTTCCAAATGCCGCCGGCATTCTTCACGTCGGTTTTGATGGAGCCGTAAGACGTCACTTCACGGCCGCGAACCGCATCGGCTTCAACTAGAAGCCATGGTGCGTGGCAGATGGCAGCCACAACCTTACCGGACTTCACGAATTCCTTGACCACGCGCATCGCGTCGTCATTGGCGCGAAGGACGTCCGGATTGATCTGGCCGCCAGGAAGGACGAGAGCGTCGAAATCTTCGATCCGCACGTCCTTGGCGAGCAGGTCGACTTTCACGCTGTCGCCCCAGTCTTTCTCGTCCCAGCTCTTGATCTCGCCGTCCTTGATCGAGGCGATCTTGACGTCTGCGCCTTTGCGCTGCAGCTCTTCGTACGGCACGCGAAGCTCCGAGCGCTCATATCCGTCGGTTGCGAGAATGACGATCTTGGCAGAATTGATAGCAGTCATGACTGTTTCCTTCCTGGTCTATATTCTGTTGGGGTGGGCTCGTTAGGATTCTACGTCTGAGTTGACAGACGGTAGAAAGAATTCGACATCGGCGATCCGTGCCTTGTCGAGGGTTGCGATGCGCTCCTGCCAGAAGCGCTCGGCTTCTTCCGGCTCATGGTCGTATTGACGGACAAATGTCTTGTTGTCGTCGATCATGACCTGGCGGGTGCCGCCAAGGAGCATGTATTCTTCCGCAAGCTTTCGCGTTTCGGTCTTTTCCACGTCAAAACCTCCTTGGCAGCCAAATTGTCTTGGCAGATTGGGCGGAGACGGCCGGATGGATAAGAAGCTCGTCTGCCTTTTCGTTGGCCATCGAGAGAAAACGGAAAAATCCCGATGTTCTCCGGCACCATCACGTCCGTTTGACACGGCGCGTCTCCTGCCAATCGAACGTGCCCCTCAGGCATTGGTTCCTGAAAAATTAACGGCGCAAAGGCCGGAACAACTCGGGGAGAAGACAAAACGGGACGCGCGACGCCGGCGTTCAGGCTTTGACACGCAGGCGCGACGTCTAGCGAAATAGTCGCAGCATGGACCTAAGCGCGTCGCAATCTTTCAGATTTGCTCTTACGCTTTCGTTCTTGTTTTGCCGCATGCCTTGATCGCATCGCCGCGACACAGGTTTGCTCAGCATGCTTATAGATCGAAAGGATAGAAGGGATCTCACACCCGTCTGCGCTTATTCAACGATCTTCGGGTTGTGGAAAGCTTCCGCAAGGAAATTGCTCATCGGCAGACCAAGGTTGATGTTGAGCCCCGGCATCGATTCCTCGAACCAGCGCTTGTAAATCTCTTTGGCAGTCTCTGACTTGTAAATCTCGCTCAGTGCTTCGTTCACTGCCCCGACGAACGCCTTGTCGTTCACGCGCATCATAAAACCAAAGGGCTGGGCATCTGTCACCTGCTCCTCGGAAAGCACATAGTCGGAGGGGTTTTGCGTGCGGGCGATCATCGTTTTCAGCAAAACCTCATCCATGGCGAAGGCTGCAACACGACCTTCTGTGACCATGTCGAACGCAGCCTGAAGACTTTCAACAGGAACGGCTGAGATATTCAGTTTCCGCCTGCGGCTACTCTCATTGATTTCATTGACATTGACGGTGCCGAGAGCCACGCTCACCGAACGCCCCTTCAGATCATCCAATGTCTTGAAACCGCTTTTCCGCAGGGAAACGTACCGTGTCACGGTGAAAAAGTGCGGGTAGGCGAAGGCTGCGCTCTTGCGCCGCTCTGCCGTGTTGGTGCTTGCGTTGCACTCGATATCTATCGTTCCATCATTGAGAAGCTGCACGCGATTGCTGGGCGTGCGCGGCACGAACTCGACATCGATGGATTGCACCTTGAGCCGCTGCTTCAGTTTTTCCACCACAGCACGGCAAAGGTCGATCGAGTAGCCGAGAACCTGGCCGTCCGCATTGAGAAAGGAGAAGGGTGCTGTCGAACCATAGCCGATCCTGATCTTGCCCGTCTGGGCAATTCGATCGAGGGTGGGCGTGTCGAAAACCTTTTCCTCTGCCTTGGCTTCAATCGAGCCGAGCGCGCAGAATGCAAGCAGGAAGCAATGAAAGATGTACATTCTCATTGCAGGTACTCCTTTGGCTCCTTGAAGGCGGCCTGCAGCTCTGGGGATAGCGGAAGGTTGAAATTGCGCCCGTCCGGCGGCAAAGGCGACATGAACCACTTGTTGTAGATCGTCTCGATTTCGCCGTCCGTAAACATCTTGTAGAGAGCTTCATTCACCAACGTCTTGAACGCATCATCGCCCTTTGGCAGAAGAATACCATAGGGTTCAGGCGGCCCGAACGTTTCTTTCGAGATCATATAGTCTCCAGGTGCATTTGAAAAAGCCACGTGGGCAGCTAGAAGAACATCATCCATCACGAAGGCGGAAGCGCGATTGTTTTCGACCATGGCGAAGGCTTCAGAATTCACCTTGCTGATCAGTACAGAGATGTTCAGCTTTTGCTCCCTGTTCACGTTTTGCAATTGCGCGATGTTGATGGTCCCCGTTGTCGAAGCCACCGTTCGTCCGGCCAGATCCTTGATACTGTTCAACCCACTCGATTTTTTCGTCACGAAGCGGGTCGCTGTGATGAAGTGGGGATAGGAGAATGCCACCTGCTCTCGCCGCTCGGCATTGTTGGTCGTCGCGCTGCATTCCATGTCGATCTTGCCGGACTTGACCAACAGGAAACGGGTTGCGGGCGTCGCCACCACATAATCGGTCTTCAGGGTATCGAGCTTAAGCGCGTCTCGAACGTGATCCGCAATCCTTTGACATATATCGATGGAGTAACCGCGCACGACGCCATCCGGCGTCACATAGGAAAACGGCAGTTCGTCCTGGCGGTGCCCGAACGTGATCGTCTTGGTACGCGCAATCTTGTCGAGGGTCGGGCTCTTCAACTCCTCAGCCGCAGCAGAAAGCGTGAGAAACGGCGAGGAGACGAGCGCGGCGAACAAAGTGGGAATGACCGAGCGGCGCATCAGCCCACGGAGGGTAAGAGAAATATGCTGCATGTCTCTACTCCTAGCGGTGCACCATCTTTGCGGGTGCGGAACGATAATGGCTCTCGATATCGGCAAGTGGCATGGGGCGGCCAAGGTAATAGCCCTGCAACAGGTCGCATCCGGCAGCACGAAGCAGCGAAAGCTGTTCTGGCGTTTCCACGCCCTCCGCCGTCGTTTTCAATCCAAGTCCTGCGGCGATGTGGATCACACCTTGAATGATTGCCAGGCTCTGGGTGCTGGTCATCACGTCGGCAACGAAGCTGCGGTCGATCTTGATCTTGCTGATCGGTAGTTTGGTCAGATAAGCAAGGCTCGAATAGCCGGTTCCGAAATCATCAAGCGCGATCCTGACCCCAAGCGCCTGAATGTCTTGCAGACATGTGATGGCCTCCGATCCGGAGAGCAGAACCGTTTCCGTCAACTCGATCTCGAGCCGAGATGGCGGCAAGCCGCTGTCATTCAGCGCCCTTTGCACCTTCTCGACAAGATCGCCCTGCTGTAACTCGATCGCCGAGATGTTGACGGCCACCGTTGCCTCGTTCGGCAATCGCATGGCTTCCTGGCAGGCCCGCTTCAACACCCAGTCGCCGATCGCACAGATCTGGCCGGTCTTTTCGGCCAGCGGAATAAAGTCGTCGGGTGTCACCCAGCCGCGAACCGGGTGCTGCCAGCGCACCAGCGCTTCATAGCCGACAGGCTCGGGATTGGAGAAGCAGAAGATCGGCTGGTAGTGCAGCACGAATTCGTCCCGCTGAACCGCGAGGTCGAGGTCCTGCTGCAGTTCGTGGTCCTGTTCTTTCGACATTTCCATGCCATGTTCGAAGAACTGGAAATTCCCGCGACCGCCGGACTTGGCGCAGTACAGCGCCACATCGGCATGTTTGAGCAGTTCGGACATCTCGTGACCGTGAAGGGGCGCTATCGAAATACCGACGCTGGCCCCGACGGAGGCCTCTTTGCCCAGCAACATGAACGGGTGTGATGCTGACGTGATGATACCCTTCGCCAGGCGACTGGCCTCACGCACCGCATTTTTACGGACGATCTGCAGGATCGCGAACTCGTCACCGCCTAGTCGAGCCACCATGTCCTGCGGCCCGATCAGTTGCAGCAGGCGCTCTGCGAAGGATACGAGAAGAGCATCGCCGCTCGCGTGGCCCAACACATCATTGACCGCCTTGAAGCGATCGAGATCGAGAAGCATGACATTGAACCGTCGGCCATTTGCCAGTTCCCCAATCTCGCTCTCCAGCCGCTTGCTGAAGAAGGCTCGGTTTGGCAGTCCGGTCAGCGGATCGTGATGGGCAAGATGTTCCATCTGTTTCGCCACATCGCGGATCTGGCGCAGGTTCTCCCGCTCGACCACGGCTTCGCGCACCTTCTCGATCGCGACGGCAACGCGACCGATCTCGTCCTTGCGATGTTGAAACGGCGTCACCGAGGCCGTGTCGTCATGGGCGATTTTGGTGAGTGCTTCAATCAGCGCCGGCACCGGCATGAAGACCTTGCGCATCAGAAGTGCAACGACCCCGCCGGTCACGAGCAAAATGGTGATCAGAAGCGCAAGCGAATTCTGTAGAAGCTTCGTTTGTGTTTCGAGAAGCTTGGAAGCCTCGCCGATCGTCGTGACCACACTGCCCTGCAGCTTTCCATTCTGATCGACCACCGGAACGAAAGCAATGAAGTGCCGCACCGTACCAAGCTCGGCAAAGCCGACGTAGAATGCATCCATCGCCGTGCCTTCTGGCAATGTCAGCGAGATATTCTCCACCTCCCCCAGCGCGTCGGCGGAACTGGTAAAGGTCTGACCAGCGGGGTCCTTTTGAAAAATCCAGACATTGTTCTTGGTTTGCGCAGCGGCAAGCGCCAGAACGTCCCCGGGATTGAAGCCCGTATCCAAAATGGAGGCATCGTCACCCAGCGGTCGCTCGCTGGTGATCTTGACGATCTGGCCGCTGCTATCACTGTCGATGGAGATAAAGGTGTAGATGGTGCGGATCGCAGAACTCGTCACCTGCGCGTTCAGTTCTGCCTCGCGACGCCATTGGTCAAGCGAGTCCCGCTGGACCATCACCCAGCCGACAGCAGCGCCAACGAGATAGGCAAGCACGACACTGGACACGAGCGAAACGGTGATCTTCCAGAACAACGACTGATACCAGACAATTCTGGCCGGCCGTGCTGGCGCTTCTGCCTCAAAATGATCCGCACTTTCCGTGCTCAAGAGCATCTGGCTCTCACTTTGGCCTCTTATGAAAGAGAAATCAGGTCAAAATTATCTTCTAGCGTCTCGTTACGTCGCAGTTTGAAACACCACTGTTCAGCAAGAGAGTAAAAATATCCTCACATGGTTCGGCAGGATTCGATGCAATGGATAAAAAAGAGCAAATAAATCGATCCGGGTAACCGCACGGCTGTCCAGTTTTAGGTCTGGATTGAAGATCGCTGCGGCTCTAAATATCGCGCTTGGCATGCGGAAAGAAAATCGGCTTATGGCAATACTGAAGTTTACCGATCGGACGAAGAACAAGAGCGCGCTTGGCGCGAAAGATTTGAGTTTTCTCCTCAATCCGTATTCCATCGAGGTGACGCCGAAGACCGCCGCGAAGATCACTGACTTTTCCAGGCTCCTGCCGCCTGGAACACGAGTCTATATTGCCCACATCACCGGGACATCGATCCAGGACATGGTCGCGACGGCGAAAAGGCTACGCCAGGACGGGTTCGCCGTCATGCCGCATTTTCCCGCACGCAGCATTCCCGACATCGCCACTCTGAAGAGTTGGATAGAACTTTATCGCAATGAGGCTGATGTCACCGAGGCCCTGTTGCTGGGCGGCGGGGAGACGCGTCCGGTCGGCACGATCGAAAGCTCGATCCACTTGCTGGAGAGCGGTCTCTTCGACCGGCATGGTTTCCAGCGGCTGCATGTGGCGGGCCATCCGGAAGGGAGCCGTGACATCGATCCGGACGGCACGACCAGCAATGTCGATAGCGCTTTGAAGTGGAAAACGGACTTCTCTCGACTGACCGATGCCGAGATGGCGATCGTCACGCAGTTCGGTTTCGAGCCCGGGGTGATCACAACTTGGGCGGAGCGAATTGCAGAGGCGGGCGTCAGTCTTCCAATCCATGTGGGGATCGCGGGCCCGGCCAAACTCCAGACCCTGATCAAGTCCGCCATCTCCTGCGGCGTCGGCCCCTCATTGAAGGTGCTGCAAAAGCGGGCTTTGGACGTGACGCGATTGCTCATGCCCTATGAGCCGACCGAGATGGTGGACGCGCTGACGGCTTATGTCGAGAACAATCCGGCGTCGCTGATATCGCAACTCCACCTCTTTCCTCTGGGCGGAATTGAGCCGGCAGCGCGCTGGGTTGGAGACAACACCATGACCCAGGCTCAGGCTGCCACTGGTACGTCGTAATATAGAGCAGAAGGCGTTGGCGCGACCGAGCCTCTACCGACTTGAAGCGAATGCCAGTCCCAGCACGGCCGCCCCGACGAGACCGGGCTCAATGGCACACTCAGCCTGTACCACGAGCGGTCTTTGGAATTTGCGGAGAATTCTCGCTCTCACCGCGTGATCGAGCGCCTCGATCAGCGGCAGCGAGTTGGATAGGCCTCCGCCGACCGGAACGATGGTCGCACCGGTCATGTTGATGACCAGCGACAGGGGTCCTGCGAGAATGTCGATATAGATATCGATCGTGCGCGCAGCTTTTTCATCGCCGTCCTGCCAGGCAGCAAGGATCTCTTCCGCCTTCATCTCGGTGCCGGTCAGGTGACGGTGAAGCTTCTCCATGCCGCGAGCGCTGCCAATGGCATCGACACACCCATCGAGGCCGCAGCCGCAGGCAAAGCGCGGCAATTCCACAGGGGGACTGCCGGCACGCGTGGCAGCAACGGGGCCATGGCCCCACTCCCCGGCAAAACCGCCGGCGCTGTTGATCAACTTGCCATCCACAACAAGGCCGCCACCGACACCCGTGCCGAGAATGGCCCCGAAGACGACGCGATGTCCACGCCCTGCGCCTGCGCCATATTCCGCAAGCGCGCAGCAATCCGCATCATTGGCAATCAGCACGGGAATCCCAAGCGCTGCCTCAAGGTCTGCTTTCAACAGACGTCCATGGGCGCAGGGAATATTGGCAATGTTGGCACGGTCGGTATCGGGGTCGATGACGCCTGCAATCGACAGAGCGACGCAGTCCGGCCTCTCTCCGATTTCTTCGATCACGGATCTCAACACATCGACAAAGGCATCGAAATCATGGATCGGCGTTTGCCGGCGTGCAACCGGGCGGATGTCGTCGACAGCCCAGGCGCCAGCGCCCTTGATGGCGGTGCCGCCAATATCGAAACAGACGATCAAGCCGCAGCCCCTTTTGAAAAATCTTCGCCGAAGACGCAAGCGCCGCCGATGAAGGTCGCCATCAAAGATAGATCCGGCTTCAGTACCAGCATGTCGGCGTCCATCCCGGCGGCGAGACTGCCCTTGGTGGCGCAGCCAATCGCCTCAGCCGGATAGAGCGAGGCCATATTCAACGCTTCCGTCAAAGGCAATCCGATATGCTCATGGGCAAAGCGCACGCAAGAGAGCATATCGATATCGGCGCCCGCAAGCGTACCATCAGCAAGCGTCAATCGTCCGCCACGACGGAACACTTCACGATCATTCAGGAGGAAACCCTGCTGATCAGTGCCGATGGTCGACATGGCGTCGGTGACCAGGAATATCCGCCCCGGTCCCTGCTTGGCAGCGAGCGCCACCTGAATAACGATCGGATCAACATGGAAGCCATCCGCAATAAGGCCACAGGACAAGCGGCCATTGGCCAGTGCCACACCAACCAGACCCGGCTCGCGATTTTCCATCTGGCTCATCGCATTGAAGAGATGCGTGACCATGGAGGCGCCGGCCGACACGTAAGGCAAAATGTCTTGCGCCTTGGCATTGGTGTGACCAAGGCTGACGACATATCCGGCTTCAACCAATTTGGTGACATCGGCGGTCGAGACACTTTCGGGCGCTAGCGTGATAAGAGCCTCGCCGAAGTGACCGGCTTTTTCCACGAGGAATTGCAGATCGTCGCTCTCAAGTGGGCGGATCAACGAGGGATCGTGGGTTCCCTTGCGGGCGACCGAGAGATGCGGACCCTCCAGATGGAGACCGAGATAGCCTGGTACCTTTTCCGCAAAGGCAGCAATACCCGCTGCAACGGCCTTGCTCCGGATATCGACCGTATCGGTAATCAGGGTGGGCAGAAGGGCGGTCGTGCCGTAGGAAGCGTGTGCCGAGCAGATCGTGCGAATGCCGTCGAGATCAGGCTGGTTGTTCAGCAATACGCCGCCGCCGCCATTCACCTGAAGATCGATGAACCCTGGAACGATGAGGCCACCGGCCACATCACGACGCTTGATGGAAGACGATAGATCTGCCACCGGCGTAATGGCCTTGATCCGGCCGTTTTCGACAACAAGCGCGTGGCCATCCAGAAAGACAGCCCCGTCGAAAATCCGGCCGCCACACAGCGCGAATGAGCCAATCATCGTGTTTCCGTCACCTTCTTGAGAGCTGCGGGCTTGTCGGGATCAAAGCCTCGCGCGCGCGACAGCATTTCGACCATGCCATAATAAGGAACGATCAGGGCCAAGGCATCGGTCAGTGGGTGACCCGTCTCTACGAAGGGAAGAATGGTGGCACCCCTGCCCTTGTCGGACGTCAGATAGACATTGGCATTCTTGCCGACGAGACCCGATGCCGTTTCGGCAATCGAGACTTCCGCCTTGTCACGCGCAGCAAAGGCGATCACCGGGAAGCTTTCGGCAACCAGCGAAACCGGACCATGCAGCACCTCAGCGGATGAATAGGCTTCGGCGTGCAACTCGCAGGTTTCCTTGCACTTCAGCGCCGCCTCCGTCGCAATGGCAAGTGCCGGGCCGCGGCCGAGCATGTAAAGAGATTCAGCCTTGACCAGCGGCTCCACCAACACACTCCAGTCGAGCGCAAGCGCCTTATCGAGCTGGTCTGGGAGCGCTGCCACAGCCTTCTTCAAGGAGTCCGAGCCGCTCCATTCGGAAAGAACCGCCAGTCCTGCGACGATCGAATTGACGTAGGACTTGGTGGCTGCCACAGCGATTTCCGGTCCAGCCTGGATATTAAGGGCAATCGAGGCGGTGTCGGCGAGAGGAGACGGTGTCGTATTGACCAGAGATAAGGTCAAGGCGCCGCCCGCCTTCGCCCCTTCCAACATCGAGACGATATCCGGGCTCGCACCCGACTGGGAGACCGCGAAGGCCGCAGCCCGCTCCAAGCGCAGTGGCGCCTTGTAGATCGAGGCCAATGACGGGCCGAGAGACGCGACCGGAAGGCCGAGTTCAAGCTCTATCGCATATTTCAGGAAATAGGCAGCATGGTCGGAAGAGCCGCGAGCAACGGTGACCACAACGGCCGGATCATGGGCCGCAAGAGCGCGTCCTGCCCGCGAAATATCGTCTTTCCCAGCATCCAGAAGCCGGGCCACGGCCTGGGGGATTTCGTCGATTTCGCGTCGCATCATTGTCGTCATGAGTATGGCCTCTAAGGTTTTGATCAGGCGCCGATCGTGAGTTCTGCGACGAGATCGTAGGCGTCGCTGCGATAAAGCGCAGTGGAGACTTCCATCACGCGCCCGGTATTGAGATAGGCGATACGCTGCACGGAAAGCGCTGCGGAACCGGGTGGAACCTCCAGCAACTCGCTTTCGTCATCGCGCAGCAGCACCGCGGAGATTCTCTGATTGGCGCGCACCGGGCGAATGTCGCGGGCCGCAAGCGCGAGATAAAGCGAGTCTTCGACCGTCTCAGGTTCGGGCAGAATGTCGTCCGGAAGGCTGGTCCGCTCGAGCGCAATCGGCATATCGTCGGCGGTGCGCAAACGAAGGATACGTGAAACGCGAGCCCCGCCCGAAAGGCCGAGCATCATGGTTTCCTCAGCTGTGGGAAATTTGAGCCCGCGCTCGATCCAGCGCGATCCTGCCACCATTCCACGACGACGCATATCTTCGGTAAAGGACGTCAACCGTGTCAGAGGCTGCTGCATCTTCGGCACCGGCTTGGCGACGAAGGTTCCAGAACCGCGGCGCCGAACCAGAATGCCCTGCTCGACCAGTTCGTCGATCGCTTTTCGCACGGTCACCCGGCTGATCGCTGCAGCATCGGCGATATCCCGTTCGGCTGGCAGGGCATCGCCGTGCTTCAATCGCCCATTGGATACGGCATCCTCGATCAAGCGGCGCAACTTCTGGTAAAGCGGCCCGCCCCGTAATGCCTGCAATTCACCAAACGGCAAAACACCGTCCATTGCGCCTCTCCGATCTTTGCATGGGGAGATGGTCCGCCACCTACAGCAGAAATCGCCTCTCAAACACCATACCAAAACTGATACCAATACAACGCCACATTGGCAATATGCAGGACCAATCAATCGATAAATGCCAAAATACCAGTGATTTCAACGCCGAACATATATTCCACGGCTGCCTCGAAACAAATTTTTGTTCCACTATAGACAGAAGGTATTTTTTTGGTATTAGTTATTAACAACGACGACCGGCCTGCGGAAAACCGAAAGTGGCTGGCGAGGGGAAATACCCAAGACTCCAGTGTTTAGACGTTTATCCTCCACGCCCAAAAAGCGGGAGACAAAGAAGAACATTCAGCGCGTGAAAATTATTTTCATAGCCACACTCGATTGCGGTTTTTCCGGTTGACCATATCGGAAATTTGCAACAGGCTACGAAAATAAATTACGAAAAGGGGAGCTGCAAAGCCATGAAAGTCGCAATAATCGGACTCGGATTCCGCCTTGGCTATCTTGGCCAGGTCTTTACGGAAATCGATCCTGATTTTGAGATCGTCGCCCATGTCGACCCCGAACCAGCGGGCATGAAGCAGCTGGAGGCAGAGAATATTTCGGCTGGCCACGCTTACGAAACACCCGAGGAGATGATCGCGAAGGAAACCTTCGATCTGCTCATGATCGGCTCCCCCAATACTTTCCACTTAGAGCATATTCGCATCGGTCTGGAAGCGGGCCTGACGGTGTTCACCGAAAAGCCGATCGTCACAACCATCGAAGAAAGCTTCGAACTCGCGCGGCTTCTGAACCAGTACGGCCAGGACCGTCTGATGGTCGGTCTCGTCCTTCGTTACTCACCGCTTTACCGCGATCTGCGGCAGGCACAGGCTCAAGGGCTTCTCGGCGATATCGCCTCGATCGAAGCCTCCGAGCATATTGCACCCTATCATGGCGCCTTCTTCATGCGCGACTGGCGCCGTTACGACAAGCTAGCGGGCGGCTTCATGCTGGAAAAGTGCTGCCACGACCTCGACCTTTATAACGGCGTGATGGGTGTGCGCCCGCGCTATGTTTCGAGCTTCGGCGGACGCCGTAGTTTCGTGCCGAAAAACGCCCCACAGAATAGCGGCGTCAACGATCTTGATATTTATTTCCGCAAGCCAAGCGGCTGGATGGGTGCCGACAAGGTGTTCGACAGCGATGGCGACATCATCGATTTCCAGACCGCCATCGTCGAATATGAAAATGGTGCGTCGCTGGCCTTCCACACGAACCTCAACGTGCCGGACGAGTTCCGCCGCTTCTGCGTCGTCGGCGCGAAAGGCATGGCGGAAGGCGATTTCGTCCGTGGCTTCCTCGACGTTCACCGCGCCCATGACAGCGCCAAGCTGATCGGCAACACCTATCAGGCCCCATCGGTAAAATCGCACCATTACGGCGCGGACGAGCAGATGGCCACCGATGTCTTTGCCCATGTCACGACAGGCGCTGCCCTACCGGTTTCGGCGCTCGACGCAATCGAAGCCGGCATCCTGGCGATTGCCATGGACGAGGCGCGTGCTGCCCGCAAGGTGGTCGATCTGGCGCCAGTCTGGGCAAAGTACGACGCTTGCCTTCACGGCACCGAAGACGCGCAAAAGCGCTCCGCCTGATGAAAGGGTGATCATGGACACCAGACGAAGCGCCGTTTTCTTTGCCTGGCTGCTTTTAGCGCCAGCCCTCCTCTATGTTCTCGCAATTGTCGCCTACCCGCTTGTCGATACGTTTATTCTGTCCTTTACCGACGCATCGCTGAAGAAGACCACCAACTGGGTTGGCTGGGCCAACTACGACAAGATTTTCAACGCTACTTTTGCGGAAGTCATTATCCGTACCTTCATCTGGACGTTCTTCTCGGTCGCCATCAAGATGATTATCGGCACCTTTGGCGCGACCATGCTGAATGCCGCAGTACCAGGCCGTGCAATCTTCCGCATTCTGACAATGCCGCCTTGGATCGTCCCCATGGCAATTGGCATCTTCATGTGGGGCTGGATGTATAATGGCCAGTTCGGCATGATTTCCGGCATGCTCCAGCGCACCGGTCTGGTCGATGGACCGGTTGCCTTTCTGGCGCAGGGCTCCACCGCGTTCTGGGCAACCGTGATCACCGATGTGTGGATCGGCGTGCCGATGGTGACGCTCTACCTTCTCGCCGCCATGCAGGCCGTTCCGCAGGATCTTTACGAAGCCGCCTGGGTTGATGGTGCCGGACGCTTCTATCGTTTCCGCCGCATCACGCTGCCGCTTCTCGTGCCTTCTATGATCACCATGTCGATGCTGTCGCTGATCTCGACCTTCAACTCCTTCGACATCATCTGGATCTTGACCCGCGGTGGCCCGAACGGCGAAACAACGACGATGATCATCGATACCTACAAGACCGCCATCGGCTCTTATAAGTATGGTGAGGGTGCTGCCCGCGCCGTGTTGATCTGCATTTTCCTGTCCATCTTCTGCCTTGCCTACTTCCGCATTGTCAGCAAGCTTTCTGCCGGAGACAAGCGATGACACCTCCTCCCGCACTGATCAACCGCTACAAGTGGTACGAAATCCTCGCGATCTATTGCGGCATCGCGCTGTTCCTGATCTTCGTGCTGTCGCCCTTTGTCGAAGGTTTTCTGGTGTCGCTGAAGCCGCTCAGCCAGCTCTTCTCGTCACCCTATCGCTTCTGGCCAGAAAATGGCTCTTTCGAAGCTTACCGGACGATGTGGGTGAGCGTACCGGGTTTTGCCCGGTACATTTTCAACTCGTTCTTTATCTCCGGCATCGTCACGGCCGTCGTGTTGGCACTTGTCATCCCCGCCGCCTATGCCTTTGCTCGCTTCGAGTTTCGCGGCAGCGGTCTGTTGCTCGGCGCCTTTCTCGCCGTCAACATGTTCTCCGGCGCGGTCCTGCTCATCCCGCTCTTCCGCTTGATGCGCTCGATCGGCGTTCTCAATACATATCTCGCCATGATCGTGCCGGGCGTGGCTTTCCTCATCCCGTCCGCTATCTGGTTGCTGCGAACCTATATGATGCGCATCCCGCGTGAGCTGGATGAAGCAGCCTATGTCGATGGTGCCAGCTACTTTTACACCCTACGCCGCGTGATCATCCCAATCGCAATGCCCGGCATCGTGGTGGTCGCGATCACGACGTTCATCGGTTCTTACGCGCAACAGTTCATCTACGCACTGACCTTCAACTCAAAAACGGAATACATGCCTCTGCCGGTCGGCCTGTTTGCCTATTTCGGCCGCCAGGAGGTCATCTGGAACGAACTCATGGCCGCAAGTTTCGTCGGCATTGCCCCGGCGATGATCGTGATCTTCTTCCTGCAACGCTATCTCGTCAGCGGACTGACCGCAGGCGCGGTGAAACAATAAGATAACCACCAGAGAATGGGAGACTGACCGTGAATACCAAATTCAAGTTTACCCTCTACGCGCTGAGCCTTGCTGCTTCGACAGCACTGGGCGCCATGTCTGCACACGCCGCCGACAAGGAAATTTCCTGGATCTATTGCGGCGACAAGATCGACCCGATCCATGAAAAATACATCAAGGAATGGGAAGGCAAGAACGCGGGCTGGACCGTCAAGCCGGAAGTCGTGGGCTGGGAACAGTGCCAGGACAAGGCAACGACGCTTGCTGCATCCGGCTCTCCAGCCGCCATGGCCTATGTCGGCTCGCGCACGCTGAAGCAGTTCTCCGAAAACGACATGATCGTTCCCGTTCCGATGACGGACGAGGAAAAGAAGTCCTACTATCCGCACATCGTCGATACCGTCACCATTGATGATCAACAGTGGGGCGTTCCGGTCGCTTTCTCCACCAAGGCTCTCTACTGGAACAAGGATCTGTTCAAGAAGGCAGGTCTCGATCCTGAAACGCCACCGAAGACCTGGGCGGAAGAAATCGCTTTCGCCAAGCAGATCAAGGAAAAGACGGGTATTGCCGGTTACGGCCTGCCTGCCAAGACCTTCGACAACACCATGCACCAGTTCATGCACTGGGTTTACACCAACAACGGCAAGGTCATCGATGGCGACAAGATCGTCATGGACAGCCCTGAAGTGCTGGCCGCTCTGAAGGCTTACAAGGACATCACCCCCTATTCCGTCGAAGGCGCAACTGCTTACGAGCAGAACGAAATCCGCGCGATCTTCCTCGACGGCAAGGTCGGCATGATCCAGGCTGGCTCGGGTGCCGCTTCGCGTCTGCAGAAGACCGGCATCAACTGGGGCATCGCAACGCTTCCGCTTGGCCCATCGGCCAAGGGTCCGGGCACGCTGCTCATCACCGACAGCCTTGCCATCTTCAAGGGTTCGGGCGTGGAAGACAAGGCGATCGAATTTGCCAAGTTCATCACCTCTCCCGGTCCGCAGGGCGAGTATGAGCTTCAGGGCGATGCCGGCCTGACGCCTCTGCGTCCTTCTGCAAAGGTTGATGAATTCGTTGCAAAGGATCCTTACTGGAAGCCTCTGATCGAAGGCATCACCTATGGTGGTCCTGAGCCGCTCTTCACCGACTACAAGGGCTTCCAGAACACCATGATCGAGATGGTCCAGTCTGTCGTCACCGGCAAGGCTGAGCCTGAAGCCGCGCTGAAGAAGGCGTCGGCCGACCTCGAGCAGTACAAGTAATATCGAACCGAAGGGGGCGTTCTCTCAAACGTCCCCTTCGACACCACCGCATGTGACGAACAGCCTTGCGGTACACCAAACAGCGCTGCCGAATGCACCGGGTGCAAACGGCCCTCTGGAGACGATCGTGGGTCAGCTTCATCTCAACAACGTTCAAAAATTCTACGGCGACTTTGAAGTCCTCAAAGGCGTGCAACTCAATGTTCCGCACGGAGAATTCGTCGTTTTCGTCGGCCCATCCGGCTGCGGAAAATCAACGCTGCTGCGCATGATTGCAGGCCTGGAATCGATCAGCGACGGCGATATCGTCATTGATGGTATCCGCGTCAACGAAAAGCCGCCGGTCGAGCGTGGCATCGCCATGGTCTTCCAGTCCTACGCACTTTACCCTCACATGACCGTCTTCGAGAACATCGCCTTCCCGCTGCGCGTCGAGAAGATGGCGGAAGACAAGCTCCGCGAAAAGGTCCACGCGGTCGCCAAGATCCTGCAGCTTGAGCATCGCCTCGAGCAGCGCCCCGGCATGCTGTCTGGTGGCCAGCGCCAGCGCGTTGCTATTGGCCGCGCGATCGTGCGCGAACCGAAAATCTTCCTGTTCGACGAGCCCCTGTCCAACCTTGATGCAGCACTTCGCTCCGACATGCGCATCGAACTCACCAAGCTTCACCGGCAGCTGAAAGCGACGATGATTTACGTGACCCACGACCAGGTGGAAGCCATGACCATGGCCGACCGTATCGTGGTTCTCAATGCCGGCAGCATCGCGCAGGTCGGCTCGCCGCTGCAGCTTTACCACAAGCCGGACAATCTCTTCGTCGCAGGCTTCATCGGCAACCCCAAGATGAACTTCCTGCCCGTGACCTGTGTGGAAGCTTCCGACACCGGCGTGACCATCGCCTACGAAGGCAAGCAACTGACCGTGCCTGTCGCGCGTGGAAACGTGCGTGCAGGCGATACGCTGACCCTCGGCATACGTCCGGAACATTTGAGCCTCGGCACCGGCGACATGACCATTACGACAGTGCCAGGCGTTATCGAGCGTCTCGGCATCAACACCATTTCCTATTCGACGCTTTCTACGGGCCAGCAGTGGTGCGCTCTTCTTTCGGGCTCGGCGCCTGTTGCAGTCGAGCAGCCCGTCTCGGTTGCCATCAACGGCGCGGACTGCCACCTCTTCGATGGCGATGGCAACGCGCTGGAACGTCGTATCGATTGGAAGACACAGGAGCTGCCCGTTCTGGCCTGACCTCCGTTACGAGGCGGCTTGAAGCGCAGATAAAGTTTAAGGGCGTTTCCTCGGTTGAAGGAAGCGCCCTTATACTATGTGCTCATTCGATAGATGCCGAGAGAGCATCCGCGAGCTCTCACGACCATCGGTGACCGTTCACGCCGCCTTATGTCCATGCGGGTCCTGCACGATCGGCCAAATATCCCGCCTGACGCGGCGATAAGGATTGGTCGCCGGGTCGTTGGGATAGGGTTTCCCAGCCGAGCAATAAAGGATCTGCGACGCGATCTTGGAAAAGGCGGCATAAAAGTGGTTGGTCGATTTGATCAACAGGATCTTCCTCGACAGCGGATCGATATCGAGGGCCGTGAAGAGAGACGGGTCATAGCTTTGAACCCGCACCGTCCCCAAAATCACGTCGATCCCGTCGAAGTGGATATGGGCAGCATCACCGAACGGCGCGATGCTGTCTCCAAACTTCATCTCGGCATTGGGCACAACCTTCACGACCTTAACTAGGGCATCGATGGGATCGCCGGTATTGGGTGCGGATTTCGCCCCGAAGCGCAACGGAATTTCAGCCCCCTCGCCTGCCGCCATGCAGATTTGGACGGCAATTGGATCCCACACGAGACCGGCAGCGACGCTTGTAGCGCCTTGGGCCATCAATTCACGCAGCAGCACCGTTGCATCGCCCGCCGTACCGCCGCCTGGATTGTCCCACACGTCTGCGATCACCACCGGACCGGTTGAGGTATCCGCTTTCATCGCAAGCGACACAGCCTCGGCCTCACCGATCTGCGGCATCATGAAGGTGCCGCGCTTGTCGAAGAGCTCAAGCCCGATGGAACGCGCCAGCGCCACGCCCTTGGCCGCATTGCCATCGGTCACCGCGATGGTCTTCGTTCCCATCTCCGGCACATCGCCCGCCATGAAGCCATGGATAACGGACAGCGATAGTACTTCCGGGTCCTGCTTCTCTGTCGCCATCATCCGATCGACGATGCTGCGCATCGGCTCGCGGGACGTCGGGAACACGTCGATCATGCGGCAATCGAACACGGACATGACCGGTTTGACGCGCCCCTCCAGCGTATCCACCGCGATCCGCCACAGATCCTCAGCGCGGTCGACGAAGTCCGTATGCGGAAACTCCTTGAAGACGACGAAGAAGTTCACGGCATCGACGCGCTTGCTCGTCAGGTGGCTGTGCGGATCGAGCTCGGCGCAGACCAGAATATCGGGCCCGACGATCTCGCGGACGCGCGCCAAAAGATCGCCTTCCGGGTCGAGGTATCCATCCGCAACCATCGCGCCATGGAGGCCAAGCACCACTGCATCGACGGGCATTGCCGCGCGCAACTGATCGAGAATTTCATCCCGCAGGCTCTCGAAGGCCTGACGGTTGATGAGGCCCGCCGGGTCCGCCCATGCCGCCGTTCCTTCGATCAGCGTCCAGCCTTTGGCGGCGCAGACCGTGCGACCGACAGTGATCGGAGCGGTGCAAAGCGTGGGTGTGACGGGATGCTGGCCCGGCGGTGCATACAGCGATTCCTCGAAAGCCCGCCTGTCGATGCAGATCGGCGCGAAAGTATTGGTCTCAGTGGCGAGAGCCGCGGTAAAGATGCGCAAGGGCTTGGGCCTTTTTTGCTGAAGGGCAGGACGTTTACTGGCCCATTGGATTCGGCAGATAACCGGTGAAGCCGGAAATCTTCCAGCGACCTTCATGCAGGCGGCAATAATAGAGTGTCTGCCACTTCATCACATCGGTCGAGCCATCAGCCTTCTTGATGCTGCCGTCGAATTTTTTGCGCACCAACGCCGTTTCGTCAGAAATCTCGATCTCTTCCAGGGTCGTCGTGGTGAAAATTGCCGTCCGTGGGTCTTCGCCGTAACTACCTTCTGCAAACTCGCGTGCCTGTTTCAGCCACTCGTCGCGGTAGGCGGGAAGATTGGGGAAGGCCAGCGTCCACTTGTCGGGATTCGGTTCGCGATTGCCGCTGATGCCGATGAAACCGTCTTCCACGAAGTCATCTGCCACCATTGACCAGTCCGCGGCCAGAAATGCATCGATATCGCGCGGAACCAACATCTCCCAAATGGCGTGTCGCGCCGCATCCGAGGCAGGAAACGGGTTTCTGAAGGGATCACGCATCGAGGGCTCCATATCTAAATTATTTTCATGATGACCAAAAATCTCTGGCAAAAATCCGTTTTCTATGGTCACTTGTCAATGAATAACGAAAATAATTTGCAAGGCCAATCCCATGAGCATCAAACGATATGGCGCTGAAAAATCCGGCGCAGGTGGACAGACACTTCCTTTTGCACGCGCGGTCGAGGCCGATGGCTGGCTGCACGTTTCCGGTCAGGTGGCCATGGAAAATGGCGAGATCATCTCCGGTGGCATCATCGAACAGACTCACAAGACCATCGAGAATGTGATCGCTATTCTGCACGAAGCAGGCTACGGCGTCGAGCATGTCGTGCGTTGCGGCGTGTGGCTGGATGATCCGCGCGACTTCTGGACCTTCAATCGCATCTACCAGAGCTATTTCGGCGAACATCCGCCGGCGCGCGCCTGCGTTCAGGCCTCGATGATGGTGGACTGCAAGGTCGAGATCGACTGCATCGCCTATAAGCCCAAGTCCTGAAAGCAGGCCGATGGATATCTTCGCGACCATTCAGGATGAAAGAGCGCAGTTTTCGCCATCCGAACAGCGCATCGCGGAGATATTGCTGAACGAGTTCGACTTCGCCGTCGGCGCCTCGATCATCGAACTGGCCGAAAAGGCGGATGTCTCTCCGCCGACGGTGACCCGCTTCTGCCGCCGCCTCGGCTGCCAGAACTTCGCCGACTTCAAGGTCCGTCTTGCCAAGACCGCCTTCGTCGGCGTGCGTTACCTCAACCCGGAAGCCAAGAGCACGTCGGCGGAGGATGTCGCCGAAGACATCATTACCAAAGCCCAGAACGCACTCTTCATGGTCCACCGCGCGCTCGATCCACAGGCACTCGATGCTGTGGCCGAGCGGATTGCCGCGGCCTCCATGGTCTATGCCCTCGGCTCCGGCGGCAATTCCTCAATGGTGGCCCTCGAACTGCAGAACCGGCTGTTTCGCCTGGGCACCCGCATCACCGCCAGCAATGACCACAATATGCAACTCATGCTGACGGCAGCAGCGCAGGAGGGTGATGTGATCATCGGCTCGTCCTTTTCGGGCCGCAATCAGGAGCTGATGCGCTGCTTCAAACTCGCAAGAGAAAACGGCATTCGCACCATCGCGCTCACTCAAGTGAAAAGCCCGGTGGCGAGGCTCGCAGATCATGTCATCGGCATCGACCTTCCAGAAGGCGACAACATTTATCGCCCCACCTCGACGCGCTTTGCCTATCTCGCGGTGATCGATGTGCTTGCCAGCCTGGTGGCCTACAAGAACCGCAAACACTCCACCATCACGCTGCGCCAGATCAAGCAGCAGTTGCTGGAGCATCGCGATGGCGGCGACGACCGCCAGATATTGGGAGACTGACGACATGACGACCCATAAGCGCATCGCCGTGGTGACAGGCGCTGCCGGCGATATCGGGCGCGCAATCGCTGCCCTTCTGGCAGCGAGCCATGACCTTATAGCCCTTGTCGATAATGATGCGGGCGCTCTGGAAAGCGCGGTCGCCGCGCTTGGCGGCGGAGCCGCTTACGTAACGATCGTCGCCGATGTCACCAGTGCCGATAGCCTCAAGGCCATGACGGACCAATTAGAGGCGCTCGGCAAGGTCGTAACCCTCGTCAACAATGCCGGTGCAGCACGCGCCGTTTCACTACACGACACGACGCCGGAGATCTGGCGCATGGATTCGAGCCTCAATCTGGAGGCTGCATTCCTGACCTTCCGCGCGGTCGAGCGCGACCTGACGGAAATGCAAGGATCCGTCGTCAACATTGCCTCCGTCAACGGTATGGCTGTCTTCGGTCATCCGGCCTATAGCGCCGCCAAGGCGGGGTTGATCCATTTGACCAAGCTGATCGCGGTCGAATACGGAAAATTCGGCATCAGAGCCAACGCCGTGGCGCCCGGAACCGTGCGCACCCAAGCCTGGGAAGCGCGCGCCGAAGCCAATCCGAATGTGTTTGAAGAGGTGAAACGCTGGTATGCACTGCGCCGTATCGCCACCACGCACGACGTCGCCAATGCCGTCCATTTTCTGGCAAGCGATCAGGCAGCGGCGATCACCGGTGTCTGCCTGCCCGTCGATTGCGGGCTGACGGCGGGCCAAGCCGAGCTGGCCCACACCTTCTCTCAATCCGAACATTACTGAACACACATAAAAATCAAGGGAACGACGATGAGCAAGACCGGATTCCGCCTCGAAAACGCATGGCATCCCATTGAGGGCGACCCGTCAGGCGGGTTTGTCTTTACCCTCGTCAACCTCACCGACACGCCGATGAGCGACTTCAAACTCGCCTATACGGCATTGACGCGCGTCATGGATAACCCAGCTTGCGAGAACGCGACGTTCCTGCTGCGCAACGCCAACTTCCACCAATACGCGCCGCCTGCCGGCTTCGTTCTGGAGCCCGGCGCCGGCTGGCGCTTTACCGTGCGCGGCCTCTGGCGGCCTGCCAAGCATAGAACCGACGGGGCGAAATCGGCCTATCTGACATTCTCCGATGGTACCCATCACACCATCGACGTTGCCGATCTGATGCTGGAAGGCAGGGTCAGCGAACCGCAAAAGCCGCTCCTGCCGGAAGGACGCGTCACTGAGCCTTTCTCGCTTCTGCCCTGGCCGAAACAGGCGCAGTTGCAAGCCGGGGAAACACCCGTCGTGCTCTACCCGGCAGCGGGCAGCACGCTGGCTGACGTGAAGGCGATGGACACCGTCCTCAGTCTTCATCGCCGCCTGTTTTCTGCAGCCCATCAGCCATTTTCGCTGATCGCGGTCGAACAGGGTAAGGCTGTTCGTTTTCAACAGAGCGCTTCGCTTGCGGCGGAAGCATATGAGCTGACATTCGCCGAATATGAGATCGTGCTTGCCTATGGCGGCGATGCGGGCCGCCAATATGGCCTGACAGCACTCGCACAGCTTCATGATGGCGCGCGCAGAAACGCGGCGCTGTTCCGCTTCCCGGCTTCGGGCACCATCACGGATGAACCGCGTTACGGATGGCGCGGGTGCCACCTTGATGTATCGCGCCAGTTTGCTCCGGCACCAGACGTGCTTCGCCTCATCGATATTCTCGCCTGGTACAAGATGAATGTGTTCCACTGGCACCTGACCGATGATGAGGCGTGGCGCTTCGAAGTTCGTGCCTATCCGCAATTGACCACCGTGGGCGTCATGCGCGGCCCCGATGAACCGATGCTTCCGCAGCTTGGCAACGCCGCAGAACCGGTCGGGGGCTTCTACACCCAGGCGGATGTCGCTGCGATTATCGCCCATGCGAGCGAGCTGAATGTCGAAGTCGTACCGGAAGTCGATATTCCCGGCCACAGCACTGCGATCCTGGCCGCTCTTCCCGAACTGGTTGACGGTCAGGAAGCGCCGGATAGCTATCGCTCGGTTCAAGGCTTCCCGAACAACGCCCTTAATCCCGCCATCGAAGAGACCTATGTGTTCCTCGGGAAGGTCTTCGATGAAATGGTCGAGCTCTTCCCGTCAAAGCTCATCCATATCGGTGGCGACGAAGTCGCCGACAACACCTGGATGGCCTCGCCACTGGCGCGCAAACTGATGGAGAAGGAGGGTCTGGATGGCACCTTCGGGCTCCAGAGCCACTTCATGAAGCGGATTCAGAAAATGCTGGCCGACAGAGGCCGCAGCATGGCGGGCTGGGACGAGGTCTCCCACGGCGGCGGCGTCGATCCGGACGGCACGTTGCTGATGGCATGGCGCGCGCCCGAAGTCGGCGTCGAGCTGGCGAAAGAGGGCTACGACGTCGTGATGACGCCGGGCCAGGCCTATTATCTCGACATGGTGCAGGACGAAGCCTGGCAGGAGCCGGGCGCCAGCTGGGCCGGCACCGTGCCGCCGCATCACACCTATCACTATGAGGCAGTGGGTGATTTTCCCGAGGACCTGAAGCCGCGTCTTCGTGGCGTGCAGGCCTGCATCTGGACCGAACACTTTCTCAACCGCGACTACTTCAACCATCTGGTCTTCCCGCGTCTGCCGGCCGTGGCAGAAGCCGCTTGGACACCGCGTGAGCGCAAGGATTGGGATCGCTTCTCGGCGCTCGTGCGCCTCAGCCCCACGCTTTGATCGGAGACAGTGCCATGGTGTTACGCATTGCAGTCGGCGGCATTCATACGGAGTGCTCCACCTATTCGCCTGTTCTCATGCAGCCGGAAGATTTTCGCGTGTTGCGCGGTAACGATCTGACGGGCGCTGAGTATTTCAGCTTCCTGCCGACCGAGGGGGTGGAAATCTCTCCGCTCCTTCACGCCCGCGCCATTCCAGGGGGCCCGGTCTCCCGTGCCACCTATGAGGAATTCAGGCAAGAATTTTCCGACAAGCTGCGGGCAACCCTGCCGCTCGACGGTCTTTATCTTGCCATGCACGGCGCAATGAATGTCGAAGGCATGGACGATGCCGAAGGCGACTGGATTGCCAATGCCCGCTCGATCATCGGTCCGGATATTCCGCTGGCTGTCAGCTACGATCTGCACGGCAACGTGACCCAGAAGATCGTCGATCAGATCGACATCTTCGCCGCCTATCGTACCGCGCCCCATATCGATGTGCGCGAGACGATGGTGCGGACTTGGTCGATGCTGATCAGGACGCTGAAGACGGGCGCAAAGCCAGGTGTCGCCTGGGCTCCGGTTCCGGTTCTGCTGCCGGGCGAGAAAACCTCGACGGAAGATGAGCCTGCCAAATCGCTCTACCATCGCCTGCCGGAGCATGATCGGATCGACGGCGTTTGGGATGCCAATCTGATGGTCGGCTATGTCTGGGCAGATGAGCCGCGAGCAACCGCCTGCGCTGTTGTGACTGGGTCAAATCCCGAAGCGGCGAAACGCGCAGCGGAAGAGATCGCACTGTCCTATTGGCAGGCGAGAGAAGACTTTCGCTTCGGTCCCGTCACCGGCGATCTCGACGATATGCTCGACCTGGCCGAAAAGGCCGAAACGCAGCCGGTCATTCTTGCCGATTCCGGCGATAATCCCACTGGTGGTGGCGTGGGCGATCGTGCGGACGTGTTGAAGTCGCTGATCCTGCGCGGCTTCGAAGGTGCCGTCATTGGCGGCATTACCGACCGTCCGGCGGTGGAAGCGTGTTTTGCCGCTGGTATCGGCAAGACGCTCAGCCTCAAGATCGGCGGTTCACTCGATCCGGCCAGTCCCTTCGTCGAGGTCGGTGCCGAGATTGTCAGCCTCGATGATCCAGGCGCAGCGGATGAGCGACAGGCTGTCGTCAAGATCGGCGGCATAACGCTCATTCTGGCAGCCCGCCGTCGCCCCTACCACAATATCGCAGACTTCACGCGTCATGGCATCGATCCCGCCAAAGTAAGATTACTGGTGGTGAAATCCGGTTATCTCTCGCCAGAGCTTCAGCCGCTGTCCAACCCCAACCTGATGGCGCTGACGGATGGCGTTATCAACCAGGATATCGAGACGTTGCCATCGAAGCGGCGGGTGCAACCGATATTTCCTTTCGTCAAAGACTTCGACTATACCCCGTCTGCGAAACTATCCGCACGATGGCGTTGAGGCTTTCGGCCAAGCCGCTGACTGCTAAATTACTCGCGGGCGCTCGGGATACCTTCCGAGCGCCCCTTCAACTTTCCCATCCTGCGTGACCGCAGGCTGTCTCTCCTGAAGCGTAACGCGATGTTGCAGATTCGCTGATATGCTTTGGGTCCTGTTTTTACCGCATGTCGTCATCGCAAAATCACTCCACACTTTTGCTTGGACCATGCTTTAAGTGGACGATCCATGCTGTCGGCGCTGCCCTTTGTTTATCGACATGACCAGCTGCGGCTTTCGGCTGCCGGTATTTTCGTCTTCGGTTTCACCGGTGCGGCGACCGCGCCCTATATGTCGCTGATCGGCATTCGCGAGCTTGGCCTGACAGATGCCGGCTTCTCGATCCTGAGTTTCGTCGCAGCGCTGGTCAACGTGTCGGCCAGCATCAGCATGGGCATCCTCTCGGACCGGCTCGGCCACTATAAGCTTCCCATTCTCGGAGCATGTATATCCGGGGCGTTGGGTTATGGCGTGGTTTATGCCTTTCCGACCATCTGGACCTTCGCACTTGCGCTGCTCATTCCCGTTCCGGTTTACGGAGCGCTCAACTCGCTGATTTTCGCCTATGTCCGCGCAAGCTGCGCCGGCATGCCGCCGCGTGATCTCATTGCCGTCAACTCCGCGGTTCGTGCCGCGATCTCGCTCTCCTGGGTCCTTGTGCCCGGCATTGTCGGTTACGCGCTTGCGGGCCGAACGAGCATGCTCCCGGCTTTTCTGCTGGCGGCGATCGCATGCGCCTTCTGTTTCATTCTCTTTGCCCGCTTCATGCGTGAAGAAACCGTTGCCCATGCCGAACGGCAGGAACCGGCTTACGCGTTCCTGGCATCCATTCGCCATCTCGGCTCACGCCAGATCTGGCCCTTCGTGCTTGCCATTGCGCTGATCTCATGCACCCTGCATGTCAACGGCATCGTGTTGCCGCTTGTGGTAACTGGAAAGGCGGGCGGGCAACCGGCCGATGTCGGCGCGATCGTCGGCATCGTTGCTCTTCTCGAGATCGTCTTCATCTTCTTCTGGGGATGGGTGGAAACCAAGACATCGGCCGCAGTCGCCATCGCTGCCAGTGCGCTTATCTATTGCGCTTACATGCTCGGTCTCGGCTTGGCGAAAGACCCGATGACAGTCTACCTGCTGACACCTCTTTCGGGTCTCGGCGCAGCCGGCATCATTTCCCTGCCCATCACCTATCTGCAAAACCTGATCGCCAGGCGCGCAGGTCTTGGAAGCTCGCTCATTGCCGTCAACATCTTCTTGGGCGGCGGCCTGAGCTCCCTGCTCTTCTCGGTCGGCACGGCCGTCAGTGATTATTCCCACACGGCAATGCTCGGCGCATTTGCAGGTCTGTGCGGCGTGGCATTGCTCGGCTTCCTTCACAAGCGGCCGGCTGTTAAGGACGATCTCCACACCCAACAAGGAAGCGAACATCATGGCTGATCACACCGGGCGGTTGCTGGAGATTTGCGTCGACAGCGCAGAGGGTCTCGCCGCCGCGATCGAGGGCGGGGCAGACCGCATCGAGCTTTGCTCCGCACTGGGCGTCGGTGGATTGATGCCGTCCTACGGCCTGATGCAGCACGCGAAACGAACGAGCCCAATCCCCGTCTACCCGCTCATCCGCCCAAGAGCCGGAAACTTCATCTATGACGAGGCCGATGTCGCCATCATGGAGGCGGATATTGCGCAGGCACGGGAGCTTGGGCTACCCGGCGTCGTCATCGGTGCGACGACCACAGACGGACGCCTCGACCGACAGGTTCTAGAGAGGTTGATTGAAGCCGCATCCGGCCTGGACATCAGCCTCCACCGCGCTTTTGATATGGTGCGCGATCCAATCGAAGCGCTCGAGACTGCGATCGATCTCGGCATCTCCCGCATCCTGACCTCCGGCTGCGCAAAGAACGTATCCCTTGGAATGGAGATGCTGAAGCGACTGTCGCATCAAGCGGATGGCCGTATCAGCATCATGCCGGGCGGTGGCGTAACGGCCGATCTCGTGCCCGAGCTTCTGGCCGCAACTGGCATCCACGAAATCCATGCCTCAGGCAGTGCCTCTTCGAAAGAGGACCATTCTCTTGTGGAATTCGGCTTTGCGCCTGAGCAGCGCAGACAAACCAGCCCGCAGGTTATTCGCGCGTTGAAGACGATTGTTCTTGAAGTCTGATTTGGCCAACGCGCACGGCAGCGTCGCTACAGCATCGGCCCGAGAATCGGAATCGATTTTCGGAAAGCACGATGCGTCGATCAAGGACGCGCTAATGATCAAGAAGAGGACGCTGCCAGATCGACTTCGCCCCGGAATGGATTGGCTCCACCGCGGTTGAGACGTTTTGCAATATAGAGCGCCTCGTCTGCACGTCTGAAGACGGGATCTGGTGAGGTCTCCTCTGCCAGAACCCTGCTCATTCCATAGGACGCGCCAACCGCCATGATTGTGCCGTTCACTTCGTAAGGCTTGGAAATCACCGCAGCCAGTTGACGGCACCGCGCCTCCGCTTCCTCTTCGGAAACCTTCGGCATCATCACCGCAAATTCGTCGCCCCCAAGACGGAAGCAAACATCATCCTCAGCGCATCCGGCACGCAACCGCTCGGCAACCTGCTTCAGAAGATCGTCTCCATCGGCGTGACCGAAGCGATCGTTGATTGCCTTGAACCCATCGAGATCGATGCAGACAACCGTCAACGGCCCCTGCTCCGACAGCTGCGTAAACCTGGTCGATACCAGTGTTCTGTTGGCAAGCCCCGTGAGGAAATCATGTGTTGCCGCATGCCGCATGTGCTTTTCCGCATCGACAAGCATCCTGAGCGCCTGACGCGATGTCGAGATTGCGAGGGCACAGCTCGCGATGAAGATGCAGAGCGTGGCCGCGGCAAAGGGCAGTGACTGCCGCAGCAGATCATGGGCTGGCGTGTTCGCCTGCCACGACAAAACCTGTACCTGCCCATGCGGGGCAGCGGCAATGTCCACAGACGCGCGACCGGGCTTGACCTGCTCAGACGGCTCGACGGCTGCATCGTCAAGCATGAAGCGCTCGCCGAAAAACGCCTGAAGGCTGCCTGCGATTGGAATGGCCGAAACAAGGATTGGCGCGCGGTCGGTATTGGGCACGACTGTCCCGATATCGGCCTGGAAGAGGCTCGCCGTCAGCAAGAGAGCGTCATTCCCCACCACTTCGATTTTGCTTGATGAGATCCTGTCCGGAATGCCGCTCTTCTTCGGCTGGTGCTCACGCGCTCGCACCGAGTCGATCAATGGTTGGGCGGCCGCGACAAGCGCGCTCGGTTCCTGTTTCAGGAACGAATGGTTGGCGAAATCATCCGCCGTCTTGGCGTAGATAATCTTGTCGTTGCTGTCGATTACGGCGAGCGAGCGCACGTTCGACGTGCCGATGATAGACTGGCCGAGATTTCGCTCGGCCCAGCTGAGATCGAAATTGTTGTTGAGCTTATCGATCGCCTCGTCCCAGATCGTCCAGGATGTCAAAACGACTTCCATGTCCGAAATCCAGATCGCGACATTGCGCTTGACCAACGTCTCCTGGCGCACTTTCGCCTCTTCGTCCAAGCGGGCAGCACCAAAAAACAGTACGGCGGCCAGGCCGAGCAACAAAAGCCCGACAATGACGGCAACAGGGCCGACAAGCTTGAAGTGATTAAGGCGCGCCGTCATGGTGAGTTCCGTTGGCAATACGCAGATACTCTACATCAGCAATAATGCACTCACAGTTATCAGGGCAAACAATTACCTTGGCAAGGTTAATGGTTTTCTCACGAGTGAAGACGCCGCATCGGCCGCCTTATCTCAAGCGGCAGACAGCAACATCAAAGCTCCTAACCGCCAGCACGACCCATACGATCAAAACTAAATCGTCACAAAAGAGCGAGACCTTGAATTGATGCTTCGGCCCGAAATCCAAATCGCTTTTCAGGCCGAAGCTACAGATCTATTCGCACTACTTCCTATTTTAACGGGAAGCCTTGTCCTTGCCCGGCAAGATATCCGCCATGTCTGCTACGATGGCAGCCGCTTCGGTCTGAAGCACATCTTTCGCGTTCTTCCGGGCATTCTCCAGAGCAAGGTTGGCACTGAGGCTTCGCTCATTGGCCTGCAGCCCGTCATCGAGTTCCGGAACGACGACGCCGGCTTCCTGGCGCGCCTTGAGTTTCGCAGCCACCGCGGCCATTTCCTTGCGACGCTCTGCCTCGTTGAGGGAGATCGTCTTCTTTTCGCGCTGGGCCTTCAGCTCTGCGGCATCTTCAACGAAGCGCTGATAGTCCTTGTCGTCTTTGATGCGCGCTTCATGACGGCTTTCCAATTCAGGCACAAGTGCCGTCATATCGCCCTGTTTCTTGTATTTGGCGGGCTTGATCGTCGTCCACGGCAATGCATTGTCATAGCTGGACTCGCCGAGCGTTTTGGGGTCCTGAACGCTTGGCGTGTTGATGTCGGGCGTAACACCGCGCAACTGCGTCGTGCCGCCGTCGATCCTGAAGAACTGGGCAATCGTCAACTTAAGCTGACCGAGTTCCGGCTCCTGCTTGCCGGCCACCCTGTCCAGATCGACGACTGTCTGCACGGTGCCCTTGCCGAAGCTTGGGTCACCGACGATGACGCCGCGGCCATAATCCTGAATGGCGGCCGCAAAAATCTCCGACGCCGAAGCGGAGCCGCGATTGATGAGAACGCCGAGCGGACCATCCCAGGCCGGCGTGGAGCGATCATCATTCTCGACTTCAACCTTGCCAGCCGCATTGCGCTGTTGAACCACAGGTCCCTTGCCGGTGAAGAGACCGGTGAGATCGATGGCCTCGGCCAGCGAACCGCCACCATTGTCACGCAGATCGATGACGACCCCGTCGACCTTCTCCTGCTTCAATTCGCCAAGAAGCTTTTCGACGTCGCGGCTGGCGCTTCTGTAGTTCTTGTCGCCAGCGCGGCGCGCCTCAAAATCCTCGTAGAACGTCGGCAGCGCAATGACGCCAATCTTCAATGTCTGGTCGCCAAGCTTGACAGGTACGACGGACTTCTTGGCCGCCTGCTTCTCGAGGCTGACCTTATCGCGCACCAGGTTGATCACCCGGTGACCGCTGGCATTTCCGGCATCGGCCGGCAGAATGTCCAGGCGCACCACAGATCCCGCTTCGCCGCGGATCATCTGCACAACCTCGTCGAGACGCGTCCCGACAACTTCCTTGATCGGGCCTTCTTCGCCCTGACCGACACCAATGATGCGGTCGCCAACGGCGAGTTTGTTCGAGAGTTGCGCCGGTCCACCGGCTACAAGCTCGCGGATCGTCGTGTACCCGTCGCGCTCCTGCAGCACGGCACCAATGCCGACCAGAGAAAGCTTCATCGAGATATCGAATTCAGCTGAAGCCTTGGCGCTGAAATAGTCGGTGTGGGGATCGACCGCCGTGGTGAAAGCCGCCATGAAGGACTGGAAAACGTCGTCGGCCTTATAGGTTTCGACACGGTCCAGAATGTTCTTATAACGCTTGTCGAGCGTATCGCGGATCTTTGCTTCGTCCTGATCGGCAAGCTTCAGTCTGAGCCAGTCGCTCTTCACGCGCTTGCGCCAGAGTTCGTTGGCCTGCTCTTCCGTCTTGGGCCAAGGCGCGTCCTCGCGCGACAGCGGATAGTCTTCCTGCACCGTAAAATCGAAGCCGTTCTTCAACAGGCTGCGCGCATAGGTCATCCGCTCGACCACACGCTGGTTGTAGATCTTGAACATCGAGAAGGGGATGTCGAGGTTCTTGTTCTGGATCGCGTCGTCGATCTTTTTGCTGTCCTTGGCAAAGCCGTCAATATCGCTCTGCGTAAACAGCATCCGGTCGGGATCGAGCGACTTTATATACTTGTTCATGACCTTGACGGAGAGAGCATCGTCCAACGGAACAGGACGGTATGCATAACGCTCCAGGAACTGTGCGCTGAGAGCGGCCGCTTCTGCCTCGGGTGCAGTGGCTTCCAGCACCGGCATCTGCGCGGGCTCGCGCGCTTGCGCGACGGTGGCAATTCCGATGACAAGGCTGAAGAAAAGGGGCTTCAAGCGCATCCCGACATGTTCCTTATTACTCAATATCTCCGTCTTATCTTATTCTTGGGCGAAATTGCGATAGTTTAAAAGCGATCAAGATATATTGATCCTTTGAATTTGAGACGGACGGCCCACGCCTCACCTCAGACTTGCTGGACGTCTTGCAGCAGCAAGCGAAGCCAACCGCCACACACCAGCTAAAGCGTTGTGCGTCCTGTTGGACGCACAAAGCATGCTTTGCCTTTTCTGAATCGACGCATCGTGCTTTCCGAAAATCGATTCCGATTTTCCCCTCGATGCTGTAGAGACGCTCCTGCAAATCAGGAGTAAAACATGCAAAATATCAGAAGCTTGGTCGTGGCCATCATCGTCGGCATCGCTGTCGGAGCGGCTTTCATGATGTTGGACAAGTCGCGAGGCGCGGAATGGGCCGTCTCGCCTCAGCAGATCGAACAGGCGAAAGCGGAAGGCAAAGCCGGATACGAATCCTCTCCCGGCACCGTGACCGTTCTGCCGATCCGCAGTGAAACCGCGGATGCTCTTCCCTTCAAATGGACGATGTATGGCCTGGTGGCTGCTGTCGTGACCTTCGTCACCCTGCGCCGCAAACAAAAACGCTGAAAACGAAAAAGCCTGCCGCGGGAGGAGGTGCGGCAGGCTTTCGAAAAGAACCGAACAGCAACTGGGAGGAGGAGTGCTGCTGTTCTAACAAATGCCCTTTGGGAGGAGGATAAGGACATTTGCAACTCGAAGCTTTGCGGGAGGAGGTGCATCGCTTCGATGATTAGAAACTACCCCTAATTCTCGGCACAATAAATGACCTTTATCGCAGGTGAGATATGCATAGACGCATAGCTCCGCGTCTTGAAGTAGGGAGAGCCAGAAACGGTGCTGTGGAAATAGGCACGCGGGTGTGTTTTGTCTTCTAGAAGCTCATCTTCAGCGGTGAACCCTGTCTAACTCAACCGCGTCATCAACTCAGCTGCCGATCGATCGCCGAAAGAACCTCGCCCATGTTGGAATCCTCTACTCCCCACGACCTCCAGCTCTTCGTCGATGGTTCATATGACCCAATCAAGCGCATCGGCGGGTGGGGCGTGGTCGTGCTTCGGCACAATGTCGAAGTGGCGTCGCGGTCCGGCAGTATAGGCTGCACTGATAGCAGCGCGCCGGAACTCCTTGCCCTTCTTGAAGCCCTCCATTGGCTGGACGAGAATGCGCGTGGCGAAGCTGCGACCATCTGGTCCGATTCCACCTACACAGTGACGGGATGCAATAGGTGGCGCCACATCTGGAGAACAAATCATTGGCGGAAGCGCGCCCCGAACGGCAAGGGTCGCAGCCGAGACGTTCCCAATGTCGATCATTGGAAGGCGCTCGACACGTGCCTGACACGCTGCGATAGGATCGAGATTGCCTGGTGCAAGGGCCATGTCGGCCTGCCATGGAATGAACGAGCGGACGCCCTTGCGAGGCAGGCAATCCAGCACGCAACAGTTGCCACAGCAGTTTGCTAAGGTTGGTCTCCTACGCCGCGGAACGGGAACCTCAGACACCTACGAGGCACAAAATCCTTAAGCGCCCGCTAAAACTTACAGGGAACTGCAACTGCTGAACCGTGTTTGGGCTTCGTAACAATTGTGGAGCACAGACATGGATTCCGATATTCGCCGCCCTTCCCCGCCCTATCCTGAGCAGCAGCAGGCGCCACCAGGCACCACCGGTCAGATGGAGCCAAAGCCCGATCACGGCGAAAAGTCCTATAAGGGCAGCGGCCTTCTAAGCGATAAGGTCGCTCTGATCACCGGCGCGGATTCCGGTATCGGCAAGGCCGTCGCAATCGCGTTTGCACGTGAAGGCGCCGACCTCGTCATCTCCTATCTCGATGAGGAAGAGGACGCGCGCGATACTGTCAAATGGGTGGAAGACGCCGGCCGCAAGGTGGTCGCCGTTCCTGGCGACATCACCTCTGAAGAGCATTGCAAAACGCTGGTGCAGCGCACCGTCGAGGAATTCGGCAAGATCGATATCCTCGTCAACAACGCCGCATTCCAGCGCACCTATGCGGACATTGGCGACATTGAGTCAGCTGAGTGGGATCAGACATTCAAGACCAACATCTATGCGCCATTTTTCCTGTCAAAAGCTGCCGTGCCGCACATGCAATCTGGAAGCTCGATCATCAACACCGCCTCGATCCAGTCGAAACAGCCCTCGCCACACCTGCTTGCCTATGCCTCCACCAAAGGTGCGATCCTGAACTTCACCGCCGGACTCGCCGGGATGGTCGCCGAAAAAGGTATCCGCGTAAACGCGGTCGCGCCTGGCCCGATCTGGACACCGCTCATTCCGTCTACCATGGGCGTAGAGAAAACCAAAAAGTTCGGTGAGCAGACATTGATCGGTCGCGCTGGACAGCCAGCGGAGCTAGCTGGCGCCTATGTTCTGTTGGCGTCGGACCGCGGCAGCTACATGACCGCTGCCGTCATTCCCGTCACCGGCGGTGAAATCATGATCTGAGACCGACGGTCAAAGAGGAAATGTGGGCGGGGCCGTACGGAACCGCCTTGTCCATCTGCGGTTCGGTCAGGAGAATAGGGAGGAGATTCCCATGGCCGGCCCGCAACGCACATATGGCTTCAACGAGACCACTTTCGTCATCCGACCCCAGCCATCCGAAAGCCTGAACATCTTTAAGCTGGTTTCCTGTGGCAGATGCGCTGCCGGCCGAGAACGTCTCCACCCGCTTCGGCTCTCCACCATTATCGCGGTGGACCATGACCGCTCGCACCCGCAACGCAGCGTCATCTCGAGCCCGCCGTAATCCATCATCGAACGAACCGGAACCCTCCCGCGTCTGAGAAGTTGAGACGACGAACCCTTACGGAGACAAAACCATGTCCGACAAAAATTCTATGTCACCTGCCGTTGCCTCACTGCATGACGAGCAGGCAAGACAGCGCACCGGAAAAGAAGATCTTCAGACGGGGCTCGAAGACACGTTCCCTGCCTCCGACCCTGTTTCTCAAACGAGTCCGACGACAGCAACCGCGACAACCGAACCCGCGGAAGAACAGGAAACGGACGACACCCCAAAGGTGGACGAGGCTCTTGCCGCTGTCAGAGCGCGCCACGACGATCCGGAAACTGGTCGCGCGATGGAAGAGATCAGAGCACTGCGCTCTGAACTAGGGCGTATCACGGGATCTGCTCAGGAAATGATTTCCGGATCGGCGCGCGTCGCGAAGAGTGAAATCGATTCCGTTCAGAACACGGTGATCCGCCAAGTCCGAAAGCACCCTCTTCAGGCTTTAGGCTTGGCCGCATTGCTCGGCTACGTCTGGGGCATGACGCGCTAGATGGCGCAGGTTGTTTCGGACGCATAAGAGACGCGTTTCGCCCATTGAACCGACCTATCGCACCGGTCCGAAAATCGGTTCCGATTTTCGGACCGGTGCGATAGTCTCAAACGTCACAGCATTTGCGGATGGATGCGTGCAATATTGCTCATCCACAGTAGAATGAAAACTATGTGACAGGGGGAGCCATATGACATCCGTCTGTCATGAAAGCGTTATAGTTGCGATAGAAACCTAAACGCCGGGCAGATCCGGATGTGTGGAGTTGCACATGGACATCGCTCTCGCCGTTCTCGCCCTCGCGCTGATTTTTGTTCACCTGTTGAGCATAGCTCTTACCGCGATCCGTGTGAAACCGACGACGAAGCGCGGCTTAGAGCCACAAACCCAACCGCCCGTCTCCCTCGTCATTCCGCTTCGAGGTGTGGAGAATTTCACTACACTGACAATTCCTCGGGCCTTTCAGCTGGACTGGCCAAACTACGAGATCATCTTTTGTGTTGCGGATAGCGCAGATCCTGTCATCCCGCACGTCAAATCCAACATCGCCGCCTTCCCTCACATTCGGGCAAGCTTGCTGGTGGGTGATGATCGGATCAGCGCCAATCCCAAACTGAACAATTGCGTCAAGGGTTGGCGTGCGGCGACCAGCGAATGGGTGATCCTCGCCGATTCCAACGTGCTGATGCCCGATCATTACATTGCGACGCTGATGAGCGCATGGCGTAAGGATAGCGGCCTCGTCTGCTCGCCGCCGCTTGGTTCACGCCCGGCCGATCTTGGATCGGAGCTTGAATGCACCTTCCTCAACACATTTCAGTGCCGCTACCAATATGCCGCAGAAACGTTGGGCCAGGGCTTTGCGCAGGGCAAGACAATGCTGTGGAACAAGCCGCTTCTCGACTCCCTCGGCGGTATAGAGGCTCTTGGAGCGGAAATTGCGGAGGATGCTGCCGCGACGAAGCTCGTTCGTGCAAGTGGACGCAGCGTTCACCTTGCGCCAGCCCCTTTCGAGCAGCCGCTCGGCACGCGCAGCTTTGCCGAGGTCTGGTCGCGGCAGGCCCGCTGGGCTCGGTTGCGGCGCGTGACCTTCCCGCAATTCTTCGCGCCCGAAATCCTTGTTGGCGGAATTCCACCTCTGTTTCTGGCCCTCGCCGCAGCCCTGCTCGCCGGCGCAGACGGCAAGACGCTGGTAGCGGTTACGGTCGCCGTCCTCGGGCTCTACTACCTTCCAGAACTGGCACTCGCAAAACTCAAAGGCTGGCATGTCTCATGGACCAGCTTTCCAGCCATGATCATGCGCGATGCGCTGCTCCCGCTTATCTGGGCAAGAAGCTGGATGGGTTCCTCTGTTTCGTGGCGCGGCAACATGATGACCGTCGGAACCCAGGAAAGCACACTCAGAGGCTAAAGCCCGGTCCGATCAAAGATATGCATCGGCTTTGCGATAAAGATATGCGGCAGAACAAAGACTTAAAGGGTAGGAAGCGAGTCTGGAAGATCGCGACACGCTTTAGGGGAGGCAGGCGATACGCGGCCATGAAACCAGAGAACTAAGCTTCTGGGTAGTGCTCACCCGCTTGGCACTGACTCCTGTTTCATCAGGCCTTCTGCTCTTCGTGTTCCGCGAGAAGCAGTGCAAGTTCGTCGCCGGCGATCAGAACATCGTGCCCTCCGCGGTGAACATGCAGTTCAACACGGCTCGGTCGAAACGCGGTGTTCCGAACAAACTCGATCGCACTCCAGAGGGAGTCGAACATCTCCCTGTGAGAAACTTCGAAACGCTGCCACAAAACAACAGTTGTATGGCTCTCTCCAAACCGGCTCATTGCCTCGCTCGCATCGAAAACCAACTCAGCGCTCCTCACCATTGCATTTGAAAAGCAACGTTTAAAGACGCTGATCGTTCAACGGGAATGCCTTATTATGACGCGCATATGTCATTTGGGGCTTGGCATCGCGCTGGCGTCGATCGGTTCCTGTTTCAGGCCAGCTCCGTAACGCTACGCAAATCCCCGTAGGTCTGATGTCAGTTACGCTTTAAAACGGAGAGGTAGAGTGAGGCTGTCTGCTCGCAGATGGTCGTCCAGTTATAGCGCGCCATGATCTTGCTGCCCATCTCGCCCACATCGACGGAGGCTTGTGCAGGCATCTTGCGATCCGAGAGCTTTTTCTGCATCGCCTGGGAAAGTGCCGGGACATCGCCCAAGGGGAAATAGGATTCGGCATCCAGTTCGAGCGCCAGATTCGCCTCGATGTTGCTTGCCAATATGGGAAGGCCGTAAGCCAGCGCCTCGAGAAGCGCTATAGGCATCCCCTCATGACTGGAAGGCAGAACGAATAGTCCGGCATTGGCAAACAGCCCACCAAGCCTTGCGCCCGATTGCGATCCTGTCAGCACGATGTTCGAATGTGATTTCGCCCGTGCTCTCAATTTTTCTGCGTAGTCGCTTCGGGCGTCCCCGCCGCCGACCAGAACCAGTTTGGTGTCCGGCATATCCGCATGCAGAAAGGCCTCGATCAAATCCATCTGGCGCTTCTCGACGACGAGGCGGGCCACCAGCAGGACATAGCGGCCTTTGATCAGCCCGAATTCATCGAGGACGGTATCATCTGCGGCTTCGATATCGATCTGCACGCCATTTGGAATGAAATGGACGTTGCGATTGAACTTTGCCTGCATGGCATCGGCAATATGTTTGGCGACGACGATGCGGCCGTGGGCGAAGCGCATGCCAGCCCATTCGCCAAGACGCAGAACCTTCTTCTCCAGCGTGTTCCACTTTTCGCGGTCGTAATCATAGCCGTGATGGGTGAAGACGACCTTCATTCCCATCAGGCGCGCCAAGGGTGCCACCAGCGAAGGACCGACCGCGTGAATGTGGACGATGTCAGGTTTCAGCCTTCGGGCTTTGAAGAGCGCGAGAAGCGTGTGGACGATGGCTTCCAGTCGCGTGTTGCTCGGCGCCCAAGTCGGATGAACGGTGACACCGCGCCAGACATAAGGCACTTCGCCGGCGACGTAATTTTGACGCGCATAGACGTGAACGTCGGCGCCTCTTTCGGCCAGCCCTGGAACAAGTTGCTCAACATGGGTTTCGATACCGCCCGGTACACCCGGCACACCGCGCAACCCGATCACACAAATGCGAACCGCATCAAGATCGGGAAAGTGGACCTCGTCGGCATTCCTGCGCGCCCGAAGTGCCGTCGTCTGTTTCGACGCCGTATAGTCCACTACTCGCTTCCTCCCGGGCATCCTACCCACTCCTACGGTACAGTCATGATACCAGCAACCGGCGGACAGCTTTCACGCTGCCTCGCCTACTCTGCACCGTAGCGCCATTTTATTGACGAAACCCTTCACATAACAGGTAAATTATAATTATCTAAAATACTAAAGACCTACCCGAGAGACGAAATCCCTAAACGTCGATAAAGGTCCAGCGTTCTTTTGAAAAAAGCGCCGCGAGAGAATTCTTGGTTAACCCAGGCGCGACCACGCTCGCCCATCTCCTTGCGCTCGCTTGCAGAGAATTGGTTCATCGCGTTGAGTGCTCCTGCGAGATCATCCGGATCGCCGGGTGCAGCGATAAGCCCTGTCTCTCCTGGTTTTATCAGTTCCGGAATACCCCCGATGTCCGTTCCGATCACCGGACGACCCAAGGCATAGGCCTCCAGAATACTGACCGGCGCATTTTCATACCACTCGGAGGGAAGAACGAGCGCCTTGGCACCGGCCACCGTTTCATGGAGCGCTTGGCCGCTGAGATAGCCGAGGAACTCGACGTCGGCATTTTCTCTCTGCGCCAGCGCCCGAAGCTCTGCTTCTTCCGGTCCCGTGCCTGCAACACGCAGACGTTGCCCCGACCGTGCAGCCGCCCGGATCAAGGTATCGACGCCTTTTTCGGGCGCGAGACGCCCCGCGAACAGAAAGTAATCGCCCTCCTCAACGGCAAAGCGTTGTTCGCTGATCGCATGGTCGACGAAGTTTGGGATATAGACCAACTTGTCGTCCGGCCATCCCCATTCGATCAGCTTTTGCCTGTAAAACCGGCTTGGAACCACGAGCTTGTCGATATGATCGCGATAGAGCCGGAGCGCGCGATGCACGGCGGTCTCCACCATGACCAGACCGCTCAGAGCAATCGATCCCTTCATGCAGCGGTGAAGCAGCACATTATAGATGCGACCGCCTTTGCATCTTTCGCAAACGCCATCCGGCGCCAGCATCTTGTAGGAGGGACAGGCGAGCTTCAGGTCATGCACCGTCATGACGGTGGGTATTCCCTTTTTCTTCAAGAGTGGGAAGATCGCCGGAGAAATGTGGTGATAAACATTGTGGGCGTGCGCCACATCAGGCCGCACTTGGTCGATCAATGCAGCCAGGCTCTGTCGCGCCTTGCGGGAATAGATGATCTCCAGCCCGTGACCGATCTTCGTCATCAGACCGCCTTGACGACCGAACTCGATTTCAGGAACGAAATAGGGCGACCACTGCGATGGCAGATTGTCTGGATGCTGCATGGAAAAGGGCACGGCGTTCCACCCGGAGCGGGCAAACATCTCCATCTGGTCAAGGAAAATCGCGTCCGCACCACCGCGACGATAGTGGTAATTGTTGATTGCCAGAAGCGTCCCGCTCATTGCGTCATCTCAACTCTCCACATGTTGAAGAGCATCCCGAACCGGCAGAACGAGGCAACCGCTCGAAATAGCATAGCGCACCAATGTGGAGAATGTCGAAGGCGTGCATCCATAGGGTGTCGGCGTGTCGCTGACATCGTGGGTGAAGAACACCAGCCAGCCTGGCTCCCTTACCACGTTGTCGATCTGCCGAACCAAAGCGAGGGCGTCCTGTTCCGGTTGGCGGATCTCCATTCCCCAGAGAAAGCCGCGGTTGACCTTTCCCCGGTTGATGCGATCCCCACCTCCGCGCGCCGTCTGGTAACGGTCGGCAAAGAGTTGCCGATGCCGTAGCGACCCCTGGTTATAGGGATAGGCAAAGTTTCGTTTGGTGAACGGCGGTTCAAAGCTATCGAGCAATGCGCCGTTACGGTTGAGATTGTCACGCAAGGCGCGACCCGACAGCGTGTGGACGATCTCATGCCCGAACGTATGGCAGCCGAGCTCATGACCCGCTGCGGCAAGCTCGCGGCAGCCCTCCTCCGAGATGATGTTACGGTCCTGCTCCACCCGATTGAGGAGCCCTCCGGCGATGTAGAACGTGCCACGGACCCCATTCTCCTCGAGAATCTTCGCACCGGCGCTTAACGCCGTGCAGGGCACATCGTCGAAAGTGAAGGACACAACGGGGCGACGACAGGCGACGTTCAGCGTCGATGCTGGCATAGCGCGCACAGCCCGTTCGGCAACACGTTCTCGCAGATACACAAGCTTACCGCTGACTTTGGACAAGAGCGCCATGGCTTTCCTCCCTGATCACAGTCGGTTCTTTGACGAGGCTCATCCTGGACTGCAGGACCAAGCCGAAAATGGAGATGAGGAAGATGAAAAACACCGGGCTGCCATTCTGGAAGAAAATAGCCTCGAGACAGGCAGAGTAGAGCACGCAAAGCCATGTGCGCTGGAACAGGCGCGTTAGCGCCGGGTCATTTGGTGGTGCCCGGTCCAGCCGTGCGATCGCTCGCATTGGCACCAGAATGACCAGCGTCAGCGCCAGTAGCAACCCAGGAATGCCTGTGGTCAGCAGCGTATCCACATAAGCGTTATGTCCGTTAAAAGCCCGGACCGCCCAAGTCTCAAGACCGGCCGGGCTTTGCATCAGGTCAGGCGTTTGCCAGAAGCCTTGGAAGCCATAGCCGAGGATTGGCGATTGGGCGATCGCATCGAAGGCGATCTTCCAGATGTCCGAGCGGTTGGTGAAGGTCGGATCAATGCCGACCGAGACGACCAGGCTTCGGAAATCCGACGATAGGGTGGCGCCAAGGATCAAAGTGTTGAAGGCGACGATACCGCCCACCGCGATAAACCACCGCGTCCAGCGAAATCTCTCGAACATCCATTGTAGAATAAGGATCATCGGCAACATCGCGGTCGAGGATTTACCGCCCGTGTGCATGAGGAAGAAGACGGCCAGAACCGCAATGGCGATGCCGCTTTTCTTCCATCCTGCACTGCGGAAGTAGAGCCCGAAAAATGTGATCTGCAGCATCACCGCAGCCGTCAGGTTCTTGTGTGCGTAATGGCCTCTCCAGTAACCCGCATTCATCGGCTCCACGATTTCAGCCGCCTGATGGATGGAAAGCCGCGGCAGAAAAATAACCCCGAAGTAAGCCACGCTGAGCGTGATGGCTGTGCCATAGAGCATCAGTCGGGCGAATTGCTCCTCTGAGCGGGGAAGAAGCAGGAACATGCCTGCATTGAAGAAGGTCAGAGTTGCAAGGATCGTGCGCTTGATTGCGTCGATGGGATAGTTCGAAAGCGCAGACGAGATGAAAAACCACCCTAGAAGCGCGATGATCAAAACTCTCGGCTGGGCGATCTGCGAGCGCGTGGGATGGTTCACGGCCGCATAGATGGTCAGAGACGTGATGAGCAAGAACGTCATCTGATTGAGAAAATTTGACCCTGATACGATTTCCGTTCCGGCGGATTGCAGTTTCACAAGGTCGATAAATGGATTCGTGGTTATGAAGTAGAACAGGAAGACCGCCATGAAGGTCGCAACTCTAACCTTCATGTGCTGTCCGTTTGGCCGCGCTGGCGAGATTGTGGTTGCCTGCATCACACGAGCCGCTCGAACCGCCAGTCGTTGCGCCTGAGTTCAATCAGTGTCCGACCTGCGATGACAAAAAATACACCAAGCAATAGCCCTGCAATCAAGCCGCCGATCGCAAGCAGTGATGTCGGAGGGGGGAAGTTGCGCCGTTCAGGCGGCACCGGCTCGGTGACGATCCGGAGATTGGAAACGTTGAGCTGTTCCTGCTCTCCCGTTTCACCGGCGCGCTTCAGGAACGTGTCGTAGAGCGCTGCCTTGGCCTCGGCATTCCTCTGCAAATCCTGCAACTCGACTTGCGCCGCATCGTCATTCGACACACGGCCCTGCGCGGTGTTGATCTGACTGCGAAGACTATCGACCGCACTTTGCGCCTGGTCCATCTCGATCTTGACACTTTGCAAGACGCGGTCCGTCTCGCGGGCGATTTCGGTTCTAAGCGTCGCCAACTGCGCCCTAGAGGCGGCAAGCTTCGGATAGCGTTCTCCGTAGGTCAGTGCCAGCTCGTCATATTGCTGTTTGAGAACCGAATATTGCGAGCGCAGCGTATCGAGCAGCGGTGACGACAGCGAACTGGTCCCGGCAACACCATTTGCTGACGTTTGGCTAAGTTTTTTGTAGCGCTCTCTGACGTCCTGAAGTCTGGAGTTGGCATCGTTCAACCGCGTGTTCAGCTGCGAAAGGCTTTGAACATTGACGGAGCCCGCACTTCCGAGATCCTGGAGATTGTTTTTCTGCCGGAATTCCACAACCGCATTGGCTGCTTCTGTCGCAGCACCCCTCAACTCTTCTAGGCGGGTTGCTAGCGCTGCGCTCGCATTCTTTGCAAGATCGCTGCGCCCTGCCTCAAGCTCTTGCCTGAAGGACTCGGCAAGTGTCGCCAGTATCTTGACCGACCGCTCGGGATCGCGTGTCCAGAGGGTGATGTTGACCAGATAGGTCCCGCCTTGGCGGCTAACCTTGATGCGCTTGTCGAGAATTCGCATCGAGGTCAAGGTTTGATCGCCCGGCGGCTTAGGGCTGGAGAGACCCAGCGCTTCCATCAGATTGAAGCCAGGTTCGAGCGAAGGGTTAAACTCCGGAAGCTGCTGCAACTGCTCGCGCTCGACCGTCCGCCGCAAAACGTTGCCGGAATTCAGCAGCAGAATTTTGCTCGACATATCCAGGATTTGGGCTTCGCTTTGAAGGGCGGGGACCGTCAATTCATTTGGAAGCACTTGACCGGACGGCGGCGGCAGTAGGATATCCATCGAGGCCGTGTAGCGCGGCTTGACGAGAACGCCGAAGGCGACGCCGGTAGCAGCGCCGACAATAGCAAACAGCAAAATGACGAAGAGCCCGCGGCGCAACCAAAGAAAGATATTGCCGGGCGTGATGATGGAGCCCGAAGGTGTGACCGGTTTTGCATCAAGGGTTGGACGCGGCAAAGGCTCCGGCGTTGGGCGCTCGACGCGCTTCTGCTTTGGATACTCGTACATGCGCGACCGGACCTTTGTGTCAATCGAAACGAAACATTTTCAGCTTATAGCTCCCATAAACCACACAGACCGCTGAGAAATGGTTTACGCCCCTCCTCTTTCTCGGCATGGAATGAAACATGGCAAGAAACGCACCAGGAAATACATCCAGATTGCTTGGAATGCTCTTGTCATATAGCGCATCCTCGGCAAGTCTTCTGATTGCCAATGCCGCGCAGCTCATCACATTTGCGATACTCGCGCGAACTTTCGGTGCTGACGAATTCGGTCGCTACGTTTCCTTGATCGCCGTCACCAACATTGCCGTCCATCTTTGCGGGATGGGCGCGTCGGAATCCCTCGTTCGCCGCGTTCCGCAAGACCCATCTTGCTTTCCGCGCATCTTCGGCCACAGCATTATCTTAAGCGGCATCAGCGGAGCGGTGCTGATTTTCCTCGGGATGATCGTGCTGCCGCACTTCATGCGCTTTGCAGAAGCGCCAGCTGAGAACCTCTGGATAACCTTTCAGCTGCTTTTGACCAACATCGTCCTGGTCCGCCTGATCATGCTGGGCGAAACCATCTTTCTGGCGCACCGCCGAAACGCTGCCGCCAATGCCTCGATCATGGGATTTGCGCTGATCCGAACATTGACTGCGGCTCTTGCCTGCACCGCCTTCGACGTCAATACGGTCGAAAGCTGGGCAACATGGCAAATGGTTTCATTCATACTGACGCTTGCGCTTTATGGGTTTCTCGCCTTTCGCATCGCGCGGCCGGACTACAGGCTGGACCGCCCCGAAATCCGCCTCGGAGTTCTCTTCGCCACCCCATTCATCTTTCGCGCCTTTCGTCAGAACGTCGATCTCCTGATCCTTGGCTTGGTGGCGAACCCCGAAATGGTCGGCAGTTACGGCGTCGCCAGGCGCATCACCGATAGCAGTTACATGGCGGTCGATGCACTGAACCGGCTCATTTACCCTCACCTTGCCGTGGCCAGCGTGAACGGCATCCACCACGCCTTCAAGCTGACAATGCGTATTCTGGCAATCGCGATCGGCCTTGGATTGGCGGCAGCCCTCTTCATATTCTTCGCAGCCTCCCTCATGCCGCTGATCTTCGGAACGGAATATGTGTCCCTGCCGACATTCGTCAGGATACTGGCGCCACTCATCCTCTTTATCGCGATCTGGTCGGTTGCGGTCGATCTGCTGGGAGCGGCGGGCGAACATGGAGCGCGCGCCTGGGTACTGAATCTCGCAAACGGCATCGGCGCGCTCGTTATCGGCGTGGCTGCATGGCTCTGGCCACCCTACGGAATTTTCATCTCAGCATATATTATCGAATTTAGCATCGTGATCGCTTCATGGCTCGTGGTTCGGACGTATGTCTCCCGCTCCATCGCAGCAAGCAAGGACGTTCAATTATGACGACAAAAAACACTTCAAAGCTTCGCCCCGCAGAACTGGCCGACGTTCCCCAGATGAGCGAACTCTTTACGGCGGTGTTCCGATCCCGTTCAAAGCCGAAGACGAAAGCGCTTGGAGCGCACCTGTCTGAAATCCTCTTCACGCATCCCAATTACACACCCGAAAATGGGAGCCTCGTGTCAGTCGATGACACTGGCGCGTTGAAAACGCTCCTGAACATCATACCGCTCACCTATCGTATCGGTGAGGAGACTGTGATTGCGAGGCTGACCTGCGGCTTCGCGACGACGCCCGATGCCAATCCGCGCGCCGCTGCAGCGGTGTTTTTAAGCACCCGACCGAAATCCGACAGCATCCTTTTTACAGACAGCGGCGCCCCGATCGGCATTGCCCATTTCAAGGCGATCGGCGGGATAGAACTCCAGGTTCAGGCTCTGCGGTGGTACAAAATGTTCAAACCAGTCCCGGCGCTTATCAACTTCCTGAGAATCAAATTGTTCGACCGCTTTCCACGCCTCATCAGCCGCGGTCAGCTTCCTGACAATCGCCTTGCTAACAACGTGACGACGGCGGACGGATACAGTGTGGTGGAGGCAACACCTGCTGTCTTTGCCGAATATGCGAACCGTTATCTGGCACGGTATGTGGTCGCACCGGTCTATGACGAGCGCTACGTCACCTGGGCCGTCAACGCCTCGGAGGGAGAGGACGGACGCGGCAAGCTGATGCTGGCGCAGGTCAAGGATAAGAACGGCAATGTCGTTGGCGTCTTCTCATGTGTGGGTGAAATGGGAGGCTCTGCGCATATCCTTGATCTTCTTTACGAAGACAAGGCTCAGGATGCCGTTGTCGATGCCACCCTGCTCGCACTCCAACGGTCCGGCTTCACCTATGCCTGCTCCCAGGCCCGACCCGAGATGATCAGGTCTCTCTCCCGCTACAGCCGCATCTGGTATCGCTACTTCACCGGCATCTCCGCAACCTCCCGCTCTGAGCGGTTCAAGGAGGCGATGGAGAATGGCAGGGCCTATTTCGGCGGGCTCGGTGGCGAAGGTTGGACACGTCTGACGCGCGACTTTTACTAGAGCGTCCTTTGGGACGAACAAAGCTTTAAATTTACGAATTGTGCTTTGCGAAAATCGACTCCGATTTTCAGGTCAATGCTTTAGCATACGGCGCAGTTTTGCGGCCATGACCGGCGCGACAATAGTCGCCTGATGCGTACGGAGCAAATCTCAAAGATCGTCGCGCCTTTATTCGGTTCGTTCCACCAGGAAGTAGGTTGTCGGACCGCCGTGCGTGTCGTTCGACAGACGCACAATGTTACCGCTCTTGACGGTTGCGACAGGCGCACGGACACGGCCGTCCAGCCCGACAGGAGAAATCTTGAAGGTGCCGGGGGTATCGAAGCGGAGACCCACCTCCATGCGCCTGATGAGAACCGGCAGATGGCCGAAATCTTCGATAACGTGCTGATCCGCGTCGCGAAAGCGCATTCCGGAATTGCGGGCATCCGAGGCCAGGATCAAGAGCTGCCGCTTGCTGTCTGTCAACGGCAGTCCGTCTAGCGACGACAGCGATAGCAATCCTCGTCCATCCGCCTGCTTCACGCTGAAAGCACCAAGCTCGACGCCGTCCCCGACCTTGTCAAAAGCGATCGCCTGCGTCATCGGCGTTCTCAGGGCCAGGGCCTTGGCTCCGGCATCCAGTTGCAGTTCGCCGGTCTGGCTCACCACTTTACCATTATCGAGATCGGACGGGGCAGACGGATCGACGCGACCAGCATCTTTCAGCTTTGCCACGATTGCCATCGGGGTCTCCCCTTCACGCTGCGGCGCGACCGAAACCACACCAGGCTTGGCATCGGTCACAGATTGGAGGCCGATGGCCCCGACAAGACCGAGGCGTGTGAGAAGCTCAGGCTCCATGTCGTTGACGCCTTGCGGCAGACCCTTTTGCCCATCGACGAGGAAAGGGATATCGAGCGACGTGCTCTTGGCATCGCCACGGCGAAAGACGAGCGCAGCCAGCGTTTCACCCGCGCGTGCTACCGGGTCGAGTGCGATCGCGTAGGGCAGAATCTGCTTCTTGAACCGGAAGTCCTCGCCATAGGCCAAAACGATCGGGCCGTGCGCGTGGCGGCACAAGACGTCCCAACCCTGTAGGGCAGCAAAAGCGGGTGCCGCAAGACCTGCCTCGTAGCGATAGGGGTTCCAGAAGAGATGATCATATTCCGTGATGACGAAGGGTCGCCCAAGCCAGCGTGCAGCACCCACGGTTCTCAAGTAGCGCAGCCCGTCTTCCAGCGAACTCTTCCCCTCGATGCTGGTGCCCGGCTCATAGGAGCCGACCCAGTCATGATAGGTGTTCATCGCCACCGCATCCTGGATGCTGCGGCTAATGCCGGTCTGGATCGTCGGCCAGTTGTTGTAAGGCAAGACGATACCGCGAAAGCCAAGATCGCGAAGCGCCTTGGTCATGCGCCGGGTGGCGTTCTGCTCGACATCGATGAAGAAGGATTGCAGGTCGCGCATCCGCTCGCTGCGCTCGTTGCGGTTGGTCGGCAGAGCAACGGAGCGGTCCTCAAGACTGCCGTCCTTCGTCCACCAACCCCATTTCTGCTTCAAGGCGTCGTCACTGCCGTAGTTCTTCCAAAGCCAGTCATTGAAGAGCGGTTGAAGCTGCTTTTGAAAAACGCTGCCGCGCGCACCCTCTTGCACCATGGAATCGAATTCCAGGCCGTTTTCGTTGAAGGGAACAATGGCGACGAGTGCCGGATCGCGAATGGGCGCAATGCCGGTATAGGGATTGACCTTGCCGAGGAAGGCCTGCTGAAATTTCAGCCAGTGATCAAAGCCTGCATCCGTAATCTGCGCATCGACTTTGAGGTCGCCCTTGAGATCCCATCGGTCCTCATAGCCGCCATAGGCTCCGCGGGTGGAACTCAGTCCATCCATGATCCAGTAGATGCCGTTTCGCTTCAGCGCAGCCATGAAATAATGGACGCGATCCAGCACCTGCGGGTCGAAATCGAAATCCTCGGCGCGGTCCGCCATCAACGCGGCGTCGACATAATGGAAACGGGCGATATTGTAGCCGTGCCTTTTGAGCTGCAGGGCATAGCGGTCGGCAGCATCGTGATCCGGAAACCCGCCAGACGCCGGGCTTAGCGCAAGAGACGCGCACAGGAAGCGCTGCGGCTTGGCGGCGTCATTGGCTATCGCGAGCTTGCCAGCGGGTGTGACGATGACCCGCGTATCCTCTTCGATCTTCGTCTCAGGAAGAATGTCGGAAAAATCGAGCGGGCTTCCCGTCTGAACTTCAAGCGACTTTTCCCTGACGGGGAGCCACTCTTCGGCATAGACTGGCCGGATCAATGCGAACGAAACGGCCAGTATCCAAAGAAGGGCTTCTTTCATCAGGGCTTCAACAACTTACTTTCAATCCAACTGCCGGGATCTTTCCGTCGCGATAGGATACCGAACGGAAGTGCTGCCGCATGAAAGCACCAGGCCACGATGGCGTAAAGGCCAAGCTCCAGACTTTTTTTCTTGATCGACATCGCCACAACCGGCAGCACCAGAAAGGCGACAAAGGCAAGCAGCCCGATCGGATGAAAGAGGCTGCCGATCAGACAGAAAAGCAGAATTGCCCACCAGGCATAGACGCCCAGCCAAAGCTTGATCTCCGGGTTCTCTTGAACGACTTGCCTCAACCGCCCCTGCTGCCAGCCTGCGCGTAAAAGCTCCCCTGTGCCAAGCAGATATTTCGACGACCAGCGCCGTGTCAGCAGCACATAGGAATTGATGTTATGGCCGAAGTGATCGACATAGCGCCGGTCCAGCCGGTAAAGCGTCCAGCCGCGCAGCCGAAGACGTTGGGCCAGATCGAATTCCTCAAACGCATGGAGATTGCGGTCGGAGAAATATCCGGCTTCTTCGATTGCGGCGCGACGATAAAGGCCGCCACCGTTCAGACGATCGCGAACGCCATGCTTGACCTGCGAGGCAATTCGCTGCACCCGGCGGGTAAATTCCAGATTATCGAGATTGACCTCGTTGATATCGCCGCTGACGCCGGCGACGCGGGGATGCTTGTCTAGATAATCGAAGGCTTCGGGCAAAAAGGTCGGATCAAGCAGCATGTCGCCGTCCATCAAGGCGACGAATTCCCCCTTGCTGTATTGAAATCCGAGCTGGGGACCGACGCCGCAGCTGGCTTTGGCGGGCGCTTGAATCTGGGCGATGATGACAGGATATCGAGAAGCAATCTCTACTGTTCGATCCTTCGAACCGCTATCGGCAACGATGATTTCGCTTTCGATATCAGGCACGGCCTTCAAAGCAGCGATCACGCTTTCGATGGCCGCGCCGATCCGATTTTCCTCGTTCAGCGTCTTCAGAATGACCGATAGTTTCACAGCCGCATCCGTTACATGTCAGTCTACTGAGGGAAGAATACAGGTTTCGGCACGAAGCTGTATGCAGAATTTCTTATATGCTTAACGCCACAGCAGAGGTCTATGCGGTTGTTGAGAGTCTGGCAACTATGGGATTTGCGGGCGCGGTGAAATCCGCTCAGTGAAGCACCCGGTTTCCGGCGGCCTTGTCCATGTAGAGCTGCAGGAGTGTCAGTGCTTGCGTCAGAATAAGCTCAAGCGGCCTGAGGTTATCCGATGACCTTTCCCCGCTTTCACCTTCGATCATCGCAGCCATGGCGCGGAAATTTTCCGCCAGCCGCACATCGCCCTCCTCTGAAGCATGTTCGGCCGCATCGAAAAGCGCTTCGCTCACAGTATTCATCATGGCGTGCCGCTCGCCGACATTCATCTCTGGTAAGCTTTTGGGTGCTGATTGCATCGATTTACCTCCGCGCGCGTCTTTGCTCCGCACCTGCCGTTGCAGATGCTTTAGCATTACGCATTGTTTGATCGGATTGATGAAACAGAGATAGGGTTGCAGGAGCGGCGAGGCAAGTCATGACAGCGATGCCGTCCGCGCATGGCCTGAACCTTCGCACGGCCTACCATTCGATGCTCGAACCGTCATAGGCATGGAAGCTTCCGCTTTGCGCCGGCTGAAGTCTATCCAGAACGGAAAGCATCTTGGTCGCGCTCTCCTCCGGTCGAAACCGATCGCGGCCACCGGCGTAGTCATCACTGAGCGAGGTTGCCACGGTGCCAGGATGCAGTGCTGCCAAGACCGACTGCGGGTGAGTGCGGCCCAGTTCGACGGAAGCGGTTCGGATAATCTGGTTCAACGCCGCCTTCGAGGCGCGATAGGATACCCATCCGCCCAGATGATTGTCGCCGATCGAACCAACCCTTGCCGACAGAAACGCCATCAGCCCGCGGTCTCGCCTCGGCAGTTTCGCCGCGACGTGTTTCAACACCAGCGCAGGGCCGATCGCATTCAGCGCAAACTGCTTCATCATCGCGTCGGCAGAAAGCTGCTTCAGTGCCTTTTCGGGGCCAACGCCGTCGATCGTCAGCGCTCCGGTAGCGCAGAAGATGAGCTGAAACTCTCCGTCAAGTCTTCCGAGGACGTCGTGAACGCTCGCCTCGTCGGTAATATTCAGGCCATCGCCGGAGCGCGAAAGACCGACGACCTCTGCGCATCTCTCGTCCGCCTGGAGCAGTCTCGCAATTGCCGAGCCGATCCCACCGCTGGAGCCGATCACGAGCGCGCGATATCCGTCTGCGAGTGATGTCATCATCACGAGAACTCCTAAACAGGTTCCGCATCATCGAGCTTTTTCAGAAACTGGCGCGCTGCATTTTTATAATCCTTGCGCTGTTCGTCCTTCATCCGTCCCCAGGTCGCATAAGGCTGGGCCAGACGGCGGTTGCCGTCGAGCTTCTTTTTGTTCCGGTCAAGGAAATCCCAATATAGCGAATTGAACGGACAGGCTCCCTCCTCGGTCTTCTTGCGCACATCGTAGCGGCAGTTTTCGCAATAGTCCGACATGCGCGAAATATAAGCACCACTTGCCGCATAGGGTTTGGATCCCAGCAATCCGCCATCGGCGAACTGGCTCATGCCGATGACATTCGGCATCTCCACCCATTCGAAGGCATCGGCGTAGACTTCGAGATACCATTCATGCACCGCATGGGGATCGAGGCCCGCGAGAAGCGCGAAATTGCCAGTGATCATCAGCCGTTGAATGTGATGGGCATAGGCGTGGTCAATGGTTTCACCAATGACCGTCGAAAGGCAGTTCATGTCGGTCTTGCCGTCCCAAAAGAAGGATGGAAGCGGTCGCGACGCGTCAAAGAAGTTGCGATCCGCATAGTCCGGCATGAAGTGCCAATAGATGCCACGCATATATTCCCGCCAGCCAATGATCTGGCGAATGAAGCCCTCAACAGCGTTGATCGGCGCATCGCCTTCGAGATAGGCGCGCTCCGCCCTTCGGCAGATATCGAGCGGATCAAGGAGACCCAGATTGATGTAAAAGGACATGAGCGAATGATTGAGGAACGGGTCGCTGGAGAGCATGGCGTCCTGCGTTTCACCGAAGCTCGGCAGGAATTGCTCGATGAATGCATCTGCTGCCTGCTCCGCATCCTTCTGCGTGACCGCAAATACAAAGCCCTTCGACTCCCCCATATGCTCGGCAAAGCGTTCATCGATCAATTTCATCACGTCGCGCGTCGTCTTGTCGGGCGTAAACTGCGGATGAGAGGCGCGAAAGAGATCGGGCTTTGCCGGCTTGCGGTTTTCGGCATCGAAGTTCCAGCGCCCGCCTATGGGCTTGTCATCTTCCATGAGAAGTCCAGTCTTTCGCCGCATGTCACGGTAGAAGAACTCCATCCTCAACTCGCGCCGCCCCTCAACCCACGCACCGAACTCTTCCTTCGAACAAAGGAAACGGCTGTCGGCGCGTATGTCTACGGGAATGCTCAGAGACTTTTCCCAGCCAGACATCGCCTGCAAAACCCGAAATTCGCCCGGCTCAGTGACGATGACCTTTTCTGGCCTGATCTCTTCGACGGCGCGCTTCAGCTCTTCGGTGAAGCTCCCCGTGTTCGCCTTATCATCCAGCTCGGTGTAGCGAACGTCGAATCCCTTGCCGCGCAAATCTTCGGCGAAGTGGCGCATGGCCGAAAGGATCAGGATGATCTTCTTGCAGTGATGGCGCACATAGGTGGTCTCTTCCTGCACCTCGCACATCAGGATCATGTCCTGATCCGGATCGGCACCCTCCAGGCTTGCGATGGAGTGGGACAATTGATCGCCAAGGATGAAGATGAGGTTGCGGCAGCGCTGTTTCATCGCCGCAGAACGCCAAGATGCCGCCTGCCGTTCCAGACGGGAACCGCGATCAACGTCTTTTCATGGGCGACGAGGATGCAGGCGATCGCTGCTTGTACTGCATCCTGTCTGCCCCAGAAGATCGCAAAGCATGTGTGGGTGTAAAAGGGCGCAGGCGTAGGGGAGATGTTGAGCCGATATCGTTCAGGAATGGCCAGGGGATAGCGAGACGAAAGAGGACGTCCGCAGCGCGAATCAGCAGGGTTGCGCGCATAGGCAATCGGCCATCATCGGCACGATAAATCTAAGACTTCGTTAATAAGCGGAACCAAAGGCTGTCTTGCTACGTTGCTTTTTCGAGATACGGAAAAGGAACTTCCAAAATGTCAAGATCAGGAAAAGCAAAATCCGTAATTTTTTTAGCAGCGGCCTTCATGTGCGCTGCAAGCGGCCCATCGTTCGCCCTGAGCGTCATTAACCCCGCCTATGTAAACGAAGCTTCTTCGGAAGAAGCCACGAACGCTTCGGTCTCGGCCTTCAGCAATGGCGGAGCAACGAAGGGCAGTGGCGACCTCATGCTTTCGGCTGAAGAAGTTCAGCACATTCGCTGGTGCGCCACCCGCTACCCGTCATATCACGCTTCGGACAACACCTTCGCCACCGCTTCTGGTGTACGTACAGAGTGCCGCTCCAAGTAAGGCGGGCTCGTTTTGCCCGCCTTCCAAGAACCGCGTTGGCAGTCTCAAATCCTGCCAAACATGTCAGAAGTGATAGTTCAACCCGCCCTTGACGACGTTGTCGCTGATATCAGTCCGCGATGTGGTGCCGCCAGAGAATGTGCGAACGTCGTTGGTCGCAACATAGTTGTACTCGACCTTGCCCGAAATCTGCTGATTGAACTTGTGCTCGATACCAGCGCCAAGCAGATAGCCCTCTTTCATGCCATCAGGGCCGACGACATTATCGCCGTCGCGAAGGCTCGTGACCGTCAGGCCAGCCGTGCCGTAGATGAGAGTTTCGTCCATCTTCACGCCGGCCTTGGCCTTTGCCGCGACGCGCCAGCGCTCGCGCAGGTTTCCGTTCGGAACGGAGACGCGGGTATCACCAAGATGGGTTGCTTCGAGTTCGCCACCGACGACAGCGCCGCCGAGGTCATAATTGTAGCCGCCCTGAACGCCCAGCGCCAAGCCCTTGCCGTCACGGAAAGGGTTTGCGCTTGGCATGGCAGCGCCAATATGGCCACCGGCGTAAGCACCTGTCCAAGACGAGCTCGCAGGCTCGTTATAGGCCGGTGGCGCCTCGTAGGACGAGGTGAGGTCTGCAGCAACAACCGGGCTGGCAGCCACCATTGCCGCAACGGCAACAGCGTAAGATCTGAATTTATTGGACATCATCAACTCCATACCAAGTCCTTAAGTCTCCCCGCGGGAGACGTCATTCCGAAAGCCACCAAAGACAGTGCCTGTCTGATTGCTGTTATGGTCAACATAAGCGCGAAGGTATGGCGGAAAAAGAAACTTGGTTAGAATTTAGCTAAAACTTTAACGGCATGGATAACAGGAGGTTAACGACGAATTGCGATCGCTATTCGCGATCTGATGCTTGAGTGCCGGGTGCAGAGAGCCAGGCGTCGGGAGCAAGATGGGAACCAACAGGGCGGCCTTCTGTTTACCTATCGAACAACAAACAGAGGAGGCTCACCATGCCAAACCGTGATCCATTGGACGAGTCCACGATCGACAGCCCGCGTGGTCCAACATCAACACCGGGCATCCCGGACCGCGTCCAGGAAAAGCCGCCCGTGCCACCCGTGAAGGATCCGGGCGATACGAAAAACCCGAACGATCCGACACTCAATCCCGCACTTCTGCCGATCGGGGATCCAGCGGGCGCAGCCTGAAAGCTGTTATAGGAATTCACCAAACCGCCGTGCGAGACAATCGCACGGCGGTTTGTTTGTCTTAGAGCTTGACCCAGCTGCCGTTGTCCTTGGACGAGCGAATACACGCCTCGACAAAGGCGACGCCTTTCACGCCATCATCCACGGTTGGATAGATGACGGCCTTGTCGAGATCAGAACCGTTGCGGCGCGCATCGATGGCATTGGCCGCTTCCGAGTAGATCGTCGCGAAGGCTTCTAGGTAACCTTCCGGGTGACCCGACGGAATGCGTGTGACACGGGACGCCGCATCACCGGCACCAGCGCCACCGCGGGTGATCAGTTGCTTTGGCTCTCCAAGCTTGGTGAACCACAGATAGTTGGGGTCCGCCTGCGTCCATTCCAGCCCAGCCTTGGTGCCATAGACGCGCACCTTCAAGCCGTTCTCATGGCCCACGGCGACCTGGCTGCACCACAAAAGACCCTTGGCCGCCTGCTTTCCTTCCTTCGCCTTGAAGCGCAGCATGACGTGGGCGTTGTCATCCAAGCGCCGCCCTTCGACAAAGGTGTGCACGTCGGCCGCAAGCTCATCCAACTCCAAACCCGAAATGAAGCAGCCGAGATTGTAGGCATGGGTGCCGATGTCACCGGTCGAGCCGCCTGCACCCGACTGCGCGGGGTCCGTTCTCCAGACCGCCTGCTTGGCGCCGGTCTGTTCGATCGGCTCGGCCAGCCAATCCTGCGGATATTCCATCTGAACCAGACGAATATCGCCGAGCACGCCACTTTCCACCAGCTCCCGTGCATGGCGGACCATGGGGTAGCCGGTATAATTATGGGTGAGCACGAACAGCGCATCCGCCTTGTCGGCAACCTCTTTCAGCTTCTTGGCATCTTCGAGGTTGGAGGTCAGCGGCTTGTCGCAAATGACGTGGATACCGCGCTCCAGGAAGGCCTTTGCCGCCGGATAGTGAACATGGTTCGGCGTGACGATCGCGACGGCGTCGATGCCATCTTCGCGTGTCGATTCCTTTTCCGCCATTTCCTCATAGGAGCCGTAGCAGCGGTCTTCGTCGAGCCCCAGCTCCAGGCCGGACGCCTTCGACTTCTCCGGTGTGGACGACAATGCGCCTGCCACCAATTCGAACCGGTTGTCGAGACGCGCCGCCATGCGGTGAACGCCGCCGATGAACGCGCCGCTGCCACCGCCGACCATACCGAGGCGAATACGCTTGGACGCCTTGTCGGTCGTCTTTCCTTCAATTGCCATAGTTTTCAGTCCTCGCAATCGTTCTATTACAGGCCGAGCATGCGCCGGTTGGCCGCATCATCCGTGCCACTGGAGGCGAAATCGTCGAAGGCCTTTTCCGTCACGCGGATGATGTGTGCCTTGACGAATTCAGCGCCTTCGCGCGCGCCGTCTTCAGGATGCTTCAAGGCGCATTCCCATTCGACGACGGCCCAGCCATCGAAATCATTGGCCGCCATCTTGGAGAAGACGGCGCCAAAATCGACCTGGCCGTCGCCAAGCGAGCGGAAGCGGCCCGCGCGGTTGACCCAACCCTGATAGCCGCCATAGACGCCCTGGCGTCCCGTCGGGTTGAACTCGGCATCCTTGACGTGGAACATCTTGATGCGGTCTTTGTAAATGTCGATATTGTCGAGATAATCCAGGCACTGCAGCACGTAGTGCGAGGGATCGTAGAGCATGTTGGCGCGGCTGTGGTTCTTCACACGCTCCAGGAACATTTCGAAGGTTACGCCATCATGCAGGTCTTCGCCTGGATGAATTTCGTAGCAGACATCGACGCCCTGCTCATCGGCAAAGTTCAGGATCGGAGTCCAGCGTTTAGCAAGTTCGTCGAATGCCGTTTCCACCAGGCCTGCAGGACGTTGCGGCCACGGGTAGATGAAGGGCCAGGCGAGAGCACCTGAAAATGTCGCGTGTGCATCGATGCCGAGATTGCGCGATGCTTTCAAGGCGAGCTTGACCTGATCGACCGCCCATTCCTGCCGTGCCTTGGGATTGCCGCGCACTTCCGGTGCTGCAAAACCGTCGAAGGCTTCGTCATAGGCGGGGTGAACCGCGACGAGCTGACCCTGAAGATGGGTCGAAAGCTCGGTCACTTCGACACCATTCTGGCGCGCAATGCCAGCAAATTCGTCGCAATAATCCTTGGATTCCGCCGCCTTCTTGAGGTCGATCAACTGGCTCGCCCATGTCGGCACCTGAACGCCGACATACCCTTTTTCAGCGGCCCATTTGGTGATCGCGTCCCAGCTGTTGAAGGGTGCGGCATCTCCCGCGAACTGACCCAGAAACAAACCGGGACCCTTGATCGTCTTCATCTCTGACTTCCTCCTGTATCGATACAGTTGAACGGACCAAGCCTCCGCCGCGCAACCGCGGACAAGCTAACCGCTCCAGAATTTCGTGCAACCCTGAATGTCGCCTGCGCCGCTAAAAATTGCGCAGGGGCGACGCCGACCGCTGGAGATCCTTCGCAGCGAGTCTCGATCGCGATAACAACTTCGGGAGAACGTCTTAAACGAAGCCAGTGCGGGAAACCTTTTGCAGTTGCTGTGGTTATCCGTTCTCAACCTTTAATCACCAGGAGCTTCGAACCGCCATGATATTGACCAGACGCGCAGTCCTCGCAGCCGGCGCCGCCTCGGCTGCCGCAAGTGTTCTTTCAACGCCGTCCATCGGCCGTGCCGCAGCTCCTTTCGAGCAGCCCGCACTTCCCTTCAAGGAGGACGCGCTGGCGCCGCATATCTCGGCAAAGACGGTGGGCCTTCATTACGGCAAGCACCACAAGGCCTATTTCGACAAGCTCAACACGCTTTCGAAGGGCACGCCCTATGCGGACATGAAGCTGGAAGAGATCGTAACGGCGTCCTACGGCAAGGCGGCAGACAAGAAGATTTTCAACAACGCCGCGCAGGCGTGGAACCACGTTTTCTACTGGGACCAGTTCGTACCAGGCGGCCCAAACAGGCCAGAGGGAAAAACGGCCGATGAAATCAACGCCGCATTCGGCGGTTATGACAAGTTCATCGAAAAGGCCGTCGCGGCTTCCGATGAGGTCTTCGGCACCGGCTGGGTTTGGCTCACCAGAGATGACGCGAACAAGCTTGCGCTGGTCGGATATGAAGATGGCAACAATCCTGTCGCCGTCGGTCGCCCGGCCTATCTCGGCATCGATATCTGGGAACACGCCTATTACGTCGATTACGAGAACCGTAAGCCCGCCCATATCAAGGCCGTGCTGGAAAACCTCGTGAACTGGCGCTTCGTCGGCGATAAGATCTCTGCGGCTTGAGGTTCGTCGGCGCAATCAACGACTGAACCATCGTAATCCACCCCATGCGCCCTGCATCTCGCGGGGCGCTTTCGTATGCCCGCTCCTCACGGCGATAGAAGGATATATCGCATTTGAGCAATTCGACGATCATAACATTCTAATGATTTCGCCTAAAATAGTATCAGATCGCGGTAAGTTGAATATTTGATCAAAAATCATATGAATCGTTTCAGTGTTCGCTTGAGTATGTAAAGACTTTCTTATAACGACGATCAGTCGGCATTCGCGGGACAAGCGAGCCGGTTACAAAAAATTGGGAGCTCACATATGAGATACAAATTTGGCATCATCGCCGCCGCTCTGCTTTCGGCGACGTGCTTCGCGAATGTGGCAAGCGCGAAAACCTTCGTCTATTGCTCCGAAGGTTCTCCTGAAGGCTTCGATCCGGGCCTCTACACTGCCGGCACCACCTTCGACGCCGCTGCACACACCGTTTACAGCCGCCTGCTGGAATTCGAAAAGGGCACCACGAAGCCGATTCCAGGTCTCGCGGAGAGCTGGGAAGTTTCCAAGGACGGCAAGGAGTACACCTTCAAGCTGCGTCCTGGCGTCAAGTTCCAGACCACAGACTTCTTCACGCCGACCCGCGACCTGAATGCCGATGACGTTGTTTTCTCCATCGAGCGCCAGATCAAGACCGACAATCCATGGCACCAGTATGTTCCGGGCACGTCCTGGGAATATGCAGCCGGCATGGGCTTCCCTGAACTGATCAAGTCGGTCGAAAAAGTCGACGACATGACGGTCAAGTTCACGCTGAACCGCCCGGAAGCTCCTTTCCTCGCAAACCTCGCAATGCCTTTCGCTTCGATCGTTTCAAAGGAATACACCGATAAGCTCGCTGCCGAAGGCAAGCAGGCCGAACTGAACCAGAAGCCGGTCGGCACTGGTCCGTTCACATTCGTCGGCTACCAGCAGGATGCCGTCATCCGCTACAAGGCCAACAAGGATTATTGGGGCGGCGCACCGAAGATCGACGATCTGGTTTTCGCAATCACTACCGATGCTGCCGTTCGCTACCAGAAGCTCAAGGCTGGCGAATGCCACCTGATGCCTTACCCGAACGCTGCTGACGTTCAGTCCATGAAGTCGGACTCGAACCTCAAGGTCATGGAGCAGGAAGGCCTCAACGTCGCCTACCTCGCCTACAACACCACCCAGGCTCCCTTCGACAAGGTCGAAGTGCGCAAGGCGCTGAACAAGGCCATCAACAAGAAGGCCATTGTCGACGCTGTCTTCCAGGGCATGGCAACACCTGCCAAGAACCCGCTGCCGCCGACCATGTGGTCCTATAACGACAAGATCGAAGACGATACCTACGATCTCGACGCTGCCAAGAAGATGCTTGCAGATGCCGGCGTGAAGGACCTTTCCATGAAGGTCTGGGCAATGCCTGTTTCGCGTCCTTACATGCTGAACGCACGTCGCGCGGCTGAAATCATCCAGGATGATTTCGCCAAGATCGGCGTCAAGGTTGAAATCGTCTCCTACGAGTGGGCCGAATATCTCGACCGCTCCAAGGCAAAGGACCGTGACGGTGCCGTCATGCTCGGCTGGACCGGTGACAATGGCGATCCGGACAACTTCCTTGACACGCTGCTCGGCTGCGAAGCTGTTGGCGGTAACAACCGTGCGCAGTGGTGCAACAAGGAGTTCAACGATCTGGTGAAGAAGGCCAAGGTTACGACCGATCAGGCCGAGCGCACCAAGCTCTACGAAGAAGCTCAGGTTGTCTTCAAGAAGGAAGCACCTTGGGCCACGCTCGACCACTCCCTGTCCATCGTTCCGATGCGCAAGGAAGTAACGGGCTTCGTTCAGAGCCCGCTGGGTGACTTCACGTTCGAAAACGTCGACATCACCGAGTAATCGCTGCACCCAAACAAGACATGCCGCGCATCTTTTCGAAGGTGCGCGGCAGTTCCTTTATGCGGCACTCATAACATACCAATAAGCAGGCGAAACTGCCTCGTGCCAGAGCATAGGTTCCTCAAGGAACAGATCGAAGGTTTCTCATGATTGGCTTTCTCGTGCGGCGTATTGCCGTGCTCATCCCGACATTCATCGGGGTTTCTATTATCGCGTTCCTGTTCATCCGGCTTCTGCCGGGCGATCCGGTCGCACTGCTGTCCGGCGAACGCGTCATGTCGCCAGAGCGTCATGCGCAGATCAGCGCAGCGCTCGGTCTCGACCGTCCGCTGGTGATCCAGTATTTCGACTATCTGAAGGGTATCCTGACTGGCGATTTCGGCACGTCCATCGTGTCAAAGTCGCCGATCATCGATCAGTTCTTCGCACTCTTCCCGGCAACGGTCGAACTCTCCTTCTGCGCCATCATCCTGGCCATCTGCATTGGCATTCCGGCAGGTGTGATTGCAGCCATCAAGCGCGGCTCGGTCTTCGATCAGGGCCTGATGGGCATCGCGCTCGTCGGCTATTCCATGCCGATCTTCTGGTGGGGCCTGCTGCTGATCATCCTGTTTTCCGGTATTCTGCAATGGACGCCGGTTTCGGGGCGCATCTCGCTGATGTTCTACTTCCCGCCGGTCACCGGCTTCATGCTGATCGACTCGCTGCTCTCCGGGCAGAAGGGGGCATTTGCCTCCGCGCTTAGCCATCTGGCGCTGCCGTCGATCGTGCTTGCCACCATTCCGCTCGCCGTCATTGCGCGTCAGACGCGCTCGGCCATGCTGGAAGTGCTGTCGGAAGACTACGTGCGCACCGCACGCGCCAAGGGCCTGTCTCCCTTCCGGGTGATCGGCATCCATGCGCTGCGCAACGCCATGATTCCGGTCATCACCACCATCGGTCTCCAGGTCGGCGTCATGCTGGCAGGTGCCATCCTCACCGAAACGATCTTCTCCTGGCCGGGCATCGGCAAGTGGATGGTCGATTCCGTCTTCCGCCGCGATTACCCGGTCATTCAGGGTGGTCTGCTGTTGATTGCAGGCATCATCATGGTCGTCAACCTCATCGTTGACCTCCTCTATGGCCTGATCAACCCGCGCATCCGGCACTAAAGGGAGGACCGCTTCATGGCCGATACCGCCATTACCAAAACCGCTGCACCGGTTTCCTCTGCCGCCATGCGCAAGCAGATGCTCAAGGAATTCTGGTTCTATTTCTCGGAAAACAAGGGTGCCGTCATCGGCCTTTATGTTTTCCTCGCGCTCGTGATCATTGCCGTCTTCGCGCACTTCATCGCGCCGCACTCGCCATTCGAACAGTATCGTGACGCTGTCCTTCTGCCGCCCGCCTGGGTTGAAGGGGGACGCCTGACCTATCTGCTCGGCACCGACCCGGTCGGCCGCGATATTCTGTCCCGCCTCATCTACGGCGCGCAGTATTCGCTGTTCATCGGTGTCTTCGTCACCACGCTGTCCCTGACCACCGGCGTCGTCATCGGCGTTCTGGCCGGCTATTATCGCGGCTGGCTCGACACCGCCATCATGCGTCTGATGGACATCATCCTGGCCTTCCCGTCGCTGCTTCTGGCGCTCGTTCTCGTCGCCATTCTGGGACCGGGACTAACGAACGGCATGATCGCGATTGCCCTCGTTCTTCAGCCGCACTTCGTGCGCCTGACCCGTGCTGCGGTGATGGCAGAAAAGAGCAAGGACTATGTGACCGCCTCGCGACTTGCCGGTGCAGGTCCTCTGCGTCTGATGTTCCGCACGATCCTGCCGAACTGCACAGCCCCACTGATCGTCCAGGCAACGCTCTCCTTCTCGAACGCCATTCTCGATGCAGCCGCTCTCGGCTTCCTCGGCATGGGCGCGCAACCGCCTGCACCCGAATGGGGCACCATGCTTGCCGAAGCGCGTGAATTCATTCTGCGCGCATGGTGGGTCGTCACTTTCCCAGGTCTTGCCATCCTCATCACCGTTCTTGCCATCAACCTCATGGGCGACGGTCTGCGTGATGCGCTCGACCCGAAACTGAAGAGGTCCTGATATGGCACTTCTGCAAATCGATAATCTCACCGTCGAGTTCGAAACCGCCAATGGCTGGTTCCGCGCCGTGGATGGCGTGTCGATCTCGGTCGATCCGGGTGAAGTGCTTGCCATCGTCGGCGAGTCCGGCTCCGGCAAGTCCGTCTCCATGCTGGCCGTTATGGGCCTCTTACCTTGGACGGCACGCATTACCGCCGACCGCATGCTCTTCCAGGGCAAGGATATCCAGAATCTCAGCGCATCCGAACGCCGCAAGCTGATCGGCAAGGATGTTGCCATGATCTTCCAGGAACCGGTTGCAAGCCTCAATCCGTGCTTCACGGTTGGTTTCCAGATCGAGGAAGTTCTGCGAATCCATATGGGCCTCGACAAGAAGGCACGTCGCGCACGCGCGATCGAACTCTTCAAGCTCGTCGGTCTGCCGGATCCGGAAGAGCGGTTGAAGCATTATCCGCACCAGATGTCTGGCGGTCAGTGCCAGCGCGTGATGATCGCGATCGCGATTGCCTGCAATCCGAAGCTCCTGATCGCCGACGAGCCGACCACCGCGCTCGACGTGACGATCCAGAAGCAGATCCTCGATCTCATCATGCGCCTGCAGGCCGAAACCGGCATGGGCCTGATCATGATCACCCACGATATGGGCGTGGTGGCGGAAACGGCGGACCGCGTGGTGGTTCAGTATAAGGGGCGCAAGATGGAGGAGGCCGACGTGCTCACTCTGTTTGAAAACCCGAAGAGCAACTATACCAAGGCACTTCTGGCAGCGCTGCCGGAGAATGCGACGGGCGATCGCCTCACGACCGTATCGCAGTTCTTCGATGGCACACCGACGCCAGCCGCAAGCATTGGGGGAGAAACGGCATGAGCGAGAACAAGATCATGCTCGAAGTCCGCGACATGAAGCGGGATTATCATATCCCTGGCGGCTTTCTGAAGCAGAGCAAGACGGTCCATGCCGTCAAGGGCGTGTCCTTCAAGCTGGAGACAGGCAAGACTCTGGCAATCGTCGGCGAAAGCGGCTGCGGCAAGTCTACCCTTGCCCGCATGCTGACCTTCATCGACGAGCCCACATCCGGCGAACTCTTCATCGACGGCGAGAAGATGGACACGCGTCCCGGCCACCTGACGGCGGATATGCGCCAGAAGGTGCAGATCGTGTTCCAGAATCCCTATGGCTCACTCAACCCGCGCCAGAAGATCGGCGATGTGCTGGGTGAATCGCTGCTGATCAACACCAAAATGTCTGCCGCCGAGCGCCGCGAAAAGGCGACCGACATGCTGGTGCGCGTCGGTCTCGGCCCCGAGCACTATAACCGCTATCCGCACATGTTCTCCGGCGGACAGCGCCAGCGTATCGCCATTGCGCGTGCACTGATGCTCAATCCTAAGCTTCTCGTCCTGGATGAGCCGGTTTCCGCGCTCGATCTCTCGGTCCAGGCACAGGTGCTGAACCTGCTTGCCGACCTTCAGGACGAATTCGGCCTGACCTATGTCTTCATCAGCCACGACCTGTCGGTGGTGAAGTATATCGCCGACGAAGTTATGGTGATGTATTTCGGTGAAGCGGTCGAATATGGCACCCGCGACGAGGTCTTCTCCGACCCCAAGCACAGCTACACCCGCACATTGTTTGCGGCGACGCCCAAGGCAGATGTGGAATCGATCCGCGCCCGCATGGCTGCCAAGGCTATGGCCAAGGCCGGCTGATTACACGACCCTCAAGCCTCGGAGAAATCCGGGGCTTTTTTATCCCGGCTTGCGCGCACAGATCGCGTAGCGGTGCTGAATGCCACGGGCCGCAGCCTTCAGGACATTCCAGTTCTTTGCCTGGCTCTTGTGAACATCGCGAAGATCGGTGTCGATCGTCACGTCCTCGAAGCCGGCATCGCGCAGCAATGCTGCCACCGCCTCGGCACGGGCGCCATTGGAAAAATATACGCGGGATAGAATGCTGTTATGCGTGCCGGCCATATCCGGCGGCATGTGCACCGCTTCGGCCTTGAGAAGCCCGCGCCTTTGCAGCCAGTTCGCCAGGTCTTTCAGGACCTTCTCCATGCGGCTGACATTGACGAAATCACCATCGACGATCAGCACCTGCCCGCCGGGTTTCAAAACCCGGATCCATTCACGGAAGGCGGCCTTTGGATCGACCAGGGTCCAGACGAGATGACGGTTGATCACCACATCATAGCTTGCGTCCGGCTCCATGGTGTTTTCCGCATCGCCCATACGAAAGGCAATCTGTCGGTTTCGGCTCTTCGCCTTGGCCTTTGCCCGCTCCAGCATGGGCTCTGCCCAGTCGAGGCCAGTCACGCGGAAGCCGAGATCGTCCATCAGATGGGAGACGACGCCCGTGCCGCTTGCGAGATCGAGCGCCAGCCTCCCCTCACCCGGCCCCAGATGCTTCAGCACAAGACGATGCCAGGCGGCGCGTTCATCCTCGGAAAAGATTTCATGTCCGGGTGAAAGATCGAAGGTCGCAGCGCGAGCGGACCAATAAGCCTTGATCTCGTCCTTCAGACCAAAGTTGCTTCCGTAATCATTTGCGCTGTCCATGCTGGCCGACCTTCACAATTGCAGTTGAGAATTGCTCTAAAAGATAAAACTTGACGAACGCAATCATAAAATCTTAAAGCGCCAAAAGTTTTATTGGAGAGCTATTTCAATGCGCATTACAGGCAGATCCGCAGTTCTTGCAATGGGCCTTCTGGTTTCGACCGTATGGCCTGCTTTTGCTGAAAAAGTGACCGTCAAAGACGTCACCGGACGCGATGTCGAGGTCAATGTGCCGGTCAAGCACGTAATTCTCGGCGAAGGCCGCCAAATCTATTTTCTCGCCGCTCTGGACAAGAACAAACCCTTCGAACACGTCGTCGGTTGGCGCGACGATCTGCCGAAGGCCGATCCGGAAACCTATGAGGCCTATCTGGCGAAGTATCCGGATATCGCCAAGCTGCCGAAGTTCGGCGGCATGAAGGACGGCACCTTCGATATCGAGCAGGCGGTTGCGCTGAAGCCCGATGTCATCCTGATGAACATCGATGCCAAGACGGCAACGGAGGAAGCCGGCTATATCGAGAAGCTTGGCAAGGTCGGCATTCCGCTGGTCTATGTCGACTTCCGCGAAAAGCCGATGGAGAACACAGAGCCGAGCATGCGTCTTATGGGCAAGCTGATGGGCAAGGAAGCGGTCGCGGAAGACTTCATCAAGTTCCGCTCCGACAGCATCAAACGCGTCACCGACGTTCTCGAGAAGGAAAACCCGAAGAAGCCCGTCGTCTTCGTCGAGCGCGCCGGCGGATATTCGGACGATTGCTGCATGTCTTTCGGCAATGAGAATTTCGGCAAGATGGTCGAGATCGCCGGTGGCATCAACATGGCCAAGGGCATCATTCCCGGCACCTTCGGCACGGTCAATCCCGAGCAGATCATTGCCTCCAATCCGGACCAGATCATCATCACCGGTGGCAAGTGGGACGCTTATGTGCCCGGCGGCAATTGGGTCGGCGTCGGTTACGGTGCGGATCTAAAGGAAGCGCGCCGCAAGCTGGAAGCGCTGACGAAGCGCCCGGGCTTTACCGGCGTCAAGGCGGTCGCGAACGGCAATGTTCACGCCATTTGGCACCAGTTCTACAACAACCCCTATCAGTTCGTCGCGATCCAGGAGATTGCCAAGTGGCTGCATCCCGATCTCTTCAAGGATCTCGAGCCTGAGGCGACCTTCAAGGAACTGCATGAGCGTTTCCTGCCGCTCGAATACAAGCCCGGCTACTTCGTGTCTCTGAAAAACGACACGTAAAACAGAGAAGACAATGGCCCGAACCAGGCCAGAAACGAACGAAGCGAGGCGGCCTCTCTCCGCCTCGCCATGCTGTTTTTAAAAGAGGGTCATCCCATGATTTTCAAAACGCTTGGCACCATTGCAACCATCCTTTTTGCGACGCTCTCCTCTCCGGCCTTGTCGGCGCAGATCGTCGATGCAGCCGGTCGCACCGTCGAGATGGATCTGCCTGCAAAGCGGGTGATCCTCGGCGAAGCCCGGCAGGTTCACGTTGTCGCGGCGCTTAAGGGCGACAAAACGTTTGACACGGTTGTCGGCTGGCGGGACGATCTCATCAAGAAGGACCCGGATAGCTACACGGCCTATGTCGAGCGCTTTCCGCAGATCAAGGATTTGCCCCGCTTCGGTTATCTGCCGCAAGGCGGGTTCAGCCTGGAAGCCGCTATTGCACTGTCTCCGGATGTGATCACGCTGAACCTGGAGGCCGAGCAAAGCGCAAAGGAAAGCGGCTTTGAAGAGAAGGCCGCCGCTGCCGGTATCAAGGTTGTCTATCTCGATTTCCGGCTCGACCCGGACAAGAACACCGAACGTTCGATCCGCGCCCTTGGACAAATTTTCGGTGCCGAGCAGCGCGCAGATGAATTCATGGCCTATCGCCGCCAGCAGATCGCGCTGGTGACCGATAAGCTGGCGACCGTGAAGGATCTGAAACGTCCTGGTGTCTTCATAGAGCGCGCCCCGGGTATCTCAGGCGAAAACACCTGCTGCCGCACCTTCGGCCCGGTCAATTTCGGCGCGATGGTTGAGGAGGCCGGTGGCCACAATATTGCGTCTGACGTGATCAAGACCACCTTCGGTGATCTCAACCCGGAGCAACTCGTCGTCTCCGATCCAGCCCACATCATCGTTACGGGCTCCAACTGGGCGGCGGAATCCGATATCAACCAGTTCGTGCCTGTTGGCCGCGGCGCCGATATGACACTGGCGCGGGAGCGTCTCGCCAAGCTGATGACCCGCACGCCGTTTCCTGAACTGACGGCAGTCAAGCAAGGCAATGTCCACGCCGTCTGGCACCAGTTCTATGGCGCCCCTTACGAGTTCTTCCCCATCCAGCAATTTGCCAAGTGGTTTCATCCCGATCTCTTTGCCAATCTCGATCCGGAGAAGAATTTCGACGACTTCCACAAGAAATTCCTGCCAATCAGCTACAAGCCCGGCTACTTCGTTTCCCTCGAAAAAGGCGTGAACTAAAATGGCTTCCGTCACCCAAACGCCCATGGAGACGACCGGAGGGCATCAATACCGCGCCCTTGCCGGCCGCCGCATACTGATCCTCGTCGGTCTTCTTCTAGCTTTGTGCCTCAGCATTGCGACGGACATGGCGCTGGGGCCGGCGCGTTACACGCTTTCAGACGTGGTAAGCGCTATCTTCGATCCGGCGGCGGTTGCCAACCAGCTTCGCGTGGTTATCTGGGACATTCGCATGCCGATTGCCTTGATGGCGGTCACCGTCGGCGCCTCTCTTTCTGTCGCGGGCGCGCAGATGCAGACCATCCTCTCGAACCCTCTCGCCAGCCCCTTCACGCTTGGCATCTCGGCAGCGGCAAGCTTTGGCGCTGCTTTGGCGCTTGTCGGCGGCATTGCGATCTTCCCAGGCGCGGTGGAGTATATGGTACCGATCAACGCCTTCCTGATGGCGATGCTGGCGGCCCTCTTCATTCACTTTGCGTCCACCATGCGCGGCGTCAGCGTCGAGACCATCGTGCTTCTCGGCATCGCACTGGTTTTCACCTTCAATGCGGCCCTTTCACTTCTGGAATATCTCGCCTCCGAACAGGCACTCGCAGCGGTCGTCTTCTGGACCATGGGCAGCCTCACCAAGGCAACATGGGCTAAGGTCTATGTGACTGCCGCCATTCTCGTGCTGACCGTGCCGCTCTTCATGAAGAATGCCTGGGCTTTGACGGCGCTCCGCCTTGGCGATGACAAGGCTGCGAGCATGGGCGTCAACGTCCGTCGCCTGCGCCTCCAGACCATGCTGACCGTCAGCCTGCTGGCCGCCATTCCGGTGTCCTTCGTCGGCACGATCGGCTTCGTTGGTCTCGTCGGCCCGCATATTGCCCGCATGGTGGTGGGTGAGGACCAGCGTTTCTTCCTGCCCGGCTCGGTCATCTGCGGCGCGCTTCTTCTCTCTGTCACCTCCGTCGTCAGCAAGATGCTGATCCCAGGCGCCGTTCTGCCAATCGGGGTGATTACGGCTCTCGTTGGTGTACCCTTCTTCTTCATCCTGATCTTTTCTAACAGGAGACGCGCATGGTAGCCTTGGCTCTACAGGATGTCGGCGCGAAATACGGACGCACCACCGTTCTTTCCAATGTCACTATGGATATGCTCCGCGCAGGGAGCGTCACGGCTGTCATCGGCCCGAACGCAGCCGGAAAATCCACGCTCTTCAAGCGCATTGCCAGCCTGATTTCCGGCCCCGGCGTGGTGACGCTATCTCAAACGGAGCAAGGGCCGAAGACCATCTGCTATATGCCGCAGGACACCGGCGCCAATGCGGTGCTCACGGTTTACGAATCCATCCTGCTTTCTGCCAAGCAGGGAAGCGGCTGGAAAGTTCGCGACGACGAACTTGCCGAGATCGACGCGATCCTGAAGGCGCTCAACATCGACAACCTGTCCTTCCGCGGACTTGGCGAACTGTCCGGCGGCCAGCGTCAGCTCGTGTCACTGGCGCAGGCACTGGTTCGCAAGCCGGAAGTGCTGTTGATGGACGAACCGACCTCAGCGCTCGATCTTCATCGGCAAGTGGAAGTGCTGGACTTCATCTCAAGCCTCGCCCGTCGCGAGGGCATGATCGTGTTGATTGCGCTTCACGATCTGAACCATGCGCTACGCTACTGCGAAAATACCCTCGTGATTGCCGGGGGCCAGATGGTGGTGAGTGGCGCGACCGAAGATGTCATCACGCCTGCCATGCTGCGCGATATCTATCGGGTGGATGCGCGCATTGAAACATGCTCGAGGGGACAGCCCTTTGTTCTGGTGGACGGCACGGCCTAACGCTATCGCCATCTGAGACGGCTCTGGAAGGCCAATCCGATCACAGGGCGCTAAATTTTGGCGGTGCGGTGTGCGCTGCTGGCCTCCACCCGCTTTGCAAAACCATCGTTCTAAGATAGGACGATTCCATGGAACATTCTTCTTCCATATCTATTCATGGGAGCATATTTTTATGGAAACTGTCGCTTCGATAAAATATTTGAACGAGGCATCGCGCACAGCAAGCCGGTCGGGCCAGATGGAGCTCAACTGCCATGCATGAGTGTCTTTCAACGCCTCCAATCACCCCGCTGCCGGCATGCGAAGACCGCGAATGGGCGCGTCGTGCCATCGGCATTCTGCAAGGTGATGGACGCCGTTCAGCTGATACCCATCTCGTGAAGCCCGTTTTTAACGGCCTGCGCGGCATATCGATTTATCTGAAAGACGAGTCGACGCACCCGACCGGCAGCCTCAAGCATCGCCTCGCCCGCTCATTGTTCCTCTATGGAATCTGCAACGGAAAGATCCGCCAGGGAACGACGCTGGTAGAAGCCTCGTCCGGCTCCACCGCGGTCAGCGAGGCCTATTTCGCGCATCTGCTCGACCTGCCCTTCATCGCCGTCATGCCGCACTCAACCAGCCGCCAGAAGGTAGAGGCCATCGAGCGCTTCGGCGGTCGCTGTCATTTCGTCGACAGCCCTTCCGAAGTCTATACCGTTGCGGAGAAGCTGGCTGCGGAAGCGCAGGGCCATTATCTCGACCAGTTCACCTATGCCGAACGTGCAACGGATTGGCGTGGCAACAACAATATCGCCGAATCCATCTTCGACCAGATGCAGAGCGAAGAGCATCCTGAGCCATCATGGGTGGTGATGAATGCCGGCACCGGAGGCACCTCCGCCACGATCGGACGCTACATCCGCTATCGCAATCTTCCGACCCGGCTATGTGTGGTGGACGTGGAGCACTCGGCCTTTTACCAATCCTATATGTCGGGAGACCGAAACGTCACCTGCTCGACACCGTCACGCATCGAGGGCGTGGGCCGCCCGCGCGTCGAGCCCTCTTTCATTCCCGGCGTCATCGATCACATGATCAAGATACCGGACGCAGCATCGATCGCTGCCATGCATGTCCTCTCAGAGCGCCTCTTCCGGCGCGTCGGTGGCTCCACCGGCACCAATTTCTTCGGTGTGTGCTGGATTGCGGCAGCGATGATGAAGGAAGGACGGGAGGGTTCGCTCGTATCGCTGATATGCGACAGCGGTGACCGATACGCCGCAACCTACTACAATCAGGAGTGGCTCGCTGATAACAGGATCGATATAAATCCTTACAAGGCCATGATAGAAGCCTTTATCGATAGTGGCGACTTCAGGAGTTTCGATGCCACTGGACTACCTTGATGCGCGCCAGCTCGAAGCGTTTGTTGCGGTCATGTCGATTGGCAGCATGACGGGTACTGCCCAGGCGCTCCGCAAGTCGCAACCGGTGGTCACAAGGCTGATCCAGGACCTCGAGAGCGAACTTGGTTTCCCTGTGCTGCATCGGAATGGGCCGCGCATCGCGCCTACAGAAGAAGGCAGTGCGTTGTTTGTTCAAGCGGAGCTGTTTTTGAACGGGCTGAAGACGATCAGCCAGACCGCTTACGACATTGCCAATGATCAGGCCGGCACCGTGCGGCTGGCTGCCGTTCCTGCACTGGCGGCCGGTATCGCACCACTTGCTCTTGCCGATCTTCCAGACCGCGGGTTCCCGCTGGACATCCATCTGTCGATCATGACGTCGTAAAATGTCGTCCAAGCCATTGTCGCGCGCACCGCAGAGGTCGGCATCGCGAGCCTGCCTTTTGACAATCCGGGTGTCGACGTCCACTGGATCGGCGAGGTTTCCTATGTTGCCGTCATCGCCAGCGACGATCCTCTGGCAAAGCGGCACGTGATCACAGCCTCGGACTTTAGGGAACGCCGCCTGTTGACCTCTGCCAACCCTTACCGATTGCGCAGGCGGATCGATCAGGCGTTGAACCATCACGACGTCGAACCGGCTGGCATTATCGACAGCAATACGAGTTACGTCTCGCTGGCGCTCGCCAGAAGCGGCCTCGGTATCGGTATCGTTGAGTCCGTAACACTGACGGGCCTGCCGATCGAAGGACTGACTGTCCTTCCGCTCGATTTCCATGTTCCATTTTACTGGGGCGTCATCACCGCAACCGGCGTGCCGCTCTCGACGCCGGCGCAAAGTCTGATTGTCGCAATCGAACGTCGGTCTGAGGCATTACCGACCTTCCGCAAGCATGACGTCATGCCGAGCCTTGATTGAGGCGTGAGAAGCTTAAACGCCAGCCTATCCCATCGTCTCGGCATTTTTGCGAAGCGCCACATACTCCCAGATCGCAACGAGCAACAGGATGGCTGCACTGGCAATCTGCAGACCATAAAGCGGCACGTCTGGGACGAAGAGGAGTGCCACCAGTACACCCACACCGACGAAGTGCGACACCGGCCTCACATGGGATGCCGCAACCTTAACGCCGATATTGCCGAGCAAAAACAGGATCGGCCCGCCCATGATCGCCAGCGACTCTCTGAGCGTCGCGGGATCATGGCTGTTTGAAAGACTGAAGTCCTCGCCGACAGCCGTCAGGATGATACCTGCGACGATGGGCAGATGGCCGTAGTTGAAGAGGTTCTGGACGATTTTCTCCGGCTCGGCCGTCTCCTCGGCTTTTTCCGAGGCTTGCTCCTGCCCATGGTGAAAATATATCCACCACATGATGACGGTGCTGAGGAAGGCCGCACAGAACACCACGAAAGTCAGGCCGGAATTCATATATTCCGTCGCCGTCTTGCCTGTCGTGAGGATCGTTTCACCAAGGCAGATGATGACGAACAGCGCGCATCGCTCCGCAAGGTGCTCGCCCGAAAGAAGAATCTGCTCGTCGTCATGGGCACGTACGCCAGGAACATAGTACCGCACGAGCGGCCCGATATATTCGGTGGCGATCGCGACCGTCCACAAGATCAAGCGATAGGTCAAGCTATCGGTCAGCCCGCCGGCAATCCAGAAAAAGCTGGAAACCACCAGCCATACGGTCATCCTGCCGAAAGTCTTGGAGTTGCCGTGGTCGACACCATGGAAAACATAGAGACCGAAGAGCGAGCGGGAGAGCTGCATCACCGTATAGATCGATGCAAAGATGATCCCCTGGCTCTCGAACGCCTTGGGCAAGGCGATGGCGAGCAACACCCCGGCAAACATGAGGCCGAACAGGAACATCCTGACAGGCCCTTTATCGGTGTTCAGCAGATTGGTGAGCCATGTGATGTGCACCCACAGCCACCACAGCGCTAGAATGAGGATGGCGGCCTCGTAGAGTGCAGTCGCGCCAAAATCTTCCGTCAAAGTGTAGGAAAGCTGGATCAGCGCGAAAACGAAAACGAGATCGAAGAATAATTCTGGAAACGTGGCCTTTTGCGACTCGTCATCGTCAGGCCTGATCCACCCGCTTCCCCTGTTATCCGTCATATATTTCCCCAAGGTGATGCAAGACGATTACTTCACCTTGCAGCAAACAGCCTACCGCGATGCCGTCGAAATGGAAGTGTCCATCAGGGCTGCTTCCCTCATCAAAGCGTCTTTGCGCCCCGCCAACTCCACCTCATTGGAGTTGTCGGGATAAAAGCTTGGCCCGATAAGACGCACGCGCTTTCCGGACACGTCGACGATGTAGGTAGCAGCGATCTCAGTTTTGGGAGCGATCTCCGCTTTCGGTGCGGCGTCCGTTTTAGCAGCCACGGCCGTTTTCGCTCTCTTCGCCAGTTTTGGCTTCTTCGCGACACCACTGTTCGATGAGACTTTCTTGGCCGGCGCGATGCTGCTGACTTCGTAGGTTTGCGCCAGAACGGCAGTCGTCGTTGACAATAGGAAGAGCGCTGCGGCGCCTGCTGCGAACCGTTTCATCGGGGTCTCCAGAACTGTATAGCTTTGCAGCAACAACATCGGACCCGGAATTTTGGTTCCACTACTCTAACGTCAGTCAAAGTCTTTTGTGCGAAACCGTACTATCCCGCTGGTAAGACTGCATGAACTTGCATAAACAACAGGATAGGCATAGGTCGTTTTCAACTGCGCATTGCGACATGCCGGGCAACTGTGCCGATTGAGATGTGGGGACGTCATTGGTCAAACTCTCTCCTTTTGTCAGGCGAACCCTGGTCATGCTGGGGCTCGGAATAGCCCTGTTGATCGGAATGGTCGGGGCATCGCTGTGGCTCGTTGAAAAGAACGATAACTATTCCCGTGAGACCGCAGATCTCCGCCGAATCCGCTCGGCAATTTTGGACGTACTCACCACCATTCAGGACGCGGAGACCGGTCAGCGCGGTTATCTGTTGACCCGCAGGGAAGATTATCTCGCTCCATATAGGGAAGCCTTGCAGACGCTGGCGGAAAAGCGTGAGCGGCTTGTGGCCAGCGTTCAGAACAAGCCGATCTATACTGGAAAGCTTCCTGTTCTTCAGACCGCCATCGATGCCAAAATCGCCGAAATCGGTCGCACGATTGATCTTGTGAATGCGGGACGGATTGATGAGGCGATCGATATCGTCCGCGCCGATACAGGCCTCATCTACATGCAAGAGATCCGCAACACGCTGGATGAGTTTCAGGATGTCACGGATGATCGGCTTCGCGTCATTGTCAACGATCAGTTGCAAGCGGCGGACAATCTTCGCTGGGTGACGATCGGCGGCGCTATCGCTATCATCGCGGTTGTGGGTGGCGCTCTTTTTCTGATCGCGAAATATGTAGGCGAACTGATGCGCTCTCGCGAGGAGGTCGATTCACTCAATCGTGGCCTCGAAGAACGCGTCAACGAGCGCACCCGTGACTTGATACGCGCCAATCAGGAAATACAGCGCTTCGCCTATATCGTGACGCACGACCTGCGTGCGCCGCTCGTCAACATTATGGGCTTTCTGTCTGAATTCGAAGCCTCGCTGAAACCTATCGAAAGCTATGTGCTGGCCGATGGTGCCACGCTCTCGGAAAACGAGATCAGAGACGCACGGTTAGCTGTCAAGGAAGACCTGCCGGAAGCAATCGGTTTCATTCGCTCGTCCACCCGCAAGATGGATCAGCTGATCAATGCCATCCTGAAGATTTCCCGCGATGGCCGCCGCAAGCTGCAGGCGGAGAAGGTCGATCTGAGAGAGCTTTTGGCGGTAGCGGGCGCAAGCGTTCAGCACCAGGTCTCTGCAGTGGACGGCGAGATCGACGTGAATGTGCAGCCCTTCACCGTCATCAGCGACAGGATCTCGCTTGATCAGATCCTCGGCAATCTCTTCGACAACGCCGTCAAGTATCAGATGAAAGGTCGTCCGCTGCACATTTCAGCGCGCATCCTGCCGCAGGGACGTGGTATCGTGCGGCTCGACATTACCGATAACGGACGTGGTATTGCGGAAGAAGACCTGGAGCGGATCTTCGAACTCTTCAGACGCGCCGGCGATCAGGACCAGCAGGGCGAGGGCATTGGACTCGCGCACGTGCGTTCGCTAATAAGAAATTTAGGCGGGGACATTACCGTCGCCTCGGAACTTGGCAAAGGAAGTACATTCCATCTGACCTTGCCAACTGATCTGCGGAAAATCACACGAGGTAACGACACATGAAAATAACCGGCCAGGAAGTCACGATCGTCATGATCGAAGACGATGAGGGGCATGCCCGCCTGATAGAGAAGAACGTTCGGCGCGCCGGCGTCAACAACGAGATCGTGCCCTTCACGCTTGGCAACAAGGCGCTGGACTACATTCTCGGACCGAACCGCGATGGCCTCGTCAGCAAGGACCGCTACATTCTCGTTCTTCTCGACCTTAATCTTCCCGATATGTCCGGAATCAGGATATTGGAGCAGATCAAGAGCAACGAGCATACCAAGCGTCTGCCTGTGGTCGTGTTGACGACGACGGACGACGAGACTGAAATCCAGAAGTGCTACGATCTCGGTGCAAACGTCTATATCACCAAGCCGGTCGATTACGAAGGCTTTGCCACCGCGATCAGAAACCTCGGCCTCTTCTTCTCGGTGATACAGGTTCCATAAAGGCGTAAACGCGGTGCATATACTTTATGTCGATGATGATCCCACTGTCGCGCGGCTCGCTACACGCGTGTTGGGTCGGCACGGCGTTCAGGTCGACCATGCACCGTCCGTCGTCCTTGGGCTTGAGAAATTCAATGCCGGGACATTCGACGCCGTGGTGCTGGACCATTATTTTGTAACCGGCACCGGCCTGCAATTCCTTAATGCCATCGGCGACCGCAGCCGCGATACGCCCGTTCTTTATGTCACCGGCGCAAGCGAGGCACAGATCGCAATCGACGCATTGAAGGCGGGCGCTGCGGACTACGTCATCAAGACGGTCGCCGACGATTTCTTCCCACTGCTTCTGACCTCCATCGAGCAGGTCTGCGCCAATTTCCAGCTTCGCAAGGAGAAGGAAGAGGCGGAGCGTCTTCTCGTGCGCGCCAAGGAACGCGCCGAGCTGATGGCAAAAGAGATGAACCATCGCATCGCCAACAGCCTTTCGCTGGTCTCGGCAATGATCCGCATGCAGATGATCGCGGCCTCCAGCGAAGAGGCGCGCACTGTTCTATCGGAAACGCAGAACCGAATTTCGGCCATCGCCGGCGTCCATCGCAGTCTTTATACCGCCGACAATATGGGTGTGGTGGACCTTGACGCTTATCTCTCTTCCATCATCAACGAGCTGGCGAAATCCGGCCCGGATAATGAGCGCATTCGCATCAAGACAGACATGGAGACGATCAGCGCGGCCCCCGACCAGGCGGTGGCACTCGGCGTGATCGTGACCGAACTTACGACGAACTCGTTGAAATACGCCTACCCCACCAGTGATGGCGATATCCGCATCTCGCTCAAAATTCGCGAGGGCAAGCTGCAACTAACAGTCGAAGATGACGGTGTAGGGATGGGAAGCAAGCCGAAGCCGCAAGGCACCGGGCTTGGCACAAAGCTCATCTCTGCCATGGCCCAGAGCCTGAAGGCGACGGTCGAGCAGAGCAGCGTTCAGGCGCATTCCGGAACACGCATCTGCGTGGAATGGGAAGCGCCGCCTGCCTGATACGGCGACGCTCTTTTCACTTAGTAAGTACCCGGCAAACCAGCAACGATCTGCGGCGCAGGCGCACCAGCCATCACCTGTGACGGCGGAGCAAGCGACGTTACAACGATCGGGGTGCCGTCAGGCACACGATTGTAGAGGTCGACAATATCCTGGTTCATCAGGCGGACGCAGCCGGACGAAACGGATTTGCCGATCGTCCACCATTCCGGCGAACCATGCAGTCGGTAGATCGTATCGCGGCCGTCCTTGAAGATGTAAAGCGCGCGTGCTCCAAGCGGGTTCATCAGACCCGGGGCCATACCCCCGTTCGCGGAGCTGTAAGGCGCAAGTTCCGGCTGGCGCGCGATCATCTCATCGGGCGGCGTCCAGCGCGGCCATTGGCGCTTATACTGAATGACACCCCTGCCCGCCCACTCAAAGCCGGCACGCCCCAGGCCCACACCATAACGCATCGCCTGGTTGTTTTCATAGGTGAGGTAGAGGAAGTGGTTAGCCGTGTCGACAACGATGGTTCCGGGCCGTTCGCCGGTCGGGTTCTCGACCATCTGGCGGTAAAATTGCGGATCGATTTTCTGGTACGGGATCGCCGGCAGCGGGAACTGCTCGTCCGGCTTCGGTCCGTAGACCTCGGCATAATAAGGATCGACTCTGGGGCGTGTTTCTACCGTCTCGCGCGGCGTGGTGGTGCATCCTGCCAGTGCCGTCAGGGCCAGTCCGCCGGTGCCGAACAGAAAGCTTCGGCGTGTCGTTTCATGCTTATTCAATCCAAATCCTCATCAACTGGAGCGCCGTGCGTCCCATTGGACGGCCAAAAGACACTCCACCTTCTTAAATCCATGCATCGTGCCTGCCGAAATCGGTTCCGATGTTCAGGCCGGTGCCATCGTCATCGTGCTCCGGAAAACGGGTCGGCGAGCGCTGCTTCCGGGCGGCTGATCGGATACTTCGTGCCGGAAACACGACCCGCCATGTCCTTTGCACCGCTGTTCTTCAAAATAGCGCGGAAGCTTGGATGCATCCCGCCATCGACATAAGCGTTCATGACGCTTGAAGTTCCACCGGCCATGGCAACATCGAGCTTCTGCTTCTCGACGTCGAGCCGCGAGGCCACTTGCGGGTCAAGTTGATTGACAGCGGGTGGGCAGGCTGCCAGCGGATCGGCCGGCTCGCCACCGGCAAATTCCGTGTTGAACACGTAGCGGCGACCGCAGACCGAGACCTTTGGCTGACGGCGAGTGACTTCGAAATAGTCGTAGCCATCCTTCAGCGTCCGCCAGAAGGGGAAGTTCGGATCATTCTTGTAAGCCGCCATGTTCTTCGCCGTCATGCGGAACGGATAGGCCTGAACCTGGAAGCGATCCTGGCCGCCCTTCAAGGCACGCTCGACGATCGCATAGATCTCGCCAATCTGCGCATCCGTCATGGCGTAGCAGCCAGACGAAGAACAGGCGCCATGCACCATCAGCGCTTCACCCGTATAGCCGAGCGCCGATTCAAGCCGGTTCGGATAGCCGAGGTTGAAAGAGACATAATATTGCGAGTTCGGGTTCAGCATGCTGGAGGAGACATGGTAGAAACCTTCAGGCGCCTGTCGATCCCCGCTCTTGGTTTTGGGACCAAGCTTGCCGGACCACCGGCACATCGGATAGGCCTTGAACAGGGCGTAGTTACCGGTCTTGTCAACCTTCCAGACTTCCAGCTCGCTTTCCTGCTTGAAAATCCTCACAAGCACGGGGCTTTCCGGCTTCATGCCCTTGGCAGACATGGCGGCAGCAACCTTGGAGGATAATTTAGGCGGCTCTTTCGACGCGCTGTCGAACCCCATGGACGTACAGGCAGCAAGCGACGCACACAGCCCAACGACAGCTGCGGCGCGCGCCGATGCGATCATGATGTCTCGAAGCTTCGTCGCTACGAAACCCGATTTTGCCGAAGTGCTCATGGAACGTCTTGCCCGTCTCTTTGTCGCGTGACTAACTAAAGAAGGTGACCACATGACGGCAATCACCCGAATGGACAAAGAGTCGTGAATTTCCGTTACGAGTCCGTTAATCATAGACACACAACGACGTGAGCGCGACGAATGGCAGTCCTTCTATCGCAAAAGTCCCTGACCGCCATCGATCCAGACCGGCGTACCGGTGATGTGACGCGACTTGTCGCTCGCCAGAAACGCTACGAGATCGGCGACGTCCTCGCTCAGACCCGCCTCCCCGCCCGTGATGGGGATGTCGCCCTCCGGCCATTCGACCGGAATTTCCGTTTCATCGGAGCTACGGATATCGGTGTTGTCGTCGATCTTCGTCTCGATTGCGCCTGGACAGATCGCGTTGACACGGATTTTGTACTGGCCAAGCTCAAGCGCCAGTTGCTGCGCCATCGCAAGCTGCCCTGCCTTAGTGGCTGAGTAGGCAGTGGCGCCCGGCGACGTGAAGGTGCGTGTGCCGTTGATGGATGAGATGATAACGATCGATCCGCCACCGGCAGCCTTCAGATGCGGCACCGTCTTATGGAGGGTCATGTAGGTGCCCCGAAGATTGACGGTCATGGTCTTGTCCCACTCTTCCGGTTTCAGATCATCGATCGGAGCCCATACGCCGTTGATGCCGGCATTCGCCACCACAACGTCCAACCGTCCATATTTTTCAGCAAGCCGGGTGACGGCCTCATCCATTGCAGCCTCGTCCGCGACGTCGGCAACCAACGTCAGCGCCTCGCCGCCATCCTTCTCGATATCGGCAACGAGCTTTTCCAGTTCATCGGCAGTATGCCCGAGCGCACCGATGGCATATCCATCCTTGGCAAGAGCAAGGGCGGAGGCACGACCAATGCCGGATCCCGCGCCGGTGACGAGTGCAACTTTTTCCTGCGCCATTGGCGGTCTCCTATTGATGGCAGTAGCGTTTAGCCAGAACGAGTGGCTTATTCACTAAACTGGATAAAATACGGGTTGTTCCCGGCGCCTGCGCGCGTCACCATGCCGGGATGAACAAGGATTTCTTCGATAGGGATGCGGTGGTCGTTGCCAGGGCAATGATCGGGATGGAATTTCGCTTTCACAACACCGGCGGCATCATCGTTGAGACAGAGGCCTATCGACCTGACGACCCCGCCTCACACAGCTTCAACGGGCCAACGTTGCGCAATCGCGTCATGTTTGGTGCGCCAGGACACCTCTACGTCTACCGCTCCTATGGAATTCATTGGTGCGCCAACATCGTGTGCACCTCTGGCTCGGCGGTCTTGATCCGCGCGCTTGAACCTCAAACGGGCGTGGACCTGATGAAGATGAGACGCGGAACTGATGTGTTGCGGAACCTATGCTCCGGTCCGGGCAAACTCTGCCAAGCGCTCGCGATCACAGGCGACGCCGATGGAATGTCTGTGTTTGAGCAACCGGTCCTCCTCCGTCCAAGTGAGACCGATCCAGAGATCGTCGCCGGGCCGCGCATCGGCATTACGAAGGCTGTGGACCTGCCGTGGCGTTTCGGCGCCAATGGCTCACTGCATCTCAGCAAGCCGTTCAGTCGTCCAGCCTAAACCACCATCGGTGGCTCATCGTTCTCATCGGGGTTGGGATTGGGCGCCTCGTCCGGCAGGCGGTCGGGCTCTGGCTCCTGGATTGGAGGGACTTCAGGCTGCGGCGGGATTAGCGGCGTCGTGGGATCTGGCTCTGTCGGGACAATACCCATCGCGTCTTATCTCCAAATGTGTGCGGGCAGCTGGTCTCCAGAAATCGCCTTCCGGTCCACTGTGTTCGCCGGATCGGTCCATTCTCAAGACCAAACTGCCCGCTCTCCTGACATGACGTTGTAACGTCCTAGTCCGTGGAAGGGTTGCCCGCTTTTTTCAAACTCAAACAAATCCAAGTGAGCTGCGCGCGATCTCGCGCTGATCGCCATAATCGCGCGTATGGGCGTCATGGCCATATTCGTGCGCCGCATTGGTCAACTGCAACTCGGGAACCTGAAGCAAGGCATCGGCATAGGTGCCGGTCTCCTCGTCATTCTCAACAATCGTGTGAATTGGCTTCAAAAAATCGAACATGGCTTCCTCCCATTCGAAGTTTCAACCTAACGCATCAGCCGACGCTACGTTCCTCCTCATAGCGGCAAACCATGTCCGTTAGGTACCAACTTTACTACACTTTAATTTGACGAATCGTTATGACGCAGACGCGCATTGTAGCGATCGCGACGTGAAGCCGGCTCCATCTTATGCCTTCTGTCAGCACGCTCGCGGTTCTGGCTTATCGGGATGACGAGACCGCGAGATCCAGTTACCGATTTGCGCGCCACGCGTTAGACGCCGCGGCGATTGCCCCACAGCAAAACGTGAAGCTGAGGCAGCACGCGCGCTTCGAACCAGCGCTCCGATGCGACCTTTTCCACCAGCCACAACATGCGATCCATAATGCCGTCAACATCGACGCGCGCATCATCGTCATCGGGTGGTGGCGGGGTGTGGTTGCCGGGCTGAAGATATACCGGAAGGGAGGGAAAGCGCGAGGCGGCTTCGCGCGCATAGGCAAAATCGGCGTCGTCGAAAACGACGACCTTCAGCGCAAGCTGGGGTTCCGTTCCGGCGGCCCCCAGACAGTTCTCGAAGGCCTGCCAGTCCGTCTCCATGCCGCTGGAGGGTGGCTTGGGGCTGAGCACGAGATAATCCAGATCGGCAAACCAGTCCTTGCAGATGCTTCCTTGCGTCTCGAGCGCGAAGCGGTATCCCTCGCGCTTACCTTTCTGGATCAGCGGTCCAAGTGGTTGGATCGCAGGATTGCCGCCGGACAACGAAACGGTGATCGGCTTGCCGCCAGACAGCCTAACGACCTCCGCCCAGATCGCCTCGACGGAGAGCGGCTTCCAGTCATCCCGATAGTCGCTATCCACCGCATGCAGTGTATCGCACCAGGAACAGCGATAATCGCAGCCGCCGGTGCGAACGAAGACAGTCGGTAGACCGATCAGCAGCCCCTCGCCCTGAATGGTCGGACCGAAGATTTCGCTGACCCGGATCGGCGGGTCGCGCGGCGCATCAACAGCCGCACTCATCGCGCAGCCGCCGGCCGGTACTCTGCCCATGTCTTGGCGGTCTCGCTGACGCGCACTGCACTCGTCTCGGGAAGCCGACCCTTGCACCAATCGTAGAAATGCTGCGCCAGCCGTTCCGCGGTCACCATGTCATGGCCGAGAACATCGTTCAGATGCCGGTGGTCGAAGCAGTCGTCGATATAGCGCTTCAGCGGCGCGAGCTCGTGGTAATCGCGAATGAAGCCGTGCTCGTTCAATGCCTCGCCGGAAAGCTCCACCTCGACGATGTAGTTGTGGCCATGCAGCCGCGCACATTGATGATCGGCGGGCAGGCCTTTGAGTTGATGCGAGGCGGAGAAGTGAAATTCCTTGGTGATGCGAAACATCAACGCACCTCCCGCGCCGCATAGGCACTGGTGGCCGCCGCCCAAAAATCCGGGTCTTCGTAATCGGTAGGGTCAGCCACGCCAGCCAGATGAAAGGCCTCGCGCCGCTCGACGCAGGTGCCACATCGCCCACAATGGCGCTCGCCGCCCTTATAGCAAGACCAGGTTTCGCCAAAGGGTGTGTCGTGCTTTGCCCCATCGGTGACGATATCCGCCTTGGAGACCATGACGTAAGGTGCGTAAAGCTCTACCTTGGCATAGCCCTCCAGCGCATGGGCCTGCATGGTGTTGAAGCTATCGATAAAGCCCGGACGGCAATCCGGATAGATGAAGTGATCGCCGCCATGAACGGCAATCGCCACCGCATCCGCCTGCTGCGCAGCCGCCAGACCAAAGGCAATGGTGAGCATGATGGCATTGCGGTTCGGCACCACGGTGGAGCGCATGGTCTCTTCCGCATAGTGCCCATCCGGCACCTCGACATCGTCGGTCAAAGCCGAGCCGGTGAGATGAGCGCCGATGGTGCGAATGTCGATGATGTGATGCGGCACACCAAGGCGGGCGGCACAGGCACCTGCATAGTCCAGCTCTTTTCTGTGGCGCTGACCATAATCGAAAGACAGCAGAGCAAGAAGTTCGTGTTCCGCTGCAATTCTATGCGCAAGCGAAACGGAGTCCAATCCGCCGGAGCAGATGACGATCGTTTTCATAATTTGAGATCCCTTGTTTTGACCGGGTGGGCTGCGACCGGATTACCGCTGGGCTTCTAGAGCAAAGGGCGAGGCTTGTGAAGACGTAAAAGCCTGGTGAATCGCTCCAAAGGTGAACAACAAAATAACATGATATTTTTAGTCATATTTAATTGCCGATGCGTCATTTCCGTTCTATGAGAGCGCAACTCAGCGAATAGTCGGATACCACCCATGTGGAGCAAACCTGCTTCTCAGTCTCAGATCAACGCAGCAATGGAAGCCTATTACGACGACCTTTGCCGCGCTATGCGCAAGCGAGGACACACGCCTCTCGGTTCGCAGGATATAGTTCACGATATTTATGTGCGGCTGATGGGGAAACCGCGACTGCCGGAAAACCAGTCGGCAGTAAAAGCATTCCTCATTCGCGCCTGCATCAATCTGGGCATAGACCACTTCAGAAGGGCAAACTTCGAAAAGCGACTGTTCGCTGGTAACTCCGAAGAGGCCGCGACTGTAGCGGACGCTTGCCAGAGCGCTGAAGACACCGCGGACATTGGCCTGAGGCTCGTCATTCTGGAACAGGCAATCATGGAGTTGTCTTTACAGCGTCGCCGGGTGTTTCTCGCAAGTGCAGTCGGAGGACTGACATCGACTGAGATCTCTAAGAAGAGCGGACTTACGAAGAATATGGTCGATCGTCATTTGCGAAAGGCTTATTTGCACTGCCTCCAAAGACTGGAGCCGACACTTTGACGGATCGCACAGATCTTACGGGCAATGCCGAAGAGGGGGCAATTGATTGGCTTCTGGAATTGCGAGACCGGCCCAACGACGAAGAGTTGAAAAAGGATTTCGACGCCTGGTTAGCCAGAGACCAGAGCAATGCGAAAGCCTATGAACGTGTGCGTTGTCTCGTAGGCGATGCGAAGCGGCTCTCGGCGGCGCAAAGCGACTTTGGATTTCCTCTTCCGTCCAAGCCACCTTCGAAGACGGTTCTCCCCTCCATCATTGTCATGACTGGGATAGCTGCGGGCTCGTATCTTTACATGTCGGATGCGCTGATAACCTTACGGGCGGATCACGTCACGGACGTTGCTCAGCGAGCATCCTTCAGAGCCCCTGACGGTTCCAATCTCGTGCTGAACGCTGACTCAGCGATAGCGTTTCAGTTTTCGCAACACGAACGGCGTGTCATTTTGATGCGCGGCGAGATGCTTGTCGACGTTACGCCAGACCCGACAAGACCCTTCGTCGTCGAGGCCGACGGTGCGACCGTGACAGCTTTGGGCACAGCCTTCGACGTCAACATGCTGGAGAGCGAAACAAGGGTTGCTGTCATCAGACACAGTGTCGCTGTGCGCCTTAACGATGAGCATCAGGTGAAAGTCGTCAAGGAGAACGAGGGCGTTAATTTTGCCTCAGCCTCCGGAATTAGCGAGACCTTTCCTGTCGACTCAAAGTCCGTCACTGAATGGGAAAGCGGCAGGTTGGTATTCGACGAGCAGCCTCTTCCAGACGTTATCGAGACCGTCGGTAGGTACTTGCCGGGAAAGATCCTGGTCGCAAACCGCGAACTGCGTAGCAAAATAGTCTCTGGGACCCTCGATATGAGCGACCCTCACAAGGCTCTTCAGTCTTTCGCCAAAGCGTTTGATATCAAGCTGTTGGAGCTCACGCCCTACCTCACGATCCTGCGCTGATATCGCCAGAAAAAAATCTTAAAAAGATGTCCCAAATACTCATGTTCATTCGTACCGGGGATGAAAACATCCAATATCCGGAGACTCCCCATGGACCGTGGACACCTGAATATTCGACCGGGACGTCGAAGCTATATCTTGCCGACGTTGCTTATTGGTTTTGCGCTTGGGAGTGGGTGCAATGCCTTTGCAGAGCCAGCGAAGCTGGATGCGTTTGACATTCCAGCAGGTTCTCTTAGCTCGGCGATCAACCGCCTAGGCTCTCAATCGGGGCTGCAAATTCTTTTCGATTCTTCGATTACGACAGGCAAGACGAGCCCGGAGATCAAAGGGCAGATGGACGTGCGTCATGCGCTTGAAGCGCTATTGTCGGGCAAGGGATTGGCCTATCGATACATCTCTGTGGATACTATCAAGATCGAGCCGGCATCGGAGCCAGTCCAGCCTCCACCAGACGGAGCTACCACACTTAAAACAATTGTGATCAGAGGTAGGGAGTTCAACGAAAGTGCGCCGGGCAATGCCGCATTTGACTCAGCCGATATCGAACGTTCCCAAGCTAGTACGCTTCCCCAATTGTTGCAAAGGACACCTGGGGTGGCGACCGCGGGCGGCGTAAGATTGCAAGGACAGACAACGGTGATACGCGGGTTTGCGAGACCATCAGATACCAGGGTGTTGCTGGACGGTGCTCCGAAAAATTTCGAACTTTACGATCAGGGTTCCATTTTCATAGAGCCGGAAATCCTCAAGAGCGTCGAACTTCAGAAGGGTGCAACATCGGTTCGCTACGGAAATGGCGGTTTCGGCGGCACCATTCTGATGGAAACGAAGACAGCAAAGGACATGCTGAAGCCCGGCCAAAGCTTTGGAGGATGGACGAAAGGAAGCTACCACACCGCCAATAATCAGCGAACAGGGAGTGTCATGGTCTATGGGCAATCAGATTTCGACACGCCAGTAACCTATGACGGGCTGATGTCTGGAACCTGGCGCAAGAGCGGCAATATGCGCGTGGGCGGCGGAGAGGTTTATGACGCATCAAATGACCGGCTCACAACATTCACCGCCAATGGCGGCGCTGCTTACGAAGGTCACGAAATCCGCGCTTCCCTCACCTACGGACGCTCCGATGATTGGGGGCCAGTGGCAGCCGTTCGTGGCGATCTTGCCGTGAGTCAGTCCAGTATCGATCGGTACGGAAGGCAACAGGCACGACTGCGTGCGTTGGCTGCTCGCGATCTAGATGATTTTTCGGCCACGCTCAAATACCGCTATGACGGCGAAAGCGACCTCGTGAATTTCAAAGCAATGGCAAGCTTTTCTTCCACGAGCCTCCATCGCACGCGGCCCATCATCCCGGGATTTACACCCAGCGCCTCGCTTGGCGGCCAAGAGAATGACGCCCAATACTCCGACATCAAGTTTGAGGCAGAGAACACGTCCAGGCTAGAAATACTGAATGCTCCGCACGTCTTGAACTATGGCATCCAGATCGGCATGCATGATCGTGACGCATGGATGTACGACGTCGCGAACAGCAGCAATCCAAGCTACAACTACGGCTACTATGCGTCCTGGATCGTGCCTGAAGGCACACAGACATCGATCTCAGCCTTCATTCGTGATGAAGTCGAAGTCACGGATGGCTTCTTCATCACTCCGGGACTTCGCTTCGACCACGTGAGAATGGAAGGCAAACCGAATGCCGCTCCGAGATACAACAACCCCTTGGCGGGACATGATTACTCGGCGGTTTCCTACAATGGCTTCACCCCAGCCCTGAGCGGCCGTTGGGAAGCGACGCCTTCCACAACACTTTTTCTCGACTGGGCTTACGCGATGCGAACCCCCATTATCGATGAACTCTATTCGTCGCAAAGCATTGCAACGAAAGCATCTGCAACATCAAGAGATCTTCTTCCGGAACGCAATAACTCCTTCAATGTGGGTGTGTCGCAGGAGTTTTACGATGTGTGGAGTTCGGGGGATACTCTCACCACCTCGGTATCGGGTTTTTACAATCACGTTACCGATCCCGTCACCAGACGATTTGGTAGTGCCAATCTGGCAAATGTGACAGGTCCTGTGCCCTTCTATTGGAACACGCCATCCTATCGTATCTACGGCGTTGAAGTGAAGGCGAATTATGAATCGGACACCGTGTTCGGCAGCCTCGGTCTTTCCATCATGAATGGCTCACGCAAGGGCGCGATCAACGACATTTACGGCGGCAAAACTTATCCAGGCGATATGGCTCCGCTTACTGTGAATGCTTCGCTAGGTTATCGAATTCCAGACTCCGAACTGTCACTGCGCTGGACCGGCCAGTTTGTCGCCGAACAGAAGCACACACCTTACTATCAAGGTACCGGGTACTTTTACGCGAGGCCTGAAAGTGGAGGCTATGCCGTCCACGGACTTCTCCTGGAATGGACACCTAAGGAAGGGTTTATGGCAGGAACGGAAGTCAGAGCAGGCGTCGAAAACATCTTTGATAAGTTTTACAGCCCTTATCTCGCCGACGGCGTATCGGCGATGGCGGGCAGAAACTTCACGCTTTCGGTCAGCCGAAAGTTCTAAATACATACCAAGGGACCGGGCACGCATCCCCAACTGGGATGCGATCCACCATTACCGTTCATCCAGCCAGCATGTCTGACAAATTCACGCAGGCTCGTCCCACCCGCCAATCTGCGAATAGATGGCGTTTCGTAGGCCTCGCACGTCGCGGTTCAGTGCCGCGAGCGCTTCTGGCGTTTGGGTCGACGCCGCCAGCAGCGTATCGCTCAGGCACCCCGCCTTGTGCTGCAGCGCCCTGCCCGCATCGGTCAATGCGATAACGACCTGGCGTTCATTGCTGACGTTTCGCGTTCTTTGTAGCAGGCCCGACGCTTCCAGACGTTTGAGAAGCGGAGTGAGGGTGCTGGATTCGAGCGCCAGCGAGGCCGCGATGGCACCGACCGTCTGCTCGTCTTTGCTCCATAGAACGTTGAGCACGAGGTACTGAGGATATGTCACGCCCAGTTCATCGAGAAGCGGCTTGTACGCGCGCTGGATCGCGATGCCTGCACTGTAGATCGCGTAGCACAGCTGGTCGCTAAGAGGCGGGGGATCATTCCTTTTGGTGGCCATGTCGAACTCCTTTCCCTTTATATACAGGGCGTTACGACAAAGACCAATATCGCGATAAATAATATCTTGACGATCCCGAAAATCCATGTGAGTTTATTGTTATCGCAATAATAGTTATTGCAACATTTAAGGAGATTACGATGAAGACCTTGACCTCGATCACTGCTATCGCCGCCGCCTTTGTAACCACAGCATCTGCCCATGCCGCAGACGTCATTCCTGAGAACCAGATCGTCAGGAATGTTGTTCTGGTTCATGGCGCCTTCGCCGATGGCGCCGGCTGGAGAGGCGTTTATGAAGACCTGACAAAACGCGGCTACCGCGTCAGCATTGTCCAGAATCCATTGACCTCACTGGAAGACGACGTTGCCTCAACCAGGCGGGTGCTGGACCGACAGGATGGTCCGACAATCCTGGTCGGGCACTCCTGGGGAGGCACGGTCATCACTGAGGCCGGCATCGATCCCAAAGTGGCGGGCCTGGTCTATGTCTCGGCCCTTTCGCCAGACGCTGGCGAAACCACGGCCCAACAGTATGAGGGCTTTGCACCGGCAACGGAATTCGTCTTGGACATCACCAAGGACGGGTACGGTTATGTTAACCGCGATAAGTTCAAGGCGGGGTTTGCTCATGATGTGAGCGATCAGGAAGTCGCCTTCATGCGCGACTCTCAGGTGCCGGTCAACATGTCTGCATTTGCCACAAAGTTGAATAACGCCGCCTGGCGCAGCAAGCCCAGCTGGGCTGTGATCGCCACGGAAGACAAGGCCTTCGATCAGGCGATGCTGATCCATATGGCCGAGCGCATCAACGCGAAGATCACGAAGGTTTCGGCGAGCCATGCGCTGTTCATGACCCAGCCGGAGGTCGTGTCCGACACGATCGACCAGGCGGCGAAGGCGGTTTCCGCCAAGCAGAAGTAAGGCAAAATGAAACAGCCAACGGGGGCGCAGTCGCGACCCCGGTGGCAGTCATTTTCTCGCAATTCCGTGTCAGCGACACGGGCACTTCAGTGCCGCCGATGTTATCGCAGCAGAGACTGCGCTTCTTCGATGCCGAGCGCTGCCGGCTGGGTGCAGGTAGTTGTCAGCTCGATGAAGCGGCCTTCTTCGCCGGATTTCAGGATCGAGGTCATGACGTCGATGCCGTGAAGCGAGCGCTCCAGTGAGCAGCGGGCGTCCCGGCCTTCGATCAGAGCCATCACCATATCGGCAAGGCCGGCGGTGCGATAATTGGCGCGCGGACCGTTAGGGCTTTCCTGATTGGAAATGCCGAAGGGATGCGCCCAGTCTTCTAGCGGCTTGATGTCCTTGTCGCGGCCGCTGGCCTCGACCACGCCGCCAAAGAAGTTGGGGTCGGGCACGTAGATGGAGCCCTCGGTGCCGTAAAGCTCCATATTGGCGTGACGGTGCGACCAGACATCCCAGCTGGCAGACAGCGTGATGGTCGCGCCATTGACGAATTCGAGCAGCGCGTGGATGTTCGTGGGCGTCTCGACCGGAATAATCTGGCCGTTAAGCGGCTGGCTCGTCACGGTGCGGGTCGGGTTTGCCATGGAGGTCAAGGCGCCGACGCGCTTCACCGGACCGATGAGGTTGATCAGGTTGGCGATATAGTAGGGGCCGAGATCGAGGATCGGACCGCCACCCTTCAGGAAGAAAAAGCCGGGATTGGGGTGCCACATCTCCATACCGGGGCTCATCACATGGCAGGTGCCCGAGGTGATGCGACCGACGCCGCCTTCGTCAATGTGCTTGCGAGCCAACTGGTGCGCGCCGCCAAGGAAAGTGTCGGGCGCGCACCCGACGGCGAGGTTCTTTTCCTTCGCAATGCGACGAAGTTCCTCGCCCTCTTCCAGGCTGAGCACAAGCGGCTTTTCCGAATAGACGTGCTTTCCGGCTTCCAAGATCGCCTTGGAGACTTCGAAATGCGCTGCCGGAATGGTGAGGTTGACGACAACGTCGATCTCGTCATTCGCGAGCAGTTCCTCGATGGACTGCGCCTTTACGCCGAACTCTTCCGCACGCAGCTCTGCGGCGCTTCTGTTCAAGTCTGCGCAGGCCAGCACCTTCAGCCCATTAAAGAGCGGAGATAGCGAGAAGTATGTGGTTGAAATATTGCCGCATCCGATGATGCCGACGCCAAGTTCCTTGGCCATGATGGGTAACTCCGAAGTGGTCTAGATGATGGTGTCCGGCCAACCGAGTGTGAGCTTCGTTGGCCGGACACGCGTGAAAATAGAACGGTGATTGCGGCGAACCGGCGCTCACCGCAATGGTGTCAGTAGGTCTTGAAGGATTCGATGGAGCGCGTGATCAGGCGATCAGCGTCGCTTGGATTGTCATGCTCGACCACATAGTATTTCACGGCTGTGTTCTTCAAGGCAGCAACAAGACCCTTCCAGTCGACTGTGCCGTGCCCGACATCCGACCAGCCGTCTTCATTCTTGTTTTCGCCGGACGGAGCAATGTCCTTGACGTGGACTGCGGTGATGCGCTTGCCGTAGCTTTCGATCCAGGCAAAAGGATCGGCATTTCCGCGGATAATCCAGGCGATATCAGCTTCCCATTCGAGATCTGGGCCACCTGCAAGGATCTGCTCCTGTGGCGTGGAGCCGTCTTCCAAGGTCGCGAACTCGAAGTCGTGGTTGTGCCAACCGAAAGAAATGCCGGCATCGCGATAGGGCTTGCCTGCCTCCTGCAGTCGCTTGCCGAGGGCAAACCAGCCGGCGGCATCGCTGGGGCGCTGATCAGGCATGAGATAGGGGCAATAGATCGCCTCGATACCAAGCGTCTTGGCGACCTTTAGCGACTGCTCGCGATCATTTTCCAGCATGTCTAGACCGAAATGGCCCGTCGGCATGGTGAGACCATTGGCATCCAGATCGGCGCGGAGGCCCTTGAGTGCTGCCTCATCCATATTGGCATAGATCCCGCCAAAACCTTCGACATGGGAATAGCCTGCTGCAGACAGCTTCTTGAGAATATCGGAAAGCGGCGGGAAATTGCGCGCACTGTAGAGTTGAAAGCCGAGTTTGGTCATATGTCTCTCCTGACATTTGGCTCGAATGATGAAGATGAGAGGGTCAGATGCGGTCTTCCGTGCCCGCATCGAAAAGGGATGCCATGGTCATGTCGAAACCGAGCTTGACCCTGGTACCGGGCGCAAAACGCCTGTGGCCGCCGACGCGCACCGATATCGTATGGCCTGCATGCTTCAGCCAGATGAGGTTATCAGCACCCATCGGTTCTTCGATGTCGACTACGGCCTCATGCACCTCGCCGCTGATGATATCGGCGTCCACACGAATATGTTCGGGGCGAACGCCGAGAACCGCAGGCTTGCCGGCAGTCAGAGGCGCCAGGGCCTGATAACCGTCGAGGCTCAAGCTCACGCCATTGGTCACGAAGACGACCTTGCCGTCTTTTTCCGCCAATTCGCCACGCAGGAAGTTCATCGACGGCGAGCCGATGAAGCCTGCGACGAAGAGGTTCTTCGGACGGTTATAGATCGAGACCGGATCATCGAGCTGCTGGATGACGCCGGCTTTCATGATGGCAATACGGTCGGCCAAGGTTAGGGCTTCGATCTGGTCGTGCGTCACATAGATCATCGTGTTCTTCAGCGCCTGGTGCAGGCGCTTGATTTCCACACGCAGTTCGGAGCGGAGCTTGGCGTCGAGGTTGGAGAGCGGTTCGTCGAAGAGGAACACATCCACGTCGCGCACCAATGCACGGCCAATCGCCACACGCTGGCGCTGACCGCCGGAAAGTTCGGCAGGCTTGCGCTTCAAAAGAGGCTCGATCTGCAAAATGCCCGCGGCTCTTTTGACGCGACGATCGATCTCGTCCTTCGGCACTTTCGCAACCTGAAGGCCGAAGGACAGGTTCTTCTCCACCGTCATCTGCGGATAGAGCGCATAGGATTGGAAGACCATGCCGATGCCACGATCCTTGGGCTCTTCCCAGGTGACGTTGCGATCCTTGATGAAGATCTGGCCTTCGGTCGGCTCCAGAAGTCCGGCGATGCAATTGAGCAGAGTGGACTTGCCGCAGCCCGACGAGCCAAGAAGAACGAGAAACTCGCCATCATAGATATCGAGATTGAGCGTGGACAGCACGTTGACCGCGCCGAACGACAGAGACAAATCCCGAATGGAAACGCTTTTATTCATGAACTTACCCTTTGACTGCGCCTGCGGCGATGCCGCGCACAAAAAGTCGGCCTGAAACGAAGTAAACGAAAAGAGGAACGGCACCCGTCAGCAGCGTTGCAGCCATGTTGACGTTGTATTCCTTCACGCCCTGAACCGAGTTGACGATGTTGTTCAGCTGAACGGTCATCGGATAGTATTCAGGCCTTGTGAACACGACGCCGAACAGGAAGTCGTTCCAGATGCCCGTGACCTGAAGGATCATGGCGACGACGAAGATCGGCATCGACATGGGCAGCATGATGCGGAAATAGATCTGCCAGAAATTGGCGCCGTCGATGCGCGCAGCTTTAAAGAGCTCTTCCGGCAGCCCTGCGAAATAGTTGCGGAACAGCAGGGTCAGGATGGGCATGCCGAAAATGGTATGAACCATGATGAGGCCCGTCAGCGTGCCATAAATGCCCATTTCACGCAGCACGATGACGATCGGATAGATCATCACCTGATAGGGAATGAAGGCACCAATGATCAGGACCGAGAAGAAGAACTCAGAACCCTTGAACTTCCAGTTCGCCAGCGCATAGCCACTGATCGAGGCAATCAGGATCGAGACGATGGTGGACGGGATCATAATGCGCACGGAATTCCAGAAGCCGCGTGAAAGCCCGTCGCAATTAAGCCCGGTGCAGGCATTCGCCCAGGCCTTGACCCACGGCTCGAAGGTGATTTCCACCGGCGGCGCGAAGATGTTGCCGAGTCGGATCTCCGGCATGCCCTTCAGCGACGTCACGACCATGACGTAGAGCGGCAGGAGATAGTAGAGCGCTGCGACGATCAGCGTGCCGTAAAGGATGATGTTACGTCGCGACAGTCTCTTGCGGGGTTTACGGCCGCGAGGTCCGCTCAATTGATCCGAGACGGCATCTGCACCGGCAGCGACGGTGTTGAGAGTGCTGATGTTAGCCACGCTTGCGCCCTCCGAATTCGAGATAGGCCCATGGAACGATGATGATGGCGACGGTGAGCAGCATCATGGTGGAGGCGGCAAAGCCCTGCCCCAGGTTCTGCGCCTGGAACATGTAGTCATAGACATATTTCGCCGGCACTTCCGAGGCGATGCCGGGACCGCCACTCGTCTGCGCCACGACGAGGTCGTAGACCTTGACGATGCCGCTGGCGATAATGACAAGCGTCGTGATGAAGACGGGCCGCATCATCGGAATGACGATGAGCAGGTAGGTCTTCCACATGGGAATGCCGTCCACCCGCGCCGCCTTCCAGATATCCTCGTCGATGCCGCGAAGCCCTGCGAGCATGAGGCACATGACGAGGCCCGTGCCCTGCCAGAGCGCTGCGATCAGGATGCCGTAGATCACGATCTGCGAATTATAGAGCGGATCGAAGGTGAAGCTTTCCCAGCCGAGCGAACGCACGACCGACTGAATGCCGAATTCCGGGTTGAGCAGCCACTGCCAGACGAGGCCCGTCACGATGAAGGACAGAGCAAAGGGATAAAGGAAGATCGTTCTGAACGTATTTTCGAACCGGATTTTCTGGTCCATCAGTGCGGCCAGCAGAAAGCCGATCACCAGGCTGAAGATCAGGGACAGGATGCCGTAAATGGCAAGGTTCTGGATCGATATGATCCAGCGTGGTGCGGCCCACAGACGCTCATACTGATCAAAGCCGACAAAGGTCGTCCTTGGCAGGAGCTTGGAGTTGGTAAAGGAATAAACGACAGTCCAGATCGTGCCGCCCAGGAAAATGACCATGGAGGTCAAGATCAGGGGGATGGAAGCAATCTTCGAGTTCAGATTGCGAAACAGCTGGTTTGGACGTCCAGAATGGCTCTTTACGGCCATATGCCCTCCTATCAATCGTTGCTCCGGACATCTGTTGAGCAATATCCGAAAGATATCTCGACGAGCGCTTGCCTGCGCACTCATGAGGTTTCGCGTCATCGGCGGGATTTCGCCCGCCGATGACTTGCGATTGATAATCAGTCCGCCGAAGAGATGATGTCAGCGAAGCGCTTCTGCGCCTGCTCAGCGGTCAGCGATTCATTGGCGAAGAACTCCGCCATCAGATCTTCCTTCTGCTTCTGCGAGTCGGCAGAAATCAGCTGGTCGGTGCTGGTGAGGGCGTTGCCCTTGGCGAGAATGGCAAGACCCTTCTTCATGCAGTCGTTCGCCGCATTGAGATCGACGTCCCCGCGGATCGGCAGCGAGCCCTTCTTCAGGTTGAAAGCAACCTGGGTCTTCGGATCGACGATGGTTTCGGCCAGCACTTCCTGCGCCTTGGACTTGGCTTCGTCCTTCAAGAGCGGAAAGTAGAAGGCATCGCCACCGGTCGTCAGATATTCGTTGAGACCAAGACCCGGCAGGCAGGAATAATCCGTGCCGGCCTTTTGACCCGCCAGCTGGAACTCGCCCTGCGCCCAGTCACCCATGACCTGGCCGCCGGCCTTGCCGGTGATGACCATGTTGGTGGCCTGGTTCCAGTCCTGAACATTGGAGCCCTTGGCAAGTTTGCGGGCGGCATCGGCGGCAGCAAAAATCTTCGCCATTTCCGGTCCGGCTGCAGCTTCCGCATCCTTGTCCTTGTAAACCTTCTCGTAGAGATCCTTGCCGCCGAGTGACAGAACAAGCGTATCGAACAGGCCGTTCGCCTGCCATGCCTGACCACCAAGCGCCAGAGGCTGGATACCGGCCTTCTGCAACGCAGGACCAGCCGCAATAAACTCATTCCAGTTCTTCGGAACCTCGACGCCGGCCTTCTTGAAGGCCGCATTGGAAAGCCACAGCCACTGCCAGGAGTGGATGTTGACCGGCGCGCAGTAGATCTTGCCGTCGATGGTGCAGCTGTCGAGCAGGCTTGCCGGCTTGATCACATCTTTCCAGTTGCCCTTCGTGGCAACGTCGGTAAGATCGCGCATCAAACCGGCCTGAACAAGCTCTTCAGCCTGGCGTCCGTGGTTGAACTGCGTGGCACCCATGGGATCGCCGCCGGTGATGCGGCTGATCATGATCGGGCGGGCAGTGCCGCCGGAACCCGCAATCGCGCCATCCACCCACTTGTTTCCGGTTGCGTCAAATGCCTTGGCAAGCTCGGCCACGGCAGCAGCTTCGCCGCCCGATGTCCACCAATGCGTTACTTCAAGATCCGTCGCTGCGGCTATACCCGCCGGCAGCATAACACTTGCCGCCAAAGCGGTCAGGATAGAACGAATGCGCATGAGTCTCCTCCCTCACTGAAACGTTGCCGTAAGACCGTATGCGAATCATATTGGTTGCGCAACTGGGCAAGATGCGAAATTTTAACTTTCTAAAAATGCAATTATATTCAATTATTTAACTCGAAAATGACTGGATGAATCAGCAGGATTTGGGAGGAATGAGGCTTCCTTCGCCGGGGAGCCTACGTTTTCCCCCACTCGTCGCTGAACGCAAAAACTTCATAGGCCACGTCAAACATTAAAATATATAAATAAATAAAAAATCGCTTTCAATATTAAATATTACTCATGTATATTTGACGTTCCGCTTGGTCCTTTTTCACTTCGTACATTTTTTACTAGACTGGCGTAGACGCATATTCCTTATATTAAATACAGACTCATCCTATTCTATTTATTGATCTTTTTCTTTTAGAAATAAAAAACCATGGCGCCCGAGTTTTAACGCGCCCTTAACCATCGTTCTATTAAATAGATTTTCGACAACCGTGGCCCGATTGCGTGTTCTAACGACATTTTCGGCCTGCATGCGGCGGTCACAATGGGCGCATGACGCAAGCCCGGTTTTCCAAATGTCCTCATCATCATGAACGCCCGCTTCGGCCTCAAAACCGAAGAACGGAATGCTGTTCCCTGTCGAAGGCCTGGAGCCACGGTGAAGGTAGTACTCGTAGACGATAGCCGATCGGCACTCTTTGCTCTTCAATCATCGTTGAGCAACATTGAAGGTATTGAAATTATTACATTTATGGTGCCGAAAGAGGCGCTGACCTATTGTCTTGAAAATCCTGTCGACCTGCTTTTCATCGACTATATGATGCCGGGCTACACGGGCATCGATGTCATCAAGACGTTGAAACAATCGCCCGACTACGACCTTGTACCGATCGTCATGGTGACAGCGGAGCGTCAGCGCGAAGTCCTGATTGCCGCAATCGAAGCGGGCGCTACCGAGTTCGTATCAAAGCCGTTTGACGCCATCGAGCTTCAGGCGCGCGCCACCAATCTGCTGCAGCTGCGTAAGGCCCATCTCGAAATCTCGCGCCAGGCGACGCGGCTCGAGGAAGAGGTCGCCCACGCGACGCAGGAACTGGTTGCGCGCGAAGAAGAAATCATCTGGCGCCTTGCAAGGGCGATCGAGTTTCGCGATGGCGCAACCGGCGACCACATCTCGCGTGTGGCGAAGATCAGCCAATTGATTGCCGCCGATCTCGGCCTCGACAAAGAAACGTGCCGGATGATCTATCTCGTGGCGCCGCTTCACGATGTCGGCAAGATCGGCATTGCCGACTGCATACTGCAGAAGCCGGGCAAACTCGATGACAACGAAATTGCGGAAATGCGCAAGCACGTGGAGTTCGGCGTCAGCATGCTGGGCGACGGCACATCGCGTCTTCTGCAGATCGCCGAGGCGATCGCAGGTGGCCACCACGAGAAGTGGGATGGCACAGGATACCCGAAGGGCATCAAGGGTACGGATATTCCGCTCGTCGCGAGGATCGTCGCCGTCGCAGATGTCTTCGAAGCGCTGTGCACGCAACGCCCTTACAAAAAGGCGTGGGAGATCGAAGCTGCTCGCAACCACATCCTTGAAAACAGCGGGCTACACTTCGATCCCGACTGCGTCGCGGCATTCGATCGGCAGTGGCCGGCCATCCAGACACTGATGGCAAATGGCAGCAAGGCGCAGGTCGAACCGCCAGCGCTGGCAGCCAGCCTCATCGACACACTTTCCCTTTCTCCCGAAGGGCGCGTTCAAACCGAAAACACCCAGGAAAGCCGATGACCCCTGAAACAGTCACTCTTCCCTCATCCCTGTCGATCAGGGGGATCACCGCGATTCACGAGACCCTGCTTTCCGCATTTCAGGAAAGCAGCGCTGTCGTGCTGGACATACCCGAGGACGCATCCGTCGATCTGAGCTTCGTCCAGCTCGTCGAGTCGTCCCGTCTTTACGCCCGCGAGCAGGGCAAATTCATCACTTTGAAGAAGCCAGCCGGCAAAAGCGTCGTGGAAACGCTGGGACGCGCTGGCTTTCTTGAAAACATGGACGAGGCTTCGCGCCTCTTCTGGCTGCATGGAAAGGACATCTAAATGAGCGCCAACATTCTTACCGTGGACGATTCCGCAAGCATTCGCATGACGACGAAGATCGCCCTCACCAATGCCGGTTACCAAGTAACCGAAGCTGTAGACGGGGCTGACGGACTTGCGAAAGCAAAGGGCGCTCCCTTCGATCTCATCGTCACCGACCTTAACATGCCGAACATGAACGGTCTGGAGATGATCGAGGCGCTGCGCCAGTCGCCAGCCCATACCGGCGTGCCGATCATCTTCCTGACGACCGAATCCGATGCCGACATGAAGGCGCGCGCCAAGGCAGCCGGTGCCACCGGTTGGGTTACCAAGCCTTTCGACCCGGAAAACCTCGTGAAGATTGTCAGAAAGGTACTTGGTAAATGACGCTGCTGGACCCAATTCAGGTTTTCAGGACAGAGGCCGCCGAGCTTTTCGAGCAGATCGAAAGCGGGCTTCTCGACCTCTTGCATGATCTATCCAATCAAAGTCAGATTGATGCCGTGTTTCGCGGTCTGCATACCTTAAAAGGGTCCGGCGCAATGTTCGGCTTCGAGGCACTCGCTGCCTTTACCCATCACTGCGAGACGGCCTTCGACCGTGTTCGCAAGGGCGAAGTTCCTGCCACCAGCGAGTTGATCGCTGCCGTTCTGGAAGCCCAGGACCACATGCGTCGGTTGGTGGACAACCCTGCAACTGCTTTTCCTGAAACCGGCGATCGGTTGCTGGCCAAGTTGCAGGCTGCTGTCGGCGAAGGCTCTGGTAAGAAGGCCGTTGCCCAGTCGGCTCCGAAGGCGACAGCTGCTGTTCCGGCGCCAAAAACCACTGGCGCGACGTGGACGATCACCTTCCGTCTTCCTGAGAACGCGATGGCAAATGGCACCAACCCACTCGGCCTGCTCAACGAGCTGGCTGAGCTTGGCGAATGCATCATCGTCGCCAACACAGGCGCCATCCCTCCTCTTGGAGAAATCGACCCCACGCAGCTTTATCTCGGCTGGTCTGTGACCTTGACGACCGAACAGCCCCGTTCCGCCATCGATGACGTCTTCATCTTCGTCATGGACGATATGGAGCTTGAGATCACGCAGGTGGAGGACACCTCGGCTTCCCAGGAAATCGTGCCCCCGCCGGCACCTGTCGAAGAAGCCGCCAAGGCCAATCCGCAGCTTGTTCAGGCGGCCACCGATGGCAAGCAGGGAAGAGCCGCTGAAAATGTGCGTGTCCCGGCTGAACGGCTCGATGAGTTGATGGACCGCGTCGGCGAGCTTGTTATCGCCCAGTCGCGTCTGTCGCAGCTCGCCAACACCAGCGTCGACATTCACCTTCGTGCCGTCTCCGAGGATGTGGAGCGGCTTTCGGGCGAACTTCGCGACACGATGATGGTGCTTCGCATGGTGCCGATCGCCCAGCTCTTCAGCCGCTTCCGCCGCCTGACGCATGATCTGGCGCGCGAAACCGGCAAGCAGATCGAGCTGATCACCGAGGGCGAAAGCACTGAAGTCGACAAGGCCGTGATCGAACGGCTTGCCGATCCACTCGTCCACCTTGTTCGCAACTCCTGCGATCACGGCCTGGAAACACCGGAAGAGCGCTTAGCCGCGGGTAAGGACCCGGTCGGACATGTTTCACTTGTCGCGCGCCAAACCGGTGGGGATGTCATCATCACCATTAAGGACGACGGTCGTGGCATCAACCGTGAGCGGGTTCGTGCCAAGGCGGAATCCTCAGGGCTCGTGGCCCCGGGCGCAACCCTGACAGATCAAGAACTCCTGCAGATGATCTTCGAGCCAGGCTTCTCGACGGCAGCCCAGGTTACGAACCTTTCCGGCCGCGGCGTCGGCATGGATGTCGTCAAGAAGACGATCGAGGCGCTACGCGGCACGATCAACATCACCAGCGCACCGGGTGCTGGCTCGGAAGTATCGCTCGCCATTCCGCTGACCCTTGCCATCATCGACGGTCTGCTCGTTCGCGTCGGTCATGGCTGCTACGTCATTCCGCTCTCGGCAGTCGAAGAGTGCCTGGAACTGTCTCCGGAAGACGACGTCAAATCTCGCGGTCGCTCGTTCATTTCGCTGCGTGAAAGCCTGGTGCCGTTCATCCGCCTGCGTGAGCTTTTCCAGAGCGGCACGAAGCCGGACCAGTTCCAGAAGGTGGTGGTCATTTCCACCGGGTCGGAACGTGTGGGTCTCGTCGTCGACCAGATCATCGGCGATCACCAGACCGTCATCAAAGCCATGTCCAAGCTGCACCACGATGTTGCGACCTTCTCGGGCGCCACCATTCTTGGAGACGGCAGCGTCGCTCTCATTCTCGACGTCGCACACCTGGTTGCGGCAGGCCAGCAACAGGAGGCGCAGATGCGCATTGCCGGATGAACCAGCCGCTTTTGAAACAGCCCGTGGACTTCTGGGCCGAACGCCAAGACATTGAAGTTCTGACATTTTCGATCGAAGGCGAGACCTTTGCCATCGAGGCCGCACAGGTTCAGGAAATCCTCGACCTTCTGCCCGAAACGGCCGTTCCGGGCGCCAAGGCTTTCGTGTCGAGCGTCATCAATTTTCGCGGCAAGGTCATTCCGCTGGCGGACATCCGTCTCGCCTTCGGCATGCATGCGGCGGAGAAGACCATCGACAGCCGCATCATCGTCATCGAGGTTTCGCTGGAAGGCGAACAGACGCTGGTCGGGCTCAGAACCGACAAGGTCTACGAAGTGACGACCTTTTCCAAGTCCGCCAGCGAGGCGCCACCCAGCGTCGGGATGCGGTGGCGACCCGACTACATCAACTGCCTGATCAAGCGCGGGGCCGAGTTCGTCATCATGCCGAACCTGATCGCTATCTTCTCGGCACAGCGCGAGAGCCTGCCCGGGAAGGTAGGCGCGCAGGGCAATGTCGTGGAACTTGGAAGAGCATGAATTCCGCACCGTCGAAGGGAATCGACGGTTAAGCGAGCGCCGAAAGGTGTGAATCAAACTTTCCATTCGCCCAGCCGGGCGCATGGAAGCAGACGACACGGCACGCCGCAAGAAAAGGGATCTTTCGGCCAGCAAACACCTGATGCGCCTTGCGCGTCACTCACGGGGGCAAAATGCGATTTACGATTAAACTCAAACTGACGCTGGCATTCGGCATTATCCTCACGGTTCTCGCTTCGCTGTCGTTCTACAGCATCACAAGTCTCGGCACAGTGAACGAGGCGATTGGCAATCTGGCCAACGGCCCCGAAAAGAGGCTCCAGTACGCGCTCCAGATCGACCGCAACCTCTCAGAAATCATCCGCCAGCAGAAGAATGCTCTGCTCGAAAAAGACAGCAGTGGTACAGATCGTTACTTGAAGATCTCGGATGATTTGACTGCCACCACACTGGAACTTGCGCGCACGGGATTCTCACAGGCGTCGGCACAAGGCAAGCCTTACTGGGCTGCGGTTGTCGAGAACTTTGAGAAGTTCAGCGGCGAGTCTGTGAAGCTTAAGGATTTGCTATCGGGCGCCGACAGACAGCAGGCGATTGAGTATTCAAACGGACAAATGCGCGCACTCGCCCAGTCCATCGGCACGAATACCAAGGAACTTGTCAGAGTTCAGCTTGAAATCGTCGACACGATGCTGGCCGCCAGCCAGGCGACCTATGAGCAGGTTCGTCTGATCTTGATCATCGCAGTCGCATCGGCAGTTCTCGGAAGCCTGATCATTGCAACCTGGATTGCGCTCGGGATCAACACAGGGTTGCGCAAGATCATGACGGTTGCTGAAGCTGTCGCGGTTGGCGATCTCGACAAGAATGTCGAAATCAAGACCAACGATGAGATCAAGGACCTTGTCGAACGCATCAATGTGATGACGGCCAACCTGCGCAATACGGCCAGTGTGGCAAACCAGATTTCCGACGGCGACCTGACCGTTACGCCAAAACCACTGTCGGACAAGGACACCCTTGGTATCTCGCTCGAAAAGATGGTCGAACGCCTGCGTGGTGTCGTCGGCGACGCGCTTGCCGCAGCGGACAACGTCTCCTCCGGCAGCCAGGAACTGTCGTCGTCTTCCGAGCAGTTGTCGCAGGGTGCAACCGAACAGGCCTCCTCCGCAGAAGAAGCCTCCGCTTCGATGGAAGAAATGGCAGCCAACATCAAGCAGAACGCAGACAACGCAGCCCAGACCGAGAAGATCGCGCGTCAGTCTTCCAAGGATGCCGAGGCCAGCGGTGAAGCGGTTGGCCGTGCTGTGGTCGCCATGCGGACCATCGCCGATAAGATCTCCATCGTTCAGGAAATCGCGCGTCAGACCGACCTTCTGGCACTGAACGCTGCTGTCGAAGCCGCACGCGCCGGTGAACATGGCAAGGGCTTTGCCGTCGTCGCCTCCGAAGTGCGCAAGCTGGCAGAACGCAGCCAGGCGGCCGCCGCTGAAATCTCTTCGCTTTCCGGCGAGACGGTTCAGGTTGCGACCGAAGCCGGCGAGATGCTGAACCGTCTGGTTCCAGATATCCGCAAGACGGCAGAACTGGTCTCGGAAATCTCTGCCGCATGCCGCGAGCAGGATATCGGTGCCAGCCAGATCAACGAGGCGATCCAGCAGCTCGACAAGGTGACGCAGCAGAACTCCGGTGCTTCCGAAGAGATGTCCGCCACCTCGGAAGAACTGGCCGCACAGGCCGAAGAGCTTCAGGCCAGCATCGCCTTCTTCAAGGTCGAGCGTGCCAATACAAACGGTCGCCCCGCCCCGGCTCGCGCAGCGGCTGCCTCGGTTGCGCACCGTCCTGCGGCGAAATCTGCTGCTCCGGTTCGTCGCCCTGCCCCGTCGCAACCCGTCCACGCCCAGCAGGCCCGCGCTAACGGCTTCGCACTCGACATGTCGATGGGCGGCCCCCTCTGTAAATGCTCCACCAACACGATCTCCGTCACATAGCGCCGCAAATTTGTTGACCGGCGGAATGAGACAACCTCCCAAGGATTACACCAAGATGCGATTTACGATTAAGCTCAAACTTGCACTTGCCTTCGCGCTCATCATCCTGCTGTCAGCGGGCATGGCTGGAATGGCCATCACACAGCTTGCCTCGCTAAACGGCGCTGTGACGGATATCGTTCAGGGACCGGCCACCAATCTGCGTAATTCAAGCGATCTCTCCGACGCGATTCTGAACTCGATAGCAGCCGAAAAAAGTGCTGCACTAAACGAAGACGCGACCCGTATCTCAACTTACGTGGATGCCGCCCGCGCTAATCGGGCGAAAGTCGGGCAACTTATTGCCGCTCTTGAAAAGGAGAGCAATCCGGCGATCCACGCCAAGGTTCTGGAGCTCAGGGCGGCCATTCCAGCCTGGGAAAAACTGCAGGAAGAAGTGCTACGCCTTGGTACTGTAAACACCACGGAAAGCAATCGCCAAGCCGGGGTAATCTCCATGGGAGAGGGCGAGAAGGCAACGCAGGCTCTGCTAACCATTCTCCAAGGACTGAACGACGAAATCGCTGCTGACCTTAAGGCGACGGATGAAGCGACCAACGAGGAATATGACACGTCCCGTACAGTCCTCATCAGCGTCGTTGCAGCCATCATCATCCTGTCGATCCTGATCGCCACATGGATTGCGCTCGGTATCAACAAGGGATTGCAGCAGGCGATCCGTGCATCCCGCGCCGTTGCGCTTGGCGACCTTGATCAGGATATCGCAATCAAGAGCAATGACGAGATCAAGGATCTGGTCGACAGCATGAACGTCATGACGACGAACCTGCGCGCTACCGCAGCGGTTGCAAACAACATTGCGGAAGGTGATCTTTCCCAGGACGTGAAGCCGCTCTCCGACAAGGACCGCCTGGGTATCGCTATGAGCAACATGGTTGTGAATCTCCGCGCGACCGCCGATGTTGCCGGTACGATCGCCTCGGGTGATCTGTCCAAGGACGTGAAGCCTCTGTCGGATCGGGATACGCTGGGCAACGCCATGCTGCACATGGTCACGAACCTGCGCGAGACGGCAACGGTCGCGAATAAGATCGCAGAGGGTGATCTGACTGTTACGCCGAAGCCGCTTTCCAACCAGGACACGCTCGGCATTGCTCTCCAGTCGATGGTCGAGCGCCTGCGCGGCGTTGTCGGTGACGCGCTTGCCGCAGCCGACAACGTCTCCTCCGGCAGCCAGGAACTCTCTTCGTCTTCCGAACAGCTGTCTCAGGGTGCGACCGAACAGGCCTCCTCTGCCGAAGAAGCCTCCGCTTCGATGGAAGAAATGGCCGCCAACATCAAGCAAAACGCCGATAATGCTGCCCAGACCGAAAAGATCGCTCGCCAGTCTTCCAAGGATGCAGAGGCCAGCGGTGAAGCGGTTGGCCGTGCTGTCGTCGCTATGCGGACCATTGCTGAAAAGATCTCTATCGTGCAGGAAATCGCGCGTCAGACCGACCTTCTCGCACTGAACGCCGCTGTTGAAGCTGCACGCGCCGGTGAACACGGCAAGGGCTTCGCGGTCGTCGCTTCTGAAGTCCGCAAGCTCGCAGAACGCAGCCAGGCAGCAGCCGCTGAAATCTCATCGCTCTCAGGAGAAACCGTTCAGGTTGCGACCGAAGCTGGCGAAATGCTGAACCGCCTGGTTCCGGACATTCGCAAAACAGCGGAGCTGGTGTCGGAAATCTCTGCGGCATGCCGCGAGCAGGATATTGGTGCAAGCCAGATCAACGAAGCGATCCAGCAGCTCGACAAGGTGACGCAGCAGAATTCCGGTGCTTCCGAAGAAGTCTCTGCAACATCAGAAGAACTGGCCGCACAGGCCGAAGAGCTTCAGGCCAGCATTGCCTTCTTCAAGGTCGAGCGTGCCAATGCCGCCGCAGCAACTCGCTCTGCACCGGCTCGCCATGCAGCCCCGGCGGTCGCACATCGTCCAGTTGCGAAGTCTGCCGCTCCCGTGCGTCGCCCTGCACCGACGAGCGCCGTCCATGCTCAGCAGGCTCGCGCCAACGGCTTTGCCCTCGACATGTCCATGGGTGGACCGGACGACAACGACCACGACTTCCGCGAAACGGCCTGACACTGGGTACAACCCAATCAGTCTCGAAACTATGGCGGGCGATCTAGCCCGTCACCATCACAGGCCTAAGGTCTCTTTGAAAAGCGGCATGATAGCGCTGGCTACGTGTCCTACTTAGCTAAGGAACACCTCGATGCGTTTTACGATTAAATTGAAACTCACTCTGATCTTCACATTGCTCGTCGGTCTGATGGCAGGCTGCGCGATTTTCGGGATCAGCGGCCTCAATCGATTGGCAACGCTCCAAGATGCTATGATGACGGGACCCATCCGACAGGATGATGTGGCCAACGATCTGGCGAAGGCTTTTGACGGTCTCGGTTTGGCAGAGGGCGATCTTTTGCTCGCAACCACCGAGCAGAAAATGAACGCCGCCTTCGAAACCATCGAAGAAGAGAGAAACAACTTCACGACGGCGCTGAATGCTGGCGAAGCTGCAGCACCCGAAGAATTCAAAGGCAAGTGGGCGGAAATTCGCGAGTTCTGGGCTGGTTATGAGAAACTGGAAGATCGACTTGTCGGCTACATGAAGACGGGCCGCCGTGATGACGCGCTTGCCTTGAACCAGAATGAAGGAACAGTTGCGGGTCAAAAGCTCGACGCCCTGACGGAATCGCTTTCCAGCTTGACCGAAGCCGCCGTTAAGAAAGCCGATGAGGCGAGCGACGCTGCGTATCAAAGCACGTTCGGTACGCTTGTGATCATCGCTTCAGTCGCTGGCGTCGTGTCCATTGTTTCAGCAATATGGATCAGCATCTCCATTAGCCGCGGCCTCACAAGGGCAACGACAGCGGTTCGCAAGGTCGCCGAAGGCGATCTGACGGAGAATGTTCAGGTAAACTCCCGCGACGAAATCGGTGTCCTGTTGACGCATGTCGACGACATGGTCGAACGCCTGCGCGGCGTTGTTGGCGATGCGCTGGCCGCGGCAGACAATGTTTCCTCCGGCAGCCAGGAACTGTCTTCGTCGTCCGAACAGCTGTCTCAGGGTGCGACCGAACAGGCATCGTCTGCCGAAGAAGCCTCTGCTTCCATGGAAGAGATGGCCGCCAACATCAAGCAGAACGCCGACAATGCGGCTCAGACTGAGAAGATCGCTCGCCAGTCCTCCAAGGATGCCGAGGCCAGCGGTGAAGCGGTTGGGCGCGCTGTCGTCGCCATGCGGACCATTGCTGAAAAGATCTCTATCGTCCAAGAAATCGCGCGTCAGACCGACCTTCTGGCACTCAATGCCGCTGTCGAAGCTGCACGCGCCGGTGAACATGGCAAGGGCTTTGCGGTCGTTGCTTCTGAAGTGCGCAAGCTGGCAGAACGCAGCCAGGCGGCCGCCGCTGAAATCTCCTCGCTCTCCGGAGAGACGGTTCAGGTTGCGACCGAAGCCGGCGAGATGCTGAACCGTCTCGTTCCGGATATCCGCAAGACCGCGGAACTGGTCTCGGAAATCTCTGCCGCATGCCGCGAGCAGGATATCGGCGCAAGCCAGATCAACGAGGCGATCCAGCAGCTCGACAAGGTGACGCAGCAGAATTCCGGTGCGTCCGAAGAAGTCTCTGCCACCTCCGAAGAACTGGCCGCACAGGCCGAAGAGCTTCAGACGAGCATCGCCTTCTTCAAGGTCGAGCGTGCCAACGCGGGACCTGCGGTTCGCCCAACGCCCGTGCGCCAGGCAACGCCAGCAGCAGCACCACGAAGTGCTGCAAAACCGGCAACGCCAGGCCGTCGCCCTGCCCCGACAAGTACGGTCCATGCCCAACAAGCGCGTGCCAAGGGTTTTGCCTTGGACATGTCCATGGGCGGCCCGGATGAGAATGACGGCGATTTCCGCCATGCTGGCTAACGAACACTATGGATGCGGGCCCCAGGCCCGCCTCCCCTGACCTGACGTAACAACCGCTCAATCGGCAATGTCGACCAAGACTTCTGGAGAAGACGCAAATGGCGAGCCCTACATCTACCATGCAATACGTGACGTTCAGCCTTGGCGAGGAAGTTTTCGCGGTTCCTGTGGACGTCGTTCGTGAAATCCTCGACCACGAAGAAGCCTTCAAGATCCCCCACGGCCCTGATTATCTGCTCGGCCTGAGGGATGTGCGCGGACAGGGCGTTCCGGTCATCGACCTTCGCCTGCGCCTTGGCATGACCAAGACGGTTAAGACCTCGCACACGCGCATTCTGGTGCTCGACATTCCCTTCGTCGACAAGGTGCTGGCGCTTGGTCTCGTTGCCGACAAGGTCTTTGAAGTTGCGCCGTTCAGGCAGGACCAGATCGAGACCGCACCGGACATCGGCATTCGCTGGAACTCCAGCTACATCGCCGGTGTCGTTCGCCGCGAAAGCGATTTCGTCGTCATCATCGATCTCGCAAAGCTTTTCTCTGGCGATGCCGGTGAGCTTGCCAAGGTCGACAACGGCCCGATGCGCGCAGCCTGAAAGGACGAGTAATTGAATACCGCTGTTAGCGTCAACTTCGAAGATAGTCTGAGCACCCGCGATTTCCGCCAGCTATCCAGTTTCATTTATGATTATTGCGGGATCAAGATGACGGACGCCAAGCGTTCGATGCTGGAAGGCCGTCTGCGCAAGCGATTGCGCGCAACAGGCTTTCGATCCTTTGGCGACTACTGCGAATACCTGTTCCGCCAGGACGGTCTGAAAGACGAGGTCATCTATCTCATCGACGTGGTGACGACGAACAAAACGGACTTCTTCCGCGAACCCAACCATTTTGACTTCCTCGAAAAAACCGCCCTTCCTACGCTCGCCAAGCAGGGGATCAGACAGCCCCGCACGTGGAGCTCCGCATGTTCGACGGGTGCTGAACCCTACACGATGGCGATGGTCATGGCGGAAGCCGTAGAGAAGGGTGTGATCTCCGATTTCAGCATTCTCGCGACGGACCTCTCGACAGACGTTCTGAAGAAGGCGCATTCCGGTATTTACAACCGTGATCTTCTGGAGCCTGTACCCTCCGCCATGCAGCGCAAATACGTAATGCAGGCGCGCGACAAATATCGCAGCGACGTCAGGATTTCGCCGAAGCTGCGCGTCAAGGTCGGCTTTGCCCGCATGAACCTTATGAACCCGTCCTATGAGATCGGCGCGCCGGTCCATGTCATCTTCTGCCGCAACGTGCTGATCTACTTCGACAAGAAGACGCAGACTCACGTGCTGACCGAGCTTTGCAAGTGCCTGGCGCCGGGCGGTTACCTGATGATCGGTCATTCGGAATCTGTCACCGGCATCAATCTTCCGGTCAAGCAGGTCGCCAATACGGTTTTCCTCAAGCAGTAGGTTATCATGGTCAAAAAAGTACGCGTCCTCATTGTTGATGACTCTGCCAGCGTGAGACAGACGCTGACCGCGGTGCTAGAGGGCGATCCTGCGATCGAGGTCATTGGGGCAGCGTCCGATCCGTTCATGGCGGCGAAAAGGATCCAGGAAGACCTGCCCGACGTCATCACGCTCGATGTCGAAATGCCGCGCATGGACGGCATCACCTTCCTGCGGAAGATCATGTCGCAGCACCCGATCCCGGTCGTCATGTGCTCCTCCTTGACCGAAGCAGGCTCCGAAACGCTGATTCAGGCGCTGGAAGCCGGTGCCGTCGATGTCATTCTCAAGCCGCGCATCGGCGCTGCCGATCATCTGGCCGAATCCGCCTTGCGCATCTGCGAAGTCGTCAAGAGTGCGGCACATGCGCGCGTCAAGAGCGTGCGCGCTCAGCCTCGCGGGTCGAGCTCGCTTGGTACCCAGGCCAAATTGACGGCAGATGCCGTGCTGCCGCCGCCGTCCGGCAAGGCGATGGCGCGCACCACCGAAATGGTGATCTGTGTTGGCGCCTCCACAGGCGGTACAGAAGCTTTACGCGAAATGCTGGAGAGACTGCCGGCAAACTCACCGGGCATGGTCATCGTCCAGCACATGCCGGAAAAGTTCACAGCGGCATTCGCCAAGCGCCTGAATGGTCTTTGCGAAGTCGAGATCAAAGAAGCGGAAGATGGCGATCCGGTTTTGCGCGGCCACGTGCTGATCGCACCGGGCGACAAGCACATGCTTCTGGAGCGCCAAGGCGCGCGCTATCATGTCTCCGTCAGAAACGGTCCGCTCGTCTCCCGGCACCGACCGTCGGTCGATGTTCTCTTCCGCTCCGCCGCCCGCTCCGCCGGGTCTAACGCCATGGGCGTGATCATGACGGGCATGGGGGACGATGGCGCGCGCGGGATGCTCGAAATGCATCAGGCCGGGGCCTATACGATTGCCCAGGATGAAGCCTCCTGCATCGTCTTTGGTATGCCCAAGGAAGCGATTGCGCATGGCGGCGTCGACAAGATCGTTCCGCTCGATCAGATCGCCCGCGAAATCATGGCGGAAGACCACAGACGCTGACTTCTCGCACTTTCTCTTCAGAGCCTGTTAACCATATTGTTGAATGATCGAACCGCACCATGAAATGGGTGCGGTTTCTTGCGCGATGATCGCCGCCCCCCTCTTTTTACGCTCGGGTTCATCATGGCAGTCATCACGTTCGCAAACACCAAGGGCGGTGCAGGCAAGACAACCGCAGTTCTTCTCTTGGCATCGGAGCTTGCGCGGCGGGGCTTGCGCGTCTGCGTGATCGACACCGACCCACAACGCTGGCTCTCGAAGTGGCGCGATAATGCCGACCACCGCATTGACCTTACGGTCATCACCTATGTTTCGATAACCACACTGCAACAGCATGTGCTCGACAACCGCAAGAAGTTCGACCATGTGATCGTCGATCTGCCGGGCGCCCAGTCCCCGCTTCTGGCGACGGCAGTTGGCCTCTCCAATCACGTCATCATTCCGGTCCAAGGCAGCACGATGGATGCGCAGGGCGCAGCACAGGTGCTGGAACTGCTGCGCTATCTCGACGATCGCGCAGGCATCAAGATCCCGCACTCCGTGCTGTTGTCACGCGTGAATTCCATGGTGACCACGCGCGCGCTGCTAGCAGCGAAGGCGCTTCTGGCCAAGCGGGACGTCAACGTTCTCAACACGCCGATCATCGAACGTGCCGCCTTCCGCGACATGTTCGAGTTCCGCGGCTATCTCCACATGATGAACCCGTCACAGGTCAGCAATCTCGACAAGGCACTTCAAAACAGCATGGCCTATGCCGATGAAGTATTGAGACTTCTGCCGGCACAGGGAACCGTCAGGCTGTCTTCCGCAGCCTGATCCGGTCCACGTTCCAAGACGCCGATGCCTTAATCCTACTCGCGCTTGTAGTCGTCGTGCAGGCGGACGATATCGTCTTCGCCAAGATAGGAGCCGGTCTGGATTTCGATCAGTTCCAGCGGGATCTGACCCTCATTCGCCAAGCGATGCGGCTTGCCGATCGGGATATAGATCGACTCGTTTTCCGTCAGAAGGCGGGTCTGGTCTTCAATCGTGACCGTCGCGGTGCCGCGAACGACGATCCAATGCTCCGAACGATGATAGTGCTGTTGCAGCGATATCCGGTGGCCAGGCTCGACCTTGACGTGGCTGACACGATAGCGATGGCCGGAATCCGTCTGCTCGATATGACCCCATGGACGGTAGGCGCGCTTGTGCCGCTCCGTTTTCAAGGAATGGTCGCCACTTTTCAGAGTCTCCACCAGGCCCTTGACGTCCTGAACTCGATTCTTCGGTGTGACAAGAACCGCATCCTTCGTAGCAACAACGACCAGGTCCTTGGCGCCGACGACAGTCGTCAACAGGCCGTTGGAATGCACGAGGCAACCTTCGGAATCGATAATGATCCCCTGCCCCTCGATCGCATTATCAGCGTCATGCTTGTCGGCAATCTCCCAAATGGCATCCCAGCTACCAATATCGGACCAACGGAAATGCCCCCGCACGACGGCCATGCGTTTGGTGTTCTCGATGACAGCATAGTCGATCGAGTTCTTTGGTGAGGACTCAAAGCTTTCCTTCTGCAGGCGAACGAAACCGAGATCGACCTCCTGGTTCTCCACGGCCGCCTGAACTGCGGCCAAGATCTCGGGAGCATGGCTCCTCAACTCCTCGATCATGATGTCGGAGCGAAACAAGAAGTTGCCGGAATTCCAGAGATAGCCCTTCTCGACGTAGCTGACGGCACGCGCCTCATCCGGCTTTTCGACGAAGGCTTCGACAATGCAAAGGTCCGGATTTCCGTTGATAGCTTCACCAGGATTGATGTAACCATAGGACGTGCGCGGCTCGGTGGGCGTCAGGCCGAAGACCACGATGTTGCCCTGCTCTGCCGCTTCCGCACCCAGCCTCACGGCATCGGCGAAAAGATCATTGTCCAGCACCACATGGTCTGCCGCGAGCGCCAGCACGAGCGACCCCTTCTCGCGCCGATCCGCCAGCAGTGCTGCAGCAGCCATGGCGGCAGCGCTGTCGCGGCGCGCCGGTTCCAGAACGACGGTTGCCGGCAGATCGATCTCTTCGGCCTGTCGTCTTGCGAAGAAGCGAAAATCTTCGTTGGTGATGACCAGCGGTTCCGCATAGAGGCTTTTGTCGCTGACTCGCTTTAAGGTCTGCTGATATGTCGAAAGCTCTCCGACAAGAGGCTGGAACTGTTTGGGCAACTGATCCCGTGATACTGGCCAAAGTCTAGATCCAGCGCCGCCTGCCAGAAGTACTGGGGTGATCTTTCGAGATAGTTCCTTCACAAATAAAACCTTTCTAAGCTAAAAATGCCTGCGCCGAACCATATAGATATTTCCCAACATCGCCATGACCGTTCTTGGGCGAATACGAAACTTATCAGCTCAACCCGTCAATAGTCTGTTGATCGAAATGGTTACTGCCCGGCGCGGGCCTCCTAACGCCCTCCAAAGTGAGCGGTTCCAGCGGTATTCTGCTCTCCAAAACACACGAACCCGGGATTGCTCCCGGGTCCGATCGTCATTCAGCGCATCTTGTGGCCATCATTCCGGCAGCGCGTAAGCGATGACGTAATCGCCGCGATCGGGAGACTGGCGCGCGCCGCCAGCCGAAATAACGATGTACTGTTTGCCGGTCTTTGGCGACTTGTAGCTCATCGGGCCGCCCTGGCTGCCCACGGGAAGGCGGGCTTTCCAGACTTCCTTGCCGGTCGCGGTGTCGAAGGCACGCAGATAGTAATCCTGCGTTCCGGCGATGAAAACCAGACCGCCCTGCGTGGCGAGCGTGCCACCAAGAGTCGGCATGCCGATCGGGATCGGAAGACCCATCTTGATCCCGAGCGGGCCGGTATCTTCGACGGTGCCAACAGGAACCTGCCACTTGATCTGCTGTGTCTTCATGTCGATGGCGGTCATCGTGCCATAGGGCGGCGCCTGGCAGGGAATGCCGAGTGCGGACAGGAAGCGGTTCTTGTCGACGGCATAAGGCGTTCCCTTCATCGGCACGAGGCCCATGCCGGTATTGACGCTTTCGCCACCGCTTGCTGTTGCCTTGGTCGGTGCGGCTTCCTTCATCTGGATCCACAGGCCGAGACGCATGTCGTTGACGAAGATGGTGTTCGTCGTCGGATCGGTCGATAGACCGCCCCAGTTCATCCCACCAAGCGAGCCCGGGAAGCTGAGCGACAGGTCAGTGCCAGGGGCGGTATAGAGGCCGTCGTAGCGCATGCCCTTGAAAGCGATGCGGCACAGAAGTTGATCGAATGGGGTCGCGCCCCACATATCCGCTTCGGTGAGCGTCTGCGCACCGATCTGCGGCATGCCGACGGAGCGTGGCTGTGTCGGCGCGTAACGCTCGTTTGGAATATTGGCCGGCTCGACCGGGACCTCTTCCACCTTGGTTAGGGGCTGACCTGTGGCACGATCGAGGACGTAGATCTGGCCAGCCTTGGTGCCGAAAACGAGAGCGGGCACGGTTGTACCATCCGCCTTCGGGAAGTCGATGAAGCTTGGCTGCATTGGCACGTCGAAGTCCCAGAGGTCGTTGTGGACCGTCTGGTAGACCCACTTCTCACGACCCGTCGTGGCGTCAAGAGCGAGCATCGATGCGCCGTATTTGTGGTCGAGCGGCGTGCGCGTTGCGCCGTACAGATCGACGGAGGGGCTGCCGACCGGCATGAAGACGGTGTTCAGCGCCGGGTCATAGGACATCGCGGCCCAGACATTCGGCGTGGAGCGCGTATAGGTCCGGCCTTCGGGCGGCAGCTTGGTGATCTCGGGGTTGCCCGGGTCGAAGGCCCAGCGCAGTTCGCCGGTCATCACGTCGAAGCCACGCATCACGCCACCTGGCATATCCACCTGGACGTTGTCGGCGATACGACCACCGACCACGACCGTGGTGCCCGCAAGCGTTGGTGCGGAGGTCAGCACATATTGCGGATCAGGCGCGTTGCCGAGCCCGACCTTCAAATCGACGCGACCATTGGTGCCGAAGTCCGGGCAAAATGCACCGGTATCGGCATCGAGCGCAATCAGTTCAGCCGTGATCGTGTTCATCAGAATGCGGCGCTGGCAAAGCGCACCGTCTGCAACGGTCACGGGCGTGACAGGCGTGGAGCCAGGTACGGTCGGCTGTTGCAACGGTGCCTTAGCATCGAAATAGGCAAGACCGCGGCAACGCATCCAGACGGACGACTTGGCGTTGATGTCCGTCTTCCACTTCTGAGCACCCGTATCGGCATCGAGAGCGATGACATTGTTGTGGGGTGTGCAAAGGAAGACGGTGTCGCCCACCTGTAGCGGCGTTTCCTGATCTTCCGCACCGTTTGCACCGGGGCTGATCGGCGTATCGCCAGTGTGATAGGTCCACGCGACCTTGAGGTCTTTGACATTGTCACGGGTGATCTGATCCAGAGCCACGAAACGGCTGCCGCCTGCGGTATTGCCGTAATGCTCCCAGTTCTTCTGCTCATCGCCAGACGTCACCGGAGTCAATTGAGCCGCCTCGCCCTTGAAGGCGACAGTTGGATGCGCCACGAACATGCCGGCGAAACCGGCACCGGAGGCAATGGCCAAGATGGCAGCAATGGCAAAGGAGGAACCATAGGCAGGTGTCTTACCCTGCGCGCGCCGCAAAAGCGGATAGGACAGCGCAACCACCGTTGCACCGACGCCGATCGCCAGCAGACGCGAGATCAGCGGCCAGAAGTGTAAGCCTGCTTCCCACACCGCCCAGATGGCGGTGCCGATGAAAACAAGGCCGAAAAGAAGAGCGCCGGCAGGCTTGCGCAGAATGATCAGCAGGCCCGAGATGACGAGCGCTGCACCAGCCGTGACGAAATAGGGGCTGCCGCCAAGCGTAAAGAGCTTGCCGCCGCCGATGGCGAAGAACAAGCCCGCGGCAAGGATGACCACGCCCAGCACCAACAGCCATAATCTGGCTGGAAGCGAAAGTGAATTTGCAGATTTATTCATAGAGTCAATATCCGGTTGGAGAGCCACCGAAAAAAGGAAGGCTCGATAATCATTCGGTTTCCGGCACCGCCGGGACAGTTCGCAGGAAGAGTTTCTGGACGGAACCTCGATGAGGTTGGCGCAACCGAACAAGGACGATTGAGGGGAAAGACGTCCGCCGTGACAGTCATATCGATCCATTCATTGCATAGATCGTCGCCGACCCTGTTGTCGACGACCAAAATACCAGAACAAATCCTCCCAGGGTTCGGAGGACGAGACATTGCCGTCATCCAAAACCACTACCGGCGGTATAACGTCGTCTGGGCCGGAATGACAATGGCGAAAGAGTCATTTTCATAAGGAGGACTTATCAATAGTCCCGCGGACAGAAAAGCCTGTGAGCCGGCGTCAACCACGAACTCCCGATGGTGTGGACGCGACAGCGGCACACGAGCGGCAGTGCCCTCCCCCGTTATCCACACGGCGCCTGACGTCCGAAGCAAAGATTAACAAGAGGAATTGCAAACTAATCGATTGAATCTCTCTTGGTGGCCCTAGCCTTCAATTTTGCTGCAGTGAACAACATTCAGTCCTTGGCACCAGCGCCGAAAATACAATAACTACGGCGGAGATCTTATACTGTTGATAGACGGAAAGTACCGCAAGCTCATGTCAGACTCGTCAAAGCCCGCCAGCACAAGAACATCGGTTACGGATCAGGAAGCCCTGGATTTCCATTCGGAAGGCCGTCCCGGCAAGCTTGAAATCGTTCCGACCAAGCCGATGGCAACGCAGCGGGATTTGTCGCTGGCTTATTCCCCTGGCGTCGCAGTCCCGGTGAAGGCGATCGCGGAGGATCCTGCCACCGCCTATGACTACACCACGCGCGGCAACATGGTGGCGGTCATTTCCAACGGAACTGCCATCCTTGGCCTCGGAAACCTCGGTGCGCTGGCGTCCAAACCGGTGATGGAAGGCAAATCCGTCCTCTTCAAGCGCTTTGCCGATGTCGACTCCATCGATCTGGAAGTGGACACGGAAGATGCAGACGCCTTCATCAATTGCGTGCGCTATCTCGGCCCTTCCTTCGGCGGCATCAACCTCGAAGATATCAAGGCGCCGGAATGTTTCATCATCGAAAGCCGTCTGCGCGAACTCATGGACATTCCGGTGTTCCATGATGATCAGCATGGTACCGCCATCATTGCTGCTGCCGGCCTCATCAATGCCATTGCGCTGACGGATCGCGACTTCAACACCACCAAGCTCGTCTGCAACGGCGCAGGCGCGGCAGCGATCGCCTGTATGGACCTGATCAAGGCCATGGGCTTCAATCCCGCCAACATCACCATGTGCGATACCAAGGGCGTCATCTATCAGGGACGCACCGAAGGCATGAACCAGTGGAAGTCGGCTCATGCAACGAAGACCGACAACCGCACACTCGCAGAAGCGATGAAGGGTGCGGATGTGGTGTTCGGTCTCTCACAGAAGGGCGCCTTCACCGAAGAGATGATCCGCTCCATGGCACCGAAGCCGATCATTTTCGCCATGGCCAATCCCGATCCGGAAATTACACCGGAAGAAGTCTCGCGCATTCGCGATGACGCCATCATGGCAACGGGGCGTTCGGATTATCCAAATCAGGTCAACAACGTTCTCGGCTTCCCTTACATCTTCCGCGGCGCGCTCGATGTGCGTGCAAGTCAGATCAATGACGAGATGAAGATCGCAGCGGCCCAGGCGCTCGCCGATCTCGCCCGCGAAGACGTGCCGGACGATGTGGCAGCTGCCTATCAGGGCAACCGTCCCCGCTTCGGGGCGCAATATATCATCCCTGTTCCCTTCGACCCGCGCCTGATTTCGGCGATCCCGGTCGCCGTCGCGAAGGCTGCGATCGAGACCGGCGTTGCGCGCCGCGTGCTCCCCGATCTCGATGCCTATGCCCGCGAACTATCTGCACGCCGCGACCCGATGGCATCCACCACGCAGCGCCTCTACGAGCGCATCCGCCGCTCGCCAAAGCGCGTGGTCTTCGCCGAAGCCGAAGAAGAGCAGGTCATGCGCGCCGCGATCTCGTTCACCGCGCAAGGGCTTGGCACTGCCATCCTTCTTGGGCGCGACGACATCATCAAGGCCAATGCCGAGCGCGCCGGCATCGATCTCGACCGCCCGAACATAAAGATCACCAACGCGCGCCTGTCCGAGCGGGTCGATTCCTACATCGATTACCTCTACGCCCGCCTGCAGCGCAAAGGCTTGCTGCTGCGCGATGTCCAGCGCCTGATCCACAACGACCGAAACCACTTTGCGTCCTGCATGGTGGCGATGGGCGATGCGGATGCGATGGTGACCGGCACGACGCGAAACTACTCCACAGCGCTTGAAGATGTGCGCCGCTGCATCGACGTGAAGCCCGGCCACCGCGTCATCGGCGTCTCTCTTGTCGTCTCGCGCAATCGCACCGTCTTTGTTGCCGATACCGCCGTTCACGACATGCCGTCGGCCGAAGACCTGGCGGACATTGCGGAAGAAGCGGCAGGACTGGCGCGGCGTTTCGGCTACGAGCCGCGCGTTGCGATGCTCGCCTATTCCACCTTCGGCCATCCCGTTGGTGAACGCTCCGACAAGGTTCGCGAAGCGGTTCGCATTCTCGACAAGCGCAATGTGAGCTTCGAAGTGGACGGTGAAATGGCGGCAGACATCGCCCTCAACCACCAAAAGATGCAGAGCCAGTATCCGTTCGCGCGGCTCTCTGGACCGGCCAATGTTCTTGTCATGCCGGCAATCCATTCCGCGTCGATCTCGACGAAGATGCTGCAGGAACTTGGCGGTGCCACCGTGATCGGTCCGCTGCTGGTTGGTCTCGACAAGTCGGTGCAGATCACCGCCATGGGTGCAAAGGACAGCGATATCGTCAACATGGCCGCGATCGCTGCCTACAACGCCGGACGCTAATGCAAAGGCGGGGTGCCCGGTGGGCCGGGCATCCTCGCTACGCAAAAGATCCCGTAGAATTTTCTGTCTCGAAAGCATGATTTTTCACGCGCAAAATAATTAGGCCATGCTAAAACGCCCCGCAAACATTCGCCAGTCTGGCGAATGCGCATGACGAAAAGCTGGATCCACTATGGCACTCTGCACAGGTCTGGAGCATAGAGCGTCGGGCATAAACAGTCTCTACAGGCGGCTCACAAGCTCTCTGGTGAACAATCCGAACGCGATAATTGCCCTTTTTGGCGTCTACTTTCTCATTCAGATCGCCGTTCGCCTCCTGCTCCCTCCGGCACTACGTATAGACGAAGCACAGCAGGTGCTGTTTGCCCAGTGGCTGGCGCTCGGCTATGACGCCCAGCCACCGCTCTATAACTGGTACCAGCAGGCAATCTTTGCGATCTTCGGCACCTCGGTGCTGGGTCTTGCTGTTGCCAAGAACCTCATTCTTTTTCTGGTATTTGCGACCTATGTGAAACTGTCCGACCTTGTCTTGAGAGAGAAGTCTCTGGTCCTGGTTGCGTCACTGGCATTTTTCGTGAGCCCTCAGCTGTTCTGGCAAGCGCAGCGCGATCTCACGCACACGACGATGCTGATGCTGACCAGCCTGTGGGCGATCTATCTGAGCGTCCGGCTTCTTAAGACGCCAACCACGATGGGCTATGTGCTGACCGGAGTTGCGGTCGGCCTTGGGATGCTGTCGAAATACAATTTTGTCCTCATCCTTCCCGCGATCCTCCTTGCCGTCTGGCTGCATCCAAAGGGGCGCGAGCGCATCTTCGATTGGCGCATTCTGCTAACCATCGGCATCAGCCTCCTCGTCTTCCTGCCGCATTCTATATGGCTCTTCGACAACCTGCAATTTGCCTCGGATGTGACACTGCGGCGGATGGCGGAAGAGGCGCCCGAAAGCCGGTGGATGCAGATCCTGACGGGCATCGCGCACGTCTTTTCTGGATCGGCGATTGTGATGATCCTGCCTGCGCTGGTGCTCATCGCATCGCGTGCCAAGAGGACGGACACCAAAGCAGGCGAGCAACAGGTCTCGCCTTGGCTCCGCTTCTTCCTGCATTACTTCATCGCACTTGTGGCGGTTCTCCTCATCGTCATCATAGCAACGACGATGACGGAGGTGAGAGACAGATGGTTGCTCCCGCTCGTCATGCCCTTCCCGATCCTGGCAGCCCTTTGGCTGGAACAGAGGTCATTCGATCCGGCCGTTTTCGTCAAGAAGGTTCTCCCCGTCTGCCTCGTCGTCATGGCCATTTTGCCCGTCGCTTTGATCGTCTCCGTGCCGGTTCAGGCAATGCTCGGCAAGACATCGAGATCCAACAATGACTGGCAGGTCTTCCGGCAGCATATCCAAGAGAAGAGAATCTCGCCTTCTCTCATCGTGACCTCCGACTGGTACACCGGTGGAAATCTGCGGTTTGTCTTTCCGGACACCACGGTTGCCACCACCACCTATGACGACTTCGATCCGGCCTTCGTGTTGTCGAGCGATCATCCCGTGTTGTTTGTCTGGGTTACCGGGCGCGACCAGTCGGCTGGCATGGTGGATTGGCTGCAGGCGCAAATGGGTGTGACGTTGAGCGACATAAGCGTCAACACATTCGAGGCGCCGATGTATTTTCCTGTCGAAGGCAAGATGCAGCGGTTCAGCTATGCTTTGATCACGCCGGACAATGTAGCGAAACCCCCGAGAGAGCCGTGAAGCACAACACGGTCTCTGGAACTGCTGGAGTAAATTCCCGCGACCAGCCCCAGTCGACAAACAATATTCAAAAATGGTAGGCAAGCGACGGATTTGCGATCGGCGCTTATCTCGTTCGGAATGGATGAGACATGGATAGGAACGGCTCTCTGGGCAAATGCGAAGTGCTGGTTATCGGCACGGGGATCGTCGGCGTCATGTCGGCGCTTTATTTGCAGAATGAAGGGAAGTCCGTCACGCTTCTGGAGCGCGGCGAAATAGCCCGCGGCGCCAGTGCCGGCAATGCCGGCATCCTGGCCTTTCCGGAAATCATTCCGATGCCGGCCCCCGGGATCATGAAGAAGGCGCCGAAGTGGTTGATCGATCCGCTCGGCCCGCTGAGTGTTCCGCCGGCCTACGCCCACAAAATCGCACCTTGGCTTTGGCGTTTCTGGAAGGCCAGTTCGCCGCGTATGTTCGAACATGGCATGCGGGTGCAGACGCGGATGATGGCGCTTGCCGCATCCGAGATGCAGCATGTGGCCGCGATGCCGGAACTGTCCTCCTTCATCTCCAACACCGGCACGCTCGATCTCTACGATACGAGCGCGAGCTTCGATGCGTCCAGTCATCACTGGGATGAGAAGGCCAAAGCCGGCTTCGTCTTCTCCAAGATCGGCCGCACGGAGATCGATGAGCTGCAGCCGGGTCTCGCCCCCCAGTTCAAGCACGCAGTCTATACGCCGTCAGGCCTGCAGGTCAGCGACCCTCACGAGTTTACCAAAGCCGTAGCCGAACTGGTAATTGCGCGCGGTGCGAGCTTCAGAAAAGGTGAGGCCGTAAGGATCGAAGCGGTGGGCGAAAGCACCATCGTAACGCTTGCCAATGGCGACAAGATCGACGCCGACAAGGTGATCCTGGCAGCCGGCGCCTGGTCGAAGCCGCTTGCCGCATCTCTTGGCGATGACGTTCCGCTGGAAACCGAGCGCGGATACAACACCACCCTTCCCGCAGGCAGCTTCGATCTAAAACGCCAGATCTACTTCAACGACCATGCCTTTGTCGTCACGCCGCTGTCGAGCGGCGTGCGTGTCGGGGGTGCTGTGGAACTCGGCGGCCTCGACCTGCCCCCCAATTTCCGCCGCTCCGAAGCGATGCTGAAAAAGGCAAGTCGCTTCCTGCCCGGCTTGAAAACCGAAGGCGGTCAGCAATGGATGGGTTTCCGCCCCTCGCTGCCAGACAGTCTTCCGGTGATCGGGCCGTCGCGGTCCGCGCGCTCCGTCATCTACGCCTTCGGCCACGGCCATCTCGGACTGACGCAATCGGCAGCCACCGCGCGCCTTGTCACGGAACTGGTCTGTGAGCGCGATACCTCGATCCTCGTCGATCCCTTCCGCGCCAATCGCTTCTCTTGAGCGACAGCATTGTCAAGTAAGGCGGCCTTGGTCCGTCCAACACGGCGCAGGGCGCTCTAAACGCAAAAAGGCCCGCTTCGACAGCGGGCCTCTCATCATATGCTTTGATAGGATCAGAACGGCGAATCCGGGAAGTAGAAGTCCTTCGCGTTGTCCTTCGTCACCAGCGTGGCATCCAGAATATAGGTGCCGCGAACCGGAACCTGATCGTAGAAGTTGGCAGCGGTCAGTTCCATGGCGGTTGCCACCATCGACGGCGGATAGAGAACGTCGACCGGGATCATCTTGTCGCCATCCATGACCTTCTTGATCATGTCCTTGGAGCCTGCACCGGCAACGACATACTGAATGTCGGTACGCTTGGCCTGCTCGATGGCCTGCAGCACGCCAACGGCCATGTCGTCATCCTGGCACCATACGACGTCGATCTTCGGATACTTCGTCAGATAGTCCTGCATCACCTTGAAGGCATCGTCGCGGTTCCAGTTGCCGAACTGGCGGTCGAGAACCTTCACCTTGGAGCCGGCAATGCCCTTGTCGAAACCGTCCTGGCGCTGCTGATCGATCGGGATCGGAAGACCGCGAATGATGACGACTTCAGCTTCTGGTGTCTTTTCCGCGATGTATTTGCCAGCGACTTCGCCGAGTGCCGGGTTGTTGCCGGCGACGTAGAGATCGCGCACGGTGTCGTCATTGACGCTTGGAGCGCGGTCAACGAGGGCGACGAACTTGCCGTTGCCTTTGACTTCCTTGATGGCGTTGACCAGCGGATCAGGATCGGACGGCAGGATGACCAGCGCATCGATGCCCTGGGTCTCGAGATCCTGTACCGCATTCGCCTGGGTTGCGGCATCGGGCGATGTCTTGACGATCACGTTGAGCCCCGGATGCTCCTGCATCAGAAGCTTGGCAACACGTTCGGCATGAAACACCACGCCCGATGTCCAGCCATGGTCGGCGGCCGGGATCGAAACGCCGATCGTGACCTTCTTGTCTTCCGCATGTGCTGCCCCCGCCAGCGCCACCATGGCGACAGCCATTCCCAACAGTCTTTTACGCATGTGTCTTCCTCCCAACAGATAAGGTCTCGATTCCGAAGCCGGGCGACCTCTCGACCCGGTGTTTCCGGAGCGCCTTATGTCCATGAGACGGGCTGGACGCTCCAAGACTTTGAAAGCATGCAGCTATGTTCTCAGCGCTGGCGCATCAGCGAACGCTGCACCAACATGGCGATGATGATGATCGCACCCTGGATGGCACCAATCAGATACTCGCTGATGAAGTTGGAGAGCAGCATGATGTTGCCGACGAGTTCGAGAATGAAAGCGCCGCAAATGGTGCCCCATACGCGCCCTGCCCCGCCCTTCAGCGCCGTCCCACCAACGACGACGGCCGTAATTGCCTGCAATTCCCACATCATGCCCGTCGTGGCGGATGTGGAGCCAAGCCGCGGTACGTAGAGAAGAACGGCGATCGCGACGCATAGTCCCTGGATGACGAATGCGATGGTACGGACGCGGTTGACGGCGACGCCCGAATATTTGGCAACGTCGCGGTTCGATCCGACTGCGGTCACATGCCGGCCATAGCGCGTGCGGTAGAGAATGAAAGCCGCAATGGCCGTCACCGCAAGGATGACGATGATCGGAACGGGAATGCCGAAGATCGTACCGAAATAGGCAGGTCGGTACATGCTCTGCAACTGTGGTTCGCGCAGCGTGATCGCGCCGCCCTGGGACAGCCATGTCGTCAGGCCGCGAAAAACGCCCATCGTGCCAAGCGTTGCGATGAAAGGCTCGATCTTGCCGACCGTTGTGATCAGGCCATTGGCGAGGCCACACAGCGAACCGGCAATGACGGTGAACACAATCGCCGCTGTCAGCATCAGTGCGGGGTCGGTAATCGTGCCGGAATTCATCAGCAGGATCATAAGGCTTGCAACGAAGGCAACCATGGATCCAACCGAGAGATCGAGGTCTCCGGCGGAAATGACGAAGGTGGCGCCGACGGCGATGATCGCAATGAAAGCGCTACGGGTTGCGACATTTGCCAGATTGTTGATGCTGATGAAGTTCGGGTTGACCAGCGCGCCGACGATCAAAAGCAGTAACAGCGCAACAAAGGGCGCCACGGCGCGCAGATCTACGTCACGAAAGGATCGCGACCGGCGGACACTCTTTTCCTTGCCGTCTTCACTTACACTCATACCCACAACAGACCTCCCGTCCTGCCCCTGTTGCCCGCGACGACCCCTCAATTGACAGGGTCGTTCAGGCGGCTGTTTTTGTTTTCAATCCGGCGGCATAGCGCATGATTTCGTGTTCGTTGATCTCGTCGCCCTCGAGCATGCCGACGATCCGGCCTTCGCGCATCACCGCAACGCGGGTGCAAAGTCCGATGACTTCCTGCATTTCGGAAGAGACAACGATGATCGAATGACCGTCTCGCGCAAGCGCCGAGATGAAATGATAGATTTGCTGTTTGGTGCCGACATCGATGCCGCGTGTCGGCTCGTCGATGATGATGATCTTTGGCTCGGTCTCCATGACTTTCGCCAAGAGTAGTTTCTGCTGGTTGCCACCGGACATGCGGCCCACCATCACGTTGCCGTCTCGCACACGGATGTCGAAGCGACGGCGCGCCTTTTCCAGCGCTCTCGCCTCACTGCCGGAGCTGAGATAGCCGAAGCGGCCATGCCGGTCGAGCGATTGCAAGGTGAGATTGAGACCCATGCCCGAGCCCAGCAACAGGCCCTTGGATTTCCGATCCTTGGTCATGTAAGCCAGCCCGGCATCGATCGAAGCATGCAGATCATGCGATGGCAGCGTGACGTTATTGGCATCCACCGCTCCCGCCTGGCTTGCCTTGATGCCGACGATCGCCTCCATCAACTCCGTTCGGCCGGAGCCGATCAGACCGGAGAAGCCGAGGATTTCGCCTTTGCGCAGTTCGAAACTGGCGTCCTTCACATAACCTGTGGAGAGGCCTTTGACATTGAGTACAATCTGTTCGTCGACGTCCGGCTCGCGTTTTGCCGGGTAGAGGCTCGAAAGCTCGCGACCCACCATAAGCTGGGCGATCGCCTCGCCATCCAGCATCGAGGTGGGTGCAGTCTTCACCCAATGGCCGTCACGAAGCACGGTCACCCGGTCGGTCAGTTCCATCACCTCATCCAGCTTGTGCGAGACGAAGACAAAACTGGTCCCCTGGTCGCGCAGCTTACGCACCTGTTTGAAGAGGTAATTCGTCTCCTCACGGGAAAGAACGGCCGTCGGCTCATCCATGAAGACGATGCGCGCTTCGCGGCTAATGGCTTTCGCTATTTCCACCATCTGTTTTTCCGCGATGGAGAGGCTCGAAATCATCGCGTCTTCATCGACATGACAGTTGAGGAGATCGAGAATGCGACGCGTCTCCGCCCGCATGAACTTTCTGTCGAGCACGCCGAAGCGGGTCACCTCGCGACCGAGGAAGATGCTTTCAGCCACGGTCAGGTGGTCCGCGAGGTTAAATTCCTGGTGAATGATGACAATGCCGAGCGCCTCTGCAGCGCCGTTCGGCGGCAGCTTCACAGGCTGCCCGTCCAGAAGGATTTCGCCGGAGCTTGGCTGCTCGAAGCCGGAAAGAACCTTGACCAGTGTCGATTTACCGGCACCGTTCTCACCCATCAACGCGTGGATCTCGCCTGCCTTCAGCTCGAAATTGACGCTGAAGAGGACCTGCACTCCATTGAACGATTTTGAAACCCGGCGCGCGCATAGCACAGCATTGCCGTTCTCGACGGTTTCCATCCCACTCCTCCATGCGGCTCCCATTCCGCAAGGCTGGTGTAAACCTTTACATGGTTGATGTAAAGGTTTACATTCGCAGTTGTTACACAGATGTGATCAATCCATTTGACGCAACGCGCGGCGTGTGTAGTGTCCGGTCGCAGATAGACCCGAGGCTTATCTTTGTCCAATTCGCCACCAGCCACGATAGAAGATGTAGCCCGCATTGCGGAGGTATCGATTGCCACCGTATCGCGCGCCATCCACAACCCTGAAAAGGTTGCCAATTCTACCCGGTTGAAGGTCAATCAAGCCATTGCCGTCACAGGCTACACCACCAATGCGGTGGCGCGTAGCCTGAGGCTCGGCCGCTCGAACATGATTCTTGTGGTCGCACCCGATATCGGCGACCCCAACTTTTCCAATATTCTCATCGGTTTGGAGAATGAGGCACGGGCGCACGGCTATGGCATATTGATCGGCCACACCCAGAACGATGCCCAACGAGGTCTGGAATATCTGAAATTCCTCAACGCCAACCAGACGGCCGGCCTTATCCTCTTTACCGGCATATTGCCCTTTGGCCATCAGGCCATGACGGCACGTCTCCCGCCAAGTGTCGGCGTTTTCGAGCCAATCTTCAATGGCGGCATTCCCTATGTCGGCGTCAACGATACCGCAGGCGCTCGTAAAGTCGTGGATATGCTGATTGCCGAGGGCCATGAACACATCGCCTTCATTGGCGATTCCAGAGTCCGCCTTGCCTATATGCGAAGACGCGCAGGCTTCGACGAAGGGATGGACGCGGCTGGACTTCCCAAAAGTAGCCGCATGATCCTGGAAGGTGATGGGACACTGGAAAGCGGCAGGCTGGCGGTGGAGCAGCTGTTCATGCGCGACAGGTTGCCGACGGCCTTCATGTGCGTCAACGACCAGACAGCGATTGGCGTCATGATCGGCCTCTCGGCCCGCGGCTATGATGTGCCGGACGATTTTTCGGTCACCGGCTTTGACGATATTCCGCAAGCCGTCTTCATGTCGCCGCCGCTCACGACCATTCGCCAGCCCCGCAGCGCCATCGGCAAACATGCAATGGCGCTTCTGTTGCAGCTTCTCAACAATGAAGAGCCGACCCAACAGGAAGTGTTGCTGACACCCGACCTGGTGGTGAGAAACTCCGTCGCAGCACCTTCACGGCGCAGCCACAAGTCACGCGACAAAAGCTAGACGCCGATCGACGGATTACGAGAGGCCTTTAGTACGTATCGCGGCGTGCGGCTTCTTCGGTCTGGGATTGCGCCCAGAGCTGCGCCTGGACCGCGTTCTGGAATTCCATGACCTCGTGGCGCATGGCTGTGTCGTCGTAGCCGAGTTCCGTCAGATGCGCAGCAAGCGCGCGGCACTCATCCCGCCAGAACCTGTTGGCCTGATCCCCTTGGAGGGTTTCCAGCATGTCGACGCAACGCTGAATGTCGCGGACACGATTTTTGACGGGAAACGCAATTACTTCGGAACGCTTGGACACACGTACACCTGACAGCTCGAGAATCGGTTCCCAAGTTTTACGGTCTACATAGTTAACGAAGTCTGCAGAGGCGAAGCGGAACCGGTTATCGGCAACGGGACGTCACGGTTTGCTTAGGATTCCTGTAACGGGCGACCGCGCGAGGGTGCATTCTCTGATGCGAAAATATCCTTGTTGAGCAGATTTTTACCTTGAAACCTTACCTGAATTTCATGTTCAGCGGGGTATTTGAGCCTATTACTTGGTTGAAACGATGCCAATTTGCCCATATATTTTATGGAAAAAGAACCGATGAAAAATTGTATCCCGCAAACTGGGATAGCATCAGGCGAGGAGAGAGACATGTACGCGCCCCGCGTTTTCGTCAGCATGATCTGCGCCTTGCTGGTGTTCGCAGTGGCGACCTATTGGATCCATGGCTCGTTCTACACGACGTTGATACAGACGGCCATCTCGCTTGTCGTCATTCAGATCTGCTACTTCATCGGTGTCGTCTTCATGGTATCGCGCGAGAAGAAGCGCATGCGCAAGACACTGGAATTTCAGAAGGATCGACCTGCTTCAGCCGACCAGGCAGGCCCGGAACCCATCTCGGCCGTCAGTCGTCATCGCCCGACGCTGAAGGATATCTGACCGCGCTGACCTCCTGAAGCGCTGTGAATATATTTCGCAGGTGCGAAATAGCACTTCCCTCTCCTCATCCCTGACATGTTTTCTGTCCAGTAATCTTGTCGAATGCTGAAGAACGGGAGCGAAGTCATGGGCTCACAATCCATCTGCGTCATCATAGCGGCTAAAAACGCGTCATCGACGATCGCAGAGGCGATCCGATCCGCGCTAGCGGAGCCGGAAGTCTCGGAGGTCGTCGTCATCGATGATGCATCCACCGACGACACGTTTCAGGTTGCGAAGCAGTGCGATGACGGAACGGGACGGCTGATCGTTGAGCGCTTCGACGTCAATCGCGGCCCTTCCGCGGCACGCAATCATGCGATCGGCATTTCCTCGGCGCCGCTGATCAGCATTCTGGACGCTGACGATTTCTTTTTCCAAGGCCGCTTTGCTGCAATGGTTGCGGAGGACGACTGGGATCTGGTCGCGGACAATATTGCCTTCATTCACCAAGGGTCACCTTCGGCCACCAATATCATTCCCCGTCGCTTTGCTCCCCAGCATCACTTCCTGACGCTCACGGAATTCGTGACTGGAAATATTTCGACGAGAGGTATCGAGCGCGGTGAAACCGGCTTTCTGAAACCCGTCATCCGCCGATCGTTTCTCGACCAGCACCAGCTTCGCTATGACGAAGCTCTGCGGCTTGGTGAGGATTATGAACTCTACGTTCGGGCACTCGCCTCAGGCGCACGCTACAAGGTTATCCGCAATTGCGGTTACGGTGCCATCGTGCGCGGCAATTCCTTGAGCGGACGACACAGCACGCAGGATCTGAGGCTGCTCTACGAGGCCGATCGCAAGATTCTTGCCGACTACGCTCTCTCTGCTGAACAACAATCAGTACTGAAAGAGCATGAGCGGCACATTCGGGAGAAGTTCGAATTGCGGGATTTCCTCGACGCCAAATCACAGCGTGGCTTGGGTGGCGCCATGGTTCATGCATTGCGGCGCCTTCCCGCGGTTCCTGCCATCACCAACGGGATTTGGCACGACAAGACAGCGCGCTTGCGCAAGAAGCCCACTCAGCCCGCCGATATCCGTTATCTCCTGAAAGGAACGCCGCTGTCTTCCTGAAGGAAAAAGCGGCGTGTTTCGTTTCAGAAGTAGTCGCGCTTGACCGTTTCCAGAACCGCCTGAAAGCGCTCCTTACGCTCTTCCAGCCGTCCGTCGGGGCTCAGTCTTGGTTCCGCACGGCTTGCCTGCCATAGCGCCAGAATCGACGGAGCGGCGAGAACCTGCTTTGCGAGTTTGCGCAGCGGGCGTTGGGTCTCGGCACGGACAAGCACATCGCCATCGTCATGTGGCGCTGCAGAGGTGTGTTCGACGACGACCGGCGGGGGCGGAGGCGGAAAGCTCATGCCCCAGAACTTCGAACCCTTCTTTGCAGCTTCTGCGCGTGTGGACACGGGAATATAACGAGGCTCGTAGGTGACGCCGACGCTCCCTGCCCAGTCACTCCACTTGAAACTGTTGATCGATTGCGAGGTGCTGACCGCTACCCAGGGAACCCGAAACGCATCGGCAAGGATCGCGCCATGCATGGATTCGGCCACGATCATTTCCGACTGGGCAATCTGCTTGATGACCGATTTCGCCTCTCCTCTCGGATCGAGATAGGTGAGACCAGCCGGTTCGCACACAGTGTCCCACATGCCGAACTCCGCCGATTCCCAATGGGGAACGAAGGTCTTTTTATAGATCTTCTGCAGGTTCTGGAACTCCGGCATCTCCGTCACCATCACGGCGGGATCGACGATGCCCTTCTCGGGCGGCAATCCAAGCTTGGCAGCGGTCATTTCACCACGCACGCAACGGATATCCCAGAGATCGGGGTTCGATGTATCGGGCACGGCCCCATAGCCATATCCGCTGCCGATCACCAGCTTGCGCTGGCCGGGAGGGAAGAGCACATCGTTGAGAACCGTGCCGACGCCGACGAGCAGAACATCCGGATGAACATCGCGAAGCCCCGGCAGCAGGAAATCCCAGAGCCAGAGATTAAGGTCGTCGCCGAAATTCCCGTGATGGGATTCCCAATGGTAAGGTTTCATGGATTTCTCCTGAGTGAAAAAAGGGCCTGAAAGAAAGCCGCGAAAGAGACGATCACTTCGAGCGGACGATCTTGCCGGCCCCAAGTTCGAAGGCTGCACGCAAGATCGCAGGATCACGCATCATCCACTTGAACAGAAGGCCAAGCTCCGGCGCCTTGCGACGCTTCAGCTTGCCGGCCTGGCTCCAGAGTGCCTGTCTGCGTGCCGTATTCTTGTAGGACGCGATGGAAGCCACATCGGCGGGACGTTTGGAGAAACGACTTTGCAAGGTGTCGAGCGCGACCCAGGTGTTGAACTGCTGGCGCAGAAACTCCGGCGAGGTGTTGTCGATGCTGTGGAAGATGTTCACACCCATGCCGCGTGCCGCACCGGCATCGTCACATAGAAGGGTGCGCCTGGATGCGAGAATGCAGTCGCAGAAGAAGAGCACGTCCTCTGCCGCCAGCCGAAGCGCGGGATCGAAACGGATCTTTTCAAAGAGCGGCCTGCCGATAACCATGCAGGAAAGATGCAGGAAGCTCCAGTTGCGCAGCATGACGCTGGCGAGATCTGGCAACTCAATAACACGCGGTGATTCGCTCAGACGGGCTGCGCCCTCGTTCTTTTCAAGCTCCGACATGGCGAAGTGATAGTAGAACTCATCGCTTGCCTGCATCGACGCCCAGTAGCATTCGCCTTCGAACCGATCGAGGCTGAGCTCTGCATTTTTCAGGTGCTCCGGCGTCCAGATATCGTCCGAATCAAGAAAGGCCACATATCGCGTTTCGGCCGGCACATGATCGAGCCCGGTATTGCGCGCACCACCTGGACCGGCATTCGCCTGCTTGACCACCTTGATGCGGTTTTTCTGCTCTTCAGTCAGCTCCGCCAGTTCATTTTCAATGGGATACGGCGATTCGTCGTCGACAATGACGAGATCGAAATCCTGGCATGTTTGAGAAAAAACCGATGCGAGCGCTCGACCGAGTATGCCATGCTTCTTCTGGTAGTAAGGAATAACGACTGTAAATTTCGCCATTGTTTCGCCCCTTGTTTCATCAAGAAGTGTCGGGCCCGCCGTAGACTCACGGCCCCGATGAGTGGCAACCCTCCCGCCGGCTCCACGATTTTTGCCGGCCTCCAGACACAGGATGGACCCATGCCTCCAGCCCCAAGCGTCAAAACCATCACGGCCAATGTCGGCTGGAGCGTGCTCTCAAAGACAGGCACATTCGGGCTTAAATTTGTCACAGTCCCGATTCTTGCACGTTTGCTAACACCGGAAGAATTCGGCGTTGTCGCTGTCGGGCTCACAGTCGTGCAGTTTTTGACGATGATTGCAGGCGCCGGTCTGACCTCCGCTCTGATTGTGGAAAAGGAAGAGGATATGGATACGATCCATACCGTCTTCTGGGCCAATCTGGCAATTTCCTGCACCATGGCCGCCATCCTCTACTTTGGCGCAGAGTTCTTCGGTGGCCTGTTAGGTGCCGTGGAAAGCGCCTATCTGCTGCGCATCATGGCTTTCCTCATTCCGCTGCAACTGGCAGGCGATGTTGCCTATTCGCTTCTGGCGCGGCGGATGAATTTCAGCAAGGACGCCATCTGGAGCATGACGTCGGAAAGTGCTGCGGCCATCCTCGCAGTCGTGCTGGCCTTTGCCGGCTTCGGCGTTTGGGCTCTGATCATCCAGCTTTTCGCCGCAGCCCTCATCCGGCTTGTCGGGCTTTATGCCGTGTCGCGCTATACGCCGCGCCTCGTCATGAAGCCGAGGCGGTTGATACCTTTGCTCGGATTCAGCTCCGGCCTGATGGGCTCGGAAATCGCCAACTTCGTCACCTTCCAGTCGCCGATGGTGATCATTGCCCGCTATCTCGGGCTTGCCGATGCCGGCGCTTATTCCGCCTCCAATCGCTTTGCCAGTATTCCCAACCAGGTCGTGCTCTCTGCCGTTATGGGCGTTCTTTTCCCGGCCTTCAGCCGCATGATGGACGACCGGCAGCGGCGGCGCGAAGCGCTGATGTTCAGTACGCAGGTGTTGACCGTCATCCTGGCACCGATGATGTTCGGCCTTTGGGCCGTTGCAGAACCGGCAATGCTGGTGATCTTCGGCCAGAACTGGGCCTATGCGTGGCCTGTGCTCGGCCTTCTTGCTCTGTCGAAAGCGATCCTCACCCCATGCAGCACCTTCATCCCCTATCTGAAGGGTGCCGGCTATGGGCGCGTGCTGTTCTGGTCCGCAACGATCCGCGCCGTCGTGACCACCGCTGCGGTCTGGGTTGCCGCAGTCTACGGGTCGCTTATCGACGCGATGATCTGGCTCTGCATCGTCAATGCAGCAACGCTCATTGCCTATTCCTGGGCCGTGTTCAAGGCGAGCGAAACCCCCTTCTTTTCGGGCCTCTATGTCAGCAGCCGGCCGATGATCTCGGCTTTCGTCATGGCTCTTGCGGTCCGCTACATTCTGCAATGGACGGGCGACGCGCTGCCGCACGCATACATGCAGGTGCTCGTCGGCGCTGTCGCTGGCGGTGTGATCTACGGCGTCCTGATCCTGCTGACCGAACGCGCATTGCTGCAAAAAATCATCGGTCTTGTGAGATCGCGCAAAGACCAAGGCGCCCCTGCCCCGATCACCAGCTAACGGGGCCGCACGGGCCGTCGAAGCGATTCTGTCGTCAATGCCGTGAGAAAATACGGCGAACTCGCGAGTTTATTTTGCAATGCAGCATTACAGCTCTCCTCTCCTCAGCCTCAGGAGACACTCCTGAGGGCAGCACGATAGAGAAAATAAGCAAAATAAAATCATATGCTTAAGACAAATAATTTGTTTTAGTAAAGTAGTATCCAGACATTTACCCCTCATATCTTGCGGCGCGATTTTCCCGCGCTGCCACATTTTGCCCTTAAGTGAAAACCAGACTTTTGCGCACGGGCTTCAAGTTCGCTCTGTGTGAAACGCGGTGAGGGGAGACACCGCCCAACTAGGGTAACTGATGTGACTGTTGATCAGAACCTATCTTCCCGTATCAATTTGATGCGCATAATTTTAATATCCGGCATCGTGTTCGTTCACGTGCCGCACGATCCGGAGACAAGTCCGTTTCTGGGTCTTTACGGATTTTTCGACTGGGTCCGGGTGTTTCTTGGTGATGCCCTGTTCCGCATTGGTGTGCCGTGCCTGAGCGCGATCTCGGGCTATCTGCTGTTCCGACGCGGCTGGAATGCCTTCAGCTATCCGGCAACGATCAAGTCCAAGACCAAGACCGTGCTTCTGCCATTCCTGCTGTGGAATGGCGGGCTTTTCGTTGCGGTCATGCTGCTTCAGCGTGCAGGTATTGGCGTCGGCTATTTTCCAGACTTGTGGAACGCCAGCCCGCGCGAAATGCTCAGCCATGGCGTCGCGGTGGAAGAGCTGCCCGTCAACGTGCCGCTCTACTTCCTGCGCGATCTCTTCGTCTGCATTCTGCTGTCGCCGCTTTTGGCGCTGCTGGTTCGTCGCTTTGCGCTACCGACGCTTGCCATTCTCTTGCTCCTGACGGCGATCCCGGATCTTAGTCTGCTGATCGTACAGAAGAAATCCATTCTGTTCAGCTTCACGCTCGGCATTGCGCTCGCACTCCACAAGATCGACCTGAAGATGCTTGACCCTTACGCCAAGCCGCTGACGGTGGTCACGCTGATCGTCGCCGCCGCGCTTGCCACCGCGCTCTATTGGACCGGCCCGGAATTTACCTTCGGCCTCAATCTCATGCGCAATTTGCTGGCGGTGTTCGGCGTGCTGGGCTTCTGGGTCGCCTCGTCCCTGCTCGTGCAGAACCGTCTTGGCCAGCGTCTATCGCAGACAGGCAGCCTGAGCTTCTGGATTTTCTGCGCCCATTATCCCCTCCTCGTCATCCTCTGGATGGTATGGAACAAGGGAGATCTCGACTTCTATCCCGCCTTCTATATCGGCGCGGTGGCTTTGACCTTCCTGCTGCTGATCATCAGCAACGCGCAGGTCCGCGCCCGGCTGCCCTCGCTTTATGCAGTGCTGACCGGCAGCCGTAGCGGCAAGCCGAAGCCCCTTGCCTATGACCACACGGCGGAAGCTGCCGCCGCTCCCCAATCTTCTGCCAATCCCGCCTACACGCAACGACGGAGGTAACACATGACCTACCCCGCCCTATCTCAGCCGCGCATCGTGGCTGCCGCACTGATCGCCATCACGTTCGGCGCATCTCCCGCCTTTTCCCAGGAAGAGAACGGCAAGTCCTTCATCGAGAACTTCGACAGCATGGACCGCTCTTTCTGGTACGTTTCCGATGGCTGGAACAACGGCCCGCACCAGAACTGCACGTGGTCCAAGAAAATGGTCGCCTTCGAAAGCGGCCATCTGGAACTCGGGTTCAGCAATGAAAAGGCCGGAGACCGCAACTATTCCTGCGGAGAAATCCAGACCAAGGGCCGCTATCGCTACGGCACCTACGAAGCGCGCATCAAGACCGCGCCGGGCTCCGGCCTGAATTCGGCTTTCTTCACCTATATCGGGCCAACCGATAAGAAGCCGCACGACGAGATCGACATGGAGATCCTGGGCAAGAACAGCAATCAGGTCCAGCTGAACCAGTATATCTCGGCAAAGGGCGGCAACGAACAGCTGGTGGATGTGCCGGGTGGTGCCGACAAGGGCTTTAATGATTACGCCTTCGTCTGGGAGCCGCAGCGACTGCGCTACTACGTGAACGGAAAGATGGTTCACGAGGTCACAGACCCATCGAAGATCCCGCAAAACGCCCAGAAAATCTTCTTCAGCCTGTGGGGTACCGACACGCTGAAAAGCTGGATGGGCAAGTTCGACTATTCCGGTCCTGTGACCATGCAGGTCGATCGCTTCGCCTTCACCGCGCTCGGCGACAAGTGCCAGTTTTCGGAATCCGTCGCCTGCCAAACCAACTGATGCAGACTGCCCAAAGTCAGACGAAGATGAACGGATCGGACATGACCCATATTCTCTATTTTGCGCATGATCTGGCAGACCCTGCCATCCGTCGTCGCGTCATGACGCTGCGGGCCGGTGGCGCGACCGTCAGCCTCGCGGGTTTCAAGCGCGCGGATAACGGGCTGGCCGACGTCGATGGCCTTGCCCCGATCGATCTCGGACAAACGGCCGATGGCCGCTTTGCCCAACGGATCGCTTGCGTGGCAAAAGCAAGCCTCACTCTTGCGAGCAAACTATCGCCCGTGAAGAAACCCGACGTCATCATCGCCCGCAATCTGGAAATGCTGGCGCTTGCCCGGCGCGCCGTGAGCCATTTCGGTGCGGACGTTCCGGTCGTCTACGAGTGTCTCGACATCCACAGGCTTCTTTTGAACGACGGGCTGCCCGGTAAACTGCTGAACGCTGTTCAGCGTGCGCTTGGCCGGAACGTCAAGCTCCTCATCACCAGTTCACCAGCATTCGTGGAGAATTATTTCAAGCCGCGTTCCGGTCTGAATCTTCCCGTGCTTTTGCAGGAAAACAAGGTTCTGGCGCTGGATGGCGACGACATGACCGCCCCCTCCCCGCGCCTGCCGCAAGCGGGAGAACCTTGGAAGATAGGCTGGTTCGGGGCGTTGCGCTGCCGCAAGTCACTCCAGATCCTCGCCGACTTCGCCGCAAAGATGGACAGCAAGGTCGAAGTGGTCTTGCGCGGCCGCCCGGCCTATTCCGAATTCGATGACTTCGACGGCTTCATTGAACGCGCACCTCATCTTTCTTTCCATGGCCCCTACAGAAATCCGGAGGATCTGGCGTCGATCTACAACGATGTCCAGTTCACCTGGGCCATCGACTTTTTCGAAGAAGGACAGAACTCAAGCTGGCTCTTGCCGAACAGACTCTATGAAGGTTGCCTCCATGGCGCCCTGCCAATTGCGGTCGCCGGCACCGAAACCGCGCGCTTTTTGCAGCAGCGGAAGATCGGGCATGTTCTCAAGACGGCCGACGTCGCGTCGCTTGAAACGCTGTTCTCCGAATCGAGCGATACCTCCTATCTCCAAAGCTTCCAAACGCTGGCAGCAATCGACCGGCAGCAATGGATCACGGATCGAAACGACTGCCGCGAGCTTGTCCGCGTGCTTCAATCCTTGAGCACGCGAACCGACGGTCGGTCGGTCGATTCAGTTCCCTCGATGGCTTTGAGCGGGAGGACATCATGAAATCAGTCTCCATTCCCGGTATAAAGACGCTTATCGTCATTCCCTGCCTCAACGAGGCACGAACGATCGACGATCTGCTGTTGAAATTTTCCAGCACGTTGAACCATCCGGACGATCGCATCATCGTCGCAGACGGCGGCAGCACGGATGGAACGCGTGACATCGTTGCCGATTTTTCCCGGCAGGATCAGCGCGTCATTCTGCTTGCCAACCCAAAGCGGATCCAGAGCGCGGGCATCAACCTTGCGGTCGAAGTGTTTGGAGAGGGCTACGACTATATGATCCGTATCGATGCGCATGGCGACTATCCTGATGATTACTGCCATCGCCTGCTGGAAGATGCCGTCGCGACGGGCTCGGATTCCGTTGTTGTCGCTATGGACACGGTCGGCCATGGCACGTTCCAGAAGGCCACGGCGGTTGCGCAGAATTCCAAGCTCGGCAATGGCGGTTCGAAGCATCGCGAAGGCGCCAAGGGTCGCTGGATCGATCACGGCCACCATGCCTTAATGCGGATAGAGGCGTTCAAGGCTGTCGGCGGGTACGATGAAAGCTTCAGCCACAATGAAGACGCCGAGCTGGACCACCGCTTGCGCAAGGCTGGTTTTCGCATCTGGATGACCGACAAGACACGCATGACCTACTATCCGCGTGCCAGCATCGGTCCGCTCTTCCGCCAATATATGGCCTATGGCCGAGGCAGGGCGAAGAACCTCTTGAAGCACCGCACCATTCCAAAAATCCGCCAGATGATCCCGCTTGCGGTGCTGCCTTGTGCCGCCCTTGCGCTCTTCGGCTTTGTCCACTGGATCGCCCTTGTCCCGCTTTGCCTCTGGATTGCCGCATGTCTGGGATATGGGGTGTGGATGGCTATTGCAGAGAACAACCCCTACGGGCCGCTTGCGGCCGTCTCGGCTATGACCATGCATCTGGCCTGGTCGACAGGTTTCTGGCGTGAGCTTCTGGGCTCCGTCACCACGCCCCAGCCACTGGCAGGAAAGGCTGTCTCGTGACGTATGATCCCGCAACTCCTGTGAAAGTCGATATTGGCATCTGCACCTATCGCCGCCCGATGGTGGTGGATACGCTGCTCTCGCTGTTTCGGCTTGACGTTCCGCAGCGCGTGTCGGTGCGCCTGATCGTGGCTGACAATGACGCCGAACCCTCGGCGCGCGCGTTGATAGACGCGTTGCGCGAGCGTTCACCCTTTCCGATCCATTACGTCCATTGCCCGAAGTCCAACATTTCCATTGCCCGCAACGCTTGCCTTTCCGAATGCGAAGCCGATTTTCTGGCCTTCATCGACGACGATGAGACCGCGCCGGCAAACTGGCTGACCGAGCTTTTGAAGACGGAGCAGGAGACGCAGGCCGATGCCGTGCTCGGCCCTGTGACAGCGCTCTATGCCAATGATGTGCCGGGCTGGATGAAGAAGGGCGATTTCCACTCCACCCGGCCTGTCTGGGTGGGTGACGACATCATCACCGGCTACACCTGCAACACGCTGTTGCGCATGGCGTCTCCTGCGGTGAACGGTCGGCGCTTCGCCCTGTCGCTCGGACAAAGCGGCGGGGAAGACACGCATTTTTTCACGAATATGCATCTGGACGGCGGACATATCGCCTACTCGGCAAACGCCCTGCTGACAGAACCCGTACCCCAAAGCCGCGCCAGCTTTATGTGGCTTGCGAAGCGGCGTTTTCGTTCGGGCCAGACGCATGGACGGTTGCAGGCGGAACAGAAGACAGGGCTCCGGCGCCTACCGCTGATCGTCTCGACGGCGGCGAAGATCACCTATTGCGCCGCCGCCACGCTGGTCACCGCTTTCGATCCCGTCCGTCGCAGCCGTTCGGCTCTGCGTACCGCACTTCATGCCGGATCGCTGAGCGGGATCTTCGGCGTTCGTGAAATCCGCCAATACGGCGCTGTGGAGGCTGCATGAGTGCATTGCCAACCGAACCGGATGTGACCTTCGTCGTCGCCGCCTACAACGCCGCCGACACGATTGTCGCTGCCATCGACAGCGCTCTGGCGCAAGACAATGTCTCGCTCGAGGTCGTGGTGGTGGATGACTGCTCGCCGGACGATACGCGCGCTGTGGTGCAGGCAGTTGCCGAGCGCGATCCCCGTGTCAAGCTGATTGCCCTCGACAGCAATCTTGGCCCCGGCGGCGCGCGCAATGCCGGGATCGATGCTGCGCAGGGGCGTTGGATCGCGGTGCTCGATTCCGACGATATGGTCTATCCGGATCGCATGGCGCAGATGATCATGCGTGCTGAAAAAGCCAATGCGGATATCGCCGTCGATAATCTCGATGTCGTCTACAGCGACGGACGCCCACGCGAGACGATGTTCGATCCCGCCTTTCTTGAAGCGAAAGGTGTTCTCACACTAGAAGACTTCATCCGCTCCAACATCCTCTTCAGGTCCACTTTCAATTTTGGCTACATAAAGCCGATTTTCCGTCGTGATTTCCTCAACGACCACGGCCTTCGCTTCCGCCACGACCTGCGCATCGGCGAGGACTACCTTCTTCTGGCGTCAGCGCTCGCGTCCGGTGCCTCCTGTGTCATCGAGCCGATGCCGGGATATGTCTATAATATCCGGCAGGGCTCCATTTCGCGCGTGCTCGAACTCCATCATGTCGATGCGATGATCGCCGCAGACAAGGAATTCCTGCGCCAGTTCACGCTTCTGCCGGCGGCGATGGACGCGCAGGTCGAGCGCACCAGAAGTCTTATCCAGGCGAGGCACTTCCTGATGCTGGTCGACAGCATCAAGCGGCGCTCCGTCTCAGACACGATCAGGATCGCGCTTCGCGACCCTTCCGCCCTCAAACATCTCCGCATGCCGATTTCCGTCAGACTGCAAAAGCTCAAAAAAACGCTTCTTCCTTCAGCCTTATCTTCGGCAACGCCGGCCAGAAACTGAACGCTGCGGTGACCAAGCGAGGCAGTCAATTGCCGCGCGTCCCGCGCCCATAAAAATGACAAGGTAGGTCCATGAACCAGAAAACCTTTAGATCGAACGGCCATTTCCCGGACCCTGCAAAGGATTCCGACACCTTTATAGACCTCGACCGCCTCTGGGCTGCTGTGGTACGCCGGGCCAATATCATTGGCGCTTGCGTCGTTGCAAGCATGGTGCTGGCTGGGCTTTATCTCGTTCTGGCGACCCCTGTTTATACCGCGATGACCCAGGTGCTTCTCGACGAGAGCTTGTCTCGTTACGCTGAGGAGGAAAGCCCCGTCCCTGCGGCCCAGGTCATCGACAACCGGATTGCCAGCGCTGTCGAAATCCTGAAGTCGAAAGAGATGGCTCTGACGGTCGTGGACAAGGCAAGGCTTGACGAGAACGATACGATCGTCAATCCGCCGACCGGCCCGGTCGATCTCGTCAAATCCTCCGTCAAGGCCGTGGTCGACCTCGTGACACCGAGCGACACACCCGCGTCGGAAGAGGCGATCCGTAACGGCAAGCGCGAAAAGGCGGCTGCCGTGATCCAGCAGGCATTGACGGTGGAGCGCGTCGGCAGAAGCTCGGTCATCGCAATCTCGATCCGCTCCACCGACCGCCAGCTTGCCGCCAACATCGCCAAGACCTATGCGAACTCCTATCTGACCGAGCAGTTGAACGCCAATTTCGATGCGTCGGAACGCGCTTCGGTCTGGCTGCAGGAGCGTCTGACGGATCTCAACCAGCGCGCCCAGGCTGCTTCTCTGGCCGTCGAGAAATACAAGGCCGACAACAACATCGTGTCGTCGCGAGGGGAGCTGATGTCGGAAGGTCAGCTTGCCGATCTGAATGGGCAACTGATTGCTGCCCAGGCCGATGCGGCGACGGCACAGGCCCGCTACTCTCAGTACAAGTCGATCATTGATCAGGGGCCGGACAACGCGGTCAATAACGCTGTGGTCTCGGCACGTGACACGGACAATACGGTCATTCAGGATCTGCGCAAACGCTATATTGGCATTTCGGATCGAGAGCGCGGCGTGATCCAGCAATTTGGCAAGGATCACCCGCAGGCTATCGCCCTCGAGGCCGAGAAAAAGGATCTGGCGGGCCAGATCTACCAGGAACTTCAGCAGCTGACTGGTAGCTTCAAGAATGAATTCGATGTCACCCAGTCACGTGTACAGTCGCTGCGCGATAACATCGACCGCGTTGCCGGCCGCAACTCCCAGACCAATATGACGATGGTCAAGCTTCGGGAACTGGAACAGCAGGCAACCGCGCTGAAGACCCTTTACGAGTCCTATCTCGGTCGCTTCGAAGAGGCTTCGCAGAAACAATCCTTCCCGATTGCCAAGGCACGCGTCATTTCAGAAGCCGGCCTGCCGACATCGCCCTCCAGCCCGAAGAAGACCATGACGATGGCGCTTTCGATCGTGCTGGGCCTGATGCTGGGTGGCGGTCTGGCGGCCGTGCTGGAATTCCGCGATCGCTATTTCCACACCGGCGCCGACGTGCGCGACAATCTGCGGATGCGCTTCCTGGGCTACCTGCCGTTCATTGGCGAGAAGGGGGTCGAGACCGGAAAGTCGGAAACTGGCGCGGCCACGCCGGATGTGCCTGATACCAATATCGAAGACAACGGGCAGGTCTCTTTCCAAAAGATGCTGCGGCTTGCGGTCGACAGCCCGCGCTCCAGCTTCACCGAGACGCTGCGCAACGTGAAACTGACGGCCGATGTAGTGATCCAGGAGCGGCAGTGCCGTGTGATCGGCGTGATCTCTTGCCTGCCGAATGAAGGCAAGTCGGTCGTCGCACTCAATCTCGCGGGGCTCATCGCCACCACGGGCAAGCGCACCCTGGTGGTGGACGCCGATATTCGCAATCCTGGTCTCAGCCGTATGCTGACGACACGCCAGTCGGCCGGTCTTGTCGAAGTGGTTCTCGATGATGTTCCTTGGACCAAAGCCGTCAAGGTCGATAGCCGAACCAAGATGGGCATTCTGCCGGTCTCCGTCAGCAACCAGTTTGCCCATTCGAGCGAGTTGCTGGCATCCGCGGGCATGCGCAAGTTCATGGAGTCTGCGCGTGAAGCCTGCGACTACATCATCGTCGACTTGGCGCCTGTCGTGCCGGTGATCGATGCAAAGGCGTTCGCCTCGCAGGTTGATGGCTTCGTCTTCGTCACCGAATGGGGCAAGACGCCAATTCAGATGGTTCAGAACCTGATGAATCACGAACCGGAAATCGCCAGCAAGACGCTCGGTATCGTTCTCAACAAGACGGATATGACAGAGCTTCAGCGCTATGCGGACCCGGGCGGCTCGGAACATTACCACGAGCAGTTCGGCGCCTATTATGGCGACGCCAAAAAGCCGGTGCCAGAAACGGTCTGATCAAGCAACAAGATGCCCGCCCCTCAAGCGGGCATTTTTTTGTTTCCAAGCGCTATCGCGGGGTGGATTTCATATTCCTTTTCAGACTTTATGTCGGCTCAGCCGATCTTATGCAGGATGATGACCATGACCTCCGCAATCGCTTACGTTTCTCGCGCAGCCGATGACGAGGAGGCGACTTGGATCGACACCTTGGCGAAGGCAATGCCGGAAGAAAAGATCGTCTCCATTCGACAGATGACGGACGCCGAGCGTCAAGCCGCCGAGGTCGCCATCGTCGCCAATCCCGATCCAGCCGATATCGCCAGGCTCCCCGGATTGACATGGATCCACAGCCTGTGGGCGGGCGTGGAGCGAATTGTTTCGGAACTCGGACCAACAGCGCCGCCCATTGTCCGTCTCACCGATCCGGAACTGGCGCGCGTCATGGGAGAGGCGGTGCTCGCCTGGACCTATTACCTGCATCGCGACATGCCGGCCTACCGCCAGCAGCAGGAAAAGAAGGTCTGGAGAGATCTCGAATACCGCCATCCGAAAGACGTGACGGTTGGTCTTGTCGGGCTAGGCCTGCTCGGCACCGAATCTGCAAAACGCCTGCGGGGCGCCGGCTTCAATGTCATGGGCTGGAGCCGCTCGCTCAAAGACCTGGAAGGCGTGACAACACGGTCTGGTGAAGATGGGCTGAACGAGCTTCTCGAAAAAAGCGATATCGTCGTCTGCCTCGTTCCGTTGACTTCCGAGACCCGCGGCCTGATCAATGCCGGCCGTTTGCAGCGTATGAAGGCGGGCGCATCGATCATCAATTTCGCCAGGGGAGCTGTTATCGTCGCCGATGACCTCTTGGCATCGCTTGAGAGTGGCCATCTCGGTCATGCCGTGCTCGATGTTTTCGAGAAAGAACCGCTCGACGAAGGTTCACCGTTCTGGAGCCATCCGAGCGTTACGGTCCTCCCCCACATCTCGGCACCGACCGACCGCAGCTCCTCTGCCGCAATCGTCGCGCAGAATATTCGCGACTGGCGGAGGACGGGAGAATTGCCGACGACGGTCGATATGCAAAAAGGCTACTGACGCAGGCAAGGCATCGGCTTCAAGCGTATCGCGATCTGAAAGACCGCGACACGTGCTCATGACGGATCAGGAATTGCTCATCGCCTGACCGATGGCGTAGCGCACATCGTTTTCGTTGTAAGGCTTGCAAAGCAGGACGGCACCGGCCGGTGCATTCTTCGGCAGGAAATTGTCCCCCGTGGCGAAGACCACGGCGATCTCCGGCTTGCGCTGCTTGACCAGCACGGCAAGCTCCGCACCGCCCATATCCGGCAGCCCGAGATCGGTCACCAGAATGTCGATCTCCTCCCGATCCAGCAGATCGAGCGCCTGCGTTGCGTTCGCGGCTTCGACCACTGCATGGCCGACTTCGGTCAGAATGTCCGTGGTGTTCATACGGATCAGGTCGTCATCCTCGACCAGCAGGACACGCAACGCGTCCTTAGCCTCGACCTTCGCAGTCGGTTCGCTCGCCACCGCCTGATCAGGGGCGCGGTCACGGGTCGATTCGGCTCTCTGCTTCTGGTTGGCAATCACATGGCGCAGTCGGCGTGCCAGCGCTTCGCGCGTATAGGGCTTCGACAGGAGCTCGACGCCAGGATCCAGCTTGCCGCCATGGACAATGGAGTTTTCCGTGTAACCGGAGGTAAAGAGGATGGCGAGATGTGGCATGCGCTCCTTGACACGGCGCGCCATCTCGCTGCTCTTCAATGGCCCAGGCATGACGACATCGGTAAAGATGACATCGATCGGCACGCCGCTTTCGGCAACCGTTAGGCCAGCCTGTGCGTCGCGCGCCGTCAGAACCCGGTAGCCGAGATCGGTCAGCATCTCGACGACAGTGCCGCGAACTTCGTCATCATCCTCCACGACGAGCACCGTTTCCGAGCCGCCGACGACAGGCCCGTTGTGAACGACAATCTCTCTGTCTTCATCCGCCATGGAGCGCGGCAGATAGATGCGTACAGTGGTTCCCTGCCCCAGCTCCGAGTAAATCTTCACATGGCCGCCCGACTGCTTGACGAACCCATAGACCATCGACAGGCCAAGGCCGGTGCCCTTGCCTTCCGGCTTGGTGGAGAAGAAGGGTTCGAAGACGCGGTCGAGGATTTCCGGTTTCATGCCGGAGCCGGTATCGGTCACCGCGAGCATGACATACTGGCCAGGCTCCACCTCTGCATGATTGCGCGCATAGTCCATATCAAGCGAGGCATTGCCAACTTCGATCGTCAGCTTGCCTGTTCCTTCCATCGCGTCGCGCGCGTTGATCGCAAGGTTGAGAAGTGCGTTTTCGACCTGGGTCGGATCGGCATAGGTGTTCCACAGGCCGCCAGCGGTGATGACCTCGACCTCGACGGCCTCGCCAAGCGAGCGTCTCAAAAGATCGTCCATGCCGGCGACGAAGCGACCGACATTGATGACGCGCGGCTCAAGTGCCTGACGACGACCGAAGGCCAGAAGCTGGCTTGCAAGCTTCGCACCGCGGCTGACGCCAGCAAGCGCATTGCCGACGCGGCGTTCGGCTCTTTCATTGCCGGCCACGTCCTTGGCAAGAAGCTGGAGATTACCGGCAATGACCTGGAGCAGGTTGTTGAAATCATGCGCCACGCCGCCGGTAAGTTGGCCAATCGCTTCCATCTTCTGCGCCTGCTGCAACGCAAGCTCCGTCTGACGGCGTTCGGCAATTTCCTTTTCGACGCGTGCCTCAAGCCCTTCGTTCAGCTGACGAAGCTGGTCTTCGGCGCGAATACGGTGACGGATTTCGCGCTCAAGATTGGCGGCATGCTCCTTCAACGCCACCTCGGCGCTGCGCTGCTCGGTAATATCGGTATGAACGCCGACCCACTCGGTGATCTCGCCTTGCGGGTCAATGATCGGCACGCCACGAATGGCAAAGGTGCGATAGACGCCATCGCGCCGGCGGACGCGATGCTCCCAGACATAAGTTGCCTTTGCCGCGACGGCACGGTTCCAGCTGTCGATCGATCCTTCACGATCTCCAGGATGAACCGCTTCTGCCCAGCCGAAGCCTTGATATTCGTCGTAGCTTTGACCGGTCAGTTGCGACCAGGCGGGCTGTTCACCACTCATCCGGCCTTCGGGGCTGTTCGTCCATAGAACACCGTGGACGGCTTCGACAGCAGCCTTGAACCGACTGTTGCTGAGGAGGATTTCGCGCTCGGCCTGCTTCCTCGTCTCGATATCGATGATCAGGATGTAGCAGCCGTCCACCTCGCCCCTGTGGTCGTGTCTCGGCACGTATCGGATTTCAGCCGCATGCTGCTTGCCGTCAGGACGCTGTATGCTGGTGTCGGAGACGATATGCTCGCCTGCCATGGAGCGCTGAATGAATGGCTTGCGCTCGTTGAAGAATGCCTCACCCACGACGTCCACGACGCGTTTGCCAAGCACGTCTTCTGGTGCCCAACCGAACCAGTCGAGATAGCCCTGATTGGCAAAGCGATAGGTGTAGTTGAGGTCGATAAAACCGACGAGGATCGGCAAGGCAGAGGTGAGACGGCTCAGTTCTTCGCGACTAGCGGCCAGTGCCTGGACAGTCTTCACCTTCTCGGTGTTTTCAAGAACAGTGCACAGGACGCCTTCGACGATGCCTACATCATTGTAGATCGGCGTGTAGAAGAGATCGAAGACGACCTCCTCCGGCGTACCGTTGCGGTTAAGGACCATTTTCTGATCGCGAAAGGACTGCACCTCTCCACGAAAACCCGCCTCCAGGATCTTTTCGTTCCAGTCCCAGATTTCCGGCCATATGCCGTTGACCGTGCCGCCGAGCGCGTGCGGATGATAGTTCCCGGCAATTTCGGTGTAGCCGTCATTATAGATCATCACATGATCCGGCCCCCACATCAAAACCTGCGGGATGGGTGAGTTGACCACCGAGTTCACCTTCAGGCGAAGGATCTGCGGCCATTCGGCAATCGGCCCGAGCGACGTCTTCGACCAGTCAAAAGCGCGTACCAAGGCACCCGCCTCTCCGCCACCGACAGGCCAACTCGCAAACGCACCCATATCAGTCATGCAAATTCACCAACAAGAACTTCGACTTGCCACGCCAAGTCTTGAACACAGGAAATGGAAGCAGGCTTTCGCTTATCCATTTGAATGGACTTATCAAGCTCTTTTTCATGTGTGATGCAAGAGGTATGACGATCATGTGACTAACAGATGTTTGTCATCCGGTTCAGCAGACCTCTCGCCGCCGCCTTTCCCGTGGCAAAACAAGCTGTTAGGAGGTAGCCACCGGTGGTTGCCTCCCAGTCCAGCATCTCGCCTGCGACGAAGAATCCCGGCAAGGATTTCAGCATATAATTCTGATCGACACTTTCCCAGCGAATCCCACCAGCACTTGATATCGCCTCGGCAATTGGACGAGGTGCGGAAACAGCAAGTGGAACCGCCTTGATCAACCGAGCCAGCTCGCTCGCGGACATCTGCTGTGGTGATGAGCACTCGCGCAACAGCGCGACCTTGACGGGAGACAGCCCGACGCTTTTACGAAGCCTGTTCGAGAAACTGTCCTTGCTGGATGCCCGCGCCAGATCCCGCGCAACGCGCTCCTCGGAGCGACCAGGGGCCAGATCGATCGTGAGGACAGTCCGACGGCCTTCGCGAAGACTGTCTCGCAAAGCGGCAGCGTGCGCATAGATCAGGGCACCCTCGACCCCGTGCCGGGTGATGACGAACTCTCCTTCGAAGCGACCCGCATCGGACGTGGTGACGACGGATTTGAGCGGCTCGCCAGAAAAGCGCTCGCGAAAATGCTCGCTCCAGGCGACATCGAAGCCGCAATTGGCTGGCTGGAAATCCGCAACGTCCACGCCTGCTTCCCGCAGTCCCTGCACCCACTCACCCGTCGAGCCAAGCCTCGGCCAGCTTGCGCCACCGAGCGCAAGCAAAACAGCATCCGGCTTGATTTCGATTTTCCCATCCGGCGTCTCGAAAAGAAGCGCGCCGTCATGCAGCCCGACCCAGCGATGGCGCACCTTGACCGCAACGCCCCGCTCTGTGAGTCGGTTGAGCCACGCCCGCAACAAAGGCGAGCCTTTCATCGCCTTCGGAAAGACACGGCCGGAGGTTCCGACAAAAGTCTCCTGCCCCAGCCCCCCCGCCCAGTCGCGCAGCATCTGCGGTGTAAACGCATCCAGCGCGCTTTTAAGGCGGGCTTCTGAAGCGCCAAAGCGCGTGGTAAAGCGGGCGTAATCCTCGCCATGGGTGATGTTGAGGCCGGACTTTCCGGCCATCAGAAATTTGCGCGCGACGGTCGGCATCGATTCATAAACAGTGACGTCCACGTCCGACGTGGATAGCTCCTCGGCAGCCATCAGACCTGCCGGACCTCCACCGATGATCGCAATCTGTTTTCTGTGCATTGCCAACGACTATCCTTCGACTGTTCGATGTTCTTAAAGCATGTCGCGCAAAACTGTGCAGCGGTTTTACGAGAACGACATGCGACAAGACAAAGAATGAAGGCGTGAGGGGGGAATCTGAAAGATCGCCACGTGCTTTCGAACGTTTGCCGCAACGCGTATATGCGCTATTGAGGCGTCATGTTCACGCTTATCCGGACGGAAACTTTCGAACAGGACATCAAGAAGAGTCGCTTTATCGCGACGGCAGGTCCTGTTGCCAATGAGGAAGCCGCAAGACGCTTCATCGCCGACCATTCGGACCCGGCGGCCAACCACAATTGCTGGGCATGGCGCATCGGCCAAAGTTATCGCTTCAACGATGATGGCGAACCGTCAGGAACAGCGGGCAAGCCAATCCTCCAGGCGATCGACGGGAACGAACTCGACAGCATCGCAGTGGTCGTCACACGCTGGTTCGGCGGAATCCTCCTGGGCAGTGGCGGCCTTGTGCGGGCCTATGGCGGAACGGCGGCGTCTCGTCTGAAGAATGCCGAGAAGACCGCCATCATTCCTGCCTATCAACTGACTTTGACCTGCGGCTTTTCCGACCTCGCGCTGGTCAAGTCCCGCCTTCTATCCGTTGAGCATCTGGTCATCGAGGCCGAGACATTCACTGGCTCGGGGGCGAACCTCAGAGTCAGTGTGCCTTCGAGCGAAGCGCAACGCGTTGCGCGCATGATTCAGGACATCACCAGTGGGCGTGTCCTTCTGCCGCTGCCGGAATAGGCCATCTCGCACCGCGCTGGCGTGTGGTGCAAATCATGCTATGAGGCTTCGCATGTCTGGCCAATTGCAAAACCCGATCTATAATCCACCGCTGGAGCCCTATATCTCGATCCTTCACCGGGATGAGAGCTTGCTGGTGCTGGACAAGCCAAGCGGGCTGCTGTCGGTACCAGGGCGAGATCCCGCACTTGCCGACAGCCTCGCAACTCGCGTTCAAAAACAGTTCCCCTCTGCCTTGATGATCAACCGGCTCGACAAGGATACCTCCGGCATTGTCTTGATGTCGTTGAACAAAAAAGCCCATGCTGCCATCGCGAGCCAGTTCGAAAGCCGGACGACGAAAAAAATCTACCAGGCAATCGTCTGGGGCGAAGTGACGGGCGAAAGTGGTGAGATCGATCTTCCGCTGGCGATCGACCCGGATAACAAGCCGCGGCATCGGGTGGACCCGGATAATGGACGTCCGTCACAGACGCAGTGGCGTGTTCTGGAACGCCTGCCGCTTCCCGCGACGCGTCTCGAACTGCGTCCTCTAACCGGCCGAACGCATCAGCTGCGAGTGCATCTGAAGGCGCTTGGTCACCCTATTCTCGGTGATGAATTCTACGCCAGCGGCGAGGCCCTTGCCGCATCGGAGCGGCTTCTCCTGCACGCCGAAGAACTGAGCTTCCAACATCCTGACGGTCACGATGTGACCTTTCAGGTCCCCGCGCCCTTCTGAGACGAGCCATGGCAAGGAAAGATGAAAGTCAAGAATTTGTCGTTGATTTCGTCGGCGGAGCAGTCGGTCACCGATTGCGCTCAGGTGAAGGGCGGGGACAGGCTTTGCCGAAGGCCGCCGGTTTCACCAAAGGCCGCACGCCCACAATCGTCGACGCGACGGCGGGTCTCGGCCGCGACGCGTTTCTGCTCGCCTCGCTTGGCGCGCATGTCACGCTGATCGAGCGGTCGCCGGAGATGCATGCCCATCTGCAAGATGGAATTGCCAGAGCGCTCGCCGCAGGCGGCATTTATCAAGAAATCGCCTCCAGAATGACGCTTCGTCACGGGGACTCCCGGGAGTTGCTGAAGACCCTGTCGCCAGACGTGGTGGTGGTCGATCCGATGCACCCACCCCGCCACAACAGCGCGCTGGTGAAAAAAGAAATGCGGGTGCTGCGCGATGTGGTTGGTTCAGACCCGGACCAGCTGGAACTGATGGAAGCGGCTTTGCAATCCGCGAACAAAAGAGTGGTCCTGAAATGGCCGCTTCGGGCGGCGCCTATGGAGGGGCTTCAAAAGCCCTCCCATCAGATTTGCGGAAAGAACACGCGCTATGACGTGTTCATGGTGTTCAAAGCTGAAGTTTCCGACGATTAACGGAACACAGGTTTGCGCTGTGCGTTCATCAAAAGCTCATGACGCGAGGCAAAATCGCCGAAAAGTTTGCGAAGACGCTTCTCTTCGGTCTCATCCAGTCGATAGCGACGGCAAAACTCCATCACGCTCAAAATTGGCTTGACCTCGGTAGTGTCAAGCTCGTCCTTGTCCAATCTTTGCATAATGCCCTCCTAACCGACGCAGCTAAACGCCGCTCGCAGAAGAACGTTCCAAGGTAAATCGTGTGGACGAGAAATTACATAAGACTGTATACGCGCCGATCAAGTTTTCTTGACGGACGTTGATGCAACTTAAAAAGCGCCGAAATGTTCCCGGTCGGCTCAATTAAACCGGAAGGGAGTTCCATGCCGCGTGTTCGAAACCTGCTGACCACCACACTTCTGTCTGCAATCCTTGCCGTTCCCGGCTACGCCTTGGCGCAATCTGCGAGCCCTGTAGAAACGAACCCACCGCATGGCACGAACCAGAAGCCCGCTTTTGAAGGACAGACACGCGCACCACAGCCGGACAAAATGCCGTCGCTGCAAAAGACCGTTGTTGCCGACGATCTTCCACATCTCTGGTCGATGGCCCTCTTGCCAGATGGCCGCATGCTGGTCCTGGCGAAGGAAGGGGCCATGCACATCGTCAAGGATGGCAAGGCCGGACCTGCGATCGAAGGTGTGCCCGAAGTAGCCTCTGACGGCCAGGGTGGCCTTCTCGACATTGCTCTGGCGCCAGATTTCGAAACGTCCGGAATGATCTACTTCTCCTTCTCCGAACCGCGCGATGGCGGCAACGGAACGTCGGTGGCTTCGGCAAAGCTGGTGAAGAAGTACGGCACGGCAACGCTTGAGAACACCAGCGTCATCTTCCGGCAAACGCCCACCTACGACGGAGACAAGCACTTCGGTTCTCGTCTCGTCTTCGGCAATAATGGCGAGCTTTATGTCACCGTTGGCGAGCGTTCCGATAAGGAGCCGCGCGTGCAGGCGCAGGATCTCTCCAGCGGACTGGGCAAGGTGTTCCGCATTGATACCAGCGGCAAGGCACTCCAGGATAATCCCTTTGTCGGTCGCGAAAACGCCCTGCCCGAAATCTGGAGCTATGGTCATCGCAACATTCAATCCGCAGCCCTCGACGGCGAAGGGCGCCTTTGGACCGTCGAACACGGTCCGAAGGGCGGTGATGAGTTGAACCTTCCAAAGGCCGGACTGAACTATGGCTGGCCGGTCATTACCTACGGCATCGAATATAGCGGCGACAAGGTCGGCGAAGGCGCAACCGCTAAGGAAGGCATGGAGCAGCCCACCTATTATTGGGATCCAGTCGTCGGCCCCTCCGGCATGGTATACTACAATGGCGACGCCATTCCAGAGTGGAAGGGCTCCTTCGTGATCGGCGGGTTGGTGACCCAGGGGCTCGTTGTGTTGAAGATGGACGGCGACAAGGTGGTTTCGGAAGGCCGTCTGCCGCTGGAAGCACGCATTCGCGATGTCGAGCTCGGCAAGGACGGCGCAATCTACGCCGTGACCGAGGAGCGCGGCGGCGGCAAGTCACAGATCATCCGCCTAGCGCCGGACGCCTGATCCTCCGGAGTCTGATCAAATTCACAGGAGCGGGCATGTCCCGCTCCTTTTTCTGGAACGGACACCTGTTCAGCGCAGTTATTTGGGAAAACTCGAAGGCAGCGCCAAAATCATGAACCAGCATCCCGCCCGGCTCCTCAAGAAAATCGGCCTAACCTATGTCAGCGACCAGGAACCCGGCATAGCCCGTGAGCGGCGCGGCAAGGGATTTTCCTACAGGCTTCCAGACGGAACACTGCTTTCCGACAAGATCGAAATTACACGCATACGGTCACTTGCAATCCCGCCCGCCTATCAACGCGTCTGGATCTGCATCGAGCCCTCCGGCCATCTTCAGGCGACCGGCTTCGACGCGAGAGGGCGAAAGCAGTATCGCTATCACGTCGACTGGCACGCATTTCGCGGTGAAACCAAGTTCTTCCAGTTGAAGTCGTTCGGCGAGGCATTGCCCGCCATTCGCCGCCGGGCGCTTTCCGATATCGAGAAGGACATCAACAGCCAGAACAGAACGCTCGCAGCATTGGTCCTTCTTCTTGACGCCGCCTATCTACGCGTCGGCAACAAGACCTATCTTGAAAGCAACGGCACCTATGGTGCAACGACGCTTCTGAAGCGCCATGTGTCGCTCGGCGAGACGATTGAACTTCGTTTTATCGCCAAGGGTGGACAGAAGGTGCGCCGCAGCCTTCGGCACCCAAAGCTGCAAAAGATTCTGGAAGAGATCGCCGATCTGCCCGGCAAACAGCTTTTCGTTTGGCAGGATGAAAACCACATGGTCCATCCCATCGATTCCAGCGCACTCAACAGCTACCTGTCCGAAACGGCGGGCGAAGGCATTTCAGCCAAGACCTTCCGCACCTGGGGTGGCACGCTGGCAGGCTTCTGCCACGCTGCAGAGCGCCTCGCGAGCGGCAGCGCGCCGACCATCAAGAGCATCTGCCAGGCAGCGGCAGAAGAGCTTTCCAACACGCCAGCCATCTGCCGCAAGAGCTATGTCCACCCATCCGTACTGGATCTTGCCACCGAGCCGAAGGCGATCAAACGGCTTGAGACCGTTTTGGAAACGCCGACAAAAGCCATATCGGGGCTAAGGGCAGACGAGCGTCGGCTTATCTCCTATCTCACCTAATTAAGAACTATCTTGATAACCAGATTGATCCGTTCAGTCTCGTGTCAGCAAATCTCTCCAGAAGGCCTTCATTAGCCGGAAAAGTAAAAAGCGCGCATGCGCGCCCGGTACACTGATTGGCACGAGGAGAATGGGCGCGTGGCACCATTGACGGATCACCTGGACAGCAGCAGACTTCGCCGTCCTGAAATTGGCAGCATTACATTGAGCATCATCACCGCTCTCTATCTGCTGTTCTTCATGAACCAGACATTCTGGTCGAAGGTGAACACCCATCTGTCTGCCTATCCTGCCGCGATCTACGCGCTCTATGTGGCCATGGGAGCGCTTTTTGCTGCCCTCCTCATCACCTTTTCGGCCAAGTACGTCATGAAGCCGGTTCTGATGGTGGTGATCGTCATTTCCGCGCTCTGCTCCTGGTTCATGGATCGCTTCGGTGCGGTGATCGACCGCGACATGGTGCGCAATGCCTTCGAGACCACCACCGGCGAAGCGAACAATCTGATCACCTCCGCCTTCCTTCTGCACATGGCGATCTACGCACTACTCCCCATCGTGCTTCTTGCTCTCGTGCGTATTCGTCATCGCCCGATCCTTGGAAAGCTATTCTGGAATACGCTGAGCGTCATCGCCTGCCTCGTTATCATTGGCGGCATGGCCGCGATGAATTCCAAGACCTTTACCACAGCGATCCGTCAGCACCGGGATATCGTCAAAAGCCTCAATCCAATTTCGCCGATGTTCGCCACGGCGCATTACTTCCAGATCGCCAACAAGGAAGCGCAGTTGACGGTAACGCAGACCGGTCTCGACGCGAAGGTACAGCCTCCTGTCGTTGCAGTCGGCAAGCCGCGTGTGACCGTGGTCGTGGCAGGGGAAACCGCACGTGCTGCCAATTTCTCGCTGAATGGCTATGGCCGCGAAACCAACCCCGAACTTAAAAAGAGAGATGTGTTCTATTTTCCGAGCACGGTCAGTTGCGGCACCTCCACGGCCATCTCACTTCCCTGCATGTTCTCAAAGTTCACCCGCTCGGAATATACCCACAGCAAGGCCCTTTCCAATGAGAACCTCATGGATGTTCTGGTGCATGCCGGGGTCGATGCGCAGTGGCTGGACAATGATACCGGAAGCAAGGGAGTAGCGGATCGCATTCCCTATTTCGATCTCAGCGCCACCCGCGATCCCACCTTCTGCAAGACGGGGGAATGCAGCGACGACATCTTCCTCGACAGGCTCGACAGTTGGCTCGACCGCGTCACCAAGGACAGCGTCATCGTGATCCACCAGCTTGGCAGCCACGGTCCGTCCTACTACCTCCGTTATGGCGATCAATTCAGGACGTTCACGCCGGATTGCCGCACCTCGGAGCTCGGCAATTGCAAGGACGAAGAGATCGTCAACGCCTACGACAATACGATCCTCTATACCGACCATTTCCTCTCTGCCATCATCGACAAGCTGAAGGCCCGCTCTGACAAGCTTGCGACCGGCATGCTCTACGCCTCCGACCATGGCGAGTCGCTTGGCGAAAACGGTCTCTATCTCCATGGTGCGCCTTACATGCTGGCACCGGCAGAGCAGACCCATGTGCCCTTCCTGGTATGGATGGACAATGACTTCGCACGCTCGATGGGTGTCGACCGGGCCTGCCTTGCCGATGAGGCAAAGGCTGGCGGCAAATCCCACGACAATTTCTTCCATAGTATTCTCGGGATGATGAACGTCTCAACCTCGGTCTACGACTCGTCGCTCGACGTCTTCCACGCCTGCCAGTCGAAGCCCACGACATGATGCGCCTGTGCCTTGACGACGAACCGCACGAAGCGATACGCATTGGCAGTTCGGGAGTGAGGTCGGTGTGCGCGTTCTGCTGGTTGAAGACGATCATGTGCTGGGAGAAGCACTAAGGGATCACGTGGCGGCAGCAGGGCATGCCGTGGATTGGTTCAAGACATTGGGCGAAGCCATGGCCGCGACCGAGACCGTGAGCTATGGTCTCATCCTGCTGGATTTGCGACTTCCCGATGGCGAGGGGCTCAGCCTCTTGCGGGCACTGCGCAAAGCGAACAATGCCGTCCCCGTGATCATCCTGACGGCCCATGATCAGGTCTCCGACCGGATCGAGGGCCTGAATGCCGGGGCGGACGACTATCTGGTCAAACCGTTCAATCTTGGCGAACTGACAGCCCGGATGCTTGCAGTGTCCCGCCGCTACGAGGGACGCTCGACGCCAATCGTCAGATTGCCAGGTATCGAAATCGATCAGGCGGCCAAAAGTATTACGGTCAACGACCGCTCACTGACACTGAGTGCGCGGGAATGGGCGGTGCTGGAAAAGCTCGTCGAGAGACCTGGCGCACTTATCTCGAAAGCGCAGCTGCAGGAAACCTTGTATGAGTTCGGTGCCGAAATCGAGAGCAACACTGTCGAGGTCTATATCAGTCGGCTGCGCAAGAAGATCGGTTCGGATCGCGTGGAAACCGTAAGAGGGCTTGGTTATACAATTCGCTGATCTCATACCGTTTAAAACGGGTCCTCGTAAAACGAGCATGACGCGCCGGATGGTGCTCGCGCTCGTCAGCGTGCTGGCTATTTCCTGGATGGTCGCATCTGCCCTTGGCGTGATGGTCATGGAGGAAGAGTTTGCGGAAATCTTCGACAGCGGCGTTCAGGAAACAGCCGACCGGCTGCTACCGCTCGTGGCAGAGGATCTTCGCGAACGCAGCCCCGAAGCGCAACGGCGTCTCGGCCAGTCGACGACCGGCTCGGAATATCTGACCTATCAGGTGCGCGATCGCGACGGTGCTGTTTTGCTACACTCTCATGAGAGCGCCAGAGAAGGCTTCGATGTGCCACTGAGGCCGGGTTTTGCCGATACGGATACCCAACGAATTTACACCGTGGTCACGCCGGAGGGAGATCTCTATCTTCAGGTGGCCGACGCTTTCGCCAATCGCCGCGAAGCGATTGAGGAAGCATCCACAGCACTCATCCTTCCCGTTCTTGTCCTCATCCCGGCCAGCATCATTGCCGTCATTCTCGTCATCCGTCGCACGTTGGTGCCGATCCAGACACTGAGAGACGATATTGCCCGCAAGGATGGCGGCAATCTCGCGCCGGTCGATTCCGGTTGCCTTCCGACAGAACTCGATCCGATCGCCCGCTCGGTCAATCTGCTGCTGGAGAGGTTGCGTTCAGCGCTGGAAGCAGAGCGTTCCTTCGCCTCCAACAGCGCGCATGAATTGCGAACGCCGATTGCCGGAGCGCTTGCCCAGGCGCAACGCTTAAAGGCGGATATTCCACCGCAACTTGCCCCGCGCGTCGATCAGATCGAATTGTCGCTCTCCAATCTCGCGCAATTGTCCGAGAAGCTTTTGCAGATGTCACGCGCGGAGGCCGGTATCGGCATCTCCGATACGATCATTGATCTTCTCCCGGTGCTGGAACTCGTGGTGGAGGATATGAGCCGCTCAGAACTTGGCGCCGGACGCATTCACCTGCACCTTCCAGAGGACGGGCCGCTGAAAGCCAAGGTCGATCCTGACGCTTTCGGTATCGTTATTCGAAATCTCCTGGAAAATGCGCTGACGCATAGTCCCGAAGATTCGCCGGTCGATATCTATGTCGATCAGAACAGGTCCATTCGGATCGTCAATGGCGGGACGCCGATCGATCCAGCACTTCTGCCGAGACTGACAACCCGCTTCATGCGCGGCCAGACCCAGGCGTCTGGGTCTGGCCTTGGCCTTGCAATCGTCGACAATCTGGCAAAGCGCATGAATGCGTCGCTCACTCTATCCTCGCCCGCCCCAGGTCGAGAACAGGGCTTCGAAGCGAGGATCGATCTGCCGAAGCAGGCGTAAGGCCCTGGAGATAACTCCAAGGCCTCTTAGACTTTAATCTTCTTGGATGTAAACATCGGTTGAAAGTGAACAGCCAGAATTGCTTTCATTCCGGTCTGTCCTTTAAGTGAATCCAATGACCTATGAGTTCTCTTTATTGAAAGCCACAAGGCTCCTGCAGTCCCTGACGCGGGCTGGCGAGGCTTTGGCGCGTCTCGATGAAAGGGTCAGCCGATCTCCGATCAGAGACGGATTTCTGCAGCGACAGAATTTCCACGATGCCGTTTCCTCGCTTTGGGTCGATGGAGAACTGGTCCATGTCGAGGATCTCGTCTTGCACGATGCACGTATGGACATTCGAGCCCCGACGAACGAGATCGTCAATGCCCACCGTATTCTGCGGGCAAGGCGGCTGATGGAAAGTCATCCACCGCAATGGGCGCTGAGCGATCACGGCATCGATCTCCTTCGCGGGAAGAACGTCCAGCCGCAGGCCGCCCCATCAAACCTGGTTTCGGATGGCGAAGAGGCGGACTTCGAAGAGCCAGACGATGCGGACAAAGCTCTTGCCGATGAGCTGGCTCAGATGGACGCCGTGCTGTCACGCAGCACCGCCCTTGTCGCAGATGCCTTGAGCTATCGCGGCCAGTCGGAGACGTCGATCCGCAGCCCTGCTGGCGAACAGTGCGATGAAGATAGCGAAGAAGAAAGACTTCAACGGTGGCGGAAGCTTGTCGATCGCTATTCCAACTATCCGGCGGCGCTGCAGGCTGCCATTCTCCTCGATGCCTGGCGCGATATCCAGGTGTCGGACCGAAGCCCGTGGCTGGGTCGGCAACTCGCAGCCGCATCGCTGCGTGCCAGTGGTTTAACGATCCTGCCGGCGCTCAATAGCGGACTTCGCGCCATTCACAGAGAACGGCGCCATTCGCGCGATCAGGAAGAACGACTGGTCGCGATCCTCGATGGAATGATCGAAGCGGCCGAACTCGGCATGAAGGAACACGACCGTCTTTTGAACGGAAAGAGCCGAATGGAAAGACGGTTGGTCGGAAAGCGGTCAAATTCGCGACTGCCGGATCTGGTCGAACTGGTTCTGGCAAACCCAGTCGTCTCCACATCCATGATCGTCAAGCAACTTGGTACCACGCCACAGGGCGCGATGGTCCTTGCCAACCAGCTGGAGCTGCGCGAAATGACGGGGCGCGGACGTTTCAGGGCCTGGGGGATTTTGTAAGCCCCTCGCCGCTACGGCATCGGCCCGAAACTCGGAACCGTTTTTGGAAAGCACGATGCGTCGGATCAAAAAGATGGAGCCCCCGTGCGTCCAAAAGGATGCACGGGGGCTCTCGTTTCTAAATCGCAGATCAGCTTGCCATGGCGTAGCGTGCGTGGGACGAGTTCGAGGCGAGCCTCGTATCTCCGCTGACGCGGAAGCGTCCCACCATACTCGCCAGGTTTTCGGTTTCCTGCGACAGGCTTTGAGCAGCAGCGGTGGTTTCTTCCACCATCGCTGCGTTCTGCTGCGTAACCTTATCCATCTGATCGGCGGCCGACGAGACTTCCTTCAAGCTGACGGCCTGCTCACGGGCACCGGCTGCAATCTGGTTGATGGTCTGGCTCATGCCGAGAACCTGTTTGACGATCTTGCCAAGCGAATCGCCCGTTTCTTCAACCAGATGAACGCCGGTTTCGACCTGGCTGGACGAGGTGGAGATCAAGCCCTTGATCTCCTTTGCGGCATTGGCGGAGCGCTGCGCCAGTTCACGCACTTCCTGCGCAACCACCGCAAAGCCCTTGCCTGCTTCGCCAGCGCGTGCGGCTTCAACACCCGCATTCAGCGCCAGCAGGTTGGTCTGGAATGCGATTTCATCGATGACGCTGATGATATTGCCGATCTTGCTGGACGATCCCTGGATTTCGGTCATCGCGGCGACGGCGCGGGCAACGACGTCGCCACCCTTTTCAGCATCCGCCCTGGCGCCGTTCACGGTCTTTTGCGCATCCGTTGCACCATCGGCGGTGTCGTTCACACCACGAGTAACCTCGCTTAGGGCTGCAACGGTCTCTTCCAGAGCGGCAGCCTGCTGCTCGGTACGGCGAGCCAGATCGTTCGACGCGGTGGAGATTTCGCTCAGACCAGAGCGGATCGTATAGACGGCGCTCACGACATTGCTGATCGTCTCTTCCAGCGCAGAAACCGAGATGTTGAAATTCTGGCGGATCGTGTCGAATTCAGGAGCAACCTTCTCGTTCATGCGGACCGTCAGGTCGCCGCTTGCCAGAGAATTCAAGCGGCTCTGAACCAACTCGACGAAGTGTCGGAGATCTTCAGCCTTGGCATTGTCGATGTCGCTCTGACGCTTGCGATCGGTTTCGACCTGGCGCTGGAGTTCTTCCTGCTCGGCCTGAACGTCTTCGCCGCGGGCAAGCGCAAAACGGAACTTTTCAAGGGATGCGGCCAGATTGCCAAGTTCATCCTGCTTGCCCGTCTGGGCAACCTGATCCTTGTAATTGCCATTGGCCATCTTGCCGACGGAACCCAGAACGGATGTCAGAGGCTTCTTTATCAGGATTTGTGTGGCAACGAGGATCACGCCAAGCGTCACTGCGAGAATGATCAGGCCACCGATCAGCATGCTGTAGATCTGCTGCCAGACTGGCCCTGAGAAGACGGCCGAAGGCACATCCAAAACCGTCGCCCAGGTGGTGTTCATGCCGGGTGCCGTGAAGGGGTAGACGAGGCGGACAGAACCGTCCGGGAGACCCTCGATCACACGCATCTTGCCGTCGGCCAAGGCCTGCTTGACGAGATCGGCGCCGACATCGGAATAATCCTTCATCAGATTGTCGGCGTTGTCGTGGGCGAGCCACTTACCGTTGTTGGCGACCAGCATGACGTCGCCACCTTCAAACGGCTTGATCTGGGCCAAGCTTTTTGTCAGATCGCCGAGCTTGATATCAACGCCAGCGATACCGACCATCGTTCCAGCGGCCTTGACTGGCACGGAGACGGAGGTGACGAGCTGCTTCGTGTTGGTCAGATAGGGCGAGGTGATGAGCGGTTTACCGGTCTTCACCACACCGCCGTAATATTCGTCCTCTGGCTTGATCTTCCAGGTCGAGAGACCGATCTTGCCACCGTCGTCCTTCGTCCAGTAGGGCGTGAAGATGCCCTCCTCGTTCAGAGCTTCCTTGCCGACCGTCGGCTTAGGGTTCTTGCCGTCGATCAGTTCACACATCCACGCGCCAAAGACGTTCGGATATTGCGGCGCGACGGTCTCTATCATTGAAACGATGTCGGCGCGGCTGCGCGAACCGTTTTCGATGAAGCCACCGATCGTGGCAGCAAGCGTTGCGCCTGCGGATGTTGCGACAGAGATGTCTCCAGCGATCTTCTCGCTGACTGAAGCAGCCTTCTCGGTTGCGAGCGCCATCACGTCACGCTCGGTCGCTGACTTCACGTTCATCACGTTAACAGCAGTGTAAGCAATCATGATGCCGGCAATAGCTGTTCCGGTAGCTAAGATAAGCTTTCCGGAAACGGAATTGAGAATCTTCTTCATGCGACGAGCCCCTCTAAATTTGGGGCGACGTTAATGTAAGATTTTAAACAATTCGCAAACAAGCCGCCAAAAGAATAGCATTGTCGGCGCTATAAGAATTTTGCAACATCGCCTCTCAGCTCAGAGACATTCGCTTTTTTGCTTGATCTCAATTCCATCGCGGTGGGAAGATCAGTTTCCGTATCCATGCCTGAAATAGAAAAGAGACGGCCGTCGTCCGGCCGCCTGCCTAATCTTTGCTGCTTAATGTATAGTGCGAAAAACGAGACCTAATGCACGGCGCAATTCTTGGCAATCGCGTCCTGCATCCAAGTCGGTAATCGTCACACCGAGTAACGCGATGCGTACCAGTTCCGGAACAAGGTGTACTGGCTTTCCAGATGACGGCGCTGCGAGGCGCTCAATTCATCCGTCTCGTTGAAATGCAGCGTGTATTCGGTATCGCCGTTCAGAACCATCAGATACTTGTAGTGCAGAACGAGGTCCGGACCTTCATCATAGGTCGAGAGCACCGTCAGCGCCTCTTCCAACTCGCGCGCTTCAACGCGCGCCGCTGCATCGCCCTTCGCGGCCTTTTCGCACAGAGCGACCAGATGCAGCACTTCCTTTGGCAGCGCGTTACCGATGCCGGTGATGGCACCGCCTGCACCGCAATTGACGAAGCCGTGGTAGACGCCCGTATCGACGCCGACCATCAGCGTCAGATCATCGTCACCGGCGGTGATGTTTTCCGCAGCGTAGGTCATGTCCTGCTTGCCGCCGAATTCCTTGAAGCCGATGAGGTTCGAATAGCGCGAGCGCAGATCGAAAAACAGATCAGCGCGGGTCGCAAAGCCATAATAGGGGCTGTTGTAGATCACCGCCGGAAGACCGTTTGCCGCTTCGAGAATGGCGGAAAAGTGTGCCTTCTGCGCAGAAACGGACGACCCGCGGGAGAGAACGCGCGGAATGACCATCAAGCCCTTGGCACCGACCTTTGCAGCGTGCGCGGCATGGCTGACGGCCGACTTGGTGTTGATGGCGCCGGTGCCGACGATGACGGGAACACCCGCTTCAGCCAGACGCTGCACGCCTTCCTGGCGCTGCTCGTCTGTCAACAGCGGCCAATCGCCCATGGAGCCGCAATAGACGACTGCCGACATACCGGCCGCGATGAGTTCCTTGCCCTTCTTCACCAGCAGGTCGAAGTCAGGCGTTCTGTCCGCCTTGCAAGGCGTCATGAGGGCGGGGATGCATCCGGTGAAGATCGTGCTGGCCATGGTTTCCAATCCTTTTGCGGCACCATAGCCGCCTGATACGCAGCCCTTGTAGCATTGGATTTCGATCTTGTCGACAAATAAAATACATGAAATCTGGGCGCAAATGCTGGGCGTTCCGCCAAGGCGCTCTTTTTGAATTTAAAGGCTGAGATTGGCGCTTTGGCGAGTATCGGCCGTGATGTAGGAGCGGATCTGTGTGACGATCTGATCGGCATGCGCCCTGGCAAGCGCGTCCGCCTTTTCGACGTCCCGGTCGATGATCGCCTGAATCATGTCTTCATGCTCGCTGACATACTGGTTGGGCAGGACATCATTGAACGAGGAGTAGTAGAGGCGAAGGATGCGCCGTCCCTCGTCGAGCAGCCGAGTGAAGAGCTCGACATAATGACGGTTGCCGCCGGCTTGCGCGATCGCGACATGAAAATCGCGGTTGGTGGAAATCATCGAAAGCGCGTCGCGTTGCTCGACAGCCAAGGCAAAGGCGCTCTGCAGGGTACGGATCTGCGCGATATCAGCCTCTGTATGATTGGCCGCAGCAAGCCTAGTCGTAACGCGATACATCAGGGTCAACGCGTCGAAGAATTCCGGCAATCCGAGAAAATCGATCTGCGAGACGATAGTCGCGCGGTTGGTCAGCGTCGTGATCAGTCCTTCGGCGGAAAGACGGACCAGCGCCTCACGAATGGGCGTGCGCGACAGCGAGAAACGTTCTGAGAGTTGCAGCTCATCGATCGGACTGCCGGGCGCCAGCCGCAATTCAATGATCTCATTGCGCAGCGTCTCGTAGACGGTGGAAACGCCAAAGCCTCTTCGATGGGTCTGTTTTTCCCGCTCGTCCGCCTTCTCCACCTCTGCCATCAAACCATCCTTCAGTCTCGATCAAGACAGGCTTAGTCCAGAATCGCGCCTGATGGAAAGATCAAACCGCCCAATGAAAACGCCGGGACAGTGCCCGGCGTTATCTTGATCGAGTTAGGCAGCGCGAAGCGACGCGCTCAATGGAATTTCGACATCGATTTCCAGAAGCGACATATGCTCGTCGCTGTCCATTTTCACATGGACCTTATCGCTATCGATCTGCACATGCTTGGCGATCGCCGCCAGAATTTCCTCACGCAGAATGACGACCAGATCCGAACCCTGATTGGTGCGCTCATGCGCAAGAAGAACTTGCAACCGTTCGCGTGCGACGGGTGCGGACTTCTGTTTGCGGAAAAGGTTGAAGATGCTCATGCGGCCCTCCCGAAAATCTTGGCAAAGATGCCGCGCTTTTCGCCGGGAATGGAAACCGGAATGTCTTCGCCCGACAGGCGTCGTGCCGCATCGAAATAGGCCATGGCTGGCGCCGACTTGGCGTCAGCCAGCGTGACCGGTGCACCAACGTTGGAAGCACGCAGCACGTCCATGCTTTCGGGAATGATGCCGATCAACGGAATGGAGAGGATTTCCAGAACGTCATCGACCTTGAGCATGTCGCCGCGCTCGGCGCGGGCGGCATCGTAACGGGTGAGAAGCAGGTGCTTTTCCATCCGCTCGCCCCGTTCAGCCTTGATCGTCTTGGAATCGAGAAGGCCGATGATGCGGTCGGAGTCACGCACGGACGAGACTTCCGGGTTGGTCACGACGACGGCGATGTCCGCGTGCCGCATGGCAAGCGTTGCGCCGCGTTCGATACCCGCCGGACTATCGCAGATCACCCAATCGAAATGCTTCTTAAGCTCGGAGATGACCCACTCGACACCTTCCGGCGTCAGATTGTCCTTGTCGCGCGTTTGCGAAGCCGGCAGCAGGAACAGCGTATCGAGACGCTTGTCGCGGATGAGCGCCTGCGTCAGCTTGGCGTCGCCCTGAATGACATTGACCAGATCGTAGACCACACGACGTTCAGCACCCATGACCAGATCGAGGTTGCGAAGACCGACGTCAAAATCCACGACGACGACCTTTTCCTTGTTCTGTGCCAGCGCTGCACCGAGGGCTGCGGTCGACGTCGTCTTTCCGACGCCTCCCTTTCCGGAGGTAACGACTACTACCTTCCCCATCCTGATCTCCTGTTTCCTGCCGCTTACGGCTTAATTGAGTTTGTCCGCCTTGATCGTATCGTTTTCCAGCCAGAGCTGGACGGCCTGCCCCCGAAGCTTCGGGTCGATATCTTCCGCAACCTTGTAAACACCGTCGATGGCAAGAAGCTCGGCTTCCAGCTTCTTGCAGAAAATGCGCGCCGAAGCGTTGCCAAGTGAACCCGCCATGGCGCGTCCGCGCAGCGCGCCATAGATATGGATCGAACCGCCAGCGATCACTTCTGCGCCGGAGGCGACGGAACCGACGATCGTCACATCCCCTTCCGGAAAGATGATCGACTGGCCCGAGCGCACCGGCTCGCTGATCATCAGCGACTGCACGACGCTGCGGATTTCGGTCACGGGTGCTCTTTGCTCCGCCGGCGTTTCCACCTCGGCAAGCGCCACCGGCTCAACCTCGACATCGGAGGCCGGCTTTCCGCCCTTGAGGGCAGGCGGCATACCGGTTTCGATCATCGAAGGCCGTGCGCCCTCGATGCCCATGATGGCAACGTTGCGATTGTAAAGCTCGGCAAGCAAGGACTTCAGGCTTGCCTTGTCGAGCTTCAAATCCGCCACATCCAGCACCACCGGACGTGACAGAAAGAACCCGGCAGAGCGCGCTGCCAGATCGTCCAGCCGCTCCAGCCAGACATCCAGCGGCGACTCGGGAGAAAGAACGACCGCCAGAAATGAGCGGCCCTTGATACGGATCGAACGCGAGTCTGTTAGCACTTTGGTCATCTTGGTAAAGAAATCGTTGATAGAGAGGTAGCGGTGATTTGGTTAACAAATGGTTAACGCGCGCCCTTAGCGACGGCTAAAATTAACTTCGAGACCCCCTTGACCGAGCACCGGACTGAGTCGGTCAATCCCTGTGAAAAAGCCTGCGTCCGCGACTGCGGGAACCGGCCTCAATCCAGAAGGTTATAGGCCTATTCCGGGGGGATAAGATGGCCGATGGCGCAACGCAATATTCATCGAAGGAACGGGAGTTTCTGATCGGTCTCGCGCGTGGCGTGGGTGGTGCGCTTCTCTTTGCGCTTCCCATGTTGATGACGATGGAGCTGTGGTTTCTCGGCTTCTACATGTCGCGGGAGAAATTGCTGCTGCTCTGCGTTCTCAACATCCCGCTGCTGGTGGTGCTGGCAAAGCGTGTCGGCTTTGAGAAAACCTCCTCCTGGATCGAAGCGACCCGAGATGCTGTGACGGCCTATGGCCTTGCAATCATTGTCAGCGCTGCCATTCTTGCCCTCTTTGGCTTGATCAACAACCAGGCGACGACAAGCACGACGGTGGCAAAGATCGCGCTTCAGGCCGTTCCCGCCAGTATCGGCGCGCTTCTTGGCCGCAGCCAGCTTGGCATGCATTCCGAAGACGATGACGAAGGCGACGACGCCGAGACGGAGACCAGCTACTTTATTGAGCTGTTCATGATGCTGGTCGGTGCTCTATTCCTCGCGCTCAATGTCGCGCCGACTGAGGAGATGATCCTGATCGCCTACAAGATCACGCCCTATCAGACGCTGCTCACCGTACTCCTGTCGCTCACTCTGATGCATGGGTTTGTCTATGCCCTCCATTTCAAGGGCGGGCACGGCCACGCAGAAGACAGCGCCTGGTGGCACACCTTCATCCGCTTTACGATGCCGGGCTATGTGATCGCGCTTGGCATCAGCCTCTACTGCCTGTGGAGCTTCGAACGACTGACGGGAACATCCCTGTCGCAGATCGTTGGAGCCGTCGTCATCTTGGGTTTCCCCGCAGCCATCGGCGCTGCTTCGGCCCGCCTCGTGCTATGAGAACGCCATGACCAAATCCTCCGCAGACGGCCATATGGAAACATCCTCGCCCCACTGGATCGAGTGGGCCACCGGCATCATCTCATCCTTGCTCGTGATAGCACTGCTCGGCTGGATATCATGGGACATCTATCGCTATGACGACGCGAAAGCGGATTTCGAACTTTCCGTTGTCTCCGTAGAGCCCGCCAGCAACGGCTTCAGGGTGAACTTCGATATCCACAATGTTAGCCAGACGACCGCCGCCACGGTGCATGTGGTCGGCACGCTGCGCAGCACAGACGGAACCACGGATACGGCGGATGTGACCTTCGATTATGTTGCAGCCGAATCCCATGACAACGGGACGCTCTTCTTCAAGAGCGATCCGCAATCGGGCACGCTGGATCTGCGCGTTGGAGGCTTTACCGATCCTTGACGATCAAAGCCGCTGTTCGGTCTCATGGTCAAACAGATGCAATGATGCCGGATCGATATTGAAACCGACGTTGTCTCCCGCTTTCACATTGCTTCTTCCCTGAAGCGCCACCGTCATTTCCGGTTGCGTCGCCGTGGTCACCGAGGTCGCGGAGCCCGTGGTTTCCACAATGCCGACCGGCAGGGTGATCGTCGACGATCCTGGCGGTGCGAGCGTAATGTGCTCTGGCCGGATACCAACGGTCACGCGAGCGCCCGGCGTAAAGGCGACGGGGGACATGATCGTCTGAGGTTCGGACTGTCCACCAAAATTCAAAACCAGCGTTCGTCCGTCTTCCGCGGCGATCGCCGCTACAAAGTTCATGGCCGGAGAGCCGATGAACCCTGCGACGAAGCGGTTGACCGGTCGATCGTAGAGCTCAAGCGGCGCGCCCTGCTGCTCGATCACGCCAGCGCGCATGACGACGACATGATCGGCCATGGTCATGGCTTCGATCTGGTCATGTGTCACATAGACAGACGTTGCTCCAAGACTGTTGTGCAATTTGCGAATTTCAGCGCGCATGTGAACGCGAAGCGCCGCGTCTAGATTGGACAGCGGCTCGTCAAAGAGAAACGCCTTGGGATTACGGATGATGGCCCGCCCCATTGCGACGCGCTGGCGCTGGCCACCGGAAAGCTCGCGCGGATAGCGGTTGAGGAGCGTGGTAAGGCCGGTGATCTGGGCAATCTCCTCCGCCTTACGGCGTGCCTCAGCCTTGGAAACACCCTTCAGCCGCAGCGAATAGGTGAGGTTCTTTTCCACAGTCATATGCGGATAGAGCGCATATGACTGGAACACCATGGCGATATCGCGCATGCGCGGCGGCTGGCGGGTGATATCTTCGCCTTCGATGCGGATTGTGCCGCTCGAGATCGTCTCCAGCCCCGCAAGGGTGCGCAACAAGGTCGACTTGCCACAGCCGGACGGCCCGACAAGCGCCACGAACTGGCCTTTCGGGATGGCGATATCGATGCCGCGCAGCGCGTGGTAGGCACCGTAGTGTTTCTGGATGCCGGACAGTTCGATCTGCAATGTCATTTGAGCGCTCCGGATGTCAGGCCGCTGACGATGCGGCGCTGAAGCAGGACGAAGATGATGAGAATGGGCGTTACGTAGATCGCCGCGAAGGTCATGATGCCGGTCCAGTCGGAGGCGTTCGGCCCGACGAAGAACTGCAGGCCGACAGTCGCAGGCTGGAAGGCCCTGTCGGTAATGAGCGAGCGCGAATAGACATATTCGCCCAGCGACTGAAGAAAGATGAGGATCGCCGAAACCAGTATGCCATTGCGGGCAAGCGGTACCGAGATGCGAAGGAATGCGCCAATGCGGCTGTTGCCATCCACCAGTGCTGCCTCTTCAAGCTCGCGCGGCACCTGGGTGAAGGCTGCCCGCACCAGAACGATATAGAGCGGCAGCTTGTTGGCAGCGGTTGCCAGGATGACGCCCGTTCGCGGCCATGACAGCAGGCCAAGCTGACTGAAAGCGACGAAGATCGGCGTCACCATTAGGGATGGCGGCAGGACCTGCAACATCAGAACGAGGAAGAGTGCCAGATCCATCCAGACCGAGCGGACACGCGCCAGAGCGTAAGCGCAACCCGTGCCGAAGAGCACGACAAGCGAGACCGTACCAAAGGCGATGATCAGCGAGTTCTGGATGAAGGTATCCATGCCCATGTCGTTCCAGACACGGGTAACCTTCAACTCGGGATGATGCGGCCAGAGTGTCGGCGGGTTGGCGAAGGTCTCGGTGTTGGTCTTCAGCGCCGTGACATACATCCAGTAGAGCGGGAAGAGGTAGATCGCGACGATAGCGATGGCGATGGCCAGCAGGAGCCAGCGTTTCCAGGGGGTGCTAGACAACATGTTCGTGCCTCGTCGAGCGGACATAAGCGGTGGCGACGACGATGACCAGAAGGGTCATCACGACGGAAACGACCGAGCCATGGCCGATGCGGTATTCGCGGAAGGCAAGCTCCCAGGACCAGTATTGCAGCACGTTGGAGGCATTCGACGGACCGCCTTGTGTCAGCGCCGCAAAGAGGTCGAACTGCTGCAGGGTGAAAATGATGCCAAGCGAAATGACGGCACCGAGCTGCGCCCGCATCATCGGCAGGGTGATGGTGAAGAAGCGCTGCAAGCGCGTCGCTCCATCCAGTTCCGCCGCCTCGTAGACGTCATCGGGGATCGAGGCGAGACCGACCGACAACAGGATCATGTTGAAGGGAACGCCGAGCCAGATATTGGCGATAATGACGGAGTAGATCGAGATCGATGGATCGGAGAGCCAGAAGATTTTCTGCTGGGTGATACCGAGTGATTGCAGGAGCCAGTTCACCACGCCGAAGTCACCGGCAAGAATCCAGCCCCAGATGGCACCGACGACCAGTCCCGGCATGATCCAGCCCGCGAGAAACAGGCCACGCAGCCAGGAGGCGCCGGGAAAATCGAGCCGGAAGAACAATGCAAGCGCCAGGCCGATCCCCAATTGGAAGATGACGGACAGGAAAACAAACAGGAAGGTGTTGCGTACGATCGGCATGAACAGCGGATCGTCGATGATTTCGCGGTAGTTATCGAGACCGACAAACGGACGGTCGAAGGTGGCAATGGTGAAGAGATCGACGCTCTGGAACGAGATGACCAGATTGTAGATCAACGGGAAGGCAGAAAAGGTAACGAGATAGGCGAGCGCGAACAGAACGAGCGCGCTGTCAAACCCGCCACCATCGCGGAAAACTCGATTGAAACGGAGCATTTCGCCTCCCGACATCTCATATGCGCGTTCCACCAAGTCGGACCGTGCGCTTCATCAGTTTGGAAACTGGCTGCGGACGTGGACGCGCCCGCAGCCCCTCGATCAAAGGACCGGACATCCAGCCTATTTGAGGATCTTGTCGATCGACTTCTGCGCCGTCGTCAACGCATTTTCCGCTGTGGCTTGGCCGGTCAGCGTCGTTTGGATTGCGGTTTGGATCGCCTTTGAAATCTTCGACCAATCGGGGCTGGGGCCGCGATTGCGCGCAAACTTCATCGACTCCTCGAACACCTTGTACGCTTGCGGATATTTCGGATCCTCGACCTTCACCGGATAGGCGGGCACATAGCCGAAGTCGTTCCAGACACGCGGCATCTGCTCATACATATATTCGATGAACTTGAACGCTTCCTTCGGGTGCTTGGAGTTGGCAACGATGACGTTGTCGCCTTCACCCAGAGCCGAAGCATGCGGTGCTCCTTCCTTGGGAACAGGCAGGATCGCGACGCGATAATCGAATTTCGCATCTTTGCTCATGCGCGGCAGTTCCCATGGGCCGGAAATGCTCATGGCGGCGTTGCCGGCATTGAAGGTACCGGTCGAGTCCCACTGGCCGCGGATCAGCGTGTCCTTGGAGGCAAGTCCCTCATCGATGAACTTCTTCCAGAGTGTGAGCGCTTCCACACCGCCCGGAACATTGACCTTGTTGTAATCGCCGCCGGCCATTTGCAGCCATGGCAGGAACTGGAAGGTCCCTTCTTCGGTCGCTGCGGCGGAGAATGCCAAGCCATAAACGCCCTTATCAGGCTGCGTCAGCTTCTTGGCGGCATCATAAAGCTCGTTCCATGTCTGCGGCGGCTTGTCCGGGTCGAGCCCTGCGGCCTTGTACATGTCGGCATTGTAGTAGAGCGCGATGGTGTTTGCCCCGCGCGGAATGCCGTAGACGCCATCCTTGTAGGTCACGGAGGCGAGCGGGCCAGGAAGGATCTGATCGAGCTTGATCACCGAGCTTTTGTCGATCATCGGCTTCATGTCGAGCAGCAGCTTGCGCGATGCAAAGAGCGCGACATCCGGGTTATCGATATAGGTGACGTCCGGCGCTTCACCTGTCGCCATGGCCTTGGCCAACTCGTTGACCATGTCCGGAAACTGAACCGATCGAACATTGACCTTGATGTCCGGGTTCTTGGCGGAAAATTCCTCTGCCATCTTGTAGTGATATTCGCCTGGCCGATCGACGGTCCAGAGATTGATCTGAACCTGCTCGGCCCATGCGGGCGTCGACAATGCGGCAAGTGCAACTGCACCCATTAGCTTTGCAATAGTCATGATACTCCTCCTTTGATCATGATTGCGATGCCGGTTCCCCCCGGCTTGAGTCTTACAAAAGCGACGGGTCGCCGCCTCCATATTCTGCGGCGAGATCGACGAAGGACCCTCCCCGGCTATGCTTCAGATAGTTGAGCGCATGAACCTGGCCCGTCATTTCCAGGCGATCGCGATAGACCGGATCGTGCCAGCCTTCGATATCGATGGAGCCGGACCAGCCGGCCAGCCGAAGCTCGGAAATGATGTCGGTCCAGTTGCTGTCGCCGAAGCCCGGTGTGCGCATGAAGACGAAGGGGTGCTTGCCAAAGATGCCGTGCTCCTTGATCACATCCCAACGGATGGTCGCGTCCTTGCCGTGGACGTGGAAAATCTTGTGCGCCCATTTGCGGATCTGCGGCAACGGGTCGATCAGATAGACCATCTGGTGGCAGGGCTCCCACTCCAGACCGATATTATCATCCGGCGTCTCGTTGAACATCAGTTCCCAGGCATCCGGATTGTGGGCAATGTTCCAGTCACCCGTTTGCCAGTTGCCGTCCATGGCGCAGTTTTCAAAGGCGATCTTCACGCCCTTGTCGGCAGCGCGCTTCGCCAGCTCGCTCCAGACTTCCCTGTAGCGTGGAAGGCTGTCCGGCAAAGGCTTGCCGCGGACGCGGCCGGTAAAGCCTGCCACGCAGGTGGCGCCGAAATGATGGGCGTTGTCGATGCAGTCCTTCCAGCCTTGAAGGGTCTGGAGGTCCATCTCCGTCTCTTCCAGCGGATTGCCGAACATGCCGAGCGTCGAAATGGTGATGTCGCGGTCGCCGATGGCTTCGACGCAGCGTTTGCCAAGTTCCGCAAGATCCTGGCCATTGGTCGTCTGCCAGAAAAACGGCTCAAAGCTCTCGAATCCAAGGTCGCCGATTTCCGAGATTCGCTCGGCGGCATCCCCTTTTGTGGCACTGACCATGGTGCCGATGCGGACGGATTTTGCTGGATCGCTCATATTAGACCTCAAATCTCGATGAGAACACGCTGACCGGTGCGGGCGCTTTCAATGGCGCCCATGACCATGGCCAAGCTTTTGATATTGTCGGAGGAAACGGTCTCTGGAACCGTCCCATTTTCGATAGCACGCAGGAATGACAAGAGCACGCTCGCATGCCCTTCCGTCTGCTCTTCATTCACGTTTTCAGAAACGTTTACGGCGGAAGTTCCGCGCAGAAGCCCCTCGTCGCTTCCCGCTACGTTTGCCGAGAAACCATCCTCACCATCCCAAAGGATCATGCCCTTCGATCCGACCAGCCGCCATGTGCTTTCCCAGCTTGTACGCTCGCCTTCGGCGCACCACGAGCCGCGATAGGTGAAGACCACATCGTTAGAAAGTTCGAAGATGGCGTTGGCCGATGCGCCATGGGAGTACCATGAGCCGGCTGGATTTCTCTCCACGCAATAGACCGCCAGCGGGTTTTGATCGGCGACGAAACGCGCGGCATCGAAGGTGTGGATCGCCATATCCAGCAGCAGCACATTTTGCATTTCCTCACGGAAGCCGCCAAAGTGCGGCGCCAGAAAGAAGTCGCAATGAATGGCGGTCAACTCACCGATAACACCATCCTGAACGGCGCGATGCAGGCGGCGTATCCCTCTGATATAGCGTCTGTTTTGAACAATGGCGTGGATTTTTCCAGCACCTTTGGCAAGCTCCAGCAGCGTCTTCGCCTCTTGCAGGGAAGGCGCCATCGGCTTTTCGCTCAACACATGGCAGCCAGCCTTAAGGCCAGTAGCAACCACGCCGAAACGGGCATCGGGGATGACGACATCGAAAACCACGTCAGCTTTGGTCTTGGTGAGGACGTCTTCGAGATCGCTGCCGATAACGACGTCCTGGAGCCCGAACTCGTCGCCCAGCGCCTGGGCGACGTTCTCGTTCAGATCGACAAGACCGCATATGCGGATCGACGATTGCAAATCTGGATGTGAGGCGATCGCGCGCAGCCAGCCTTTGGCCATAGCTCCGCACCCGCACAAAACGGCATTCAATGTCACATTGTCCTCCCTGCTGCCCGCAAACTCCTCTTTGCGGAACCAGCTTTCGTAAACGTTTACGAGACTATGCTTAAGGTGCTAGATGTGTCAAGACCGTAGTGAAAGGCTTCTCTGGTTTGGAGCCGGGAGAACATGCATGAAGGGTATCCGCCAGCTCGCAGACTATCTGGACATCTCCATCGGCACCGTATCCCGCGCCTTGAATGGTAAGCCGGATGTGAATGACGATACCCGTCGCAGGGTTTTGGAGGCGGCAGAAAAGCTGGGCTACGTCGCAAACCAGTCTGGGCGCAGCCTGCGGCAGGGTGCCACCAACGTCATCGGCCTGATGACCGGGTCCGACACGCAAGCGGTCGAAAACGCCGACAATTTCTTTCTGGGCGTGACGGATGGCTTGCAGAGTGTGTTCTCCACCCACAATCTCGACCTCATCGTCCTGCCTTGCCCAGCGGAAGAGGATCCCGACGAGTATTTGAAGCGCATGGTGGCAAGGCGCATGGTGGATGCGATGGTCATCTCGTCTACCAGCCGGATCGACAAGCGCGTCGACTTCCTCAAGCAGACGCGCCTGCCTTTCGTCACCCTGGGGCGAACGGGCTCCAGCACCGATCACGCGTGGATCGATCTCGATTTCGAAGGTGTGGCAAGAACCGCCGTGGCTCGCCTTGCGGCCGCCGGCCACCGGTCGATTGCCGTTGCAGCCCCCGACACCGACATCAATCTTGGCTATATCTTCCTGGAAGGCTATCGCAAGGGTCTGGAGGACGCGTCTCTCCCCTATGACGAAAAACTCATCATTCGCGCCAGGTCCAGCGAACAGGGTGGCTATCACGCGGCAAGCGAGTGGCTGCAGATGCGGCCACGCCCCACGGCCCTGATCCTGATTTACGAGTTGATGGCGATCGGTCTTTACCGGCGCCTTGCAGAGGTGAAACTTCGCGCCGGACAAGATCTCGCTGTCATCGGATTTCGCGAGGGCCCGAGCGGCCAGTTTCTCGAGCCGAGACTGACGAGTTTCCGTATGTCATTGCGCGATCTCGGCGTCTCCGTCGGCAAGACCCTGCTATCGACCATGCCGGCCTATAGCAGCTTCTATCCGCAACAGCCCAAACACATCGTCTGGCCGATGCAGCTCATTCCGGGCGACAGCGATATCACCAACCTGCAATCCAAGTGACATCCGGCCGCGTATTTTCCGCGGCCGGATATCTGTGGTCAATCAAGCTTCCAGCCAGCGAACCTGCTCAGGCGTGAGCTTGATGTCGAGCGCCGACAGGCTGTCTTCCAGCTCTGCAATGGTGCGCGGGCCGATCAGCGGTATGACGGGGAACGGCTGGGCGATCACATAGGCAAGCGCAATGTGGATCGGGTGACGGCCAAGCTCCCTGGCAAGCTCGATTGCCCGGTCGCGGCGCTCGAAATTGCGCTCGGAGTACCAGACGCGCACGATCTCCTCATCGTCCCGCTTGTCGCGGCCTGCCCTGTCGGTGAAGAAGCCTCGGCCTTGGCTGGACCAGGCAAAGTTCGGGATCTGGCGCTCTTTGGCCCATTCTTTCCAAGGCTCGTCGGAGGCTGCGACACATCCGGCCCAGATTGGGTCCAGCATTTCGGCCAGCGAGAAATTGTTGGAAAGCGCGCCCGGCGCGGTCTTGCCGGTCTTCTCAGCATAGGCGGTTGCCTCGTCCATGCGCTGGCGCGTCCAGTTCGAACCGCCGAAAATGCCGCGAATGCGCCCGCGTTGTACTTCGGCATCCATCGCATCGACGAACTCACCGACAGGCACATCGGTATTGTCGCGGTGCATGAAGTAGATATCGACATAATCCGTTTTCAGCCGGTTCAAAGACTGGTCGAGCTGCTTGGCAATCACATCGGGATAGCAAAGCGGCGAATGCGCGCCTTTGCCGATCAGCACGATCTCTTCGCGCGGGACGTTGCGGCTGGTATGCCAGTCGCCAAAAATCGCTTCCGTCTTGCCGCCGCCATAGACGAAGGCGGTGTCGAAGAGGTTGCCGCCTGCCTCATAGAAGCTGTCGAGGGTCAGCGATGCGGAAGCAAAGTTCGGGAAGAACTCGAAACCGAGCGCCACGACGGATGCGGGCTTGGCGACGCCCGGAATCTGACGCTTCGGTACGGAATTGCCCGGCGCAACCTTGCCGCCTGCAATGTTGAGAACGCGCTTGGACGCACTCTCCACGCCATATTCCAGTCCAACCGACGCGCGCCACTGATCCATGACCCGCAGATTTCCGAGCGTGTCGGCCCAGCTCATGCCGGGATAGGCGAATTCCTGGGACTGGTTGCGAATGGCCTCACCTGCAGCGTCCACCTCGAAGGAGTAGAGATAACGATCTTCGGCAACCTCAATGGTCTGGCGGTCCTTGCCCTTGATCACATCGATCTTCCCGACACCCCCCTTATGGCCGGAGGCGAACCAGAAGTCCTGCACTTCAATGCGGCCTTCCGACCCGATGATGCGCAGCACATTGTCCTGGTTCGCCATGATCGAGCAGGACACTTCAGCGATGATCTCGTTCGGAAACTTCAGCACCGCCGAGGCCCATTCATCGACCCCCGACTGCCCGAGATGTGCGACGCCGGACACTTTGGTGGGCTCCAGAAACGGCTGACCGGACACGGCACCGGCAATCAGCCGCGCCATAGAGACAGGATAGCCACCGACATCGAGAATGCCGCCGCCAGCACTCTCATTGGCAAACAGGCGGTGATCGGCGCGGAAGCTGCCCATGCTGAAGCCGAAGCTGGAGCGGATGATCCTCACCTCGCCAATCGCGCCGCCCTTGACCAGCTCGACGATCCTGGCGGTCTGTGGATGCAGACGGTACATATAGGCTTCACCGGCAAAAACGCCTGCCTTCTTCGCCTTGTGGAAAATAGCGTCGGCATCATAGGCGGAAAGCGCGATCGGCTTTTCCACCAGCACATGCTTGCCGGCACGGATCGCCTTGATCGCCCATTCGGCGTGGCCTGTGTGTGGTGTCGCGATATAGACCGCATCGATCTCTGCATCGGACAGCAGCGCATCGTAGCCATTGACGATGCGGGCACCGGGGAAGCCATCGCTCAGGCCTGGACGGTCCGGATTGCGCGTTGCGATCGCCACGAGCTTGCCGGTCGTCGAATGGGCAACGCCCTCGGCAAAGGTCTTTGCGATGGTGCCGGGTCCGATAATGCCCCAGCGGATGGGTTGAAGGTCGGGCATGATATTCCTCGTCTGCTTTGGATGTGAATTTGGTTTAGCGCAGGCGCGTGCCGTCGCTATCGAACAGGAAGGCCTTGTTGGCCGGAACGGAAATGGTGAGCCGGTCGAGCTTGCCGACGTGGCGGGACTCGGGGCGCTCGATGATCAAGGGCAACTCTTCCGCCAGATGCGCATAGACGTAGCTGGTATTGCCAAGATGTTCGGCGACATCGACGGCAACCGTCAAATCGGCGGCCTCGCCGGCATCCTCGAAATGCTCCGGGCGAATACCGAGCGTGATGGGCGCGCCGATCCCAGGCCGCGCCGCAACCGGCAGGGTCAATGAGAAGGTCGGCGCGTGGTCCAGGGTGATCGTCACGCCTTCAGCGGTCTCGTGAGCGACCTTGCCCGGCAGAAAGTTCATTTTTGGCGATCCGACGAAGCCTGCCACGAAGCGGTTTTCGGGATCGTCATAGAGATCGAGCGGCGCGCCGACCTGCTCGATCTTGCCGCCGCGCAGCACCACGATCTTGTCGGCAAGCGTCATGGCTTCCGTCTGGTCGTGGGTCACGTAGATCATCGTCGTGCCGAGCTGCTTGTGCAGCTTGGAGATTTCGACGCGCATCTGCACGCGCAATTCCGCATCGAGATTGGAGAGCGGTTCGTCGAAGAGAAACACCTGCGGTTCGCGCACGATGGCACGTCCAATGGCAACACGCTGCCGCTGACCGCCGGAGAGCTGCTTTGGCCTGCGCTGCATCAACTCGTTGATCTGCAGGATTTCGGCGGCGCGCCGAACACGCGCTTCCGTATCCACCTTGGGATTGCCATTCATGCGAAGGCCGAAGGACAGATTTTCTTCGACCGTCATATGCGGATAGAGCGCGTAGGACTGAAAGACCATGGCAATGCCGCGATCGGCTGGCTCGGCGTCGTTGACGACTTTGCCGCCGATCTCGATCTCGCCATCCGAGATATCTTCAAGACCGGCGATCATGCGAAGCAGCGTCGATTTACCGCAGCCGGAAGGGCCGACGAAAACGACGAATTCGCCATCTTGAATTTCCAGGTTCGCGCCGTGGATAACCTCCAGCGAACCATAGCGTTTGACGACGTTTTTAAGTGAAAGTCCCGCCATGCGGCTCCTCCCGGATTACTTGACGGCGCCGGCTGAAATGCCGGCGATGAAGTGGCGTTGCAACACCACGAAGATGACGAGGATGGGCGCGGTCAGCAGCACCGCTCCGGCCATGATCCCGCCCCACGAAACCTTAGTGAGACCGATCAGCGTGCCGAGCGCCACGGGTGCCGTCATCATTCCTGGGCGGGAATTGATGAGCAGCGGCCAGAGATAGTTGTTCCACGAGGCGAGAAACAGAATGATCGAAAGAGCGGCCATGGTGGGACGCGCCAGCGGAAGCGCTATGCGCAGAAAGATTTGCCACTCTTTCACCCCTTCCACACGCGCGGCGTCGAACAGTTCGCCCGGCATCATGGAAAAGGACTGGCGCATGAAGAGCACGCCGAGCGAGTTGAAGAGTGGTGGGACGATCAGCGCCACCCATGTATTCCCGAGCTTGAACTCTCGGGCCACCATGATGAATTGCGGAATGACGACGACCGCATAGGGCAAGGTGATCGTGCCGATAATGATCGCAACCACCACCGAACGTCCGGCGAAGCGATAGCGCGCCAAGGCCCATCCAGCCATCGATGTCAGCATGACGGAGAGGACCGTGTAGATCACCGCCACCGTGATCGAGATGAACATCGCGCGCAGAAAATCGGTGTCTGCCTGCAGGTTCTGGAAGTTCTCGATGAAATGCGTCGACGGGATCAGCTCGATATTCGGACTGAAGATGCCGTAATCCGGCATGGTCGAGAAGACGAACATCATCCACAGCGGGAAAAGCCAGATCAGAGCGAGTGGCGTGAGCGCCGCGTGCAACGCGATTTTCTGCCAGAGAAGCGATCTCGATTTCGATCTCATTTCTGCTCCCTCCCGACCCAAAGATTGAAGAGCGATATGACGATGGCAAGGGCTGCAATCGTGTAGGCAATCGCCGAGGCATAGCCGAAGTTTAGCGAGGTGAAGCCCTGGCGGTAAAGGAAGATGCCGAGCGTCTCGGTGCCGCCACCCGGACCGCCGCGATTGGTGATGAGGAACGGTTCGGTAAAGAGCTGCATCGTGCCGATGACCGAAAGCACCATGCAGAAGATGATGATGGGTTTCAGAAGCGGCAGCGTGATGTGGAAAAACTGCTGGCGTTTGCTGACCCGGTCCAGCCGCGCCGCCTCATAGACGTCGCCGGGGATGGATTGCAGTCCAGCCAGGATGATGATGGCGTTGTAGCCTGCCCACCGCCACGTCACGGCAATGATGATCAGCGCCATGGCAGCCGTTGCATTGTCGAACCAGGAGATGGGCGAGAGACCGACATTCACGAGCATCTTGTTGATGATGCCGAAATCGGCACTGAACATCAGACGGAAGACGGCGGCGTAAGCGACCTCCCCCACGACGACCGGAGCGAAGAAGGCAAAGCGATAAAGCGGTCTTGCTTTCAGAAGCGGCGAATTCAGCAGCACGGCCATGATGGTGGCGAGTGCGATCATGATCGGCACCTGAATGACGAGAATGATCAGCGTGTTGTAGAGCGCATTGTAAAAGGCCGGATCGCCGATCAGGCGTCCCCAATTCATCGTCGGCGCGAAACGCCATGGATTGACGCGCGTGTTTTGGAACGACAGCAGAAACGAGTTGATAATCGGCCAGAGCCAGAATGTCGTGAAGATCAAGAGATAGGGCGCTAGAAACGCATAGGCGACCCTGGTTCTGATGGGCATCTTCACCTCCCGAACGATAATTTGCATGAGGGCTGAGCCTATCCGGGCGCCCCGTGCAAGGGGCGCCCGGCTCTGGTTCAGCTTGGGAGATCACTGTGCAGCGGGAAGACCCGTTGCGGATTCGATCTGCTTGGCGGCATCATCGAGTGCCGCCTTGGCGTCCGGGTAGCCGCCTGCCAGATATTTCGTCTGGACGGCGCGGTAGATGCCCTCCGCATCCGACTGGTAGGCCGTGCCTCTGCTTGGCTTGATCTTCGGCAGGGTCGCCAGAATATCCGTCCACACGGCCTGGCCGCCCCAATAGGGCTGCGGCTCCTTGACGAAGGGATCGTTGACGGCAGACAGAAGCGACGGAACGAGACCGAACGACTTCAGCATCATGACCTGGCCTTCATTCGTCGTCAGCGCGTAATCGACGAACTTCCAGGCCGCTTCCTTGTTCTGCGAAACGGAGCTGATGGCGAGCGACGAGCCGCCAAGGTTTGCCGCACGTGGACCATCTACCGTCAGGCTCGGCATCGGATAGACGCCCCACTTGCCGGACAAGTCCGGAGAGCCGGAGCGGATCGAGCCTTCATACCAGCCGCCATACATCTGGCTTGCGACCTTGCCGGCGGTATTGGCCTGGATCTTTTCATCCCAGATCGCCGCGGTGATGATGCCCGCATCCTTCATCTGTTTCAGCTTTTCAAGCGTCGCAACGCAGGCTGGCTGATTGATGGTGATGGACTGGCCATCTGTCGAAAAGTAACCGCAGCCCTGTTCGTTGGAGATCATGCGAAACCATTCGCTGTCGCCGTTGAAGTCGGCCTGCGTCATGACTACGCCGGGATTGGCCTCCATGACCTTCTTGCCGGCGGCAATGAAATCGTCCCAGGTCTTGATGGTGGCCGGATCGACGCCGGCCTTCTCGTAGAAGTCGCGGCGGTAGAAAACCGCCACCGGACCGGAATCCCACGGAACGGCGTAGGCAACGCCATCAACTTCCAGTTCGGTACGCTTGAATTCGGGGAAAAGCGCCTGCTTTTCAGCCGTGTAGCCAAGTGCCTTTACATCGGTGAAACAATCCGGGAAACGGCTCCAGAAGACTTCCGCCTCAAAGTTTTCAACGGTTACGATATCCGGCAAGCCTTCGCCACCGGCGGCGCAGGCGGCAAGCGCCTTGTCATAAACCTGGTTGTTGCCAAGATCCTGGACATCCACCTTGATGTCCGGATTGGCCTTGTTGAAGCCTTCCAAAGTGGATTTCAACGCCGATGCGGCGACGTTCCAGCTCCAGATCGTGATGGTGGTTTGGGCAGACGCGGGTGCAGCCGCAAGCAGGGCAAGCGATACCGCCACGCCCGTGATTTTAAAGCACATTGAAAACCTCCCTTTTTCAATTGCCGTTCTTAAGCGAACATGTGCAGAGTAGCGGGGTGGCGAAATCTGTCTCGTAAAATGGGAACGTGAATTTGTCGAAAAGTAAGATCGAGGAAAAAGCCGTCTATCAGCCGGGTGCAAGCAGCATCGAGGGTTGGCCCACGACGCTCCAGTTTTTCTACGCCCACCCACCCGTCATGCTGATGCCCCACTGGCACGCGCAGGTGGAAGTGAATTACGTCATGTCCGGCAGCGTTCACTATCGCATGGGCGACCACACGTTCCGTATGAGCGCGGGGCAGATGTGCCTCTTCTGGGGCGGACAACCGCATCAGATGGACGAATCCTCTGACGATTCCTTTTACGCCGGCGCACATCTGCCGCTCTTCCACTTCTTCCGCATGCGTCTTCCACCCGCCGTCTCCGCCATGTTGATGGGCGGTGCGACCATGCTGACGGAGGTGACGGGGAAGGCAGATGATGAAAACTTCGCCCGATGGCGGGATTATGCGAAGTCGGGTGACACCGCCAAGGCCGAGAATGCTGTCCAGGAACTGATCCTGCGTGTCGAGCGCATGTTCATGGAGCCTTACAATGTCATTTCCCCAGCCTCCTCGGCCTCAAAGACGACCAGTCAGGACAATGCCGCATCCGTTGCGGTGGCACGGATGTGCGATTTCATCGCCGCCAATTTTCTGGAAGATATTGACGCGACGGATATCGCCCGGGTGGCGAACCTGCACCCAAAATACGCGATGAACGTCTTTCGCAAGTCGACCGGCATGACGCTGATGAAGTATCTGACACTTCTCCGGCTCTCCCGCGCCCAGGCCATGCTCGTCAACGGTAAGGACAATATTCTCAGCATCGCGATGGAAAGCGGCTTCGGTTCGGTGAGTGCTTTTAACAAGGCCTTCCGCCAGATTGCCGGCATTCCGCCATCGGGGTTTCGCCGCGGCTCCAGTGGCTACTTCCAATGAGTTGCGAGACATCGCCATTGCAGGCCTGAGACAATCTGACAAAGGCATATTCGTTAATCGCAATTTAACTATTGCAAGCGCGGCAAAGATCACTATTTTCCCTGCTGCGCTGCAACATTCATCTCTCCTTTGCAGCGCAGTCGCATGCAATTCAACGCGACGGCATTCGCCGCCGGCACATTCAGTGTCCATTCTTCTAGGGAGATTTATTCATGACGATTTCCGTCTCGACACCTTTTACAGGACATGAAACCAGCGCCCCTTTTGCAGGCAAAATCGCCTCGGCGCGTAACGCTGCAGGTTATACGGTCGATCAGTTGGCCCTGACCTGCGGGCTGACCTCGCAGGAAATTCTGGCTCTCGAAACGGGCGCAGACAGTGATCCCTCGCGACTGAGACGCGTTGCGAACGCTCTTCAGCTTCCGTTGACCGCCGTTCTCTAAAACGATCCTTCAAGATCGAAAAAGGGCGCCTGCCGGCGGATGCCGCATGCAGGCGCCCTTTTTTATATCCAATATTTCTTATCCTCCCCGCCCTTCCATTTTCCGTTATGATGCACCAAATGCCCTGCATTGAAGTGGGAGCGCTGCCGCCTCTTCAATCACGCAAAGGCGGAGAGGCGAGCACATGGCTCTTGTGGAAACCGTAGATATTCCAAACCCAGTCGAAGAGAACGCGCTGTGGCCACATCAGCGAAGCGATGTGCTCGACTGGCTGGTGACTGGGACGAGCGATAACCGCTACATCGACAATATTTTCGTCGAGATGTGTGGGCGACTGAGAAGCCAAGGCATCTCGATTGCGCGGGCATCGATGAATTTTCTCGTGCAACACCCGCAATGGCGCGGCGCGCGCATCTTATGGAACCGAGGCGAGAAGGAAGCGGAGTTTGCGACCTATGCCTATGGTAGCGAAACCACGGCAGAATATCTGAACAGCCCGCTCTATGACATCCACAAGGGGGCGGACGAGGTCCGGCAGGCGCTTTATCTGCCAGGCCCGATCGATCCGGACTACCAGATCTATCGGGATCTTCGCGAAGAAGGCCTGACGGAATATGTCGCCTGGCCGCTTGAGCACACATTCGGCAAACGCCACGTGGTCACCTTTGCCAGCGATCGTGCGAACGGATTTCTCGAATCCGAGATCGAGCAGTTGAAAAGCCTGGTGCCTGCCATCTCTCTCGTCTCGGAAATACGGCTGAAGAACCGCATGGCCCGCACTTTGCTGGAAACCTATGTCGGCCCGCATGCCAGCCAGGAAATTCTGGAGGGCGCGACGCGAAGGGGTAGCGGCAATACGGTGAGCGCGGTGATCATGATCTGCGACCTGCGCGACTTTACACGCATCTCAGACCTTTGGCCGCGTGACGATGTGATCGAGTTGCTGAACGGCTATTTCGATGCGCTGGCGGAGCCGATCGAGAAGCACGGCGGCGAAATTTTGAAGTTCATGGGTGACGGTCTGCTCGCCATCTTTCCGTTGAACAATGCCGATGCAGGACCAAACCTCATCGCCGCCATTCGCGAGGCGCAGACTGCGCTTGAGGAATTGAACACCAGCAATATCGACAAGGGCCACGAGCCGTTCGGCTATGGGATCGGCGTTCATGTCGGCGATGTCATGTATGGCAATATCGGCTCCAAGAGCCGGCTCGATTTCACGGTCATCGGCCCGGCGGTCAATATTGCCTCGCGCCTTGAAACCCTGACCAAGACGGTTCGCAGACAAGTTCTGCTCTCCGAAGATTTCGTCGCAATGATCGACAACAAGAGCGAATTCGACAGCATCGGGCCGCAACTGCTGCGCGGCCTTGAGCATCCGGTGGGGGTCTACGCCTTGAAGAACCTGCCGCACGAGGCGTCGCAGACCTGAGATGAGTAACGAGCCGACCGAGACCGCTCCCACAAGCCGCATGCTGACATGGGCCAGGAACTCCACGATCTACCGTCTAGAAAGACGGATGATGACGGAGCGGCAGCTTTTCGATGCCATTTCCCGCAAGGCCAAAGAGAAATTCGACGACATCTCCGCAGAGCAGATCCGCGCTTTGGCCGACTCCGCGGTGCGGTTTGCCTATGAGATCAAGGCACTGGACGATAATGCCTTTGCCGAAATCACCACCCGCTCCGCGGTGCGCAGCGGAAAATCCAAGCGGGCGATCGCCCAGAAGCTCAATCAGAAAGGCATCAGCAAGGACATTGCAGAACATGCTCTTGAAGCGAGCGACGATCTTTACGCAGCCGTCGTGCTGGCACGTAAGAGACGGTTTGGTCCGTTCCGCCGTGAAGACGAGGTGGACGAGAAGCGGATGAACAAGGAAATCTCGGCTTTTGCCAGAGGCGGTTACAGCTTCGAGTTGGCGAGCCGCGTCTATTCGATGGCTCTCGGTGAGGCGGAAGACATTCTCGCCTCGCGTTGATAACTGGTTCAGGGAGCCGGTTTTGTCTTGAGATAGGCGATGATGTTGTCGATCTTCGTTTCACTCCACAGGCCGAAAAAACGCATTGCGGTGCGAGGCACCTTCTTCTTCGGGCTTGAGAGAAACTCCCGTAACGCCTCTTCATTCCAGACAAGACCGCCTGCTCCAGCATCCTTCATTGCCTGCGAGTAATGCGGATAGTCGGCAACGGAACCCGCCTGCCTTCCCACAACGCCCATCAGATGTGGTCCGAGACGCGTCCGGGGCGTATCGACGTTGTGACAGTTCGAGCATTTGCCAAAAGCGCGTTCACCCGCTGCCGGATCACCATCGGCATAAGCCCCGGTCGTAACAAGCAAGACGAGTGGAACGGCGAGCGACAAGATTGGCTTCATGGGATTTCTCTGGTCCGGTAACGAAAACGCCCTCCCCGCTATATAGCGAAGAGGGCGATTGTTGCTCATGCGGCATTTTGACGTGGCCGCGATGATGCCGATCAGCCGTTAGCTGGCGTCAGGGTCACGGATGTGCCGGTCGCAGCAAGGTTCAGACCAACCTGGCCGGTCACGCTGACAGTTTGCAGCTGGATCGAGCCGGCAGTACCGCCGACGAGGACGTTCGCGCCGATGCCGACGCCAACGGTGGCTTCAGCCGTTGCGCCCTGGTAGAGGCCGGAGAGCGAACCGCGGTGATAGCCGGCGGTCGGAGCGAACACTGCCCAGACAAGCTTACCCTGCGTGGTGAAGCCGAGGTCTACACCCATCTTGCGGATGACGCCCGTGTAGCTGTCGGTGCGGCGCGCGCCAACGGTGGACTTGAACGTGCATTCCAGTTCCTTGGCCGAACCGATCACGTAGCCAACACCGCCGCCAACGTCGCAGGTCAGATAGCCGATCTTAACGCCATTACGGTCATCGCTGTCCTGGTAGGTTTCGCGGTACGGCGCCAGATCGGCTGCGACTGCGCTAATCGGACCGCTCAGTCCAAGTGTCATGGCAGCAAAAGTAACGGCAAAAGTCTTTTTCATCTGTTTTCTCCTGTTTTATTCTGTGACCCAACAGCCCTGAAGTCTTTGTCGGACATTCAATTGCGCACACCCAAAATGGTTCCAACGATTTGATCCAAAGCCTTCAAGCAGGTGGAGAATCTCGTCCATCGCCCCAGCACCGATGATGGACTAGAAGTCCAATTGGGCGGGATGATGGCACCCAGATACCGCATCTTGGAGCCAAGCGTCAGTTGTCTCCATCGTGTCGACTGGGGAGTTGGACGTGGCGTTCGCAAAGCATCGCGCCCAGTGTCACGGAGCGGGCGCATCCTTGCGCGTTTGAAGGCGCGTGCACCGATCTAGCCAGCAGCGGACATCTTGAGAAGATCCGTATTGATCGTCGCTTTCAGCGGCAGGTGATCGGAGGCAACACGCGCCAGCGCGCTATCATGCGCTTCAACCTTCTCGATCATGCCTTCGCGATTGGAAATGATGCGATCAAGCGCGAGAACAGGAAGTCCGGAGGGAAAACTCGGCACCGCGGGCGGCAAAGTCCCAAAGGCCTCGCGGAAGGTATTGAGTGATGAGCCATTGCCCAGCCGCCACTCGTTCAAATCGCCCATCAACACGGTTGGCTGCGCTTCTCGCTTGTTCAGCAACTCCACCAGGGCTTTGGCCTGCTGAGCGCGTGAATGCCGCAGAAGTCCGAAATGCGCGGCGATGATGCGGAGTGTCCCCGCGAGTTTCAGGTCCAACTCCACTACGAGTGCGCCGCGCGGCTCTAACCCAGGCAGTTTGACCGTGTGAACATCGCGGACCGCGCCTTCGCGGAACAGCACGACATTGCCGTGCCAGCCATGCGCCTTGCTGGTACCGGCCACCTGCACCGGCGTCAGCCCGCACTCACGTTCGAGCCGCCCGAGATCGAGCAGGCCCGTCCGCTCGCCAAATCGACTATCGGCCTCCTGGAGCGCGACGACGTCGGCTCGCAACTCGTGAATGACCTTGCATATGCGATCAGGATCAAACTTGCCGTCGCGACCGATGCATTTGTGCACATTGTAGGAGGCCACGACCGGAGAGGTCTCCTCGATCGAGACCTCGTCTATACAGCGCCGGTTCTTGCGGTTGCGCAGCGACGAGATGAAAACTGCAGGGAGACTATCGTTTTTCGGTCGCATCGTTTTCCTGTCGTAAGCGCCGCGCGTCTTTGGGACGCACAAGGGACGCTCTAGTTCCTTCAATCGACGCATGGTCGCGTCATGGGTTCAACCCGATGCCGATGTCAAAGGTAAGGCGAGGCCAACCACAATATCCGTTCCGTCAGACGAACGAGGAACGGCCTTGCTCTCAACTCTTCCAGCTTCACCGGCGTTGCATTCTCGAGTGCCAGACCTATTCGCTCCGACACCGTGTTCGCAAAGCCTTCATCCAGAACTTCCATATCCACCTCAAAGTTCAATCGAAGTGATCGAGGATCGAGATTTGACGAGCCGACATAGGACCAGCGATCATCGATCACCAGAAGCTTGGAGTGATTGAATTGGCCGGTGGCGCGCCATATGCGGCAGTAACTCCTCAGCAACTGGTCGAACTGTGCCGTCATGGCACGATCGACCAGCATCAGGTTGTTGGTCGCCGGAACGATGATATCCACCGCGACGCCTCGACGCGCGGCCGTCGTCAGGGCGGAAATCAGTTCGCGATCCGGCAGGAAGTAAGGCGACATGATGCGGATCGAGGACCGCGCGATGGAGAACGCACCCATCAGCATCTTGTGGCTCGTCTCGATGCTGTTGTCCGGTCCGGAGGCCACCGCGCGCATCAGGATCGGCTGACCGGGAACGCCGTCAGGAATGGTGATATCCCACACAGGTCCGTCCAGACGCTCACCGCTTGCAAAGCGCCAGTCCTCGGCTGCGACCGTGAAAAGATCGGCGACGATCGGCCCCTGGACCTTGAAATGCGTGTCGTGCGACTGCTTGTCTCCATGGAACTCGCGGGTGAAGCCTTCGCGAATATTCATGCCGCCGGTAAAGGCGATCTTGCCGTCGACGATCAGGATCTTGCGGTGCGTACGCAGATTGGCATAGGGCAGCCGCAGCCCCATGATCACATTGCCATTGAAGACCGCGGATTTGATTTCTTCCAGCCGCAGTTTGGAGAGGATGCTTGGTACTGAGTATCGCGCGCCGACAGCGTCGACCAGCACACGAACCTCGACACCCCGTTCCTTGGCGCGGGCGAGTGCTGCGACGACGCGAAGCCCGATCCGGTCGTGATCAAGAATATAGGTTTCCAGGATGATCGACCGGCGCGCGTGACCGATGGCGTCAAGCATGGCCGCATAGGCCTCGTCTCCATCGGACAGGGTCTCGATGGTATTGCCTGTGGTCAGCGCCGCACGCGTCACCCGGTCACCCACGGTCTTCATTGCCACAAAGCGTCGGCCGAAACGCTCGACGACCAGGGCGTTGTCCGCGTCGAACCGCGCCACCCTGTCCATGATCGTGCCATGCATCAAAGACCGCTGTTGCCCAAGGTTGCTGCGCCTGATCCGGTTGATGCCGGCAATGGCATAGAGCAACGCGCCAATGATGGGAGACAGCACGATCACGCCGACCCAACCGAGGGCGGATCGTACTTCCTGTTTGGTCATTGTGGCATGGACCGCAGCCACGGTCCCCATGACAAGCGAGAGCAGTGCGAGAACGTGGGGCCAGTAGGCTTCGAACAATGCGATCATGACCTGAATATAGCGATCAAGAGCCAAGCCGCAACGACCTGAATCACGAGAGAAAACAACTGACTTGTAATCAAATTCAATTTACCTTACGAGCATTAGACATCATGCAAATCGGTATGACGCCCATGCGTTTGAGACACATCGCTCTTCTTGCCTGCGCCGGTCTAATGCTTGCGGGCTGTAACGAAACGCTCGAAACCGTCGAGCGTGACGTGTCTCATGTCAAAAACAAGGTCGATTATCCCCTCGCCCCCACCATCCTTGCCGAGATGGACAAGAAGAACATGGATCGCAATGCGCCGATCATGATTCGCATCTTGAAGGAAGAAGGCAAGCTGGAAGTCTGGAAGGCGCGACGCGACAACCGGTTCGAGGTGATTGCGTCCTACGATATCTGCGCTTGGTCCGGCAAACTCGGACCGAAGGTCAAAGAGGGGGACAGGCAGGCGCCTGAGGGATTCTACAACCTTTCTCCCGGCCACATGAATCCCTATTCGAACTACTATCTTTCGATCAATACCGGCTTCCCGAACCGCTACGACCAGGCGAACGGCCGCAACGGCACGAACCTGATGATCCATGGCGCGTGCTCGTCATCGGGCTGCTACTCCATGACCGACGCGCAGATGCTGGAGATCTATGCCTTCGCGCGCGACGCCTTCAAGGGTGGCCAGAAGACGATCCAGCTTCAGGCGCTGCCATTCCGCATGACCGCGGAAAACATGGCGCGCCACCACAAAAGCGAGAATTACGAATTCTGGAAGATGCTGAAGGTCGGCTACGATCATTTCGAAGTCACCAAGCGTCCGCCCGAAGTGAATGTCTGCGAGAAGAAATACGTCTTCAATCAGCAGGCACAGGGTGGGCAGTTCAACGCTGCTGCAACCTGCCCCGCCATGAGCACGCCGCCGGCCCTCGCCAGCACAATGGTCAGCTACAACAAGACCTACGACCTTGCCTACGACAAGGCGATGAAGAAGTTCGACGGCATGGTCTGGTATGATCCGACCGAGGCCGAGCGCAAGGTTCTGGTTGCAGAAAAGCGCAAAGGTCGCGAACCGGCTTACGCGCCGACCGGCTCGGCGCTGAAGGCCGGTAAGCTGATGAAAGAAACCGAATTCGCCGCACTGATGGAAAAGAAGGCCGCAAAGGGGATTTCCGCAACCGGGGCAACCGCCATTGCCTCGGCCTCTGGTTCGGCACCGCGCACGACCGCTCCGGCCTCTCAGCCAACACCATCTCAGCCTGCGGTCGCTGCCCGCCCGACATCCGTCATGCTCGCGGCCGCGGCACAGGTTCAGACGCATCCAGCACCAGCGGCAGCGACGCAGGCCATCCCCGTTCCCGCCGTCAACCCGCTCGCATTCAGCGCAACGGCACAGGAAGAACCGGCAAAGAAACCGTTCTGGAAGTTCTGGGCCAAGGAGTGACCTTGGCAACCGATGCCGTTTTTGATCTGAGGGGGCTGAAATGCCCTCTTCCTGTTTTGCGCAGTCGCAAGAAGCTTTCCGCCATGCTTTCTGGTGAAGACCTGGTTGTCGAGACGACCGACCCTCTGGCGGTCATCGATATTCCGCATATGTGCCGGGAAGATGGTCATACTCTTCTCGAGACAATCAAGACCGTGGACGGCCACCGGTTTTGCATTCGCCGAGGTTGAGCGCGTAAGCTGCTCTTAAAAGCATGATTAACGCAAAACTGTACAGCGGTTTGCGATACCGACATGCGACAAAACAAAAGCTTAGAGCGTCAGAAGCGAATCTGAAGGATCGCGACACGTCTTAGGCCGTTCCATGATCCAATAGAGGTATCCTGGAACCAACATTCGCGCTTTCGTGTTTCCCACCCGAGTTCATGAGGGGAAAATGACGGAAAACGGCGCAAGTCCCAACACATCAAAGAGACAAATCTGGTCGGCGTCATTTGGCAGCTCACCGATCATTGGCACCGCGATCCATGACGGTCATCTCCTGCGCGATGATCTCCTCGATACGATGGCGCTTTCCGATGAAGAACGGCTCTATGAGGAAGATCCCTATACCGGTGAGATGATCGGCGGCCTGACAAACAGGATCATCGGGCAGCGATCGCGCTTCGAGATCGACCTCAATCGTGCAAGGGACGCCGCGATCTATCTCACGCCGGACCAGTCCTGGGGGCTGGAGGTCTGGCGCGCGCGTCCATCCGACGCCGCCATTGCCGCGTCTCTCTCCGTGCACGACGACTATTACGCGATGCTGTCTGCCTTTCTGGATCGGATCGAAAGGTCACATGGTCGCTTTATTCTGTTGGACGTTCACAGCTACAATCACCGCCGCCAGGGCGCCGATGGGCCTGTCACTGCGCAGGAAAAGGCGCCCGACATCAACATCGGCACCATCTCTATGGATCGCGGCCGCTGGGCCTTTGCGGTGGACGCCGTGATGGAGCACTTTGCCTCTGCTGAGATCGGTGGCCGCAAGCTGGACGTTCGTGAAAATGTTGCATTTCAGGGACGCGGCGAACAAACGCGGTTCGTTCATGAGACCTATCCGGACACCGGATGTGCCATTGCCATCGAGTTCAAGAAGATCTTCATGGACGAGTGGACCGGAGAACCGGATACACGGGTAATCGCCGATATTCGCCGCACGATGAACGCGTTGGAAACGCTGCTTGAACGGTTGCTGCGAGAGAGCCAATGAGCAGTGTCTCCCCGATCAAGCAGGCAAAAGAAGAGCCGCTGCTGTCGCAAATCTCAACTGCTTTGTCTGAGGGACAGGCGATCCGCAAGGATGTCGGCAAGGATGGTCGTCTTCATATCGACAGGCCGCTTCCGTTCCTGTGCCTGCACTTGACCTACGGAACAAAGAACCTTGCCGCGCGCGACATTGCCTCTGCCAATGCATCCTACCTCATCGCCTCGAGCTTGAGCGAAGCCGCACCGATCATCCAGGCGATTGGCAATGAGATGGTCAAGCGCTTCGGCGCCTTCGTCGTTCTCGATATCGGTGAACTGGAGCACGATATCCTGTTGGCTGACGACTCCCCCTTCCTGCCGCATTACGAAGTTGCCGTTTCCGCGACTACGGAACCCGAGACGCAGAATGCCCGAAAAGCCTTCATCAAGGCGATTTGCGATGCCGAGATACGGTTCCGCACCCCGCGCATCACGCGGCCGGAACCCGCACAGGATCCGATCTTGCGGCTGAGAGAGGCTGGTATTTCTTTCCCCTGCATCAGCGTTCGCTTCGCGCCCATCTATCGTCAGCCGGAATCAGGTACCGACTATCCCGGTCTTCGCGAAACCATGATTGCCGATCTTTTCGATGCAGGGCTTCGTGCTTTCTCAGCCTTCGCGACAGAAACGAACACGCTGAACATCACCACCCATCGGGCGCTCGGGCGAAAAGCGTTTGTCGATGCGGTGCGTCGTGCCGATCGCTCGGTTGATGAAATCGCTCAGTCCTTCGATTTCCTCCTGTCGGTGACGCCGATAAACGCGCGCCAGGCCTTCGAGGAATTCAAGCAAAGCGATTTTGAGTATGCGCCGCATTTCCTCTATCGCCCGCTGGGGGTCGATGTTGAAGAGCAGAAGCGCAAGCTCTATTCGGTCGCCTTCGACCATCTGGAAGACCCGGTCCTCTATCATCTTTACCGCGAAAAGCAGCAGGAGATCGACCTGCAGCTGACGATGCTCGCCCACTTGCACAAGCGGCAATATACCGATTTTGGCCGTGCGCTTTACAGTTCGGTCGAACCGGAACTACTAACCCTCGCGCTCGATGTTCTCGCGCGTTGTAAGATGCCTGCCAATGAAGATGATATCCCGATGGTCGGCTGCTACGAAGTTGCGCAAAAGGCCCGCGAGATGGTCGACGCCTATCATCAGGAGGAGGCGAGCTTCAAGGCGCGCGTCGAAATCCGTGATGACCTTCCGCCGGGTCTGATGGTGACCGGCGAAAAGCTGCTGATTTCCCGCCACACGGTGATGGAGCAGCGCCGCCTCGACGCCTTGCTACACCACGAGATCGGGGTCCACCTGCTCACCTACTTCAACGGTTCGGCTCAGGGCCTTCGGCTCTTTCGCAGCGGCCTCTCCGGCTATGAGGGCGTGCAGGAAGGCTTGGCTGTGCTGGCCGAACATCTTTCGGGCGGCATGACACGCCAGCGCCTTCGCCTCGTCGCCGGACGCGTCGTCGCCTGTGCTGCCATGCTCGATGGGGCAAGTTTCGTCGAGACCTATCGACTGGTCACGGATGAGCATCATTTTGATCAGGCGAATGCCTTCAACATGGTGCTGCGCGTCTATCGCGGCGGCGGGCTACCGAAAGACGCCATCTATCTTCGTGGGTTGAGCGAAATCCTCCACCATCTTCGTAAAGGCGGCGCTCTAGATCCCTTCTGGATGGGCAAGATTTCGGCGGCTCATTTCCCCATCATGCAGGAGCTTTCGCTCCGCGGCCTGCTGCGGCCGCCCGGCATCCGGCCGGCCTTTCTCTCACTGACACGCGCCAATGAACGGCTCGAAAAAATACGATCAGGACTTTCCATCGCCGAAATGGCCACGCTTTAAGGAGGGGACCATGCGCCTAGCGTTCTTTGTCAATTCAATCGAAGGCGAACATCCAAGCTACGCCACAGGGCTTCTGGCCATGGCCGCGCTCAATCGCGGCCACGAGGTCATCTATCTGACGCCTGGGGACTTCACCTTGCGCCCGGATGACACGCTTGTCGTCCATGCGCTGGTCATGCCGAAGCAAAAATACAAGAAGGTGGAGGCTTTCCACGCAGCTCTGCAGGAACGGCAATTGCAGCGCGAGACGATCGATATCGAAGAGATCGACGCGCTGATGCTGCGCAACGACCCCTCGCTCGATCAGACCGCGCGGCCTTGGGCCGTACACTCCGGCATTCTCTTCGGACGACTGGCGGAGCAGCGAGGCGTAATTGTTCTCAACGATCCGGAAGGTCTGGCGCTGGCCCAGAACAAACTCTACTTCCAAAGCTTCCCTGAGATCGTTCGTCCGACAACGCTGATTTCGCGCAACGTTGAGGAAATTCGCGCTTTCGCCGATGCCCACCCCAAGGGCGTCATCGTCAAACCCTTGCAGGGTTCCGGCGGCAAGAACGTTTTCAAGATCGGCTCGTCCAAGGAAACCAACCTGAATCAGATATTCGAGGCGGTCAGTATCGAAGGCTATCTCATCGCCCAAGCTTATCTGCCCGCGGCAAAGAGCGGCGATATCCGCTTCTTCATGATGAACGGCAAGCCTTTGATGCGTGACGGGGCCTATGCCGCACTTCGTCGTGTTCCGGCCAAGGGCGATCTTCGTTCGAACATCCACGCCTCCGGCACGGCGGAAGCGGTCGAGGTCAATGACGATGTGCTCGCCCTTGCCGAAATGATGCGACCGAAGCTCGTTGAGGACGGCATGTTCCTCGTCGGCCTCGATATCGTCGGCGACAAGATCCTTGAAGTGAATGTCTTTTCCCCTGGCGGCCTCGGCCATATTCGCGAACTCACGAATGTGGATTTCACCGATACCGTCATCGAGGCAGTGGAGAAGAAAGTCTCCATGCAGGCGGCCTCAGCCGGCATGTTGAGCAACCGGCTGCTGGCAACGCTATAATGCGACTTGCGGCACCATCATTCGGGAAAATCCATTTGACCGAATCCAGGGCCTTGCCTAACTGTTCCGGCATCATCCCTCTTGCCGGAACGATCCTTGCCATGAAACCGGGCCAACTCGCCGCCTATCTCTTTCTTGCCGTGGCGTGGGGCTTCTCCTTCATGCTCGTGCTTCATACGGTCGGCGCTTTTGGCTGGGTGGGGGCCGTCTCGCTCAGATGCTTCATCGCCAGCATCACGCTCTATCTCGTCGCCAAGGCAATCGGCCGTCACCTGGATTTCTCCGCCGGATGGCGCGCCTTCGCGATGGTGGGGGCAACGACCGTTGCCGGCCAGCTGATTGGCCTCTCTTACGCCACAGCACTGATCGGTACGGCAATGGCCGCCATTCTCGTCGCCAGCATCCCGCTGTTTTCCATGCTGATCGGCCAGTTCTGGGGCCTGGAGAAGATATCCGCGCAGTCGCTTCTCGGTATTGCTTTCGGTATCCTCGGCATCGTTATCCTGGTGGGCTTCCCTGCGGTTCCGGTCACTCAAGCATTCGTGCTCGGCTGCATTTCCTGCATGCTCGGCTGCCTCTGCGCCGCCTTCGGCAGCAATTATGCCAGCCGCTACCTGAAAGGCACCGGCTCTTGGGAAATCACCATCGGCTCGTTCTTCGCCGGTGGCGTCGTTACTTTGCCCCTGTTTGCCGTGGTGCCGATCACCACCATGCCGTCTCTCCTCGATATCGGCTACCTCTTCGCCCTCGCCATATTGATGAGCGCGCTGACCTACATCACCTATTTCCGCCTGGTCGCCACGATCGGCGCGACAAAAACGATCAGCGTGGAATTCGTGGTGACCGTCATTGCCGTGTTCATCGGCGCATTTTTGCTGGATGAGCCGCTATCGGTAGCGCAATTCGTCGGGGCCGGTATCATCATCATCGGTTGCGCTCTGGTGCTCGGCGTTCTTCCTCCCCGCAAACGCGCGCCTATCGTTCCAGATTTATGATCATATGCGAATATTTCGTTTTAGACGGCCCTCAACATTCGCGCGATTTCGATATATGATGAGGATGTTGTGATAAATGTGCGCGCCCGAGGATTTGTCGCCGGTCCCTTTTGCCTGAAACCAATTAAAGTACTGAAGCTGCTTTGGCTTTTATGGTAATCCTACATCCAGCAATGGTATAGAAAAGCATGGCAAGCGACCCAAACAATCCGGATTTCAGCGAAGATCGATTCGCCATGGTGAAGACCTCCGCTGACCTGGAGCGACCTGAGGCCGATAGCAGTATCCGCGTCGGTCGCGAGGGTCGCGAATTTTGCATCTATCCCGCCCAGCTCGGTTATGACCTTCAGGAAGAACTCGATTTCCTGTCCAATCGCGTCATGGAGCCGAACGTCTTTTTTACCGGGCGACTGCTCGCACCAGCCATGCCGCGCATCGATGACCGTTCCGTTCGCTTCGCTCTGATGCGGGATGAAAATGGCACGCGCAGCCGCATGCGGTTTCTCATGCCTTTTACCGTCGAGAAGCCTGGCTTCTCCGTCGGCCCATCCATCTTGCGGGCCTGGGCCAATCCGTTTGGTCCGCTCGGAACGCCGCTTGTCGACATCGAGGGCGCAGGCGAAACGATCGACAATCTCATCGATGCCCTGATGCAGGCGGAACTGAGACTGCCCAAAGTGCTCGTCCTTCCGCTGGTGCGGCTGAATGGCCCCTTCGTGCGGATGATCCGAACGATCGCCATGACCCGCAACCTTCCGGTTGCGACCGCAGAACGTGACAGACGACCGCTTCTGGAAAACGGTCCGGATGCTGACAGCTTTCTCCACAACCGGCTTTCGTCCGACGAGCGCGCGTTTCTGAAGGCGAAATGGTCTGATCTTGAAGCAATGGGAGAGGTCACCTACGACGTCGCCCGTCAGGCGCGTGACGTGCGCATGCGGATGGAGGAGTTTCTGGCGCTCGAGGCGCATGGCGCGAGTAACCGCAAGCGCAATGCGCTCGTTACCGATCGCTACCGCACCGCCTTCGCCCGCGAAGCCATCAACAACCTGGCAGAAATCGACTCCGCGCGTATTCATACGCTGAACCTCAACGGTGAAGCTATCGCCTCTGTCGTCATCCTTATGGCCATGGGCGAGGCCTATATCTGGAAGGCAGCGTTCAACGCGCGCTACGCCAACTATATGCCGGAGCGGCTTCTTGCCCATCGGCTGACCGAATGGCAGCTTGACGATGCCAACATCATTCGCACCGACAGCTGCGTTGCAGACGACGAGCTGCCCGTGAACCAATTGTGGGGCACGGATGCCGAGATGGGAACGCTGGTCATCGGCCTTTCGGAAAACAGCGACCGTGACGTGCGTCAGGTAGCAGCGCAGGTGCACATGTACCGAAATACCCGCAATCTGGCCAAGGCACTGCGCGAACGCATCATGTCGCTTGGACGCAAGGCATAGACTTGTTCGATCGTAGCGGTTGTTAATTCATCGATTGCTTTCTAACCTGTACATTCAGCCGCATTCAGATGCGACCGGATGGAGAGATGAACGTTTTTGTCTTTGCAGGAGTGGCGCCCGGAAGGGCGCGGCCACCGGCGCAGGACATAACGCAACGGGAGACAGGCATGACGGAGGAAAAGTCGGTGATGGATTGGGAGAAACTGGCAGAGAAAGAACTCAAGCGGTCCCCCGACACATTGACCTGGCAGACCCCCGAGGGCATTGCCGTCAAGCCGCTCTACACCGCGCAAGACCTGGAGAAGGTCTCCCACCTCGATAGCCTGCCGGGGTTCAAGCCCTTCGTCCGTGGCCCACGGGCGACGATGTATGCGGGTCGCCCCTGGACGATCCGCCAATATGCCGGCTTCTCGACTGCTGAAGAATCGAACGCGTTCTACAAGCGCAATCTGGCCGCCGGTCAAAAAGGCCTTTCCGTCGCCTTCGATCTTGCCACCCATCGCGGCTATGACAGCGACCACGAGCGCGTGGTCGGGGATGTCGGCAAGGCGGGTGTCGCGATCGATTCCGTCGAGGACATGAAAATCCTGTTTGACGGCATTCCCTTGAAGGACATGTCGGTTTCCATGACGATGAATGGTGCAGTGATCCCGATCCTCGCTTCCTTCATCGTCGCCGGGGAAGAACAGGGATGCGCACGCGCCGAGCTTTCCGGCACCATACAGAACGACATTCTCAAAGAATTCATGGTGCGCAACACCTATATCTACCCGCCGGAACCCTCGATGCGGATTATTGCCGACATCATCGAATATACGGCGCGTGAAATGCCGCGCTTCAATTCCATCTCCATCTCCGGCTATCACATGCAAGAAGCCGGCGCGACGCTGGTGCAGGAACTGGCCTTCACGCTGGCAGATGGTCGCGAATATGTGCGGGCCGCTCTGAAGAAGGGGCTGAACGTCGACGATTTCGCTGGCCGCCTCTCCTTCTTCTTCGCCATCGGCATGAATTTCTTCATGGAGGCAGCGAAGCTTCGCGCTGCCCGCCTGCTCTGGTCGCGGATCATGGAAGAGTTCAATCCGCAAAAGGCATCCTCAATGATGCTGCGCACCCACTGCCAGACCTCCGGCGTGTCGCTTCAGGAGCAGGACCCGTTCAACAACGTTATCCGCACGGCCTATGAGGCGCTCTCCGCCGTGCTTGGCGGCACGCAATCGCTTCACACCAATGCACTCGATGAGGCGATGGCGCTGCCGACCGATTTTTCCGCGCGCATTGCCCGGAACACCCAACTCATTCTCCAGCACGAAACGGGTGTCACCAAGGTGGTCGATCCGCTGGCGGGCTCCTACTATGTCGAGAGCCTGACGAACGAGCTTGCTGAAAAAGCCTGGGCTCTCATCGAAGAGGTGGAGCAACTGGGTGGCATGACCAAGGCCGTCGATGACGGTTTGCCGAAGCGGTTGATCGAGGAGGCTGCGACAAAGCGCCAGGCCGCCGTCGACCGCGGCGAAGAGATCATCGTCGGCGTCAACAAGTTCCGTCTGGAAAATGAAGAACCGCTCGACATTCTGGATATCGACAACTCCGCGGTTCGGGCGTCCCAGATCAAGCGCTTGGAAAGCGTGCGACGCCAGCGCAACCCGAAGGATGTCGAAAAGACCTTGGCGACGCTTTCGGACGTTGCACGCACGGGACAAGGAAATCTGCTTGAAGCGGCTGTCGAAGCAGTGCGTGCGAGGGCGACCGTCGGTGAGATTTCCGACGCCATGCGCGCAATCTTCGGAGATCATTTGGCCGTCCCGGAAGTCGTCCACGATGTTTATGGCGCCGCGTATGAGGACGATCCGGAATTTGCCACCTTGCGCAACCGGATTGGCGAACTGTCGAGCAGCGTCGGTGGCAAACCGCGGATGATGGTCGCCAAGCTCGGCCAGGATGGGCACGACCGCGGCGCAAAAATCATCGCATCCGCCTTCGGCGATATCGGCTTTGATGTGCTCGCAGGGCCGCTCTTCCAGACGCCTGAGGAAGCGGCCGATCTCGCGGTCAAGAACAAGGTGCATGTGGTTGGCATGTCATCGCTTGCTGCGGGCCACAAGACGCTTGCGCCGCAGCTTGTCGAAGCGTTGAAGGCCAAGGGCGGAGAGAACATCATCGTCATCGTCGGCGGCGTCATTCCGCGTCAGGACTACGAGTTCCTGCTGGACCACGGTGTGGCTGCGGTCTTCGGCCCTGGCACCAACGTATTGGAAGCCGCCCGCGCGGTTATCGACCTGATGCAGGGGCGTTTGCGTAACGCGTGACTGCGACACACCAACCCTAATATCGAACCAAGTGTTGGGCCTATGCGTAGACTTTGAAGCGCCATGCGTTCTGTTGGACGCACAAAGGACGCTTTACCTTTTTGAATCGACACATCGTGCTTCCGAAAATCGAGTCCGGTTTTCGGGCAGATGCTGTAGGGATGCCCTCGGCATCTCAACAAAAAAGCGATGGATTTCCACCCATCGCTTTTTCTTTTTCTCAATGTGAAAGGGCAGCCTTACTCGGCAGCCTTCTCCAATTCGGAAGGCTGTTCGCCTTCTGCCTCTTCGGCGCCTGCCGTGCGACGTGGGCGGCGAGGACGCGGGCTGGTGCTGCGCGTGCGGCGCGGTGCGCGCTCGCCTGCACCGGCTTCAGCCTGGGCTTCCTCTTCAACAGCCACTTCCTTTGGCGTGCCTTCGATCACGGGCTGCGGTGCAGAGCTTGCATCGTAAACCGGCGCGATGACAACGGCTTCTGCGCCCTCTTCGGCCTGCGCTTCGCGCGGCTGACGTTCAGGGCGATTTGGACGCTCGCGGCGATCGCGACGCTCACCACGGTCCGGACGATCTTGCCGTTCTTGACGCTCTGGCCGCTCTTGGCGCTCCTGACGTTCGGGCTGGTCCTGACGCTGCGCGCGCTGTTCGTTCTGCTCATGCGCGACGGGCAGCACAACGACGACGTCGTCATTGTCATTGCCGTCCATATCGTCGCCGTCACGATCATTGCCGTATTCGCCGCGATCTTCGCGCTGGAAACGTTCCTGCATCTGCGCCTGGGCGGATGCGATGATACGGTTATAATGTTCGGCGTGCTGCAGGTAATTTTCCGCCATGACGCGGTCGCCGGAGCTTTGAGCATCACGTGCGAGCGCGGCGTATTTTTCCGCAATATGCTGGGCAGTGCCGCGAATCTTCACATCGGGGCCGGAACTATCATAGGTTCTGGTCAGCGGATTTCCACCTTTACGGTTGAAATTGTTATTGTTTCCGCCGCCATTATTATTGTTGTTGTTATTATTACGCCCCCGGCCGCGCTTGTTTTGCTGTCCTGGCCTCATCAATTGCTCACCTGAATTCTGTTGTGCTGACAATTATCGTTTTTCGATGCGATCCGGCAAGGAATTAGCCCTCTCCTGAACCGCGACCATTACGCGTCCTGCTCTCACAAGAGACAAGACTTCGCGTTTGCCGACCTGATGCGCATATGCTGCATCTAGCCGCTTGCGAACAAAGTTTCCTGAATCACATGCCGGAAATGCCCAGCCTTTCAGAGTTCTCCAAGAGAACCCGCTTCGGGACTGATCCAAACCCTGACGAATCTTATTTCGCCCTCAGCCACCCGGCATGTGGCCGCAAACTAGCCCGCTTCCTGCGGAAATCCAAGCCTTTTCTTTTGCTTTGCAAAATATCCTTGAACAAAACACCCGCAGCTGTTTTTTGACCTATCTGCGAAATATCAATACGCGATCGTTGCCGCCGTAGTCTTTGACGCGGTCCACGCAATCATATCCCTGCGATGCAAATATGGTCGTTACATCTGCCATTTGATCGTAGCCTATTTCGACCCCGACCACTCCACCACTTTCGAGAAAATCCACTGCTTTTTCAGCTATAACTCTGTAGGGGAGAAGGCCATCCGCACCGCCATCCAGGGCGACCAAGGGATCAAACTCGCGAACTTCGCGATCCAGTGTATCGATGACATCTGTTCTAATATAAGGCGGGTTTGACAAGATTATGTCGAAGCGCCCGCAAATATGATCGAACCAGTCGCTTTCCACCGTCTCGAACCGCGTCTCGAGCCCAAATCTTTCCGCATTGCGAAATGCAGTTGCCAGGGCATCCATCGATACATCGCTGCCGACCCCCGTGGCTTCGGGAATAGAATGCAGCAGCGACAGGCATATGGCACCCGTGCCAATCCCCATATCGAGAATGCGTGCCTCACCCTTTTGTGCAACCACGGCCCGCAGATGCGGCAACACCGCCTCGACCAGCACTTCGGTATCCGGCCTCGGCTCCAGCGTCCCGGCTGACATGAGAAAGTCCAGGCCGTAAAATTCGCGGTGTCCCAGGATGCGGTGGACTGGCTCCCCCTTTTCACGCCGCGCGATCAGTTCTTCGATCCGGTGCGCTTCATCGGGATGAACGGGCCGAGACCCTTTCAGAACGAAATCGGTCAGAGAAAAGCCGATCACGTCGCCGATCAATATCCGCGCATCCGTCGAAGGATCGGCAATGCCCGCAACAGCCAGGCGCCGCTTCGCATCGGCCACCAAAGCTTGAACGGTCGTCTCGACGCTCACTGCTGCTCGCCAAGCTGAGCCAACTGGCCCGCCTGATAATCGGCAATCAACGCATCGACCAGCTCATCGATATCGCCTTCGATCATGCGATCGAGCTTGTAGAGCGTCAGGTTGATGCGGTGGTCGGTGACCCGACCCTGGGGGAAGTTGTAGGTGCGGATGCGCTCTGAGCGATCGCCGGAACCGACCTGGCTCTTACGGTCGGCTGAGCGCTCGCTGTCGGCCTTCTGCCGCTCGATATCGTAAAGCCTGGAGCGCAGAACCTGCATGGCCTTGGCACGGTTCTGGTGTTGCGACTTCTCCGATGACGTGACGATGAGACCGGTCGGCAGATGGGTGATGCGCACGGCAGAGTCGGTCGTGTTGACGTGCTGACCACCGGCACCGGATGCCCGCATCGTATCGATGCGGATATCTTCCGGGCGGATTTCGATGTCGATATCTTCGGCTTCCGGCAACACGGCGACCGTTGCCGCAGACGTGTGAATGCGCCCGCCCGCTTCGGTTTCCGGCACACGCTGAACACGGTGAACGCCGGATTCGAATTTCAGCTTGGAAAACACGCCGCGGCCAGTGATCGTGGCAATAATTTCCTTGAAGCCGCCCGCTTCCCCTTCGCTTGAGGACAGCACTTCCACCTTCCAGCCCTTGCCGCTGGCGAAACGCTCATACATGCGGAAGAGATCGCCGGCAAAGAGCGCGGCTTCGGACCCACCGGTTCCTGCGCGGATTTCAAGGATCGCGCTTCTTTCGTCCGCCGCGTCCTTCGGCAGCAGAAGGATCTGCATCTCCTTCTCCAACGCTTCGATGCGTTCGGAGAGATCGGGCAGTTCGGCTTCGGCCAGTTCGCGCATGTCGCGATCCATCGTCTTGTCGGACAGGATCGCTTCCAGATCGGCAGCCTCAGCCTTGGCCTTCTCATATTCCCGGATGGTCTTTACCACGGGCTGCAATTCCGAATACTCGGACGCAAGCTTGACATAGACATCCGCGGACGGACCTGCCGACATTCGGGCTTCGATCTCGCCGAAGCGGCGTTCAAGCTCACGCATTTTCTCGACGGGAAGCTTCGCCACCTGTCACATACTCCACTTTTTATAATCGTGCTTAGATAGGGATCGAATGGGTCGAAGCAAACCGCACCAGCAAATCACGCGTACTTTCCAATGATTTGCTGTCATCGAGCGCCGCATTCAACTCTTCCGCCAGCAGCCCGGCATCGACCCCAAGCAGCATCGCCTTCACCGGACCGATCGCCGTTGGCGACATGGAAATCGACCGGAAACCGAGCCCGATCAACGCCATGGCCGACAATGGCTTGCTTGCCATTTCGCCGCAGAGCGTCACCGGAGTGTTGTTGCGTTCGCCAGCCCGAATGATGTCGCGCAGAATGCGAAGGAACGGCTTGCCCAGATTGTCGAAGCGATCCGAGACACGCGCATTGCCGCGGTCCACCGCCATCGCAAATTGGAACAGATCGTTCGATCCGACCGAAACGAAATCCACTTCCGACATCAGTTCGTCGAGCTGCCACATCAGCGACGGCACTTCCAGCATCACACCGAATTGCAGCTTGCGCGGCAGCGCGTGACTGAACTTCGAAAGATGCTGAACTTCCTTCTGCATCAACTCGCGAACGGCATGAATTTCCGAGACTTCCGTCACCATCGGCAACATCATCTTCAATTCCGCGCCGGAGGCCGCACGCAGAAGCGCCCGCATCTGGGTGCGAAGCAAGCCCGGGCGGTCGAGCGACAGACGAATGGCGCGCCATCCGAGCGCCGGATTTTCTTCCTCCTGGCCCCGCATATAGGAGACGACCTTGTCGCCGCCGATATCAAGCGTGCGGAAGGTCACCGGCTTGCCCTTGGCCTGGCGCAGGACACTTCGGTAGAAGGCCTCCTGCTCCTCGCCCTTCGGCATGGTCGATGCGATCATGAATTGCAGTTCGGTGCGGAAGAGACCGATACCGTCTGCGCCAGACTCTTCCAACTGCGGAAGATCGACCAGCAGGCCGGCATTCATCTTCAGGCTGACCTTCTGGCCATCCTTCGTGATCGGCTCCACGTCACGCAGTGCACGGAACTGTTCCTGGCGGCGGGCGCGGAGGCGAACCTTCTCTTCATAGGCGCGCTGCAGGTCTGTGACAGGCCGCAAATGCACCTTGCCGTCGTCGCCGTCGATGATGATCGAGTCGTTGTTTTCGGCCAGCGCCACGATGCCGGTTGCCTGGCCGATGACGGGAATACCCATGGCACGGGCAACGATCACCACATGGCTCGTGACCGCACCGTCTTCCAGCACCAGGCCACGCAGCTTCTCACGCGGATAATCCAGAAGCTCGGCAGCACCCATGGCGCGCGCCAATACGATGGCGTCGAGAGGAAATTCGTGGTCTGGGGCTCTGCCACCAAAGCCCATCAACTGACGCAGCAAGCGGTTGGCCAGGTCGTCGAAATCATGCATCCGCTCGCGCAGATACGGATCGGTCAGGCGCATCATGCGCGCCTTGGTGTCGCTCTGCACCTTCTCGACCGCAGCCTCAGCCGTCAGGCCGTTGCGGATCGCCTCTTCCATACGGCGCACCCAGCCCTGGTCGTGGGCAAACATGCGGTAGGTTTCCAGCACCTCGCGATGCTCGCCTTCGGTAGCGACATCACGGCGCTGCAACATGTCGTCGATCGAAATGCGCAGCGAGCCGATGGCTTCGGCAAGGCGGCGGATTTCGGTATCGGCGTCTTCGTTCAGAAGGTTGGTGACGACGATGCGGGGATCGTGGAGAACCACGTGACCAAGGCCGATGCCTTCACCATAGGCGTCGCCATCAATGGAGACCGCTCTGGTCAGGTCCAATTCCACGCCGGGGCGGGTGATTTTCTTCAATTCGCCGCTCGCCACGATTTCCGCAATAAGCATTGCGGTTGTCTCAAGCGCTTCAACTTCATCCTCCCGGTATGTTCGGCTGGTCTTGTTCTGAACGACAAGAACGCCAAGAGTGCGACCGGATCTCAAAATCGGCACACCGAGAAAGGAATGATAAATTTCTTCACCCGTTTCAGGGAGATAGCGGAAAGCGGGATGCGCCTGCGCATCGGAAAGATTGAGCGGCTGGGCGGAAGCGGCAATTGTACCGACAAGGCCTTGCCCCATTTTCAACTGGGCAAGATGGACCGCATCCTTGTTCAGGCCTTCGGTGGCATAAAGCTCGAGAATGCTGTCGGAGCGAAGCACGTAAACGGAACACACTTCGGCAACCATGTTGCTGGCGATCTGCCGGACAATCTGGTCGAGGCGCTCCTGCGGCTCAAGATGCTCCGCCATCATTTCGCGAAGCCGCCTGAGAAGGACACGCGGACCTGCGGAAAGGTCTCTCATCGCGCATGCTCCCGAATGCCGATCGTGCAAACCCTTGCGGCCGGCACGAAAGGCTCAATCAAATTTAAGGCGTACCGCCCCCGGCTCTCAAGCCGAAAGCGACACTTGCATCAGAATACCGCTCTTCGGAAAGAATCGAATAACGTGTACTGACGTTCAAGAATCAACTTTTATCCAGACCGTAAGCAGAATGCAAAGTGCGAACTGCAAGTTCGGCATAGGCACCGTCGATCAGGATCGAAATCTTGATTTCCGAGGTGGTGATGGCCTTGATGTTGATGTTCTTTTCAGCCAGCGCCTTGAACGCGCTTGCGGCAACACCCGCATGGCTGCGCATGCCGATACCGATGACCGACACCTTGGCAAGGCCGGTTTCGTTCTGCACAACGTCAAAGCCGATCTGCGCCTTGTTATCTTCCAGAACCTTCAGCGCCTTGGGAGCGTCGCCGGAGGGGACCGTAAAAGTCATGTCCGTGCGCGAGCCGTCTTCGGAGATGTTCTGCACGATCATATCGACATTGATATGCGCTTCAGCGAGCGGGCCGAAGATGGCGGCTGAAACGCCGGGGCGATCCGAGAGGCGACGCAGCGAGATTTGCGCTTCATCCTTGGCATAGGCGATGCCGGTTACGACTTCCTGTTCCACGATTTCATCCTCGTCACAAATCAAAGTACCGGGCGGGTTGATAAGGTCACCCATGCCCGGCGCATCGGGATCTTCAAAACTGGAGCGCACGAAGGTACGAACCTTGTGCACCATGGCAAGCTCGACCGACCGGACCTGCAAAACCTTGGCGCCAAGCGACGCCATTTCGAGCATTTCCTCAAACGCCACCTTTTTCAGACGGCGCGCCTTGGGCTCGATGCGCGGGTCGGTCGTGTAGACGCCATCCACATCGGTATAGATGTCGCAGCGATCGGCCTTGACGCCAGCGGCGATGGCAACGGCGGACGTGTCTGAACCGCCACGACCGAGTGTTGCAATGCGATTGTCCGGGCCAAGCCCCTGGAAGCCGGCGATGACGGCGACCTGACCTTCCCCCATGCGGCGAATGATATCGGAACCGTCAATGTCGAGAATGCGGGCAGCGCCATGGGCGTTGTCGGTGCGGATTGGAATCTGCCAGCCCTGCCAGGAGCGGGCATTCACACCCATCGACTGAAGCGCGATCGCCAGAAGACCGGAGGTGACCTGCTCGCCAGATGCAACGACGGCATCATATTCACGGGCATCGTAAAAGGACGCGGAGCCACTGGCACCGGCGACTTTCGGCGTGTTCTGCACCCAGTCGACCAGTTCATTGGTTTTTCCGGACATGGCCGAAACCACCACGGCCACTTCATGGCCGGCATCCACTTCACGTTTCACATGCCGCGCGACATTGTGAATACGTTCGAGGTTTGCGACGGACGTACCGCCGAATTTCATGACAATGCGAGCCATAGCCTAGACCAGTACCATCCCACTGCGCCGCGCGAGCGGCAGATAAGCACACACCCCGTTTCCCCCGGAAAGACCGGGCTGTCAGGTTGCGGGTCTCTTAGCGAAAAGGATAAGGCCATGCAATGCCGTTTGTGAACCATGCGGTACGGTTGTGGACGCGTGCCCGCGCCGCGCTCCAGACAAGCCTTTGCGCCAAAATCGGCAAGCGTACCGTCCCGCACTGTACAAATGCGGGCAATCGCAGTAAAAGCGCGCCACATGAATTGGCCATAGTGGCCCTCAACGGCCTGTGTGGCGTCGTCCGTTTGGGACAAATGCAGGCATCCATATTCCGAAAGACGGTAGATGACAGACACTCAGGGTATCGCCCCTGCGATTGCGCAGGCGTTGGAAAAGCGCGGCTATAAAGACTTGACCCCCGTTCAGCAGGCCATGCTGGACCCGGAACTTGCCGACAAGGATGCGCTGGTTTCGGCGCAGACCGGCTCTGGCAAGACGGTCGCTTTCGGCATTGCGCTGGCGCGGACCCTGCTCACGAAGGGCGACAGGTTCGGCGCGGCCGCGGCCCCGCTGGCTCTCGCCATTGCCCCAACCCGCGAACTCGCCATGCAGGTGAAGCGCGAGCTCGAGTGGCTCTATGAATTTGCCGGCGTTTCGATCGCCTCCTGTGTGGGTGGTATGGATATCCGTAACGAGCGCCGGGCGCTGGAACGCGGCTCCCATATCGTCGTCGGTACGCCTGGTCGTATCTGCGACCACATCAAGCGCGGCGCACTCGACTTGTCGTCGCTGCGTGCCGTGGTGCTCGACGAAGCAGACGAAATGCTCGATCTCGGCTTTCGCGAGGATCTGGAATTCATTCTGGAGGAATCTCCGGAGGATCGCCGCACACTGATGTTCTCCGCCACCGTTCCGCGCAGCATTGCCAAGCTTGCCGAAAGCTACCAGAAGAACGCGGTGCGCATCGCCTCTGCGTCCGAACAGAAGCAGCACGTCGATATCGAATACCGCGCCATGATGGTCGCCCCTTCGGATCGCGAGCACGCCATCATCAACGCGCTGCGTTTCTACGAGGCACGCAACGCCATTGTCTTCTGCTCGACACGTGCTGCCGTCAACCACCTGACAGCGCGCCTCAACAATCGTGGTTTCTCTGTCGTCGCCCTTTCCGGCGAGCTATCACAGAACGAGCGCACGCACGCGCTTCAGGCCATGCGTGACGGCCGCGCCCGAGTTTGCGTGGCCACCGACGTGGCTGCTCGCGGTATCGACCTCCCTGGCCTCGAACTCGTGATCCACGCCGACCTGCCGACCAATTCCGAGACGCTTCTTCACCGCTCAGGCCGCACAGGCCGTGCTGGACAGAAGGGCGTCAGCGCGATCGTCGTTCCCATCAACCAGCGCCGCAAGGCCGAGCGTCTTCTTGAAGGCGCGAAGGTCAGCCCCGCCTGGGTTCATCCGCCTTCTGCCGACGAGATCGTCGAACGCGATGGTGCCCGCCTCCTGGCAGATCCATCCCTGAACGAAGCGGTTACCGATGAAGAACGCGATTTCGTCACCAAGCTTCTGGAGCAACATGGCGCTGAAAAGGTCGCGGCGGCCTTCGTGCGCATGTACCATTCCGGTCGCTCTGCCCCTGAAGACATTGCGGAAGTTGCACTGGACGGCCGCAAGCCGCGTCGCGACAGCTTCGAAACTGTCGAGAATAACGCGCCGCGCCGTGAACGCTCCGACTTTGCCGATAGCGCCTGGTTCACCCTTTCGGTCGGGCGCAAGCAGAATGCCGAACCTCGCTGGTTGATCCCGATGCTCTGCCGTTTCGGCAAGCTGACGCGTCAGGATATCGGCGCGATCCGCATGCAGCAGACGGAAACCTATGTGGAACTGGCAGCTGACGCCGTCGACCGCTTCGAGTCCGCTCTCGGCAAAGACATGACGCTCGAAAAGGGTATCCGGGTCAAGGCCATGGAAGGCAAGCCGGAAATGACCGGCAAGCCCCGCGAGGACACCCGTCCGCCAAAGGCTCAAAAGAAATTTGCAGGCAAGGGTGATTTCGGTGGCGAGCGCCGGGGCGAAGACAAGCCTTGGAAGAAAAAAGCCAACGCCACCGGCGACAAACCCGCCAAGTTCGAAGGCAAGAAAGACAAGCCCTTCGAAAAGCGCGGCCCCAAGAAAAAAGATCCCGCATAAAGAAAGCCCGGCGCGAAGCCGGGCTTTTTAGTTTTAACGGTTTTCGCAGTTACGATCTCCGGGGCGGCACCACATTCCGCCGCCCTGATTGGACGGCTCCATTTGCTGCTCCTGCCAGCGACGCTGGCGCTCGCCGTCATTCCAGTTGCGATCACGCTCGCCATCTCGGTTCCGGTCGCGCTCCCAACGGGGGCGATCGCCGTCACGGTCACGCTGACGCTCCCTGTCTCGCTCCATCCGCTGCTGCTCGCGGTCACGGCGATCGCGGTCGCCCTGATTCCAGTTGCCGTAACGCTCTTCCCAGCGTCCGTCATTGGGGCCAGGACCGCGCCGGTCGCGCCATTCTTCCCGCGGCGGACGCGGACGATCGCGATCAGCCCATGGCGGCGGTGCATTCCAGTAGCCACCGGCAGGCGGCGGGCGACGCCAACGATCACGCTCGCGGTAGAAGTCACGGTCGCGATAGTAGCGATCCCAATAACGGCCCACTTCGAAGGTGATGACCGGAACGCCCAGATCGCGATAGTAGCGTGGCTCGACATAAACACGGTTCTGACGATAGAGCGCCTGGATATAGCGCCCGGCCACCCAGCCGCGTCCATAGCTGAAGGACACGTCGCACCAGGGCGTATCGGACAGGCAGCCGTGGATAGTGAGCGGCGCGCCATCTGGAATGACCACGACGGCAGGATAGGCGGTGCTCGGGCCGGAGCGCATGTTGACGTTTGCGGTCGCGAATCCGCGCGTTGCCGCTTCAGCGAGCGCAGGCACGGCCATGAGCGCCAGGAGCGCAATCGCTCCAAATAGTTTCTTCTTCACTTTTTTCTCCTCAAGCAAAGGCCTGGCCACCGATGTCGGCAATCAGTATGGGAAAAATACGCTCCCCTTGCTGAACGCAGCATGAAACGAAAAGTCCGCTAAAACAGTTCCTTGCGTCGATGGATCGCGGTGAATGATCCCAGCTGTGGAAGCCCGACCCTTGACTTCACCACCCAATCATCCGACTTCAGGCTAGAAGACATTTAGGAGATGACCATGAGCGAGACCGCGAAAACGACGATCGACCAGAGCGAAGTGGATCGCTTTTCCGCCATGGCCGCAGAGTGGTGGAGCCCGACAGGGAAATTCCGTCCGCTGCACAAATTCAATCCCGTCAGGCTCGAATTTATCCGCAACCGGGTGTGTGAAAATTTTGGCCGCGACCCGAAGGCCCATCGTCCGCTGGAAGGTTTGCGCTTCCTCGACATCGGCTGTGGTGGCGGGCTGCTGTCCGAGCCGATAGCCCGCATGGGCGCCGAGGTCGTTGGCGCCGATCCATCTGAAAAAAATATCGGCATTGCGTCTACCCATGCGCGCGAAAGCGGCGTTCCCGTCGATTATCGCGCAGTCACCGCCGAACAGTTGCAGGCGGCGGGTGAGACGTTCGACGTGATCCTTAACATGGAGGTGGTCGAGCACGTGGCCGACGTGAACCTCTTTCTAAACACCTGTGCGCAGATGGTTCGCCCCGGCGGGCTGATGTTCGTCGCAACAATCAACAGAACGCTGAAGGCACGCGCACTCGCTATCTTTGCTGCCGAAAATGTCTTGAAGTGGTTGCCGCGCGGAACGCATCAATATGAAAAGCTCGTGCGACCCGAGGAAGTGGAACGTCCTTTGACCGCCAACGGCCTGGAGATCGTTCACCGCACCGGCGTTTTCTATAACGTCCTGCAGGACAGGTGGAACCTGTCTCCCGATATGGATGTCAACTACATGATGCTGGCCAAACGCCCGGCCTGAGAGCGTGTTTGAAGCCGAGGCTTCAATTCACATCGTCGGGGAGAAGGGGAAGAGGTGCTACCTCGATCCCTTCGTCCACAAGCGCTTTCACATCCTCGATGGAGGCCTGACCGATGATTCCGCGCTCTTGCGCCTCGCCATAGTGGATTTTGCGGGCCTCTTCCGGAAACTTGTCTCCGACATCTTCGGCGCTGGCCCGGATGCTCGCGACCGTTTCCCTGATTTTCGCCAGGACTTCCTTTTTCCCCGCATCCATCGCCAGCGTGTGCATCGCCTCTTTCTTCCGTCCGGTCGAGACTGAAGGCGCCATCAGTGTCTTGTCGATGGCCCGTGAATTGCACACCGGGCAGCTGACGAGCCCACGCTCGCGCTGGCTATCGAAATCGGCGCTGCCCGAGAACCATCCATCGAAGGCATGCGCATGGTCACAGGTCAGCGAGTAGCGGATCAAGCAAGCGCACTCCGCGAAGCCGCCCTGGACGCTACCGTTTCGAGCTGGAAGTCGCGCGCGTTCTTCAGGTTAGGGATCTTGCCGCGAACGGCGGAAACCTGTTCAGGATCGATATCGGCAACGATGATCTCTTCGCCAGCACCGCCGGCAGCGGCCAGCACCTTGCCCCAAGGGTCGATGATCATCGAATGGCCAAAGGTTTCACGGCCATCTTCATGCTGCCCACCCTGAGCCGCGGCGATGACGAAGGCACCGTTTTCGATGGCGCGCGCGCGCAGAAGAATCTCCCAATGGGCTTCGCCGGTCTGCTTGGTAAAGGCTGCAGGAACCGTCAGAACCTGCGCGCCGGCAACGGCTTCCGCGCGGAAGAGCGACGGGAAGCGGACGTCGTAGCAGATGGCGAAACCAAAGGTCGCCAGAGGAAGTTCCGCAATGCGTGCCGCTTCACCCGGCTGATAGGTGGCGCTTTCACGCCAGCTCTCGCCATTGTCGAGATCGACATCGAACATGTGAATCTTGTCATAGGTGCAGATACGGTCTCCATCCGGTGCAAAGAGAAAACCACGATTGGCGATCTTGCCGTCGGGACGCGCAATCGCCGTGGAGCCGACATGAACATAGATCCCGAGTTCACGCGCAAGCTTGGCTGCTGTGGAAACGATGATGTCGCAGGTCTCGTCTTTCAAGACGGCCTGGAGTGCGGCACGGTCGCGCTGCAAAGCGCCGGTCATCTCAGGCGTCTGCACATAGACGGCACCTTGCGCCACAGCATCGCGCACCAGCCTCTCCATGGCTTCGGCGTTTCGCTTCGGATCCGTTCCGGAGCACATCTGGATTGCGGCGGCCTTGAAGCTCATGTCTCTCTTCCCAATGTCCATGTCAGTTTATCGGCTATTATGCTGCCAGAAGCGGATCGAGCTTTCCGTCCCGATCAAGCGCGTGAAGATCGTCGCAGCCACCGACATGCTGCTCGCCGATGAAGATCTGCGGGAAGGTGTTACGGCCGGACTTGTCCATCATTTCCTGGCGATATTGCGGATTTTCCGTCGCATTATATTCGGTGAAATTCACGTTCTTGCTCTGCAGCAGGGCCTTGGCGCGGGCGCAATAGCCGCAGAAATCGCGCGTATAGATCGTAACGGATGCCATATATCTCAACCTCTAAAGCTGCGTGGAGCATGAATTTTGCATGTCATATAGGCCCGGATATGGCCATTGCAAAGGTCAAAACCGTGACTTGCGCCACACCTGATTTTTTCAGCCGCTTCGCCGCCGCCGAGACTGTGGCTCCAGTGGTGTAGACATCGTCCACGAGCACCACGCGCTTGCCGAAAATCTCGGCCTCCTGCCCCGGCGAAAGCGCAAAGGCGCCTTGGACGTTCTTCTTTCGCGCAACAGCCGAAAGCCCTACCTGACGGCTGGTCGACTTCACCCTGATCAGGGTCGCCGGCAGAAAGGGCTTTCCTGCAATCGCCGCCAGATGCCGCGCAAGTTCGGCCGATTGATTGAAACGGCGCGAGAAAAACCGCCAGCGATGAAGCGGAACAGGAATGATGCAATCACATTGAGTAAGCGCTTCGCCGCCTGCTCGTGCCATCCACAACGCCATCAGGCCCGCGAGATCCGTGCGGTCCTGATATTTCAACTGGTGGACCAATTTGCGGGCCGGCCCGTCGTAGATCGTCGCGGACCTGAGGCGATCAAAGCTTGGCGGATTGGATATGGCTTCCGCGCTGACCATTCCTTCGCCGTGATCATAGACGAAGGGGATGCCGAGAACCTCGCAATAGGGGCGCTCGATGAATTTTATCTCTGGCCAGCATTGAACACAAAAGGCCCCGGCGCCACCTGTGGCGCGACCGCAGCCGGCACAGGCCGGCGGGTAGATGACATCACTGACATAGCGAAGCAGTCGGTGCAGGGGCGTTACGACAATCTGCCTTGAAACCATCGCCTTCCCCTTATGCTCCCGCGCTTGACAATAGGAGGAAAGGGGTGCCTTTGCGACAGCAAAGTTATCACAGGTTCGCCAATGGACATTCTTTTCGACCCGCAGCTTATTGAACGCCACCGTGAGCGCGCATTGCAGATTGGAGATCGTCAGGCTCACTTTCTGCCGAATATTGCTGCAGACGAAATCGCCGACCGCATTGCCATCGTCGAGCGCCATTTCGATACCGCGATCGAGCTTCACGGCGCGACGGGTGTTACCGCTCAGCGGGTCATGGAAACCGGCAAAGTGGGCTCGATGACCCGGATCGAGACCAGCGACGAATTTCTTGTGGGTGAGCCGAACTCGAAAATCTCATCCCTCGAAGACCTCGGGCTTGAGCCTGCTTCCGCCAACCTGGTGATCTCACCGCTCTCGCTGCATTTGACCAATGACACGCCGGGAACGCTGATCCAAATTCGCAAGGCGCTGAAGCCGGATGGCCTTTTTCTCGCCGCCCTTCCCGGCAGCGGCACGCTGCAGGAGCTCCGCGACGTTCTTCTGGCAACGGAGGTGGAACTGCTTGGCGGCGCAAGCCCACGCGTCATCCCCTTTGCCGATGTGCGCGATATCGGCGCGCTCTTGCAGCGCGCGGGATTTGCCTTGCCGGTCACGGATACGGAAACCTATACGGTGCGCTATGATTCCATCTTCCCGCTGATGCGCGACCTGCGCGCCATGGGCATGGCAAACCCGCTTATGGGCCGCAGCCGGACACCGCTTACCCGACGCTTCTTCATGCGCGCAGCAGAACTTTACGCGGAACGGTACAGCGATCCAGATGGACGGATCAGGGCCACCTTCTCCATCATCTACATGTCAGGCTGGGCACCGCATGAGAGCCAGCAGAAGCCGCTGAAACCCGGCTCTGCCAACGTCAGGCTTGCGGATGCATTGAAGGGAAAAAGCTCCTGAAGGTGGCCCGCTTGCGCTGAAAAGCAGATATTTTCAGGAGGGCAAGGCGTTGGTGAGGGCTTCCACAATGGTCGTCAATACGCCGAGGAGACTGTCACGCACGCCACTCAGTCCAAGGATCAAGGCGCCGCCAATAATTCCGATCAGAAGGCCATATTCCACGGCGGTCGCGCCGCGCGTATCGGTGACGAAATTCCAATAGTAACGCGAGATACAATTTTTTCCGTGCAAATCACAAACCCCTGCCGGACAGACGCAATAGAAACGTCCTCAATCAACATGCTTGCGATAATGGATCAACAACATATCTATTTCGTTACCGTACCTTCGACTTTTCTCCGATAGGTAGTGAAACAGTGGCATTGGTTGTTGCTGTACTAAAGAGACGTTTAAACCACGCCCCATATCTTGCAATACTGACCTATTGCGAGACGGATCAGCAGTCGCGCCCGCTGTTATAACCATCGACGATGCAGACGGACCCGGGCATGGGCTGCGTGATGCTGCGACGAATGCTGTAGGTCGTTGGCTGATCGCCGCGCTTGATCGAACCGGTGCTGATCATGTCGATATTGTCCGGCACCTGCGCAAAGCGGGCCGGCGAGGTCTTGCCGGCCAGCATCGGCGTTACGATCAATGAGAGCGCGATTGCAACCATGCCAAACAAAAGCGCAACGTTTAAAACGCCGATCCGGCGTGACTTGGCGGAATAAGACTGGCGGTCTTCAACGGTTTTCCAGAAATCCTCATTCATCACTCGGCCTCACTACGCGCCATTTACCAAATCTTCAGCACTGCAATGTGCCAGAGCTTGCTAAACGATCGGTTAACGGCGTGCCGTTTCAGGACGCGTAGGCGGGTTGAAAAGCGCTGCTTTCCAGCCTTTTCACAGAAATTTCAGAGAAGATCCTGAAGATAGGGGATGAGAGGCTCGTCAGCGGGCGGCATGGGGTAATCGCGCAGAGCCTGCGGTTTGACCCATTTTACAGTCTGGCCTTCCCGCCCATGGGGTATGCCTTCGTAGCGGCGACAGACATAAAGCGGCATCAGCAGGTGAAATGTCTCATAGGTGTGGCTGGCAAAGGTGAGCGGTGCAAGGCAGGCGACCTTGGTGGTAATACCGAGCTCTTCGTTCAGTTCACGCACCAGCGTCTCTTCAGGCGTTTCGCCCTGCTCGACCTTGCCACCGGGAAATTCCCAGAGTCCGGCAAGCGACTTGCCCTCCGGTCGCTGAGCGAGAAGTATCCGGCCATCGTGATCCACAAGGGCGCAAGCCGCGACAAGCAGGATCTTCTTGAACGGCTCATCCATCACGAATTGTCCTTGCCCCAATAGCGATAGGTATAAGCCTCTTCGAAACCGAACTTCTCATAAAGAGCGAGCGCCGGCACATTGGTTGAGACGACCTGCAGCCACGCCGTCTTTGCGCCGCTGATACGAGCCCAACGCAATGCCGAGGTGAGGATTTCACTGCCTACACCCATGCGCCGCGCAGCGCTTGCTACTTCGAGGGAAAGAACACCTGCGAGATCATTGTCCTGCACACAGATGACGGTGGCGTGCGGATCACCTTCTACCTCTTCCTTGATGAAGAGGCCGAGATTGGGCTTGATCGAACTGACGATCTCAGCGATCGGAGAGCGGAGGGATAGGTCTTCGTTGCCCACCTTAAGGCTCGCTTCTACGAACCTGCCGATATCGTGGGTCGGGAGATGGGCCATGGTCTCCGGCAACTCGGCGTTAACCAGATCGGCCGTCATCACCTTTACCTCTTCGAAAACGGTCCAGCCATTATCGTAGAGGTGCGCCCTGAGTTCAGGCGGCATCAGCGTCGTCTCGCGAATGATCAGCGGTCTGCCGAAATCCTCGAAGCGACGGCGCGCCTTTTCCAGTCGCACATCGCAATTGCCGTAATCGGACGGGTCCAAAGGCACGACACAATTGATGCGCTTGGAGGGATGCGAGCCCGTCAACCGGATTTGCCAACTGCCATCATAAATGACCGACGAAGCCGGCCAGGCACGAAAGCTTACCGCCTCCAGGCGGCGAACGAGCGGCAAATTGACGGCACTGCTATGCATGGGTTTGGCCTCCACCGTTTAGCTCCGGTAGTCGCCGTTGATTTCGACGTATTCCTTGGTGAGATCGCAAGTCCAAACTGTAGCCGTGCCGTTACCAAGCCCGATATCCACCTTCACCGGAATATCCTGCTGCTTCATCACGGCAGTGGCTTCCGCTTCGGAATAGGACGGGTCGCGTTCGCCATTGACGGCAACACGCACATGTCCGAACGAGATGGCCAGCCGGTCACGATCGGCAAGCTCGCCGGACTTGCCGACGGCCATGACGATGCGGCCCCAATTGGCGTCTTCTCCGGCAACTGCGGTTTTCACCAGCGGAGAGTTGGCGATGGAAAGCGCAATCTTTTTGGCGGCAGCATCGCTTTCAGCGCCGGTGACCGTCACTTCCACCATCTTGCGCGCGCCTTCGCCGTCCCGCACGACCTGAAGAGCTAGGTCTTTCAGGAGGTCGTTAAGTGCGGCACGGAAACCTTCGAGCTTCGCATCATCGGCGTTTTCGATACGCGACTGACCGTCGGCAGCAGCAGCGCCGGTGGCAAACAGCATCAAGGTATCGGAGGTCGACGTATCGCTGTCGACCGTCACGGAGTTGAACGTCGGGCCGACGCCTGCGGACAAAAGCGCCTGCAAGGCAGGCGACGCAATGTCGGCGTCAGTCACGACATAGGAAAGCATGGTCGCCATATCTGGTGCGATCATGCCCGCACCCTTGGCGATACCATTGATCGTGACCTCAACGCCGCCGATCTTGGCGGTACGCGTTGCGACCTTTGGATAGGTATCCGTGGTCATGATGGCCTTTGCGGCTTCGAGCCAGAAATCGCCCTTGGCATCAGCATTCATCTGATCGAGAACGCCGGCAAATTTCGAAGCGTCGAGCGGCTCGCCGATCACGCCGGTGGATGCCAGAAACACTTCTCTTTCGCTGCATCCGACGGCGGCGGCGGCGGATTTACCCGTCAGCTCGGTCGCTGCCCTGCCCTTCTGGCCGGTAAATGCGTTCGCGTTTCCGGAATTGACCACGACCGCCCGCGCGATGCCGCCCGCAAGGTTGGCACGGCAATAGTCCACCGGCGCGGATGGGCAACGGGACTTGGTGAACACACCCGCAACCGCGGCCGGTTCGTCAAACACCATCAAGAGAACGTCGGTTCGGTTCTTGTACTTGATGCCAGCGGCAGCCGTCGCCATGCGCACACCGCGGATGACGGGCATCTCAGGATAGGATTTTGGAGCAAGTGGGGAGACGGCAGCGGACATGGAATCGACCTGCGTTAGAAAAGACAATGCTGGAAGCGAGAAAAGGGCGGCTGAACGCCGCCCTCATGCGTGAGGCACTTACTGCTGCGGCTGAGCGTCTTGCGCCTTATTGACCTCGTCATATTCCTTGCGGAGCGTTTCGTCCTTGATATCGACCTTCTGTTCGGCCTTGGCCTTCTTGATGAGATCCATATACTTGTCACGCATGACGAGCTGGCGAACCTGCGGCTCGACCTGCTCGAAGGCTGGCGGAGGCGAAATGCGCTTGTCTTCGACCTTAATGACGTGGAAGCCAAACTGCGACTTGACCGGCTCCTTGGTGTAGGCGCCCTTCTCCAGCTTGAATGCGGCTTCTTCGAATTCCGGAACCATGCGGCCCTTGCCGAACCAGCCGAGATCGCCGCCGTCATCCTTGTTGGAGTCGGTCGACTTTTCCTTTGCCAGTTCCGCGAAATCCTTGCCGGCATCGAGCTGCTTGATCACGTCCTTGGCTTCTTCTTCCGTCGCAACCAGAATGTGGGCAGCCTTGACTTCTTCTTCCTTCGGAAGTGCGGCGACTTCCTTGTCATAACGTGCCTTCACCTCGGCATCGGTGATCGCGTCAGCCACGTGCTTGCGGAAATAGGCGTTGTGCAATTCGCGGTCGGAGATGAAGTTCAGGCGCTTCTTGAAGTCGTCGGTCTTGTCCAGACCTTCGGCAGTCGCACCCTCGACCAGCAGCTTCACTTCGATCGCGCTGGAAAGAGCGGCAACCTTCTTCTGCTCATCCGGGAGCTGGGCCAGCTGGGAGTCGAGATTGCTCATGGCCAGATCGAGTTCCGACTGACGAATCTCGAGATCGCCGACCGTGGCCACCACGGCATCTTCCTGGGCGAAGGCAGGGAAGTGAAGACCAAGCCCGGCCACGATCACGGCAGCGGCGATTCTATTGTAGCGCAACATATTGAACCTTTCGGAGACAAAGCCGGCTCCAGACGTGGTTTTCCGGCTGAAAAAACTTCCAAACACCGGAATGTGGCCATTCTGTAACGGGCAGAACCGTTGACATCATTTGCCCCCCCTCTTATCTGTCACGCAATCTCGCGTCCAGATGCGTTTCGGGGTGTCGTTCGTCATTTGTGCGTTATTGCCGATGACGCTGAAAGCGCCCGACGAAACGAAATTTCAGAAAGGGCCAGTTGGATGGTCAGTCTCGGCGGCATCGCCCGCAAATTGTTTGGCTCGTCAAACGATCGCCGCGTTCGTTCCTATCGCACCAATATTGCAGCCATCGGCGCGCTCGAAGATGAGTTGAAGGCGCTTTCGGATGAAGCGCTTGCTGCAAAGACGGTGGAATTTCGCCAGCAGCTGGCCGAAGGCAAGACGCTCGACAGCCTGCTGATCCCAGCCTTTGCCGTTGCGCGCGAGGCTTCGCGCCGCGTTCTCGGCATGCGTCCCTTCGACGTTCAGTTGACCGGCGGTATGATCCTGCATCAGGGCGCGATCGCCGAAATGAAGACCGGTGAAGGCAAGACGCTGGTGGCGACACTTGCCGTTTACCTCAATGCACTTGCCGGCAACGGCGTGCATGTGGTGACGGTCAACGACTACCTCGCCAAGCGCGATGCCAGCATCATGGGCCGCCTCTACGGCTTCCTCGGCCTGACCACCGGCGTGATCGTGCATGGCCTGGACGACGACGAGCGCCGCGACGCTTATGCCTGCGACATCACCTACGCGACGAACAACGAACTCGGCTTCGATTATCTTCGCGACAACATGAAGTACGACAAGGCGCAGATGGTCCAGCGAGGCCACAACTACGCCATCGTCGACGAAGTCGACTCCATTCTGGTCGATGAGGCGCGCACGCCGCTTATCATTTCAGGTCCGCTGGATGATCGCTCTGATCTCTACAATACGATCGACGCCTTCATTCCGATGCTGACGCCGGACGATTATGAAATCGACGAGAAGCAGCGCTCGGCGAACTTCTCCGAGCAGGGCACCGAAAAGCTCGAAAATCTTCTGCGCGACGCAGGCCTTCTCAAGGGTGAATCGCTCTATGACGTGGAGAACGTGGCCATCGTTCACCACATCAACAACGCTCTGAAGGCACACAAGCTCTTCCAGCGCGACAAGGACTACATCGTCCGCAACGGCGAGATCGTCATCATCGACGAATTCACCGGCCGCATGATGCCGGGTCGCCGTTACTCCGAAGGTCAGCACCAGGCGCTTGAGGCCAAGGAAAAGGTGCAGATCCAGCCGGAAAACCAGACGCTGTCGTCCGTCACCTTCCAGAACTATTTCCGCATGTACACCAAGCTTGCCGGCATGACCGGTACGGCCTCGACGGAAGCGGAAGAGTTCAACAACATCTACGGCCTCGACGTCGTGGAGGTCCCGACAAACCTGCCGATCCAGCGTATCGACGAAGACGACGAGGTCTACCGGACCGGCGAAGAGAAGTTCAAGGCGATCATCGAAGAGATCCGTGCAGCGCATGAGCGCAATCAGCCGGTTCTCGTCGGTACGACCTCGATTGAAAAATCCGAACTGCTCGCCACCATGCTGCGCCAGACGGGCTTTGAGAACTTCCAGGTTCTGAACGCCCGCTACCATGAGCAGGAAGCCTATATCGTCTCGCAGGCAGGCGTGCCCGGCGCTGTGACCATCGCCACCAACATGGCGGGCCGCGGTACGGACATCCAGCTTGGCGGCAACGTCGATATGCGCCTTGAGCGCGAATTGGAAGGCATGGAGCCTGGACCGGAGCGTGATGCCAAGGAACAGGCGATCCGCGACGAGATCAAGGTTCTGAAGGAAAAGGCGCTTGCGGGGGGTGGCCTCTACGTCATCGCCACCGAGCGTCACGAAAGCCGCCGTATCGACAACCAGCTGCGCGGCCGTTCCGGTCGTCAGGGCGACCCAGGGCGCTCGAAGTTCTATCTGTCGCTCCAGGACGACCTGATGCGCATCTTCGGATCCGACCGTATGGACTCGATGCTGCAGAAGCTGGGCCTCAAGGAAGGCGAAGCGATCGTCCATCCGTGGATCAACAAGGCCCTCGAACGCGCGCAGAAGAAGGTGGAAGCCCGCAACTTCGAAACGCGTAAGAACCTGCTGAAGTACGACGACGTTCTCAACGACCAGCGTAAGGTCATCTTTGAACAGCGCCTCGAGCTGATGGAAGCCGACAATATCGGCGAGACCGCAGCGGACATGCGCAACGAAGTGATTGAAGCCCTTGTCGGCAAGCACATCCCTGAAAACGCCTATGCGGAACAGTGGGATATCGAAGGCCTGAAGGCTGGCGTTCAACAGTCTCTCAACCTCGACCTGCCGCTCGACGATTGGGCTAAGGAAGAGGGTATTGCCGAAGACGATATTCTTCAGCGTATCACCGAAGCTGCAGACAAGGTCATGACAGACAAGGCCGAGCGTTTCGGTCCGGAAGTAATGACCTATGTCGAGCGCTCCGTCATTCTGCAGACGATCGACCATCTGTGGCGCGAACACATCGTCAACCTCGACCACCTGCGCTCTGTCGTTGGCTTCCGCGGTTACGCACAGCGCGATCCGCTTCAGGAATACAAGGCGGAAGCCTTCGAACTCTTCCAGGCCTTGCTCGCAAATCTGCGTGAAGCGGTCACCGCCCAGCTGATGCGTGTCGAACTGATGCGCGATCCGCCACCGCCCGCTGAGCTTCCGGAAATGACGGCGCATCATCTCGACCCGATCACCGGTGAGGATGAATTTGCCGTGGCCTCCGCCGGCAATGGAGACGTCTATGTTCCACCGGAACAGCGCAATCCAAACGATCCGTCCACATGGGGCAAAGTCGGCCGCAACGAGGCCTGCCCATGCGGATCCGGCAAGAAGTACAAGCACTGCCACGGTGTTTTCGAGCAGGCTTGACCCTTACCGTTGAAAACAATGAGCGCGTCATCTGAGTTTAAATCAGATGGCGCGCTTTTCTTTTGAGGCTACGCCAGGGATGGCCTTACGCCTTTTCTCACCGACTTTGAAAATCAGATCTTAATGCTTGGGCTGAAGTTGAAAGGCTAGTGTCTTCAACTCCAGCGTCCAGGCCTCGCGAGCTTCGGCGGTGGTGAGGTTGTGATCGGCCTTCGGGATGGCGACGATCTTAGGCGTGCCATATGGACCTCTCAAAAGACGCCCGCGCCGGCAGAAGTTGCGCTCAAGCATGCCAAAGCCAGCGTCTCCCTCGGAGTAGATTAAGGTGACCTTTGTATCGTTTCCGGCCAGTTTGCTGAAGTCGCGCGAGAGCGAACGGGCGCGTTCGGAAAAATAAGGGTACTTCACTGAAAGCGGGGTGAGAAAGGAAAACGCCTTCCCCACCAACGCCTTGAACAGATTGGAGAGGCCGCTTACCACGCGCACTTCGCCCCGCAGCACACGCTTCCAGAGCGCTCCGCTCATAAACTTGGAGCCATATCCAGACAGCGACTGACGGGTTGAGCGGAGAAACAGGTTCACGTCCACGTCGGCTGGAATATAGAGATCATAGAGGTTGACCGGAACGCAGCCCTTGATCCGCGGGTCTTTTACGGCGCTCTTGAAGGCGACCCACGCGCCGCTGCAACGTCCGGTCACGACGACAGGAAGCTGGTTTTCCGCTTCGAGAAAATCGACGGCAGCCATGACGTCGGTCAACTGGCTCGCATGATAGAGAATCTGCTCCGGCGCGCCCTCGGCAGGCGGGCTATCGGCAACATTTGCTCCATCGAAGCGAAGCGAGGCAATGCCTTGGCGGGCAAGGTCTCTGCACATTTGAGCTGATATACGCCCCCATCCCGACATGCGTTCATAGCCTGTTGGAGACACGATGACGGTGGCACCTTGTCGCTGACCAAGGGGTTCGCAGACGATGCCGTAGAGCCGTTTGTAATCGCCAAAGCGGACCGGGCGCTCTTGAAACCCATCGCCCGTCAGTGGTTGCGAAGAGAGACTTTGCAATAATGCTTCCTGCTGCGGCATTGCAGTCTTGCCGCTCTGCTTTGCCGCGACGTCGGCAGCCCAGCCAGAGAGCATCTCGATGGACTTCAGGGACGGAACCGAGAAAAGCACGTCGCGTACAAAGTTGTTGTAGTCGGGAAACACCACCGACCGCAGCTCGGTATCGAGCGCAGCGAGATGGGTTGCGAACTGCTCGTCGGCCGGACGGTTCTCCTGCTTCAAGAGAAAAATATTGCGTGCAGGTACGCTTGTGGAAGACGATATGGCGATGGTGCGAAGACTGGCGGCGAGACTATCAGGGAAGACCTGTTCGCCCATGGCGGGGCCTGATGCCTGCGCCCTATGCTGCAGGGCATCAGGATTGGCGACACGACTCAAGGCCACGAACTCTCGAAGCCAGTGACGCCCGGACAAAGCGGGCGCGGCAAGCGCAAGACCAACCACATTGTCCATGCTTTCCGCAGCCTTCCAGGCCAGCAGCGCGCCAAGACCATGGCCAATGAGGATCAATTGACGGACTTGAGACAGCTCCCGCAGCTTCGCTGCCGCCGCGCGAATGCTGTCGAGCCATAGATCGAGACCGTTGTCGTAGTCGACTGGATCGATTGCGTCACCCGTTCCGGGATAGTCGAAGCGCATGCTTGAGAGGCCGCGCGTCGCAAGATCGCCAGCAAGCAATCGCCAGAATTTCCGTGCGCATAATTCTTCAAAGCCCCAGGAACTAACGAACAGGACCGCCGTGTCGGCACCCTCACCGCTCAAGGAAACATCCGCCGGCTTATAAAGACCGACCGTGTTTGCAAATGTAACCGGATGGTCGACAGATGTCTGCTGCGTAGACACAGACATCTGACTGGAAGCGAAACCGGCGTTCATGTTCAATTCCCCTGCTTGCACCTATGGAGCAAAAGCAAAAATCGGACAATCGGCTAAATAAAATCTAAAGATACTGTAATTTTCCAAAGTTATTACTTTAGAGAGCCTGAAGCTGTAGATGATCCGGCCTCTGCGCCTCAACCAGAAGTTCATTCAATCGTTCGTAATAGCGCGATGCTTCAGCCGTCCCTTTAAAGCCCCGGATACCTGGAAAAAGTTTATCGCGCTCCGCCCACCAATTTCCATGACCGATCCCAAGCGCCTTTTCCATCACTCCGGCGAGCGATCCGGCCACACTTGGATCATAGCACCAACCCGTTTTCATATCTTCCACGATCTCGGGTGTACCGCCGAGATTGGTGGCGATGATCGGCACACCATAGGCCGCGGCTTCGATCAGGATGAGGCTTTGAGGCTCGCGCCAGCGAGAAGGTAGAATGACAGCATCCGCCACTCCGTAAACCTCCTCCGGCGGCGTAAAGCCCATGAAGGTGACTGGCGCGCCGTTGGCGATGGACTGCAGGTGACGGACATAATCTTCGCGGCCTCGACCCGCAATAATAAGCTTGGCAGAGCGGCGATTCGGCATGTCGACAAAGGCGCGGATGAGATCTTCGATGCCCTTTTCTTCCGACAGAGCCCCGAGATAGCCAAAAGTGAAGATATCACTACGAGCGCTATCGCGTCCGACGAAGGGCCGATGAAGCTTATCCTCGCGGAGGTTCTCGTTCCTCAGCACGTGCCAGTCCGCTTTGGTGAGAACGCCTGCCCGAAGATAGGTCTGCTTAAGCGCCTCGCTTACCGCGATCGCGGTCATTCCATCGCCATCCGATTTCAGTCTCGACGTCAGAACACGACATTTGAGGCACGGGGTGTCGCAATTTCCGCCAGCGTTGAACATGCTCGATTTTGGACAAAGCAGAGCGTAGTCATGCAGATGCACACATAAGGGAATATTCAATTGCCGGCTGGCCTCGAAGAGCGCCGGCTGCATGCGTGCCGAGTTATGCGCGTAGACGAGGTCCACCTGCTCACGCGCGAATATCTCCCTGATTTCCTTGGCTGAAACGGCACCCACTGATGCCTTCAGATGCCAGCGCGCTTTCTCGATGCGCCCGACCAGCGGCTTCTTATGTCCAGGGAGGTAGCTGTTGTGCCAATTCACCCGGACGACTCTGATACCGTCTTCACCCGTCGCTTCGCCCGTCGGCGCCAACCTGTCGCCACTCATACCGAGCGAGAGAACGAAGACCTCGTGGTGGCGCGCCAACTCCCTAGCGCACATACGCGCCACAATCTCCGCACCGCCCTCTTCCTGGGGCGCGAATGTCTGGGCTACGATACAAATCCGCATCGACTGGATTCACTTTCTTTCAACTGGCGCTCTGCCAGTCGACTATTACATTTAAGTATCTTCAATTTTACTTAAAGCTGCTCGACAATATCAAGAAGGCGACCTGCGCTCCTGTCCCAAGAAAATTCTTGAGCGCGCAGATATCCACGCTCTATCATCTTTGCACGATGTTCTGGGTTGTGCAAAATCTCCTTGATCGCGCGAGCCATGTCGTCCGGTCGAAGGGGATCGAAGAACAGTGCCGCATCGCCGCAGACCTCCCGGGTCGGCGGAATATCCGATGCCAGTACAGGGCAACCCAGCAACATGGCCTCCAGCGGCGGAATGCCGAACCCCTCATAGAGGCTGGGAAAAAGAAGCGCCGTCGCTCCGGCATAAAGTCCAGCAATTTCCTCATCGGACAGGCGGCCTGTGAAGACGATCTTATCGGTGACAGAATTTGCCTCCGGATCGGACGTCTCATAGGATTGAAAAACGCTGGATGCGGGCGCGCCTGCGATGACGAACTTGGGCGCTGCTGAACCCATCATCCGGATAGCGTCCATGGCGCGCCTTATATTCTTGTTCGGCGTACGCGAGCCGACGAACAGGAGATAGGGTTCATCCGCGAGCCCCAATCGCGACACGATGGTCTCATCCCTGACAACCGCAGCCATGTGCTCGCAGCTGTTAGAAACAACAGTGACATCCTTGGTGCCGAAAGCACTTTCGAGCTCTCGCTTTGAAAACTCCGATACGGTGGCGATTTTTCCGCGGTGCGCGAGAAGACGGCCCAACAACCCGTGAACCAGCCGGTACTTGCGCGAAAAATTCTCCGGCGTGCGGAAAATCATCGCGTCGTGAACGACTGTGACCGCGCGCGAATGAAGGATGGGGCCGCTATTTCCAAGGTTGATGAGCCGGCCGTGCCGTGCGGCTTTGTAGAGGTTCGTCTGTTCCCAGACATGCCCGGAAGACCGGCCCACAGCCCGCTGTGTGATCGCACGCAGAGGCATCCTTTCCGTGGCTCCCTCCGGCGTCAGCAGCACCCACTCGTCCGCGGTGGGATTTTCGGCCAGCCGTTTGTCGAGAGCAATGACGACCTCCCGGGCAAAACGCTGAACCCCACTCGTCGTTTGAGTGAGGAAGCGCCCATTGATGAAAATGGTCATGCCAGCACACGAACCTCGGCGGTTTGCTTGCCCGTTATCTGGTCATAGAGATCGACAATATCGCCGTTCATCCTGTCGCTCTGATAACGTGACAGAAAACGCATGTATCCCGCAAGGCCCATCTCGCGCCAACCCGCTCTATCGCGCGCCACGATCGTTTGCGCCAGAGCGTCACTATCGCCGGCGGGAACCAGAAAGCCCGTCTGCCCATGGCGTACGATCGAGCGAAGGCCACCAACTGCAGAAGCAATCACCGGCTTCCTGGCACGCATTGCTTCCACCGCAACGAGGCCAAAACCCTCCCAACGCGACGGCATGACCACCACGTCACAAGCATTCATGTAGCCTGCAATCTCCTCGGGCGATTTCCATCCCAAAAGCTCGACATTGTCCGGAACAGAGATGGGCTTGTTTTGCTCTTCCTTCGTCGTGACATGAGCCCCGATGACTTTGACTGCGACCTGGCTACCGAGCGACTGGACGGCTTTCAAAAGCACATCGACACCCTTTTGCCGGTCGAGGCGTCCAACAAACAGCACCTTGAGACGTGGATCGCTCCATTCGACCGGAACCGCGACGGGCCGATTGCTCGACAGGCCGTTTTCGATCACGACCATCCGGTCAGGAGAAATACCGGCTTCGATCCCTCTGTCATATTCGTGCTGTGAGATGGCGACGATCTTCTGGCACAAGGGCGCAAGCAGACGCTCACCTAGCTTTGCGACGGGACGCAGAGGGCCAAGCGTCTCCATGTCGAAAGACCATCCATGCGGACAGTAGACGACGGGGGGGAAATTTCGATTGAGCGCGCCGACTAAGCGCACCGCCAGACCTGCAAAGGTCGAATGGGCATGCACGACGTCCGGACGAAACGATTGCACTTCTTCCGTAACCGCACGTGCCAGCGCCGCAAGGGATTTGTACCGGCCATTCCTTCGGAACGTGGCGATACAGGACAATGGAATATTTTGCACATGAGACAAGTGTCGGTCTGGGACGATCACCCTGATATTCGCCGCGCCGTATTTTGCCACCTGATGGGGCGCCACCTCACTGAGATATGTCGCAGGCCCACCCGGCAGTGTTTCAAAAACGTGCAGAACCCTCATTGTCTCTTCCCTTGGGCCACCCATTGACGTGGGTATACGCGGCATTGTTGTTTTTGTTGCCCAGCGATTTTGTAAAACAGAATTCATGCGCTCGCCACCGATTTGCTCAACTGCGCCCTTCCTCACGACTTCGAAGTGAAGAGCTCTTGATTGATGCAATGACTTTAGACATGCTTTCTCAAGGAAGGTTTATTCAACATATTTAAAGAGTTGTTTGCGATTTAGGAACAATTGTAACGAACCACTCCCGATCAACGAGGGGAAGACGCGTGAAAATCTGCATCGTCTCGCAGACTTTTGCTCCCCAGGCAGAGGGAGGCGCTGAGATATCGGCACGCGCGGGAGCGATCGAGCTCGCCAAGACGCATGATGTGACCGTACTGGCGCTGGGAAAAGTCGGAGATCCTCTGGTGCCGCCAGGGGAAACTCGGCTTGCCGGCAATGTACGCGTGGTTCGCCTGCCCTGGAAGAACAGCTACCTGCCCGGCCACCTCAAGCCCTCGGTCAACTTTGCTCGTCGTGCCGCATGGCATCTGCGCACGGCCTTTGGCGCGCTTTGCGTGGAAGGACTTGCAGAATTTTTCAGGCGCGAGAATTTCAATCTCATCTACGCGCAAAACTCCTCCTATATGCAGCCTGCGATTTTTCAGGCAGCCGAGGACGCAGGGATACCGATCTGTCTGCATCTCCGAGACTACGCCTTGCTCTGTCCCAAGACCAGCATGTTCCGCAGGGAGGACAATTGCATAACGCCTTGCTTCGACTGCAGCCTGATCAATCGTCGCTTGAGACTACGCGGAAACGGCATGACGGTCATTGCCGTCAGCAACTTCGTGAAGCAGCGTTTCATCGAAAACGGTGTTTTGGTTGAAGCTGACTGGCATGTCATGCACAACAAGAACACGCCGCTGCAATCCTTCGACACAAGCGCCATTGGACGCACAACACCGGTGGAGCGCGTGTTTACCTTCGGTTACCTCGGTGCGCTGGCAAAAGAAAAGGGCGTTCCCGACTTGATCAAGGCCTTCAAGGCTTTGCCTGCAGGGAGCAATGCCCGTCTGGTCCTCGCGGGACGCGGTCGCCCGGGTGAGGAAGACCGTATCAAACGTCTTGGCTCAGTGGCCAATGTCGAGTTTCGCGGTTTCGTCACACCTCAGGAAATCTATCGCATCGCCGATGCTGTCGTCGTTCCCTCGCTTTGGCACGAGCCGCAAAGCCGTATCCTCGTTGAGGCTGGCGTCTATGGTGTTCCCGTCATTGGCAGCACGAGAGGCGGAACGCCGGAAATCATCGAAGCAGGAAAAACCGGCTGGTGCTACGATCCGGAGCAGCCGCGAGCGCTTGCCGGACTGCTGGCGAAAGCAGTCTCGATCGGCCCGGAGCGTTGGTGGCAGAGACGCGACGAGCGGTTTCCAGGGATCACCTCATTTGATGGCACGGCGGAGCAGTCAGGATATTATGACAAGCTCGAGAAAATCCTAATGACGGCTGCCACTGGCTCCGCCGTGTAGTTTCTTCGACAAGGGCTACAGGTAAACTGCACTTCGCCAGAGCTTAGCTTTCCTCTTGATCACGTCCAAACAGCGATGACTTTGGATATGGCAGCGCCAACGTCGGCAACGCTCCCGAGTGGAAATAACGTATCGATCTCGTCTCAGTGTCAGGGATCGGCGCCTGTGGAGCCGTAACCTTGCACTTGAACAGCGTCACAACGTATTCAACCTCATCGCCGTTTGGATAAGTGTAGCGGAAATGCTTTCCGCCAAAAACGTCGACGATCTCTTCGACAGCTATCGACAGGCCCGTTTCCTCGAATACCTCTCTAACGATGGCTTCCCGCGGAGTTTCGCCGGGCTCAATAGCCCCTGCTGGCAAGCTCCACCCCTCTCCAGACGACTTCTCCTGCAGCAACAACCGACCGTTCGAATCGTGAATCACCGCTGCGACCGACGGGCAGAGCAATAAGCCTTGGCCAAGCTTTTCGCGCAAAATTTGAATGTGAGATGTCATCCTAACGATCTCTCAGAAAGAGGGCTCGTCAAGCCAGAAATGCCCCGAGCGCCCAGAAGAAATCAGTAGCACAAAATCGGCAGAGATCGGAAATCCGATCATGATTGGCTGTGGACGTCCAACCAACAAACATGGTCAACAATATCTTAAGAGATTTTGGGCATGGTGATGGCAACGAAACGTAGCCTGAACCGACGCGGGTTCAGCTGGCCGATTTTGCAGCCCGGCACGTGAACAAGGCTTGGAAATGTCCAATCTCGCTTGGCTCATCCTCATTCTCGGCTGGTTGATCTTCGTCCTCTATTACATCAGCTCCTTCTTGCGATGGGGTGTGCTGACACTCTCCTCCTATTTCTGGCTTCGTTACACCGTCCTGCCAGTCCTCATCATGCCCATCTTCGCCGGCTCGGAGAAGAATATGGAGGCGGTTGGTGGTGCAATCTTTGCTATCCGGCAGCACCTCGACCAGGCCTTCTTTCTCTCGGTGCTTGGCGTCGTCTTTCTCATTGTCGGCATGGGCCTTGCAACATTCAGCTCAGGCCGAAGCTACCTCTTCGACTTCATTGAAAGCGGTTACTCTTTCTGGCAGACGCGGACCGGCGCTTGGCTGTCCTTCCTCATCATTCTCCTGGCAACGGCGGGGCTGTTCGCTCTCGGAGTGAGGCCCTTCGAGGGTCGCGAATTCGCTTTCGAAAACCCCTCGATCCGCCCGGTCATCAATCTCTACGCTGTCATTCTTCCGACCACCGCGATCAGCCTGCTGGTCTATGGTTTTGCCGGGGGCCGGAAATTCATTGCCATGGGCCTCTTCTGCAGCGTGCTTGGCTTGATGATCGGTACGCGCGGCGCCAGTATCGAAGCGCTCTTCGCCTTCGTCATTTGCATCATCATTGCCTACCGATACCGCAACCTCCTCGTCTTCGGTGCTTCCGCCTTCGCGTTTATCCTCGTCGCCGTAGGCCTCGGCATATTGCGCTCGTCTGCAGATGGCCAGGCAGCACCCGACTTGATCGACAGCCTGAGCGCCCAGATCTTCTACGGCAACAACTTCTCGGATTTTCGCGACTACGCGTGGATCTTGAGCGGCTTCAAGGGCCAGTTCTACCACGGCATGACCTATCTGGCGGGCTACACCGCACTGATCCCCGCCTTCATCAGCGAGTTTCGAAACGACTACCGCACCGGCGTCATCACCACGACGCTCGCAGGGCTCGATCCCGAATTCCATGCTGGCCTGCGACCCACCCTCTTCGGCGAGGCCTATCTCAATTTCGGCATCCCCGGCATCATCTTTGCCGCAACGCTTTTCGGCTTCTACTTCGGCAAGCTGCATCTTTGGGTCCACACGGACCTGCCACGCAATGGCCTAGGCGTGCGACGCGTGGCCTGCGGTTACATCGCGTTCCTGTTCCTGTTCAACGCGGTCTTCACCCCGAGCTTCTACTACGTCTATGTTGTGTCGGCGTGGCTCCTGGGCGGCATCATCCTGTCGTGGCTTCTCACTGTCCCAGATCGCACGGATACCAACGACCTCCCTTCGGCAGGCTGATCACCCCTCTGCCGATGTGCGAAACCGCCCTTTGGGATTATCGCGCCAGAAGGTGCCCAGCCAGGCATCCGTCGATGGTGGACGGAAGGCGCCAAATCCCGACGTCGGAGAGAAAGTCATTTCCCCGAAAACCGGTCCCGACGGCTTGTCGTAGAAATCGATGCGGACGAATTCGAAGCCCTGCGCCAGGGTGCGGGCCGCGGCGAGAATGGCATCGAGGTGCGGCGGACGCGGCAATTCCTTGTCTTCCATCGGGTAGTAATGACCGAAGGATAGCTTGTTCCAATGCTCGTCATAAAAGCAGCGGCGGTGATCGCTGAAGCGGGCCGTATCGATCTGGATGCAGGGAATATCGTCCTCGAAGCAGAACAGCTTGTAGTCCACCGGCGCCTCGCCATTCTCGCCAATAAAGGGCTCGATGAAGAGTTCCGGTTCGATATGGTTGTACCATTCTTCCGCAAGACGCCAGGCGGTACGTCCCTGTAGCCATAGGTCGCACTTCTCCTTGGCACCGACGAGATCGTCAGGCCCATAGACGAAGATGTTCCGATCCGAACCGTGATTGACCTTGATCACATAGGGAAACGGCAAGGGCGGGCAATCGTCGAGGTTCTTGCCCCGCCAAAGCGTCGGTGTCACCCATTCCTTGCCAAGCACCTTGGCGACATGCGCTTTGACAGCGATCTTGTCGCTCAGCATGATCAATCGCGGATCGTCCGCTGGTTCACGCCACGCGATCTTGCGCGCAACCAGGTGTTCATTGAGTGTCTTGGGGTTATTGATGTTGGGCCAAAGCCGGTGATAGCGGTAATACTGAAGTTGGGTCGCCTGTTTGATCGGCAGGCTGTGTATGGTGGCGTGATAGAGCGCCTTTAGAAGCTTCCCCAACACGGTTTTCTGCGGTTGACCGACTGCCATGCCCATCCCCTTTAGCCTGCCCCCAGCAGGCATCAATTGCTTTAAATATTTCTTGAAGCGCGCCACAGCATGAGCGCCGAAACGCTCGCTGTAATCAGAGCCGTCACAAGCGCTGCGAGCCCCGCTCCCATGAAGCCCAAGGTGCTGATGAGAAGAAAACTCATGCCGATCGAGATAATAACGCTGGAAAGATTGACGACGGCGTAATGGCCGTCCTTTCTGAGGCTGCTCATGCCAAAACCCATGAGATCGGTGCAGGCGCGGACCGCAGCCGTAACCAGCAGCAGCGCAAAAACGCCCTCGTGCTCAATAAGCGCAGGCATGTTCATGACCTCCACCACCACACTTCCCGCAACGAAAATCGCCACGCCGAGAATGAGGCCGGCCACGGCCGTCTTGGTAAATTGCCGGACCATCATCCGTCGCCATTCCGCAGCCGAGCCGTCGTTGTAAGCCTTGAATAATTTTGGGATGGCGATTTGCAGGACAGCCGTCGAGATCAGCGTCTGCAATGCATTCGCCAGCGACCAGTAGAAGGTGTAGACCCCCGTCAATGACAGCGTCAGCAACAGTGAAATGATATAGCGGTCGGCATAGACAAGCCCGACGTTGCAAATCTCGCTGATGTGAATCATCCAGGAGCGGCGCATGCGGCTCTTGATCCAGTCATAGCGCACCGGCGCTTTGGCGATGCGCGCAAGTGGCCAATGGCGCAGGGCGTAAAACAGGCCGATAAACATGCCGATATACCCAAGCGACCAGCCGACGAACACTGTTTCAACGTTGCGAAATGCTGGGAAGGCGAGGCCCAGAGCAATCACGGGCAAGACCCAGGACGTCGTTCGCAGGAAGAAAAGGATATTGGCCGCGCTTGCCATCTCCTTGGAGATCAAGGGCATGTGGATGTCGCAGGCGATCGTCTCCAGCCAGACGATGATCAGGATGACGACATATAGAGGTTTGATCGGATAACCGAGCGTGAACGCCGTAACGACGGCCAGCAGCGTCATGAGGGACAGGGACGCAATCGTTACCGCAAGCCGCGTCTTCATATAGGCGCCGGTCACGCCGTTCGATTTACCGCTGACATCGCGGGCGATGAAGTAGTTGAGTCCCCATCCAAGGATTGCCGGCGCGGTTGTGACGACGCCAAGGGCAAGGCCATAGATGCCCGCCGCCTCCAGCCCCATGAACTTAACGATATAGAAGGAAAGCGCGAAGCGCAGAACGAGCGTCGATCCGCGAAGTCCGGTATTGAAGAGAATGCTGAGGCCTGTGGCTCCAAGGCCCTTCTGCCAGAATGGGATGCGCTTCATGGCGAGATGCCTACTGTCTGCCAAGACCGGGCCTCAATAATGCAGGCCGGTACGGTCTTGGCGAACCACCCGTGCCTGCTTGAGCCCACTTTCTTCGAGAGCTACGAGCGAGAGAACAGTACTTCCGGCATCGTCCTCATTTTGCATGAGAACGACCTCGTCGACCATCTTGGCAATCGGTGCGGAGATGGGATGCGCACTGGCAATCCCGCCATCGACAACGATAAGATCGAAGGCCTCGTTTTCCTCGCTTACCATTTTGCCCGACAGATGAGCCTGGAGATCAGCACCAGCGGGCAGGAATTTCATCAGCGCCGTGTCTTCGAAATCGACAATTCCCCCACGCTCATCACGATCTGTGACAGCGTTGTCTGCGGCGGCGGAGGATGCATCCAGCAACATGCGCGTCAATGCCGGATCACGGCTTGCGCCGTCCGCCAACAGCACGCGCCGTCCCAGGCGCGCGGCAGCATGTGCCAGGTTGAATGCCGTATGCGAGGCGCGATTTTGCGGGCCGACGGCAGCCACGAGCACCGCATATCCTTGTGCCAAAGGAACCGAAGAGCACAGTTCCTTCACAAGCCCCGCATAGTCATCTTTCTCATTGGCCAGAAGCGCGCGGCTGCGCTTGGCAGGTATGATGCCTGACGCAAGAGTCACGGGTTTGGGGACAGGCTCTGGAGAAGCAACAGGTGCAACCGTCGAAACCGGTGTTGATGGAACAGTCTGAAGCTTTTCTTCAGGCGGCGTGACTGCAGGCTTTTCCGGCTTCGCCCTCTTGAAGCGATTGACAAGGGAGGGGGTAGCAGCAGCGACCGCCGAGCTTCGTCCACCGAACTGGTCGCGCAGCACCAGAATACCGGCTGCCAGGATCATGCCGAAGAGTCCGGCACCGGTGGCGAGCAAGGCTCTCGGTGGTCCAGCCTTTTTCAACGGCGCCTCGGCAACGGAAATGATCCGCGAATTTTCCGTCGGCGTTCCCTGCTGCTCGGTAAGCTGGCGCGTCCGCAGCAGGAAGGATTCGTAGACGGCACGATCGCTGTCGAGCTTGCGCTGAAGCTCGCGCAGTTGCACCATCGTGCTTTCTTCGCCGTTTTGATTGCGCGTCAGCCGGTCAAGATTGGCCTGAAGAAGCGCCAACTGGTTTTTCAGCCGGTCGAGATTGCGCGATGTCGTGGTGGAGAAATTGCGAAGCTGGTCGTCGAGAATGGTGGCAAGCGACTGCGTTCTCGCTCTTGCGGCCTGAAGCGCTGGATGCTGCGCGCCGAGCGAGGTTGCGAGAACGGCCTGTTCCTCCTGGCTTTGCTGGTACCGGGCCCTGAGCGAAATGATCGATGGAGTCAGTGAGGAATCGGGGATCGATCGCAGATATTGCCGGTCGTTACGCGCCTGCCTCAGTTCGGAAACCAGCGCCTCGTTCTCTGCAATCGTGCCGGATAGACGCGCAATCTCCGCATTGGTGTCGGAAATCTGCTGCTCGATATCGGGACGCCCGGCGACGTTGGCAAGGTTGTGGGTTGCCCTGTAGGTCTGAACGGCACGGTCGCCATCTTCCACGGCCTTGCGCAGTTGCTCCAACTGTGCGGACAGGCCGCCACCCGTGCGCTTCAGCGTGTCGGCATTCATCTCCGAACGGAGTTCCAAGTAGGTGTCGGCAATCGTATTGGCGAGCTTTGCCGCCTGCTCCGGGCTGCTGGATCTCACAGTGACATTGACGATGAAGCTCTTGCCGACGATCGCAACAGACTCGGCCTTGCGCAGTCTATCGACCGCAAGCTGTGTGCGGCTTTTGCTGTCGGTATATTCGGAATTGTAGGCGCCGAAGTCTGGATCGTTCTGCAGATTTTCTTTTTCGACGACGCGGGTCAGAAGCTCATTCGACGTCAGCAGATATTGCTGGTTCAGCACGTGAGAATCGACCGCACGCGGCTGGGCAGTCAGATCGCTTTCCAAGATCCTGGAGCCTTCCGGATCAAGCAGGATTTGGGTGGTAGCAGAATAGTAATTGGGGATGAGCAGCGACACGCCGAAGGCGGCAGCTGCCAGAAGCAGTCCGCTCAAAAGGATGATGAGGATATTACGCCATAGAAGAGCGAAGAGCCGCAGCAGGTTTTCCGGTCCATGCGTGGGTTCGCGATAGCTCGCCCCGTCCATCACGCCCTGATTCATCGCCATCTCAGTTCACCGGCCCATAACGCAAACACATAAAAGCAGACGAGGAACTGGTGAGGACAACATCACCATGACCCGCGCGACAGAGATGTCCAAGCTTTAAAGATGGCCGCTTCAGTATATCGGCGCTCCAGCACAGACACTCTCTGGATCACCCTAGAACAGCACCTGTTAACATACCGTTTGTCGGGTGTTGGCGAGCCTTAATGCAAGAAGGCCGCGGAGCGGGCGGCTCCCCGGCCTTCAATGTCTGTGCTGACTGTCGAAACCTCAGACGGCGATTTCGCGTCGCTCGCGATCGGTGATGATCGAGAGGTCGAGGATCTTCTGCAGGTTGGCCGCGTGACGGAAATCAGGATCGGCGACCCCACCCTCCATCACCGCCTTGGCGAATTTCTCGTAGTTGGTCGGCACGGGTTCCGGCTCGATATCCCGCCAGACCGCCTTTTCGATATCCTCGCCAAGGCAACCGCGCAGCGTCGAATATTCCGGCGTATGGACGACCTCAAGCGCGCCCTTGTCGCCATGCAGGCGCAGGCGAAGCTCGTTGAGGTGGCCGGTCGCCCAACGGGTGGCATGAATGACACCCATGGCGCCGTTCTGCAATTCTGCCGTCATGGTGAAGCTGTCATTGGCATCAAGATCATAGACGTCAATCCGGTTGCCCTCATATTTGTCGAAAGTCTTCAGACGCGTGAAGATGCGCTCCACATCGCTTCCCGCACCGTAGGACGCAAAGTCGAGAATGTGGATGCCGACATCGCCCAGCACGCCGTTTGAGCCGTGCTTGGTCGACAGGCGCCAGAGCCATTTGCTCTCCGTCATCCAGTCGCCCCAGGCTTTCGACACCAGCCAGCTCTGGAGATAGGATGCCTCCAGGTGGCGAAGCTTGCCGATGCGACCGTCCAGCACCATCTTGCGCGCTTCCTGTAGCGGAGCAACATTGCGATAGGTGAGATTGACCATGGCAACGAGACCGGCCTGTTCGGCGGCATCCGCCATTTCGGCAGCCTTGCCATAGGTTTCCGCCAGCGGTTTTTCGCAGAAGACGTGCTTACCGGCAGCCAGCAGCTTGAGGCTGGTTGGGTGGTGGATTGCGTCAGGCGTGACGTTCGCCACCGCATCGAACTCGCCCCAGGCAAGGGCATCATCCAGCGAGGTGAAGGTCAGCGGAATGTTGTGGCGTGCGGCAAAGGCGCGGACGATTACCTCGTCCACATCCACTGCTGCAACGGTTTCCACACCGGAAATCTGAGAGAAATGGGTGGCGTGCGTGTTCGCCATGCCACCGGTACCGAGAATAAGAAGCTTCATGATGGATTACCTGTAACCTGCTTCACCAGCCTGGTGCAGTTTGGGGCCGCGCTCTTCGATAGGCTCAAGCGCCTTGTCGACCGGCACGTTCGGGGCATCGTGGATGCTCTTCAGCGCGCCTGCCGGATTGTAGGCCCATTTGACCGAGTTGCTGATGACCGTCTGAATATTGGCGTCGTGGTAGGTGGGATATGTTTCATGTCCCGGACGGAAATAAAAGATGTTGCCCGCACCGCGGCGCCATGTGAGACCGGAGCGGAAAACCTCGCCGCCCTGGAACCAGGAAATAAATACGGTTTCAAGGGGTTCTGGCACGGAGAACTGCTCCCCGTACATTTCCTCGTTTTCCAGTTCAAAATGCTCCGGCAGGCCGGCGGCGATTGGGTGACGGGGATTAATGGTCCAGATGCGTTCACGCTCGCCGGCTTCGCGCCACTTCAAGGCGCAGGGCGTGCCCATCAGCCGCTTGAACGGCTTGGAGAAGTGACCGGAGTGGAGAACGATGAGACCCATGCCTTCCCAGACGCGCTTGGCGACGCGCTCGACAATTTCGTCCTGAACGGCGCCATGGTCCTTGTGGCCCCACCAGACCAGCACATCGGTCTCGTCCAATCTCGCCTGCGAAAGCCCGTGCTCGGGCTCCTGCAGGGTGGCGGTCGTCGCATTGATCTCCGGGTCCTTGTTCAAGGCATCGGCAATCGTGTTGTGCATGCCGTTGGGATACACAGCACGAACCGTCTCATTGATATGCTCGTGGATGTTCTCGCCCCAGACGACGGTATTGATGGTCATAGATATGCTCCTTGATGAACCAGCGTGGGTTGTTAACGCCGGTGAAGTGAAATTGATCAGGCGGCTCCGCGTGTTTCTGCTCTTTTCAGAGCAACACCTGCCTGATCGAAACGGTGAATGTGCTCCGGCAAGGGCGAGAGCTTTAGTTTTTCGCCGGGCGCTCGGTGCGAAACACCCTCCTCGCGCACGACAAGCGGCTCGTCCGCGCCGATATCGACGTAGATGTAGCTATCGGAGCCGAGCATTTCGGAGTGAACGATTTCGCCCGTCCAGCCACCCGCTCCATCGGAAACCACGATATGCTCCGGCCGCACACCGATCGAATGCGCGCCGTGGCTTTCGGCCAAACGTCCACCGATGAAATTCATCTTCGGCGAGCCGATAAAGCCGGCGACGAAGGTGTTGACCGGGGTCTCGTAAAGCTCGAGCGGCGTGCCGACTTGCTCGACACGACCGTCCCGCAACACGCAAATTCTGTCTGCAAGCGTCATCGCCTCTACCTGATCGTGGGTAACGTAGATCATGGTCGTGTCATGCATGCTACGGTGGAGCTTGGCAATTTCAAGACGGGTCGCGACACGAAGGGCAGCATCGAGATTGGAGAGTGGCTCATCGAAGAGGAAGACCTTGGGATCGCGAACGATGGCACGTCCAATGGCCACACGCTGGCGCTGGCCGCCGGAAAGCTGTTTGGGCAGACGTTCGAGATAGGGTGTCAGTTGCAGCATCTCTGCGGCCGCTTCCACGCGCTTGCGCCGCTCTTGCTTGCTGGAGCCGGCGAGCTTCATGCCGAAGGCCATGTTCTCGAACACGGTCATGTGCGGATAGAGCGCATAGGACTGAAAGACCATGGCGACACCGCGCTTGGCAGGCGTGAGGCGATTGACCACCTCGCCCTCGAAGGAGAGTTCACCGCCGGTAATTTCCTCCAAGCCGCAGATGAGACGCAACAGCGTCGATTTCCCGCAGCCGGATGGGCCGACGAAGACCATGAATTCGCCGGAGCGGATATCCATGTCGATGCCTTTGATCACCTCGAAAGCGCCAAAGGATTTGCGCAAGTTGCGCAGTTGGATGCTGGTCATGAGATTTCTCCTAGCCTTTGACGCCACCGGCGGTGAGGCCGGAAATGATGCGTCGCTGGAAGATCAGAACGAGGATGACGAGTGGGACGGTGACAATGACGGAGGCCGCCATGATCGTTCCCCAGGGAATTTCAAACTGGGAGCTTCCCGAAAGCAGGGCAATCGCCACCGGAACCGTGCGTTGATCGTTCGATGAGGTGAAAGTGAGCGCGAAGAGGAACTCGTTCCAGGCCGCGATGAAGGCGAGAAGCCCCGTCGTAACCAGCGCCGGCCACATCAGCGGCAGGAAAACCTGCGTGATGATCACCCATGGCGAGGCACCATCGACGATCGCCGCCTCTTCGATTTCCACAGGCAGATCCCGCATGAAGGTCGTCAGAACCCAGACGGTAAAGGGCAGTGTGAAGATCATGTAGGAGAAGATCAGCGCCAGCGGCGTGTTGAACAGACCCGCCCAGCGGATCAATTCAAAGAGGCCGGCCAGCACCGCGATCTGCGGAAACATCGAGACCGAGAGGATCGTCAGCAGTAGCAGCGCGCGGCCCCGAAAGCGAACACGGGCAAGCGCATAAGCCGCCGTTACCGCCAGAAGCAATGAGAGAGCCACGACGCAGGTTGCCACCATGAGCGAGTTGCCGAGATTGCGCAGGAAGCTGTCATTGGCCAGCACGTCGGCATAATTGCCGAAAGAGAAGCTCTTCGGCAGATAGTTGATTTCGAAGAGAGCCGTGCCGGATTTGAAGCTGGTCAGGATGGCATAATAGAAGGGAAAGACCGCCACCACGATGATGATGGCGACGAGCGCATAAAAGGCGGTGTTTTTCAGAACCGTCGTTGCCGTCATTTTGCGCCTCCATCGGTGTTGACGCGGCCAAGCCACATATAGACGATGGTGATTGAGGCGATGATGAGAAACAGCATCGTCGAGACCGCCGCACCATAGGCGAACTTGTCGAAGTCGAAGAGGTTTTCGCGTGCCAGCACCGACAAGGTGCGCGTCTGGGCATTGTTGGGCGTCAGTATGTAGATGAGGTCGAAGACGCGCATCGCATCCAGCATGCGGAAGATGACCGCGACCATCAGCGCCGGGCGGATCATCGGCAGTGTGACGCGCCAAAACACCTTGATCGGGTGGATGCCATCGACCTTGGCTGCCTCGTACATATCCTTCGGCACCATCTGCAGACCGGCGAGAATGAGGAGCGCCATGAAGGGCGTCGTCTTCCACACGTCGACGATCAGCACGGCGGTCATAGCGGTCTCAGGATTGGCCGTCCATGCGATCTTCTGGCTGATAAGGCCAAGGCTCAGCATCATGTCGTTCAAAATGCCGAACTGGTCGTTCAGCATCCAGGACCACATGCGGGCTGAAACGATGGTCGGAATGGCCCAGGGAATGAGGATCGCGGCACGCACGAGGCCTCGACCCCTGAACTCGGCGTTCAACACCAGCGCTACGATGAGACCCAGAACCGTTTCGAGCGACACGGAGACGATGGTGAATTTCACCGTGTTCCAGGCAGCGCCCCAGAAGACCGGATCTGCAAGGAGTCCACGATAAACGGTGCGACCACTGCTGAGCGTAATCCACGAAATGTAGTTCTTGAGGCCGACGAATTGGGCGCCGGAGAGATTGGTCAGAGAGGCGTCCGTCAGACTGAACCAGACGGTTCTGACGAGAGGCCAGCCCGCGACAAGCGCGAGCACGAGAAAGGTCGGGGCGAGGAACAGCCAGGCTGAGCGCAGCCGCTCCGACTGCAGGTCGGAGCCGACCATCGCCGCCTGTCTATCAGGGACAGTTGTTTTCATGAGAGCTTCCACCGATTGGACGGGAGGCGAAGCGGCGAGAGATGCCGCTTCGCGTTGACAGTGTTACCAGCCACTTCCCTTGAGATCGGTCAGCTCGACTTCAAGAAGTTCGAGGTTTTCGGCAGCCGTGCCGGAGCCGGAAAGCGTGTTGTGCACAGCACCCCAGAACTTCGACGAGACCTCGTTGTACTTCACCTTGGTTGCCGCGGAGGGACGCGGAACCGCCGTCTCGAAGATCGGCTTCCACTGCGGCATGAAGGGCTGCGCTGCAGCCACATCCTTGTCGTCGTAAAGCGCTGCGATTGTGGGCATATTAGACAGTTCCACCGCCCGCTTCTTTTGCGTTTCGGCAGAGGTCAGGAATTTGACCAGTTCTATGGCTGCATCCTGGCTCTTCGAATATTTCGAGACAGCGACGTTCCAGCCACCCAGGGTCGAAGCAGGTGCCTCACCGTCTGCGCCCGCTGGCAGCGGCGCGACGCTGAACTTGCCCTTGATCGCGCTGTCTGCACCATTGCCGAGAGCATAGGCATAGGGCCAGTTGCGCATGAAGACGGAATTGCCCGTTTGCCAGACCCCGCGGGCCTCCTCTTCCTTGTAGGCCAATGCGCCCTGGGGCGAAATCGTGCCGATCCAGCTTTTCGCCATATCGAGAGCGGCAGCGGCCTTCTCGTTATTGATGGTAATGTCGCCATTGGTCTCGACGATATGTCCACCGCCAGCGGACGCCACCCATTCGAGCGCGTTGCAGGTCAGGCCTTCATAAGCACTGCCCTGGAACACGAAGCCCCATATGTCCTTCTGGCCGGCTGCACGTTCCTTGTCCTGAATTTCCTTGGCAGTCTCTGCCATCTCTTTCCAGGTCTTCGGCGGCTGCTTGCCGTATTTGTCGAGCAGATCCTTGCGATAGAACATCGCCGGCGCATCGGTGTACATCGGCATGGCCACAAGCTTGCCGTCCACGGTTTGCGACGCGACCACGGATGGGAAATGCTGACCGATGACGTCCTTGGCCGCAGCCGTCAGATCGACGAACTGATCGGCAAGTTGTGGCGCCCAGACGATATCGGTCTGGTAGACATCCACATCCGTGTTCCCGGCTGCCAGCCAAAGGCGATACTGGCTGAACTGTTCGCTTGACGATGGCGGCATCGTCACCAGTTTGACCTTATGGCCGCTCTGCTTTTCAAACTCGGCCAGACGCTCGCGAATGAAGTTCAGATTCTTGCCGGTGGAATTGGCTGCCATGGCGATCTCGGCAGCTTGGGCCGATGTCGCAAAAGCCAAAAGGCTGCCGCAGAGCAACAAGGCCCTCTTAGAAAAGTTCGTCATCATTCTCCTCCCTATGAAACTTTGACGATATGTAAATTGAAAACGCTTTCAATTTTTCGAAGCTTACAATTCCTCTTCCGCCTGTCAATAGCGGATGAAATGGTATTTTTCTGCATCGATACGCGATTGATGGGACAACTGCAGAGAAGCCTCTGAATCTAAATGCTTCATCTTCCTTCTCTAATTTTAAATCGCTTTCGATTTTTGTTGCTTGAAAAATTCTGTTTGAGCTAGCATGCAGATGAAAACGGCGGACATCATGAAGCTCAAGGAATTCGCAGAACAGGTCGGCCTTTCTCCGACGACGGTCAGCCGCGCCCTTGGGGGCTATCCGGAGGTTCGCCAGGAAACCCGCGAGCGGGTGATGGAGGCTGCGCGCAGGCTCGGCTATCGCCCCAATGCCAATGCGGTCAGGCTTGTGACCGGGCGCGCGGGCGCCATCGGCGTCGTCATGGGCCGCAGCGGTGGCGGACACTTCTTCTCGGAATTCATGGGCGGCATGGCCGCGCGTCTTGAAGGCCAGGAAACAGACATTCTTGTCAGCGTCGCCATCGACAACAATCTCGATGAGGAACTGGCGATCTTCAACCGTCTGGCCGCCAGCGGCAAGGTGGATGGCATCGTCGTCCACTCGCCCCGCCCGGCGGATGAGCGCGTGGCCCTGCTGAACCGACTGGGCGTGCCCTTTATCGTGCATGGCCGGTCGAAGACGTCGTTTCCGCATGCCTGGCTCGATATCGACAATCGCGACGTTACATACCGTCCCACCATGCATTTTCTCGAGCGCGGACACCGCCGCATTGCCCTCATCAATGGACCGAAGGGGCGAACATTCGTCAACGACCGCGAACAGGGATTTGCGGACGCGCTTTCGGAATACGGGCTTTCACCCGACCCGAAGCTGATGATGAACGAGCATTTCAGCGAAGAGACGGCCTTTCGATTTGCCCGCGCACTTCTGGAGCAACCATCGCGCCCCACTGCCTTCGTTGCGGGAGCGATGATGACAGCTCAAGGCGTCTATCGTGCCGCGACACAACTGGGTCTTACGATCGGCAAGGACGTGTCCGTCATCGCTCATGACGATGTGTTTCCCTATCTGACGCCTGAGAGCATGCTGCCACCGCTATCCACCACCCGCTCGTCCATGCGCATGGCCGGCATGCGCGTGACCGAACTTCTCCTCCAGATCATCTCCGGCAGGCCGATTCAGGAATGTCAGGAACTGTGGCCGGTGGAGTTGATCCTACGTCAGTCCACCGGCTCAGCGTCCTGAAAGACAATAGCAAAGCTCCTCAGGCTTTCCAGGGCTCAGCCATCTGTTGATGCTGTTTCGCCAGCGCCCAATCCATGACGATGTCCCGTCGCCCCTCACCATCGCATGGAGTGCGAGCCCCTTCTCCGATTGTGGTCCAGACTCATCGCATTCCTTACGGCTTGATGACGACTTTGATGCAGCCATCGTCCTTGTTCTTGAAGGTTTCGTAAAGGCCGGGCCCTTCCTCCAGTGTCGCGCGATGGGTGATGACGAAGGACGGATCGATCTCGCCTTTCAGCACACGGTCCATCAACATCGGCAGGTAGCGCTGAACGGGTGTCTGCGCCATGCGGAAGGTCAAGCCGCGATTGATGGCAGAGCCCATCGGAATCTTATCGAGGAACCCGCCATAGACGCCGACGATGGAAACAGTGCCGAAGTTGCGGCAGCAGTGAATGGCCTGACGCAGCACATGCGGCCGATCCGTCCCCATAAAGGTTGCGACCTTGATCCGGTCGATGCGCGAGTCCCAGCTGGCTGCAGGGTCCGCCTCTGTTCCGACAGCATCGATGCAGGCATCCGCGCCACGTCCGCCGGTCAGTTGCATGATCTCGTCATAGATATCGGTTTCCAGATAGTTCAGCGTCAGCGCACCGGAAGCCGCCGCAAGCGCGAGGCGCTCCGCCACACTGTCGACGGCAATCACGCGGGCAGCACCCAGCATGTAAGCCGAGCGGATAGCCATCTGACCGACCGGTCCACAGCCCCATATGGCAACCGTCTCGCCGGGTTGGATATTGCAGAACTCCGCCGCCATGTATCCTGTCGGAAAGATGTCGGACAGAAAGAGAGCCTGCTCATCGGTCAAGCCGTCGGGCACCTTGATTGGCCCCACATCTGCATAGGGGACCCGAAGATATTCCGCCTGACCGCCGCTATAGCCGCCAAGCATATGCGTATAGCCGAAAAGACCGGCGGGGGAATTGCCCCACATCTTCTTCGCTTTCTCCTTGTCGGGATTACTGTTCTCGCAACCGGAAAAGAAGCCGCGCTGACAAAAGAAGCAATGCCCGCAGGAAATGGTGAACGGCACAACGACCCGGTCGCCGACCTGCAGCTTGCTGTTTCCTTTGCCCACTTCAACGACCTCACCCATGGCCTCATGGCCCATAACATCGCCGGAATGCATGTCAGGCACGGAGCCTTGATAAAGATGAAGATCGGAGCCGCAGATCGCGCAAGCGGTTACTTTGATGATGGCATCCCGATCATCCTCGATGATGGGATCGGGCACGGTTTCGCATCGAATATCGTGTTTGCCGTGCCAGGTCAGTGCCTTCATAACATTCTCCTCTGGTTCGCTTGATGTAGCGCTTCTTCGAACCAGAGCTTTTTGAGATTGTTCCTGACATGACGTCAGCCGGCAGCAATCAAGCCACCCGAAAAGACCACGGCGCAACGACATATCGCGGCCTTGCTGTGGGGGATAACCCGTCTGTAGCGGTTACTGGATATCCAGCAGGCGTTCCAGATAGCGGCGTTCCACATCCGCAGGCGGATTGTTGCCGAGCTTTTCGCGGATTGCTTCGAGAATCTCACGTGCGCGCTGCACGTCGATTTCATCTGGTACCCGAACCTGTGAATCACCGAAATCCGGGCCGGAATTGGCGCGGGGACGGCCAAGCGGATCGCGGCCGTTCTGGTCGCCCTGCCCCATCATGCCCTGTTGACCCTGGCCAGGCTGCTGCCCCTGCTGGCGCATGGCCTGCATGATCTGGCCCATCATATCCTGAGCACCCTGGCGCAGCGCATTCAGAGCATTGCCCTGACCTTCGACAGCCCGTTCGCCACGGCCCTGCCCCAGCGCTTCACCGGCGCCCTTCATTTCCTGCTCGGCCTTGCCGAAATTCTGACCGGGCTCCATGCCTAGATCGCGAAGGCCCTTTTGCAGGTCACCGAGCTGCTTGCCCAGTCCCTCCTGCTGCTGGCGCAGGTTCTTCAATGCCTCGCGAAGTTGCTGGGCGGTCATCTGATCGGGATTTTGCCCCTGTCCATTCTGTGGCTGGCCATTCTGCTGCTCGCCGTTCTGGCCTTGCTGATCTTGCGGCTGCTGGCCGTTCTCGCCCATCTGCTGCTCGCCGCCCTCTTCGCCCTGCTGAGGATCGCCGCGCTGCATACGGTCGCGCAGCGCCTGGTCGAGCTTGAAGGTCTCGTCCATCAGCTTCTGTTGCTGCTGCATGATCTCGCCCAGCTTGTCAATCTGCTGGCGCAACTGGCTATTTTCCTGCTGCTGTTGGCCCTGCTGGCCGCGCTGCGGGCGACCGGCCTGCAGGTTGTTCATCATGCGCTGCATCTGCGACAGCATTTCCTGCGCGGCATCGCGGTTGCCGGAACGAGCTAGGTTCTCGATCTGGTTCATCATGTTTTCCAGATCGCGCTGACGAAGCACGTTCTGCGCCTGCTGGTTCATATTGCCCTGTGGTGCATTTTGCATGCGCTGCGCGAGTTCCTTCATGAACTCGTTCATCGCCTCGCGAAGCTCCTGCATCAGCTTGGCAATTTCCTCATCCGGTGCCTTGCGTTCCAGTGCCTGCGACAGGGCATCCTGCGCATCGCGCAAGCGCTTTTCCGCCTGCGACAGATCACCGTCTTCGATACCCAAAGCGATTTCCCAGAGATAATCCGCCGTATTCTTCAGCATCTCCTCATTATAGGCGAGCTTCATACGCGCCTGCGCCGATTGCAGCAGGAGGTAGTGCGTCTTGTTGGGGATGGTCTCTTCCGGACGCAGACTGACCGCTTCATTATAGGCGATCGCCTTTGGCATCTGGCGTGTATCGAGCGAGAAGATCTGCCGCTGTTCTGCGACCGAGGCCGCGAGTGGCTCGGAGAAATTGCGCCCTGGAAGGATCATTTCCTGCGGAGGGCTCTTGCCCGTCTGACCTGCACCATCGGTTGCGACGAGCGTAATGCGGACGCGTTTTCCCGCCATCGGATGTTCGGTGAGATTGCGGCTCGTCACGCCCTTCATGTCACGCGGATTCTGGCGCGGAAGATCGAGCTTGTATTCCGGCGGCGGATAAAGCGGCGTGGCGTCAGCCTGAATGTCGAGAGGCTCGATGACGGCATGGGCTTCACGCACGCCATAATCGTCCTTGGCGGTGAAGCCGATCTCCAGCGCACCATTGGCCGCACGGCGCGGCAGATTGTCAAAAGCGATGACCGGCGGCTTGTCCGGAATGATGTTGAAGAACCAGGACTGGCCGTTCGCCTCGATCGTGCCGCTTTCCTTGAACTCCATCGTGAAGGTGCGCGGCGCCACTGCGGTCTGGCCCTCGGGGCTTGGCTGGGCAGGCGCAACAGCGACGGTCGCCTTTTCCTGCGCGCCTTCCGGCGCAAGCTTTTGCAACTCGCCGGCCGCGTCAGGCTCGAAGGTGACCTCCTCCTGGCCCGCACCACCCGTCATTCGGATCGTCAGCTTGGAGGATTGCGGAACGGAGACTGCGTCGGCGCGATCGGCATTCTGGCTGGTGAGAAAAATGGGCGCCCGACCCGTATAGGATGGCGGCGTCACCCAGGCATCGAGACGGATATCCGGGTTCAGCGGCCCGGAGGCCGGACGGCTGCGAAATGCATCGGCAATGCTGCCTGCACCATTCGAATAGGAAAAGCCGAAGGCAGCAACGAGGAGAAGCGCCGGGATAGCACGAAGCGCCATCCGGTCGTGGCGGGCGATATCCGGCCGCGGCAAACCTGCATCGAGCGCGGCGATCCGCTCGGCCATGCGCGTCTGGTGCTCTTTCCATAGCGCGCGCGCAATGGGGGTATCGAAAGCGGGCTCGTCTTCCTGCACGCCGACCGGCTGGTGGGGAAGACCGTTGCGCTCTTCAAGCAGGCGCGAGGCTTCTTCCTTCGAAGGCCAGCGCAGACGCGCAATCGGCAGGAGCTCGCTGAGGAATGTAAAGACGACAATAAAAACGACGGCCCAGCGCAAAAGGCCAGGCATCTGCCGGAACAGGCCGAACCAACAAAGCGAGAGAAACACCGCGGCGACCGAGAGCGGCAGAAGCGTTTTCGGTGCAAGGCGCTCGGCAAACAGAACGAGTTTCGCAAAGAACCGTTTGGCTGCCACGCGCCGTGCCAGCTCAGGTCTCTTGTCGAAAGCGCCTTTTCCGCCTTGCCTGGTGGTCATCAATCCGTTCTCCCGGTCTGGCCACACGATCTCGCCGCCAATCCCGCCAATGACGCAGCCGCGAAATCTTTCAGTGCAACAGCGTGCAGGATAGCATTGTTTGTGGCGAAGACGAGGGCAAGCTAGCGCTTGCCCTGCTTTTTTCGTCCAGTTCGCCTAATCGTGATAGACGCTCTCAGTCCAGCCAGGCCGGCACGGAGTCGAGCGCGATCAGTTCTTCATAGGTGCCGCGCGGGCGAATGATGTGGAACTGGTCTTCACTGACCAGCACTTCCGGCACCAGAAGCCGCGAGTTGTAAGTCCCGGCCTGCACCGCGCCATAGGCACCGGCAGAGCTGACGGCAATGAGATCACCGGGCTCAGGTTCTGCCATCTCGCGATCAAGCGCCAGATAATCGCCCGTCTCGCAGACCGGTCCCACCACATCCGCCTTGATGCGCAGCGCATCGGCGGACGGCTGCACGACGGGGCGAATGCCGTGATAGGCTTCATAAAGCGTCGGACGGATGAGATCGTTCATCGCCGCATCGACGATGACGAATGACTTCTCGCCGCCATCCTTCACGTAAAGAACTTCGGTTACGAGGATTCCGGCATTGCCAACGATCAGGCGACCCGGCTCGGTGACGATTTTGCAGTTGAGGCTCTTCAGCTCGTTCTTGACGATATGCGCATAGGCATCCGGCAGGGGGGGTGGATTGTTGTCGTCCTTATAGGGAATGCCTAAGCCCCCACCGATATCCACATGGCTGATCGTGTGACCATCGCCGCGCAACGACTCCACCAACTCACGCAGCAGTCGGAACGCATCTTCGAAAGGCTGCAGCTCGGTGATCTGGCTGCCGATATGCATGTCGATGCCGCTGACATCGATGCCGGGAAGTGTCGCGGCATGGGCATAAACGGCCCGCGCCCGCTGATAGGAAATGCCGAACTTGTTTTCCTTCTTGCCGGTCGAAATCTTGGCGTGCGTCTTGGCATCCACATCCGGGTTGATGCGGAAGGAGACATGCGCCTTCTTACCCGCCTTCACTGCGCGCAGATTGAGAACCTCGAGTTCCGGCTCCGACTCCACGTTGAAGCAATAGATGCCGGCCTCCAGCGCCAGATCCATTTCGGCCGGCGTCTTGCCGACGCCGGAAAACATGATGCGGCTTGCCGGCACGCCGGCCGCTAGCGCACGACGAAGCTCACCGCCTGATACGACGTCGATCCCTGCGCCAAGCTTTGCCAGCGTCTTCAGCACAGCCTGATTGGAATTGGCCTTCATGGCGTAGCAGACCATCGCATCGACATCGCTGAAAGCCTCGGAGAAGACCTTGTAGTGACGCTCCAGCGTCGCCGTCGAATAGACGTAGAAGGGCGTTCCAACAGCCTTGGCAATTTCGGGCACGGGAACGTTTTCGGCGTGCAGCACGCCGTCGATGTAATGAAAATGGTTCACGGCTGTAATCCGTTACAGAAGCTTGTCGAGAATGAAGGGGCGTTCCGGCGTCTTTTCCACCTTGCCGTTTGTGCGCTGGTTGCGCTGCTCGACCGGCGTGCTCGGCGCATCGAGATCGCCCTTGCGACCACAGCTGGAGAGAGCAAGACCTGCGGCGAGCGCCACGCTGACCGGAATGATGATACTGCGAGAGGTTTTAAGGAGCATGGACCCGTCCAAAGGAAATCTTTGCATCTCTGATAACGAAAAACAGGGAGCTTGTGCACCCTGTTTCTTGTGATGGTGGCGTAACGCCAGATTGATCGGTTGCTCGATCAGTTGCGACCGCGCCACCAGGCGATCTGCTTGCGCACCTCAGACGGCGCCGTACCGCCGAAGCTGGTGCGGCTTGCCACCGACGCCTCGACCGACAGCACGTCAAAAACGCTGGCGGTGATCGCCGAATTGATTGCCTGCAATTCCTCAAGCGAAAGATCGGCCAGATCGCAGCCCTTCTTTTCCGCAAGCGCAACCGCATGTCCGGTCGCGTGATGGGCATCGCGGAATGGCAGACCGGCTTCACGCACCAGCCAGTCGGCAAGATCCGTTGCGGTCGAGTAACCAGAACCGGCAGCGGCACGCATGCGATCAGCGCGCACTTCCAGATCGCGGATCATGCCAGTCATGGCGGCAATCGCAAGCTCCAGGCTCTCCGCCGCATCGAAGACCTGTTCCTTGTCTTCCTGCATATCCTTGGAGTAGGCGAGCGGCAGACCCTTCATCACGGTTAGAAGCGCGACCAGCGAGCCGTTGATGCGGCCGGTCTTCGCTCGCACCAGTTCCGCGGCATCGGGGTTCTTCTTCTGCGGCATGATGGAGGAGCCGGTGGAGAAAGCATCCGACAGACGAATGAAGCCGAATTGCGGTGTCGACCAGATGACGATCTCTTCCGCCAGGCGCGAAAGATGCGTGGCGCAGATGGATGCGATAGAAAGAAACTCCAGCGCGAAGTCACGATCCGACACCGTATCGATGGAATTGCGCGTCGGCTCGCGGAATCCGAGCGCATTCGCCGTCATATGGCGGTCGATCGGGTAGCCGGTTCCGGCGAGTGCTGCAGCGCCGATCGGGCTTTCATCCAGATGCTCGATGGCGTGGCGAACGCGGGCACGGTCGCGGCCAAACATTTCGACATAGGCCATGCAGTGATGACCGAAGGTGACGGGCTGTGCCGTCTGCAGGTGTGTAAAGCCCGGCATCACCGTATCGGCATGCTGCTCGGCGCGGTCGAGGAAGGCTGCGATCAAAGCGCTCAACATGGCTTCGGTCTTCTGCAACTCTTCCTTGACCCAGAGGCGGAAATCGAGTGCAACCTGATCGTTGCGCGAGCGCGCCGTATGCAAGCGCCCAGCGGCGGGTCCGATGAGATGTGCGAGACGCGCCTCGATATTCATGTGAATGTCTTCGAGCTTGCGTGAAAACTCGAAGGTCCCTACCTGGATTTCTGACAGGATCGTGTTCAGTCCCTCGATAATCTTGTCTTTATCTTCGGCCGAAATAATGCCTTTTGCGGCAAGCATGGTGGCGTGGGCGATGGAGCCCCGGATATCCTGGGCGTAAAGCTTCTTGTCGAAGCCGATGGAGGCATTTATCTCTTCCATGATGGCTGAGGGACCGGAAGCAAAGCGTCCGCCCCACATCTGGTTGGAGGATTTTTGTTCTGCGCCGTCAGCCATTGTGCATGCCCTGGAGTATTCGATGACAGAAAAAAGACCTTTCAGACTTCCTTCCGTCAGACTTGTTGCAATTGCCGCCATCGCCGGCATTGTCTGCGGCGGGGGAGTGGTGTTGTTCAGGCATATTGGGTCTGAAGGACAGGTTCAAGGGGCAGCGGTGGCGGATGCGGCTTTATGTGAGGGCGCGGCCAAGCGCATTGCGAGCATCGAGCCCCTGCTGAAAGGCCAGATCGCGGCGATGTCGCCAACCGATAAGCCCCGTGTCATTCCGCTCTCCTTCAAGTCGGCCGACGGCACGGCGATGACGCAAGCGGATATCAAAGGCAAAACCGTTCTTCTGAATCTCTGGGCCACCTGGTGTGTGCCCTGCCGCGAGGAGATGCCTGCTCTCAATGCTTTGGAAAAAGAAAAAGGCAGTAACGCGTTCGAAGTCGTGACCATCAATATCGACAATGGCGAGGACGAGAAGCCGAAAGCCTTCATGAGCGAATACAAGATCGATTCGCTGAAGCTTTACCGCGATAGCTCCATGGGCGTGTTCAATGCCTTGAAGAAGGAAGGCCTTGCCTTCGGCCTGCCGGCAACGCTGCTTCTGGATGACAAGGGCTGCCTGCTTGCTTCCATGAACGGCCCGGCCGCCTGGGACAGCCCCGACGCCAAGGCGCTGGTAACGGCAGCAACCTCCCCTTGATCAGCGCGTCGGGACAGGAATCTCGCCACGGTAATCGTAAAAGCCGCGGCCGGATTTGCGACCAAGCCAGCCGGCTTCGACATATTTGACCAGCAACGGGCACGGGCGATATTTGCTGTCGGCCAGGCCATCATGCAGCACCTGCATGATCGAAAGACAAGTGTCGAGACCGATGAAGTCGGCAAGCTGCAGCGGACCCATGGGGTGGTTTGCACCAAGTTTCATGGCGGTATCGATGGCTTCCACCGTGCCAACGCCTTCATAAAGCGTATAGATCGCCTCGTTGATCATCGGCAGAAGAATGCGGTTGACGATGAAGGCCGGGAAATCTTCCGCAACGGTAATCGCCTTATCCAGCGAGCGGACATAATCCTTGGCCGTCTCGAAGGTCTTTTCGCCGGTGGCAATGCCGCGCACCAGTTCGACGAGCTTCATCACCGGTACCGGGTTCATGAAGTGAATGCCCATGAACTGTTCGGGGCGGTCGGTCGCAGACGCCAGGCGGGTAATGGATAGGGACGAGGTGTTGGTGGCAAGCAGGGCTTCAGGTTTCAGCACTGGGCAGACCTGAGCGTAGATCTTGCGCTTGACCTCTTCGTTCTCGGTAGCGGCCTCGATGACGAGATCCATTGCCGCCAGATCGTTCAGATCGGAAGACCCGCCGATCAGGCCGAGCGCGGACTTGCGCGCATCGTCCTCAAGCTTGCCGTTGGAGACCTGTCTCGCAAGATTGCCGTTGATGGTGGCCAGCCCCGCCTCGATGCGGTCCTTGGAGACATCGTAGATATGCACCTTGTAGCCTGCCAGAGCAGACACATGCGCGATGCCGCAGCCCATCTGACCGGCTCCGATAACACCGATGTTCTTGATTGGGGCTGTCATGCGTCTATCTCCTGTCGGGTTGGTCTCAGCGCTTATGGCGCTGAAGCGCGTCTTGGTCTTTCAGACTGACCCGGTCGCGCTTCAGATCTTCGTTGTTGCGCATATTGCCACAAAACGAAAGCGGCGCGTCGGTAAAAACGCGCCGCTTCCCATCATTGCGGTTATCAGATTGCTTTTTCAAGCTCTGGAAGGGCTTCGAAGAGGTCTGCGACGAGACCGTAATCGGCAACCTGGAAGATTGGTGCCTCTTCGTCCTTGTTGATGGCGACGATGACCTTGGAGTCTTTCATACCCGCCAGATGCTGGATGGCACCGGAGATACCGCAGGCGATGTAAAGCTGCGGAGCGACCACTTTGCCAGTCTGACCAACCTGCCAGTCGTTCGGCGCGTAACCGGCATCGACGGCAGCGCGCGATGCGCCAACGGCGGCACCGAGCTTGTCGGCAACCGGCAGGATGACTTCCTTGAACTTCTCCGAAGAACCAAGCGCGCGACCGCCCGAGATGATGATCTTGGCAGACGTCAATTCCGGACGGTCGGACGAAGCAAGCGCGTCCGAGACGAAGGAGGAAACGCCGGGGTTCTCGGCAGCCGAGACGGATTCGACGGAGGCAGAACCGCCAGCCTCAGCCGGAGCAAAGGACGCGGTACGAACGGTGATGACCTTCTTGGCGTCGGTCGACTGAACCGTCTGGATCGCGTTACCGGCATAGATTGGGCGCTTGAAGGTATCGGAGGACACGACGTCCGTGATTTCGGAAATCTGCGCCACATCGAGAAGCGCTGCAACGCGTGGCAGCACATTCTTGGCCGAGGCCGTCGCGGGGGCGATGATCACATCATAGGATGCGGCAAGCGAAACGATCAGAGCAGCCAGCGGCTCGGCCAACTGGTTGGCATAGGATGCGTCATCGGCAAGCAGCACCTTGGAAGCGCCGGAAAGCTTCGCGGCTTCATCGGCTGCCCCTTTGGCGCCCGAGCCGGCGACCAGCACATGCACGTCACCGCCAATTTGCGTTGCCGCCGTCAGCGTCTTTGCCGTCTGGTCGGAAAGGGTTGCATTGTCGTGTTCTGCCAGAAGAAGAATGGCCATGGTTTATCTCCCTTTCACTTTCCTTAAAGGACGCCGTCGGCTTTAAGCTTGGACACCAGCTCAGAAACGGATCCAACCTTGACGCCTGCCTTGCGGCCAGCGGGCTCTTCGGTCTTCAAAACCTTGAGGCGCGGAGCGATATCGACGCCGAAATCGGCTGGCGACTTCTTGTCGAGCGGCTTCTTCTTGGCCTTCATGATGTTCGGCAGCGACGCATAACGCGGCTCGTTAAGGCGAAGGTCGGTGGTGACGACGGCCGGCAGCTTCAGCTCGACAGTCTGCAGACCACCATCCACTTCGCGTGTCACAGCAACCTTGCCATCGGACGGCTCAACCTTGGAAGCAAACGTGCCCTGGCCCCAGCCCAGGAGCGCCGCCAGCATCTGGCCGGTCTGGTTGGAATCGTCGTCGATCGCCTGCTTGCCGACAATGACGAGACCTGGATTTTCCGCCTCGACGACGCCCTTCAAGAGCTTGGCAACAGCGAGTGGCTCAACGGTTTCATCAGTTTCGATGAGGATGGCGCGGTCAGCACCCATGGCGAGCGCGGTACGCAGCGTCTCTTCAGCCTTTGCAGGACCGATGGACACGACGATCACTTCCTCGGCCTTGCCAGCCTCTTTCAGGCGCAGGGCTTCCTCGACGGAGATTTCGTCGAAAGGGTTCATCGACATCTTGACGTTGGCAAGCTCTACACCGGAGCCATCCGCCTTGACGCGGATCTTCACGTTGTAGTCCACCACACGCTTCACTGGGACAAGAATCTTCATCGGCAGCCTTCTTTCAACTCCTGACCGTAAAGCGCGTACGCAAACGGTCCTCCTGACAATCAAGTTGAGCCATGGATACGCATTTTTCCAATGAGATCAACGGAACAATGCTCATGACGCGATGCACTCACGAAATATCTTACGTTGACGTGAACGTAAATACTCGCTCTCAGAATAATTTTCACGGAATACTATCGGATGGCCGTTCCGTTTGCGACACGCCAGCGTCTTGCAGCCCCTGATTTTTATGCTGGACGGCCCGTGGCGTGACCAGCGTTCGATCGAAAAGTGGAACGCCGCTCCGACGAAAGAAAACGACAAGGATCGCCCCCGTCAGGATGCCTCCGACATGTGCCGCCCCAGGAGACGCTTTCTTCCGGGCTCAGGAGCAGCATGACGAACTGCTGGCCGACCCATAGTGCCAGGGGAATAAAGGCTGGAAGCGGCACCGGAATGCGCATGAAGACTAGCACCCAGACCCGCACACGTGGATGCAGCAGAAGATAGGCGGCCACCACGCCGGAAACCGCACCCGATGCCCCGATCAGCGGACCCTGGGACTGCGGCGCAATAAAGCCGTGAAGCAGCGCGCCGGCGGCGGCGCAGGCAAGATAGAAGATCAGAAAGCCGAGATGGCCAAACGCATCTTCCACATTGTCGCCGAACACCCAGAGAAACACCATGTTCGAGGCGAGGTGCCAAAAGCTCAGATGCAGAAACGCATAGGTAAAGATCGTTGCATCCTTCGGCACCAATACCAGCGCAGGGTCGAGCGAAGCATAGTCGAACAGAACGGCGGGAATGAAACCTAGTCCCAGCACCGCAGCGCTTGCCTGCTGATCGCTCGAAAATGCGCCAACGACCAGCCAGACGAGAATGTTGATGCCAATCAGCGACACCGTCACATATTGCAGCTTTATGTGCTTCAGCGAGTTCGCATCATGCAGCGGGATGAACATGGAATGCGACCTCTGCTTTTACGCTCAACTCAGCGGTTCTTTCCGGGTACCCAGAGGACATCCGCCTTTATCGCGTCCGCATTATGATTGGCGAAACGCGCGGCAACGAAGAGGAAATCGGACAGGCGGTTGATGTATTTCAATGCCGCGGGGCTGACGATCTCGTCTTCCATCTTCGCAAGCTCCACCATACGGCGCTCCGCGCGTCTCGACACCGTGCGCGCCAGATGCAGATGCGCCGCCGCGGCCGAGCCGCCGGGCAGCACGAAGGAGGTGAGAGCCGACAGCGTGTCGTTCAAAGCATCGATCTCCTTTTCGATGCGGGTGACCTGCGATTCGACGATCCTCAATGGCTCGTAAGACAAGGGCTTACCATCATCGGGCGTGGCCAAATCTGCCCCCAGATCGAAAAGATCGTTCTGAATGCGAAACAGCATCGCGTCTAGTTCGGTCAAATCAACGGTATGAAGCCGCGCCATGCCGATGACCGAATTGGTCTCGTCCACGTCACCATAGCTTTCGACGCGCAGATCATATTTCGCCCGGCGCGGGCCAGAGACCAACGCCGTGGTGCCGTCATCGCCGGTTCGTGTGTAAATCTTGTTGAGCTTCACCATATCAGCGCCCGCCTCCCGTCAGCCACAAGGTCAGCATGATCAAAACGATTGCAAGGGCCTGCAGAATAAGCCGCAACTGCATCAACTGGTTGGAGCGGTTGGCATCGGTCCCCTTCAACATGTTGAACAGACCACGGATGAGAACCAGCACGACCAGCCCCATGACAATGACCGCAAGCACGGTGGTAAAGCTGGACATCCTATTGCCTCCCTCAGCATGTCGCGCAAAATGGTTAACGTTCTTTGCGATAACGACAACCGCAAGCGTTCTAACGGATGAGATGGCGATTTAGCTAGTCGAACTTGCGAAGAAGTCGGTAAAATAGAGAAGCTGGTAGTAGACGCTTCAACAGCACACCCTGCTTTGCCGGCGTAGTGATCACGTAATGCGGCTTTGGACGACGCGCCGTCAAAGCATGTTGCAGGTCCTTGTACACCGCCTCAGGACCGAGCTTATGCTTGTTGACGGGTCCGCTGCCTTCCAGCCGGGCAAGCTGGCGTCTGTATTCCTGCGCATGCGCCGAATTCTCGATATCGATATTGGCCTTGATGTGCTTCAAGGCCGTCGCCGTAAAATTCGAGGCGATCGGGCCGGGCTCGATGAGGCTGACATGAATGCCGCTGCCCTCCAACTCCATGCGCAAGGTGATACCGAGCCCTTCCAAAGCAAATTTCGACGCGTTGTAAGCGCCGCGATATCGATAGGGAACCAGCCCAAGGATGGAAGAGCAATGAACGATTCGTCCCTGCCCTCGTCTGCGCATGAATGGGATGACACGGCAGGTCAGGTCGTGCCAGCCGAACACATTGGTCTCGAATTGCTGGCGCAGCACCGCGACGGAAATATCCTCCACCGCGCCGGCCTGCCCATAAGCGCCATTGTTGAAGAGCGCATCGATGCGGTCGCCGGTGCGGGCTGCGACCTCATCCACCAAAGCGGCAATGGTTTCCGGCCGGGTATAGTCCATGATCAGCACTTCGATGCCCTGACCTTCCAATGCCGCCATATCCTCCGTTCGGCGCACCGTGGCGAAGACCCGCCAGCCATCACGGTGAAGCGCGCCGGCGCAATAAGCACCAATGCCGGTAGAGCATCCGGTGATGATGATGACGGGCTTTTCAGACATGGTATCCTCGATACTTCGACAAGCAGGCAAAGAAGCTTGCGTCCCGTTGAATAGCGCACAATTCTTATCGGTAAAATGGAACCGATGCATGGTTTCGGGCGCTATACAATTCGAAACCCATTTCCCATATTTCATTGCTCGTTACGAATGAAATTCTGATCAAGGAGGTGACATGGCTGCCGCTTTAAGCCTCGCCCGCAAAGTTGCCTATGACGCCTATATCCACTTTGCCGAGGATGACGGCTGGGCCATGGCAAGCCATGTCGCATTGTCTGGCCTTCTGGCGCTTTTTCCCTTCCTGATTTTCGGGACGGCACTTGCAAGCTTTCTCGGTGCGGATCAGTTTTCGGAAACAGCGGTTCATCTGATCTTCGACACGTGGCCGGAGGCCATTGCCGGTCCGCTTGCGGCGCAGGTTCAGCAGGTTCTGACGATCCCGCGTGGCGGGCTTTTGACCATCTCGGTTCTGGCGGCGGCTTACTTCGCCTCCAATGGCGTGGAAGCCATCCGCATTTCGCTGAACCGAGCATACCGCGTCACCGAAACCCGCTGGTGGTACATCACCCGTCTTCTCAGCCTCTTCTACGTCGTGCTCGCCGTCATCATCTTTGCCGGCATCAGCATCGTCCTGGTTGCCGTTCCTGTCGCTTTAAAATTCGTCGAAACCCGCTCTTCCCTTCTGACAGAGGTGTTGCAACTGGTTTCCAATCTCGGCCTTTACGGGACTATCGTGGTCTTGACCGCAGGCCTTGTCGCCGCGCATTTGTGGCTGCCGGCAGGCCGCCGCAAACTGTGGGACGTTCTGCCCGGTATTCTGCTGACGATGATTTTCTGGATCATCGGCGCTGCGATCTTTGCCTACTACCTGGCCACCTTCGCCAACTATGCCGCCACCTATGCCGGTCTCGCCTCGGTGATGATCGTCCTCGTCTTCCTCTATATGGTCGGCGTTATCTTCATGCTGGGTGCTGAGGTCAATGCGGCGCTGATGAAGTACCGGGTTCGCCGGGTGGTGAAGGCTGGCATCCGCACCGGCAGCCTCAGACGGGCGCTAGAGGCCGACGAAGCGGCGGACATCTGAAGGCGTGCAACCCGCGTCACGCAGAACCGTCAGCCCTGTGCTGCCTTCGCTCTTCGACAGCTTGCGCCCATCCGACGCTAAAATCAGGCGGTGATGATGATACTCCGGCACCGGCAGATGAAGCAGCGCCTGAAGCAGCCGATGCACGGATGTGGCATGGAATAAATCGAGCCCACGCACAACCTTCGTCACGCCCTGCAGCGCATCATCAATGACGACGGACAGGTGATAGCTGGACGGGGCATCGGACCGGGACAGAACCACATCACCCCAGGCAGCCGGATCCGCCTTGATCGATGTCTGACTGCCCTGCCCCAACTCCAACCAGACCAAAGGATCGGAAAGCTGCGCGAGCGCTCTCTCCATATTCAGGCGCCAGGCATGTTTGGCACCGGACGCCAGCAAGGCTTTGACCTCTTGGGGGCCACGCTCCTTGTCCAGTGGCGGATAGAGCGGTGCACCATCCGGATCGCGCAACCAGCTTCGACCGGCTGACTCGTACTCCGAAACAAAAGCCTTGATCTCGCCGCGGCTCATGAAGGCTGGGTAGACCAGCCCCATCTCGATAAGACGATCAAGCGCCGCACGATATTCCAAAAAATGCTCCGATTGCCGCCGAGCAGGCTCTTTCCACTGCAAGCCGAGCCAGCGCAAATCCTGATAGATACCCTGCTCGAAAGCAGGGGTGCAGCGCATCAAATCGATATCTTCGATACGCAGCAGGAAGAGCCCACCTTGCGCGACGGCCATGTCATGGTTCAGGAAAGCCGAAAGCGCATGCCCCAGATGCAGCGGGCCGTTGGGACTGGGCGCAAAGCGAAAGACTGGATTTTGACGAAGGGGTGAAGTCATGATGTCTTCTGCCACGTTTTGCGGCGAACTGTCATTATGGACCGGGTTCTGAAATGAAGATCATTCAATCCACGGAGGATATCGACGAGGGCGTGGCAGCGCTTCGCATGATAGATCCACGGCTGGAGCCGGTGATCGAGCGGGCGGGTGAAATCCCGCTCAGGCTGAACGAGGCCGGATTTGCTGGATTGGCGCATATCATCGTCTCGCAGATGGTCTCTCGGGCAAGCGCCGATGCCATCTGGCGCCGCATGGTGGCGGGCACAAAAACCATGACGGCCGAGCGTTTTCTCGCCGTGGATGAGGCGACCCTCTCAAGCTTTGGCTTGTCGAATGCCAAACGGACGACACTCTTGTCACTCGCCTCGGCAGTTGCCGCAGGAGAACTGGATCTGATCGAACTCAGCCAGTTGGAACCAACCGTCGCGATGCAACGATTGACGGCCCTGAAAGGCATCGGCCCTTGGACGGCGGAAGTCTATCTGATGTTCTGCGGCGGGCACGCCGATATCTTCCCGGCTGGAGATGTGGCACTTCAGGCCGCCGTGATGCACGCCTTCGCGCTGGACGTCCGTCCGAGCCGAAACGATCTTGCCGAAAGGGCGCTTTTCTGGTCGCCGTGGCAGTCAGTCGCCGCGCGCATTTTCTGGGCCTATTACGCTTCGATCACGCGGCGCGATGCGCTACAGATTGCCTGAAATCCGCCTTTCTTTCCGCGCTTCATTTAGAGGCTTCACAATCCTGTAACAACAGACCTAATATACAGATGTAGATGCAGAATCGCTCAGGAGACGCCCTTGACGATTGCAGTTTCACCACAGGCCCTGCCGGCGCTCGTCCTGAACGCAGACTACAGGCCACTGAGTTATTATCCCTTGTCGCTCTGGTCCTGGCAGGACGCGATCAAGGCAGTCTTCCTCGACCGTGTGAACATCATCGCGGAATACGACCACGCGGTGTGCTCTCCCAGTTTTTCGATGCGATTGCCGAGTGTCGTCAGCCTCAAGACTTATGTTCAGCCAACGCGAAACCCCGCCTTTACCCGCTTCAACGTGTTCCTTCGCGACAAGTTCGAGTGCCAGTATTGCGGATCTCGCGACGACCTGACCTTCGACCACGTCATCCCCCGCGCCCATGGCGGAGAGACGACCTGGCACAACGTCGTGGCGGCCTGCTCTCCCTGCAACCTGAAAAAGGGCAGTAAGCTACCGAAACAGGCCGGTATGTTCCCGCACCAGCATCCCTACCAGCCAACGGTTCAGGACCTGCACAACAACGGACGGTCTTTCCCGCCGAACTACCTGCACGAAAGCTGGATGGACTATCTCTACTGGGATACCGAACTGCAGCCCTGATTTTTAGGACTGCCTCCGACGGCAAATGTAGGCACGAATTCTGTGTCCCTCGTACCGTTAGAGCGGACGAAGCGCTATGCAACGGCTACAGCATACGCCCGAGAATCGAAACCGATTTTCGGAAAGCATGATGCGTGCAGTCTCAGAGATAGAGCGCACTTTGTGCGTCCAATAGGACGCACGGCACTTTGAATAACGGGATTCACACGAAAAGCTTAAAGCGAACCGCGCGCTCCACACATCGCGGTGCGCTCTAAGTCCGTATCTCTCTTTGATCAAGCGCTTTTACGGCTCGCACCCCAAAACGCGATGCCGGCAAGCACTGCGCTTGCGATCACGTTCCAGCCCGCAAATGAGAGCCCTAGAACACGCAACGCTGCCTCGTTGCAGGATGGGGCCTTGATGGCGTTGAGATCATTCAAGAGATTGCCGGCATTGGTGGTGATGGAGGGTGCGCCGGTGGCGCAGGTCGTCGGACCCGGCCAAAAACCCCATTCAACACCCGAATGATAGACGCCAAGCCCGAGCCCAATGAGCATGGCGACGCCGATCACGACGAGCAGCACCCGCGTCAGTGCCGCCGGTAGCTTGAAGATGCTCGCGAGGATGGCTAGAACGCCGATCGGGATCGCATAATAGTAAGGATCACGCTGCAACAGGCAAAGCGCGCACGGCGTATAGCCGCCAATATGCTGAAACCCCAACGCCGACCCAACCGTGAAGATCATACCCGTCGTGACGAGCAACTCCGAAACCATGCGGCTTTTTTCTGCTGAAACACCTACGCTCATCATCGTCCTCATAACGCCGAAATCCTGCAAACCACTTGAACAGGTGGAAACTAATGCACCCCGCTTCGAAGAAGTTCAGCGTCTCCACGAACGAGGTCTTGCAAAAGAAGGCCTCAAAGCGAGCGGAGCGACCTTGAACGCTCGCGACGCACTTCGCGGCGGAAAGCACCATCGCTCTAATCCAGTCCCACCCGAACTGCAATCCTTAGAACCGCCGCTCCCGCGGCAGACAAGCAAAGTTTCATCAAACGAAATTTTCAGCAAAAACAGGTTGACCAAAGACCCGCGGTTCGTATAGTCCGCCGCATACCAACCGACACGCTTCGGAATTGCCCCTTTGGCGGAATTGGTAGACGCGCCTGACTCAAAATCAGGTTCCGAAAGGAGTGCTGGTTCGATTCCGGCAAGGGGCACCATCATCTTTTTCAAGCCACTGAGAAAGCTGCGCTTTTAGGCGCTTCTTGTGTCACTTTTTGACAACCTTAGAGCGTGGGGCGATACTCGCGCGCTTTGGCCGAATCCGCTTCGAGATGGACTCGTGCAAATCCGATCTTCCTTCGTGCAGTCATGCCTTCTGGGTTTTACACATGGCATGAACTGCGAACCGCAGCGGATGGCCGGGCAAGAATACTTGCTGCGTCGTCCTTTACCTATCGAGGTCAAAAATCACATTCCATTCCACGGGGAAGACATTTCGCACGCGATGTATGTGGAGAGCGCGCAGAGGTCAGTCGCTCGCCTTGGCACCGTTGAGAATTCCAGCTTTGTCCTAGGCAGCGTCCCCATAAATGGGGTTCATCTTATTTACGGTATATGATTCAATTTCCGTGAAAGGAGATTGCCATGCGCCGTCACGAATTGAGCGACGAAGAATGGGCTATCATTGCGCCTCTTTTGCCGAACAATAGCCGTGGAATTGAACGTGTCGATGACCGCCGGGTGATCAACGGCATCCTGTGGCGTTTCAGGACTGGTTCGTCTTGGCGAGATGTGCCGGAGCGTTATGGCCCGCGCACGACGCTTTACAATCGGTTCTCCCGCTGGCGCAAGGCGGGCGTCTGGGATCGTCTTCTGGACGCCGTTTCAAAGCGTTACGATGGAGACATCGTGATGATCGACAGCTCTTGTGTTCGCGTTCACCAGCATGGTGCCAACGCTAAAAACGGGGATCTGCCAATCCTTGCATGGGACGTTCGCGCGGCGGCCTGACAACCAAGATCCACGCCCTTGTCGATGCAGATGGTAGACCGGTTCGGTTGGAACTCACCGCCGGCCAAGCCGCTGATGCACCGATGGCTGAAAAGCTGTTGAGCGACCTGCGGCCTGGCGCGACGATTCTCGCCGACAAGGCATATGATACCGACGCAATTCGAAACTTTGCCAAGCAACGCAAATGCTGGGCGAATATCCCTGCAAAGGCCAATCGAAAGCAGACATTCAGCTTAAACCGCTGGGTCTACCGTCAGCGCAATCTCGTGGAACGGTTCTTCAATCGTATCAAGCAGATGCGAGGCCTCGCGACGCGATATGACCGACGCGCTGATAATTACACGGCCGCCCTCAAGCTTGCCGCGACGAGGATATGGATCGCCTCAACTAATGAGTCCGTGGCCTAAGCAAAGCGATCAATGCCCTAGAGACAAGTACAACAGTGGAGCGGTATGTTCCGATCACCAGAATGACCGCCAACGAACTGCCGCCGGTCGATTCTTCTATCGTCGATGAGTCGCTAGAGGTGTGATACCTTACATCGAAATCACGTTGTTCACTTCGCCGCCTTTTTGCTTCCCGGCTTTGTCACCGCCGGAATGTTGCAGCCTTTGCTTCTCAGATTGGCTTCGATAGCGTTGACTTTGCCTTTCGTGACAGCCACCTGACCTTCCTTATCACCACCAAAGGTGCTTGACATCGGAACGCCTATTAGAAAGACGCCGAAAGCATCGCCTGTTGCGGCATCGCTCTGTTGCTTGGAGACGGCCAATAGAGCGGTTTGCTCCTTCAGGTATTCCTGCGCCAATGATTGGCAGTCCATGTTGCCATAAGCGGCCATCGGCACATCGACTGGAACAATAGCATCTGGTCTTTTTGCACAGGCGGTCAGGGCCAGTCCTGCGACCAGCAGCGTCAAAATCTTTTTCATGATGTCCCTTTACCCCTTGGAGACGCCCCTACGTCCCTTGATCAACGATACAACGTAAGATCGAGATCGAGTCAATAGTTTGCTGGGGTAGGATGCAGGTGTCCAAGGGCTTATTGGAAACGACGAAGATTCATCCATCAATCAACTGGCCATCCGAGATATCGATACCCAACATCGTACCTGCGAATACGAAGAGCAGAAGAACAGTCCGGTTGCTCAACGCTGATTTCATAAAGCGGTGCGCCACTTCTGCATAGATCGACTGGGCCAGTCGCTTCTTATAGCTCCTGTTCAGCCAGGAAAACCATGACCGGACGGGAAGGAAGGTCTTGTCTCCGATGCCGTCGATCAGAACGAGTGCACCGTTCTTCTCGTCCACGACGATATTCTTCAGGTGCACGTCCACGGCAACAATCTCGCTCTTGACCAGCCAGTCCAGGAATTCCGAAAGCGCAGCATCCGTCTGCTGGCTGTATTGCCCGCTCTCGATCGCATCCTGAAGGGTCATCGCAAGGGCACCGTTCCTCCGGCGCACAGCCTTCACGAGAATGCCCGTGCCCCTGTCGGTGGAAACGACGCCTGCAAAATGCTGGAGATGGCGCGCGGTTCTGGGGCCTTCATGTGCGACCCGTTCATACTCTCTCAATTCGCGCCGCAGTGGCACGATAGCCTTATAAAAACGCCGCACTAGATATAGCAGCCGGATGTTCTGGAAGTAGCGGCGTGGCGGTATCTTTGTCTGCACCTTCACGAGCATATTGGTACCGGGAAGAGCATAGACCTCACGCGACATGCCGGACGCCAGCGGCTTTTCCAGAAGCCTTAACGGGGATCGGGAATCATCGCCTACCGACGCCAATACCGACATCACTGTCTCCTGCTGTCACAAATATGAAATATTCCTCATATTTCATATTTGTGCGAGATAAAAGCGTCGTTTGCGAGAAGGCGGGCCTATCGCGTGGCAGTGTGAACCACAGATAAGCAAAAGGCGCACCGCGAGCGGCGCGCCTTTGCAAACAGAAAACATGGTCGAGCGAATTACAGGCTGCGGCCGATATCCAGGAACTTCTGACGACGTTCGGCGCGAAGCTGGCTGCCGGTTTGCGCCGTCAGTTCTTTCAACGCAGATTCGATTGTTTTCCCCGTTGCGGCGATCACGCCTGAAGGATCGCGATGGGCGCCACCGATTGGCTCCGGGATGATACCGTCGATGACGCCGAGCGCCTTCAGGTCATCCGAAGTGATCTTCATGTTGGTCGCGGCCTCCTTGGCGCGGGTTGAGTCGCGCCAGAGGATGGAGGCTGCGCCTTCGGGGGAGATCACCGAATAGATTGCGTGTTCGAGCATGTACACACGGTTGCCGGTGGCGATCGCGATGGCGCCACCGGAGCCGCCTTCGCCGATGACGACGGACACGATCGGCACCTTGACGTTCAGGCACATTTCCGTCGACCGGGCGATGGCTTCCGCCTGGCCGCGTTCTTCAGCACCGACACCTGGATAAGCGCCGGCGGTATCGATGAGCGTCACGACGGGTAGAGAGAAGCGGTCCGCAAGTTCCAGAACGCGGATCGCCTTGCGGTACCCTTCCGGACGCGGGCTACCAAAATTGTGCTTGAGCCGCGACTTCGTGTCGTTGCCCTTTTCCTGACCGATAATGACGACCGGTTGGCCGTTGAAACGGCCAAGACCTGCCTGGATGGCGGCATCTTCGGCAAATTTGCGGTCGCCGGCCAGCGGCGTGAAGTCGGTGAAGAGCGCGCTCGCATAGTCGATGAAGTGAGGGCGCTGCGGGTGGCGGGCCACCTGCGTCTTCTGCCAGGCATTCAGCTTGGAATAGATGTCCTGCATCGCGTCGTTGACGCGCGCTTCCAAACGCGAAATTTCCTCGGACGTATCTATGCTCTCGTCTTCTGCGGCCAGTTTCTTCAGTTCAAGAATCTTGCCTTCCAGGTCCGAAATGGGTTTTTCGAAGTCGAGATAGCTGAGCATGAGATCCGTTTCCGATCGTTTTGCGCAAGGTTTGACCGGGCTCTCCCGGCGGTTCCGGTCGCTCTAATCAAGGTTTTTGCCCTGTTTGGCAAGAGGGTGGTGCGTTTGTACCAACTCTTGGAGGCGTTCTTCCAACACATGTGTGTATATTTGTGTCGTTGAAATGTCCGAATGGCCCAGCAGTTCCTGCACTGCGCGCAGATCCGCGCCGTTCTGCAGAAGATGGCTGGCAAAGGCGTGCCTCAGCACATGCGGCGAGACAGCCGACGGGGTGAGCCCGGCGCGGATGGCGATATCCTTCAAGTCGCGGGCGAACACCTGACGGGGCAGATGCCCCTCCTTGCCGGCGGAGGGAAAAAGCCAGGGGCTTTCTTCGTCTGACTTGCCCTTCGGCGCAAGCGCCTTGCGGGCTTCATCATATCTCTCCATCGCCTCGATCGCCGTTCGTGACAGCAAGACGACGCGATCCTTATTGCCCTTGCCGCGGATCATCAGGAAACGGCCTTCGTGACGCAGGACCTTGGCCGGCAAGGAGACGAGTTCGCTAACGCGCATGCCCGTTGCATAGAGCAGTTCCAGCAGAAGATGCATGCGGATGCGCCCCAGTTGCCCCGGCCCTTCCAGGCTCGCTTCTTCCGCGGCTTTGGCGAGAAGTGCTGTGACGCTGGCAACGCTCATGGTTTTAGGAAGAGATCGACCTTTGCGTGGCGCGTCCAGTATTCCGGTCGGATCGTCAGTGCGAACACCTTCCGAATAGAGAAACTTGTAAAACTGCCGGAGCGCAGAAAGGCGCCGTGCCTGCGAGGATGCAGCAAAGCCTTGGGCGGAGAGATGAGCGAGATAGGCCGAGAGGTCGGCTGTGGTTGCCTCGGTCAATGACGCCTGGCGCGATGAGAGAAACGCCATCAGGTCGGTGAGATCCCGCTCATAGGAAGCAAGCGTGTTCATCGCCGCACCGCGCTCGGCGCTCATCATTTCCAGAAAGCCTTCCAGTCGTGCATGATCCTGGCGAGACATGCCTTGCCTGCTCCTCAAGGTGTGGGCGGGTTGAGGCGCTCGGAAGGAACGCGCACCGTGACTTCCCGTTCGCGCGGTTTCACCAGCGACACAAGCGATACCATGCTCCCATAGATGATGCCGGCGATGGCCGCGAGGATGAAGATGAAACGGAAAAGGGTGGGCATGATCACTCCGCAGCACTTGGTCGCCTTGCCTGTGGGAACATCTTGGCAAGGGCATGGCGTCGCTGGCCTTCCCGCATGACAATCGGTGTCATCCGATCAGGCTGTTTCTATGGCCTAAAGCGCGCCGCGATCCTTCGGATTCGCGCTTTAGGCTTTAGGTTCTTGTTTCATCGCATGTCGTTATCGCAAAACCGCTGCACACTTTTGCGCGACATGCTTATAAGGCGCGATTTGGCTTGACGCTTGGTAAACATTTGAAGATACCGAAGCCAAATGGGCCATCATTCATGAGCGAAACCAACTTATCTCTTCCCCAGAGCCTGGGAGAAAAAGCGCGTGCCGCCCTAGGCAGGCGCAACATCGTCTTTGTTGGGCTCATGGGTGCAGGAAAATCTGCAATCGGCAGGTCGGTCGCGCAGCAGTTGAGGATCCCCTTCATCGATACGGATGACGAGATCGAGCGCGTCTCGCGCATGACGATCTCGGAACTCTTCGCCAGCTATGGCGAAGACGAATTTCGGGCACTGGAAACGCGGGTGATCAAGCGGCTTTTGCGTGGTGGACCCAAGGTCGTCTCCACCGGTGGTGGAGCCTTCATCAATGAGAATACCCGTAGACACATCAAGCGTGGCGGCGTTTCGCTCTGGCTGAAAGCCGATCTCGAAGTGCTATGGGAACGTGTCAACAAGCGGGATCATCGCCCCTTGCTGAAGACCGAGAACCCCAAGGCAACGCTGGCTGCACTGATGGAAAAGCGTTACCCCATCTATTGCGAAGCCGACGTCACCATCGAATCCCGCGATGTTCGCAAGGACATCATCGCCACGGAAGTTCTAGAAGCCATCGCCAGCCTCACCAAGAAAGCCTGATGCCATGCCCTCTGCCATCCAGACCGACGAGCGCCTCGTTCATGTTCCGCTGGGTGAACGTGCCTATGATATCCTCATCGGACCGGGCCTGATCGGCCGCGCCGGTGGAGAAATTTCCTCACGGCTGAAGGGCAAGCGCGCCGCCATCATCACTGATGAGCATGTCGCGCCGCTTTATCTCGAAACCCTGATGGATGGTCTGCAGACCGACGGCATCGAAGCCGTATCGCTGACGCTACCGGCAGGCGAAAAGACCAAGAGCTTCGATCACCTCGTCACCGTTTGCGATGCCATCCTTGCCGCGCGGATTGAGCGGAACGATGCGGTCATCGCGCTCGGCGGCGGCGTCATCGGTGATCTGGCGGGCTTCGCAGCAGGCATCGTTCGCCGTGGAGTCCGTTTTGTCCAAATTCCAACCTCGCTTCTGGCGCAGGTCGATTCCTCCGTCGGCGGCAAGACCGGCATCAACAGCCGTCACGGCAAGAACCTCGTCGGCGTCTTCCATCAGCCGGATCTGGTGCTGGCCGATACCGCCGTTCTCGATACGCTGAGCCCCCGCGAGTTTCGTGCAGGCTATGCCGAAGTGGTCAAATACGGCCTGATCGACAAGCCGGATTTCTTCTCCTGGCTTGAGAAGAACTGGGCGGAGATCGCGAAGGGCGGCCCGGCCCGCATCGAAGCGATCGCCACGAGCTGCCAGGCGAAGTCGGACGTCGTTGTCGCGGATGAGAAGGAAAACGGTGTCCGCGCGCTGTTGAATCTCGGCCATACCTTCGGCCACGCTCTGGAAGCGGCAACCGAATATAACGGCGAACGGCTGGTTCACGGAGAAGGCGTTGCCATTGGCATGGTAATGGCGCACCAGTTCTCCGCCCGCATGAACCTTGCAAGCCCGGACGATGCAACCCGCGTCGAAGCGCATCTGAAAGCGGTGGGCCTGCCCACCTCGATGAAGGATATCCCAGGCACACTTCCGCCGGTCGAAACGCTGATGGCGGCGATCGCCCAAGACAAGAAGGTCAAGGGCGGCAAGCTCACCTTCATCCTGACCCACGGCATCGGCCAGTCTTTCGTGGCGGATGATGTTGCAGCATCTGAGGTGCAGAGCTTCCTATCGGAAAAGCATCCGGGATAAAGCTGCAACGGCTCACGGTCGCTGTAGACAATCAAAACCGCGTCGGTTCGCCCGGCGCCGCTGCTTCGATGGCCAGCGCATGCAGGCCGGCATCCAGTTCGGGCTTCAATAGCCCATTAATGGCGCGGTGGCGGTCCACGCGAGACTTGCCTGAGAACTGCTCAGACACTATCTGAACACGCATATGCGTCTCGCCTGTGCCGGTCATATCCGGCTGGTGTCCGGCATGCATGTGGCTTTCATCAATGACATTCAGGCGATCCGGCAAAAATGCTTCCCGAAGCTTGTTTTCCATGCGTTGGCGCAGGGACATGGCATCCATCTCCTGATGATCACGTTGGTTAGAGCCTGTCTGGCAATTCGGCGACGGAGAGCGATGGGTTACCAAACAGGCCTAAAGGGGCTACCTAAAAGCCTGCAACATTCCGCTTTGTCAATTCTTGTTGTGCACCCTTTTGCGCACCATAATTGGGATATCATGAAACTGGATTCGAAATACTTCGACCGCATCCGCACGCGTCGCAAGAGAGACCAACCGCCGGAGGCTCAAGCCCCCGTGTGTCAGTGGGATGGATGCGACAAGCCTGGTAATCACCGCGCACCCGTCGGCCGCAATGCCGAGGGGCAGTTCTTCATGTTCTGTTTCGAGCATGTGAAGGAATACAACAAGGGCTACAATTATTTTTCGGGCCTCTCCGACAGCGAGATTGCCCGCTACCAGAAGGAAGCGATCACCGGCCACCGACCCACATGGACGGTGGGGGTGAACAAGACAGCGCGCGACAGCCCGCTTCATTCGACCTTGCGTTCGGGTGCTGCAAATGCGCGCATCCGGGATCCTTTTGGCTTCACCAATGGTTTTGGCGACGGAAGGGCGGGCGGCCAGCGCATCCAGCCGGACCGCAAACTGAAAACACTGGAAGCGAAAGCCTTCGACACGCTCGGTCTGGAGGCTGGCGCAAAGCAGGAAGACATCAAACGACGCTATAAGGAGCTTGTCAAAAAGCACCATCCTGATGCTAATGGTGGCGATCGCGGTTCGGAAGAGCGTTTTCGGGCTGTCATTCAAGCCTACCAATTGTTAAAGCAATCGGGTTTCTGCTAAGCCCTTTTGGTAATTGCCTTATGAAGATGTGGCCGGGTGGTTGCTACCCGCCTTGGAGACGTGATGAGCAAAATTGACCTTGATATTACCAACCTGCCGGATACGACTGTTTCTGTCCGTGAGGTCTTCGGTATCGATACGGATCTGCGTGTTCCGGCTTACAGCCAGGGCGACGCCTATGTGCCCGATCTGGATCCGGATTATCTTTTCGACCGCGATACGACACTGGCGATCCTTGCAGGCTTTGCTCATAACCGACGTGTCATGGTGTCCGGCTTCCACGGCACCGGTAAGTCCACCCATATCGAACAGGTCGCAGCGCGCCTCAACTGGCCGTGCGTTCGCGTCAACCTCGACAGCCATGTCTCTCGTATCGACCTCGTCGGCAAGGATGCCATCGTTCTGAAGGACGGCAAGCAGGTCACCGAGTTCAAGGACGGTATCCTGCCCTGGGCTTACCAGCACAATGTCGCGCTCGTCTTCGACGAGTATGATGCGGGCCGCCCGGACGTGATGTTCGTTATCCAGCGTGTTCTGGAATCGTCCGGTCGCCTGACGCTGCTCGATCAGAGCCGCGTCATCCGCCCTCACCCGGCCTTCCGCATTTTCGCAACCGCCAACACCGTTGGCCTTGGCGATACGACCGGCCTTTACCACGGCACGCAGCAGATTAACCAGGCGCAGATGGACCGCTGGTCGGTCGTTACGACGCTGAACTATCTGCCGCATGAGCAGGAAGTGAACATCATCGTTGCCAAGGTGAAGAGCCTCGACACCGAGAAGGGTCGCGAAACCGCATCGAAGATGGTTCGCGTTGCCGATCTTACCCGCTCGGCCTTCATCAATGGCGACCTCTCAACCGTGATGAGCCCGCGTACCGTCATCACCTGGGCAGAGAACGCAGAAATCTTTGGCGATCTCGCCTTTGCCTTCCGCGTGACCTTCCTCAACAAGTGCGATGAGCTGGAGCGGACGCTCGTGGCAGAGCAGTACCAGCGCGCTTTCGGCGTCGAGCTGAAGGAAAGCGCGGCAAACATCGTTCTCAGCGCCTGATCCTTCCGGCGAAAGCCGGGAGATCACTAGAGCATTTCCAGCAAAAGTGGCATCGGTTTTGCGTCCGGAAATGCGCAGATTAAAGCGTGAAGACGAAGACGCTCCAGCGTGACTTTCGAAGTCTGCGCGGAGCGTTCAGAATCGACAGGAAAGACCATGGCAGCGCGCGGCGACAATGTGAGACCCAAATCCAGCACGGTGATCGATACCGAACCGCTGCGTCAGGCGATCACCGGCTGTGTGCGTTCTGTCGCGGGTAGTTCCGAAGTCGAAGTGGTTTTCGCCAATGAGCGCCCGGGTCTTGCCGGCGAGCGCATGCGGCTGCCGGAAATTTCCAAGAAGCCGACGGCACAGGAAGTCGCGATCACCCGCGGACTTGGCGATTCCATGGCGCTTCGCCTTGCCTGCCACGATAGCGATGTTCATGCCACGATGTCGCCGCAGGGTGCCGATGCACGGCAGATCTTCGATGCTGTCGAACAGGCGCGTGTCGAATCCATCGGCGCGCTTCGCATGCCGGGCATGGCGAACAACATTCGTGCGATGAACACGGAGAAATACGCCAAGGCGAACTTTGGCGCGATCAACACCCAGGAAGATGCACCGATTGCCGAGGCTGTGGCGCTGTTGGTCCGCGAGAAGCTGACCGGTGAAAAGCCGCCGGAAAGTGCTGGCAAGATTCTCGATGTCTGGCGTCCGTTCATCGAAGACAAGGCGTCTGGTGACCTCAAGGATCTCTCCTCCGTCATCGAAGACCAGAAGGCGTTTTCCAAGCTCGTTCGCAAAATGCTGACCTCCATGCAGATGGCGGAGGATTTCGGCGACGAGAATGACGAGCCGGAATCGCAGGAAGCCGAATCCGACGAAGACCAGCCGCGCAGCAACGAGCAGCAGGAAGAACAGGTCGAGGAAGACGCGGGCTCCGATGCCGCTCCTGCGGAGGAGACCGAAGCCTCTCAGGAGCAGATGGAAGATGGCGAGATGGATGGCGCCGAGATGTCGGAGGACGAAATGTCCGATGATCTCGACGAGGATTCCGAAACGCCCGGCGAAACCCGCCGCCCGAACAGCCCCTTCGACGATTTCAACGAGAAGGTCGACTACCGCATCTTCACCCAGGAATTCGATGAGGAAATTCACGCTGAGGAACTCTGCGACGAAGCGGAGCTGGATCGCCTGCGGGCCTTCCTCGACAAGCAGTTGGCGCATCTTCAAGGCGCCGTTGGACGCTTGGCAAACCGCTTGCAGCGCCGCCTGATGGCGCAGCAGAACCGCTCCTGGGATTTCGATCTGGAAGAGGGCTACCTCGATCCGGCACGTCTCGTGCGACTCATCATCGATCCGATGCAGCCGCTTTCCTTCAAGAAGGAACGCGATACGAAATTCCGCGACACGGTCGTTTCGCTCGTCATCGACAATTCGGGCTCCATGCGGGGTCGACCGATCACGGTTGCCGCGACTTGTGCCGATATTCTGGCCCGCACACTGGAACGCTCCGGCGTAAAGGTGGAAATCCTCGGCTTCACCACAAAGGCCTGGAAGGGTGGACAGTCGCGCGAACAATGGCTTGCCAGCGGCAAGCCGCCGTCGCCCGGCCGTCTGAACGACCTGCGCCACATCATCTACAAGAGCGCGGATGCGCCGTGGCGCCGTGCGCGGCGCAATCTTGGCCTGATGATGCGCGAGGGCTTGCTCAAGGAAAACATCGACGGCGAAGCACTGATGTGGGCGCATAACCGCCTGATCAACCGGCCGGAGCAGCGCAAGATCATGATGATGATCTCCGACGGCGCGCCGGTGGACGACTCGACGCTGTCCGTCAATCCGGGCAACTATCTCGAACGGCATCTACGTGCCGTCATCGAGCAGATCGAGACGCGTTCGCCTGTCGAACTTTTGGCGATTGGTATCGGCCACGACGTGACACGCTACTATCGCCGTGCTGTGACCATTGTGGATGCGGACGAACTGGCGGGCGCCATGACCGAGCAACTTGCCGCTCTCTTCGAGGATACCAGCGCAAGCTCCGGCAAGCCGTCCCGCAGGATGCGCCGTGCGGGATAAGACACGTCGCAGCGGGGGCGTTTTCCCCCGCCGATCGTTCGCACGCCCCGTCGCTACGCTGGCTTTTGTTCTTGCCATTCTCAGCCCGGCCGCAATCGGCGCCTCCTCTCCCGAAGTGGCTGTGACCTCTTCACCAATCCGGGATTTTCTGACCGGATCGAGTGAAAGGCATTTCGGCAAGCTGGAATTTATCGGCGGACTGTCCATGCGCTCGTCCGACCCTGATTTCGGGGCAATTTCGAGTGTGCGCTTTCGAGCAGACGGACGCAGCTTCGTTGCGGTTCTGGATACCGGCCACTGGATGACCGGCGAGATCGAGCGCGATAGCAAGACCGGGGCTCTTTCCGGCGTGTCAATGTTGCATATCGATCCGATGCTGAACGAGAATGGAACCGCCGCACGCAGAAAGGTGGACATGGATGCGGAGGGCCTGGCAGTACGCGGCGATCGTCTCTATGTCAGCTATGAACAGTTCCACCGCATCGGCATTTATCCCGACAAGAATCTCGCCGGTGCCAAGCCACGCGGCAGGCTTCCCCATCTCATTCCCAACAACGCCCTGAAACGCAATGCCGGGCTGGAGACACTTGTTGCCTCGCCGGAGAACTCGCCACTCAAAGGCGCACTGGTTGCGGTGGCGGAAGACAGCGTCGACAGAAACGGCGATCTCTATGCAGTCATACTGGACGGGCCGCTCAAGGGGCTGTTTGCCGTCAAGAAACATGGTGATTTCGCCGCGACGGACGGCGCTTTCCTGCCCAATGGCGACCTGCTTTTGCTGGAGCGCCGCTTCAATTTCAGCGAAGGCGCGGGCATGCGTATCCGTCGTATTGCTGGCGGAGATATTCGTCCCGGCGCTATCGTTGATGGCGAAACGCTAATCGAGGCCGGCCCGTCCTATCAGATCGACAATATGGAAGGCATCGACGTCGTGCCTCAGCCGGATGGGTCCACCCATCTCATCCTTGTCTCGGACGACAACCACTCGTTCCTGCAGCGGAATCTGATGCTGGAATTCAAGCTGAATTAGAAAACAGCTATGCCTTTGTTGCGTAGCGGTCTGCGATAATTTGTGCCGCTTTGTCAATCTCAGGAAACAGGGAGCCTGCGTTGAGACCTAGGCGGTCAAGTTGTATCCTAATTGCCGCCTTTTTATCGTGTTCTATGATAAGCCTCTTAAGCTTGAGACCGGAGTCGGTAGGAAGTAAACTTCTTTTTCTTCCAAAGAGGATGAAAGCTCCTAGCTGAGCTATGATCCGCCGGTTGTTCATCTTTGGTTTCACGAAAACAGGTAGTTTAATGTCGGCAGGATCTATGTCCGGAGTGAAATGAAATTTTTCAGCTCGTACAAAGCTGATCAATTTGAGCACAACTGCCTGTTTATTGAACTCCTCTTTCTCCAACTTAAGCGCAGTCGTCAATTCAGACTTTTCTTTAGACGTGAGGTTAGCGATATTCGCCATACAACTCACTCTATCACTGTCATAATATCTCCGGCGCTTCTCAGGAATAAATATGGCTTGAACTTTTCCATTTTTCTGAGAACCCTTTAGGGAAAAAGGTGCCGTAGCGAAATAGAGTGCTACCAAAGGGTTTGTTGTGACATCGAGTAACCGAGTTGGCAGTTCAAAGTGCTGCATCCGGACGAGGCGATCAAACATCGTTTGATCATCTCGGAACTCTTGGGGGTGAATAGAAATAAGGTCTCTAACAGCCTCTTTCTCTTTATGGTCAATGCCCACTCCATCGCGGTAGAGCTTTGGCTGAGTGTGCCACTGATCAAATGCTTGACCACGGAATGCCACGGGCTGTTCTCCGTCAAGCGTCCACTTCATGACTTCTTCGACAAAGTGTGAAACCGACAAGATTTTTGTCTCAGTACCGGCCATCTTCCCCCACTTTCGCCATTTCTTAATAGAAAGCCAAGATGCAACCTTAAGATATATTATAAATTATTGCAACCAAAACAAAATGGTGGGAAGCAAGGTTATAAGCGTTTCGTCGGCGTACGTGACTAAGGCCCCGCATTCGAAGCCGTGGATCACGAGCGTTAGACGCGCGAGAAACCCAACTCGGCGAGCCGCTTCTGCGCGGTCGGCGGCATAGGCAGGTCGGGATTGTTGCGCGCCGTCTCGATGAGCAGTTCGTCGCTCGCCTTTTCCGTCACCTCGATCAACGTCTTGAAGAAAGTATCCGGATCGAGACCGGGCTGGATCGGCGGCAGAATGCGCACCTTGAAGTGCCCCGGATAGCGCATGGTGGACCGGCGTGGCCAGAAAAGGCCGGGATGCATCGCCACCGGTACCACCGGCACCTTCAGATCGCGGTAAAGGCGCGCAATGCCGTAACGATATTCCGGCTCCGCCCCCGGTGGACGGCGCGTGCCTTCCGGATAGATGATCAACTCGCGACCCTTCGCCATCTCCTCCTTGGCGCGGTCCATCACCTTCAGCATAGCCTTGCCGCGCGCAGCACGATTGACCGGGATCATGCGCTGCTTGGCGACATACCAGCCAAAAAGCGGTATCCACATCAGTTCACGCTTCAGGATATAGACGGGGTCCTTCAAGTCCGGCAGCAGCGCGTAGGTGTCCCAGAAGGACTGGTGCTTCGGCGCGAAGATGCAGCCGGTTTGCGGAATATTTTCCAGACCCTCGACCTCGAAAGTCGTTCCGACGATCGTCTTCATCAGCCAATGGTTGGAACGTGCCCAGTTCTTCGGGATCTCATAGGCAAGCTTGCGCGGCACGATGAAGTAGATCGGCGTCAGCACGATCATGCGCAGGATGAGATTGAGATAGAAGAAGGTGTTGAACAGAACCGAACGTAGTCTGAGCATGTGTCTGGCGTCTCCGGGCGCTTGAGCCGAAGACGGGTGCCTCTTCACGCCAGCGCAGATGGGCAACGCCTACACGAAACCGGGGCCATGCAGCAAGAGCTATCCAGCAAGAAGGTCGTGGCCGAGACAGCGCAAGGTTTTTCGGATCGACCGTTCAGTCTCTCAGGCCATTGCCTTTGCCGATGCCCGTCAGGTCGCGAAGTGCGGCGACGACGAATTTCGCGTATTCGGAGATCATGGTGCGCAACACGTCGGGATTGGCGAACCAGTTGGTGCGGCTCAAATCCGAGTTGATGACCGGATAGGCGATAAACTCAGTATTGGGACTCGCACTTCTGAGCTCATGCAGGCTTCGATGCATATGGTAATTGTTGGTAACGACGACGATCGAGGTGTAGCCCTTGTCGCGTATCCACCCTGCAGCCTCATTGGCATTGCCAATCGTGTCGATCGCCTTGTAGCCCATGTCGACGCAGCAGGCGAAGAGATCGGGAGAACTCTGCGTCATCCTCCTGATTTGCGCGCGTGTCGTGGATGGGTTCACGCCTGAAATGAGCAGCCGCTTTCCGACCTTATCGCGCAACAACCCGACCGCCTGGTCAATCCGCTGGTAACCTCCGGTCAGGACAATGATGGCATCGGCTCTTGCGCCTTCCGGCGGTCGCATGGTCGCAACGGAATCGGCAAACCACAAAAATCCGCCGAAAACGGCACCGGCAGTCACGACGAAAACGAGGATGGCGATACGGATGAAGCGGCGCAACGGCCCGCGTCGCGAGAACATTCGGTTCCGCGGCGAATCAGCCATATGATCATGCCGGTCTATGCGACTCATTGCCATGAGTTACCATAAGCAGGGACTATGGCAAGGAACAGGCGGTTGTGCCCGGTCCTCGACCACTAACGCCCCTATAAGCCATCGCTCTTCGACGGGTCGGAACGGATGCGGTCGATCTCATCAATGGTGCGAATGACCGTCATGCGCGCCGTAATCGTCGTCAGCAACGAGATGATGATCATCGTCATAAGGATACCGAGATAACCGTCGATGCCGACCGAGAATGAGCCGAACAAGGCGGTCGCCTGATCGCTTTGCGGCGTTGCAAGCGATCGCGACTGCCAGAAGCCTGCCGCAAGAAAGACGAACGCCGCGACAGCACTGCCGGCACCTGACCCCTTGAGACTGATCTTCAGAAAGTGCTTCTGGAATTCTCGCGCGACGAAGCTGCTTTCGGCGCCGACGAAATGCAGGACCTCGACAATGTGCCGGTTGCCGGAGAGTGCACCGCGCGTGGCAAAGATCACCGTCAGCACCATGGCGGTAAAGACCAGCACCAGCACGCCGACGCCGATCATCACCGTGGTATGAGCCATGGAGACCAGGCGATCCACCCAAGTGCGGTGATCATCCAGAAAGGCCTGCGGGATTTCGGTCTTCAGCATTGCCCGCATGGCTTCGAAATCCGGCGGGTTGTTTTCATCAATGGTGATGATCACGAGGCGCGGCACCGGCAGTTCGGAGAGATCAAGACCCGAACCCAGCCACGGCTCCAGGAGGCGACTTGTCGCGGCGTCGTCCATGATCGTGCCTTCGCGCGTGCCGACGAAACCCAGCGCAAGATTGCGGGCCTTGTTGAGCGCCGCATTCATATCGAGCCCGTCTTCGGGCTTGATCTGAATGGTGATTTCCCGCGAAATCTGGCTCTGCCAGCTGGCGGCGGTGGCGCGTACCATGCTGACGGCACCGAGCGTCAGACAGGCGAGAAAGGCCATGATGGCGATGACGACGATCAGCGCGTTGCCCTGAATGTTGGATGGCGGCAGGATCGGCGCCATCGGGCGGATGCGCATCTGCGGTGCGCCCTGCTGCGGTGCTCTCGGCTTCAGCGTCTTACGGTTCATCTCATTCATAGATGTCGAGCCGCCCTTCGGTCAGAATCATCCGGCGCGCATCCACCTGATCCATCAAGCCAAAATCGTGCGTGGCGATGACGACGGCGGTGCCCAGCCGGTTGAGTTCCAGAAAGAGATTGAGCAGCCGCTTGGCCATGGGCGGATCGACGTTACCGGTCGGCTCATCGGCCAACAGGATCTCCGGCTGGTCCATCAGCGCGCGCGCGATCGCGGCGCGCTGCTTTTCTCCGCCCGAAAGAATGGCGGGAAGAACGTTGACGCGCTCTCCCAGACCGACCCACTTCAAAAGCTCGATGACATCGTTGCGATAGGCGCTTTCTTCCTTGCCGCGGACACGCAAAGGCAAGGCGACATTCTCATAGGTCGTCAGATGATCAAGGAGGCGAAAATCCTGAAAGACGATGCCGACGCGTCGACGCAGCATCGGAAGCTCGCTTCTCGGGATGCGCGAGATGTCGCGATTGAACATGCGGATATGACCGCGCGTCGGCTGCAGCGACATAAGCAGCAGGCGCAGAAGCGTCGTCTTGCCCGCGCCGGACGGCCCGGTCAGGAACTGAAAGGAACCCTTGGGAATATCGAAGGTCATGTCCCTGAGAATTTCCGGGCCCATGCCGTAACGCAGCCCGACATTTTCGAAATGGATCAACGCTTTTCCAGTCTCTTTCTTTTCCGATCCGCTTGAGCGTCTTTAAATCTCCGCCCTGCCGCTTTTTGCCCGCAAACGGCGGGAAACGCGGCTCGACGCAGTCGATCTTTGCGAAGCGTTAACCAATTAAATTTACGACTGGTCAAGATTCCTTTCAATGCCCGGGGTGAACTCGGGCTGAAAAACTGACCAAGGGAACTTCATGGCTATGTTCCGTCCATTTCGCAAACAATCGGCACATGATTACGACCTTTTGATGCCAGATGCCCCTGCTGCCCGGCCAAAGACAAGAGCCGTGACGCGACAGGAAACGATCGACGCCGACTTCGTGACCGTAAAGGAAACGGTCTTTCGTGACTACGGAAACGACAATCGACGCGCGGCTTATCAACAAGGCAAGCGCAGGACCGTCGGTGCGCTCGAGACATTTCAGGCGATGATCGCATGGATCGATCGCAAGCTCTCCTCGCTTTCGGTCGACGGCTATTCGGCCGTCGTCGCGGCAGCAGCCGTCGGCATGTTCTTCATGTCCGGTGGATTTTCCGTGCTTCCAACGGAAAGACCGGCCGTCGAGGCCCCGCCTGAACCTCTTGCCATCTCGCATATCAGCATCACCCCGCAGGATGCTGGCGGGATGGAAGTCCTGGTCATCAACGGCATTGTCGATAACAGAACCGACAACATTCAGGAGGTTCCTTCCATCCGCGCCGACCTCTTCGCTGCCAAGGGAGAGAAGATCGCCAGCATGCTGATCGAGCCGCCCATCACCGAGATCGGTCCCGGCCAGAGCCATGGCTTCTCGGCAAAACTGCGCCATCCCGGTGGAAAAACGCCAGAAATCAAGCTTTCCTTTATCGAAACGGATGCTTCCGCCCGCTGACTGTGCTACCGCAGCCCCTTCATTTCATCCGCCGGCAGGTTCTGTCTGGTTGCGAAGCAATGCAGGAGACACAATGCCCGTCGTTCGTGGAAAAAACATCGAGCCGCTTTACACCGCCGACCAGATCGCCGAGCGCAACCGCGACATGGCAAAGCACATCGCCCAGGGCCCGACAAAGGACCTGCTGGTCATTGCGGTGTTGAAGGGCTCCTTCATTTTCGCTGCCGACCTCATCCGCGCGCTGCACGATAGCGGCCTTGCACCGGAAGTCGAATTCATCACGCTTTCCAGCTACGGCACCGGCACCGTTTCGCAAGGCGTCAAGATCGTCAAGGATATCGACAGCGACGTGAAGGACCGCGACGTTCTTCTGATCGACGATATTCTCGAATCCGGTCGCACGCTGCGTTTTGCCAAGGAACTGCTTTTCGAGCGTGGCGCCCGCAACGTCTCCATCGCCGTGCTGCTGGACAAGAAGGTCAAGCGCAAGGAAGATCTGGAGGCTGATTTCGTCGGCTTCGAATGCCCGGACTACTTCGTCGTCGGCTACGGCATGGATGTGGCCTATGCCTTCCGCGAATTGCCTTTCGTCGGCGTCGTCACTGGTGACGCAGAGTAAGTCTGTCTCTTCTCGATAAAACCGCAACAACGAAAAAGGGCTCCCGAAGGAGCCCTTAATCAAATCAGGCGGCGTCTGCCACGCCATCATGCACAGATGGCTGCTTGACCTTGAACAGCAGTCTGTCGGTACCGGAGGTCACCTTGACGGTAGAACCATCAGGAACCTCGCCACCCAGGATCATCTCGGCCAGCCTGTCCTGAACGGACTTCTGAATGACACGCTTTAGCGGGCGTGCACCATAGGCAGGGTCGTAACCCTTGTTGGCCAGCCAGATCCGGGCATCCTCGTCCAGGTCGAGCGTCACCTTGCGATCGCTGAGCAGCGAAACGAGGCGGCGAAGCTGGATATCGACAATCGCACCCATCTCATCGCGATGCAGGCGATGGAAGAGGATGATGTCGTCGATACGGTTGAGGAATTCGGGGCGGAAGTGACCGCGCACGCGCTCCATCACCATTTCGCGGACAGACTCCACCGTGTCGCTGTCGCCCATCTGCGTCAGGAACTCCGAACCGAGGTTCGAGGTCATGATGATGATGGTGTTCTTGAAATCGACGGTGCGGCCCTGGCCATCGGTCAGACGGCCGTCATCCAGCACCTGCAACAGGACGTTGAAGACGTCCGGATGCGCCTTTTCGATCTCATCGAACAGCACGACCTGATACGGCCGGCGGCGAACCGCTTCCGTCAGAGCACCGCCTTCTTCATAGCCGACATAGCCGGGAGGCGCACCGATCAGCCGGGCAACGGAGTGCTTCTCCATATATTCCGACATGTCGAGGCGAACCATCGCGGTTTCGTCGTCGAAGAGGAAGCGCGCCAGCGCCTTGGTCAGCTCCGTCTTACCTACGCCCGTCGGGCCGAGAAAGATAAAGGAGCCGATCGGACGGTTCGGGTCCTGAAGGCCGGCACGCGCACGGCGCACCGCCTTCGACACGGCCTGAACCGCTTCGCCCTGGCCGACTACGGACTTGCCGAGTTCGTCTTCCATGCGCAGCAGCTTCTCGCGCTGACCTTCCAGCATCCTGTCGACGGGAATGCCCGTCCAGCGGGAGACGACATGGGCAATATTGTCCGCCGTCACCACTTCCTGCACCATGGAGGCGGCACCGTTGCTGTCGCGCTCTTCCGCCGTCGCCAGTTCCTTTTCCAGGCCTGGAATGATGCCGTAGGTCAACTCACCGGCGCGCTGGAATTGACCGTTGCGCTGGGCAATCGCCAATTCGTTGCGTGCTTCGTCGAGCTGCTTCTTCAGGTCCGCAGCATGTCCGAGCTTCTGCTTTTCCGCCTGCCAACGGGCCGTCAGGGCATCCGCCTTTTCTTCCGTATCAGTCAGCTCATCCTCAAGCTTTTTCAGCCGGTCGGCCGAAGACGCATCCGTCTCCTGCTTCAAGGCTTCGCGCTCGATCTTGAGCTGGATGATGCGACGATCCAGTTCGTCCAGCTCTTCCGGCTTGGAGTCTACCTGCATGCGAAGACGCGATGCGGCTTCGTCCATCAGGTCGATGGCCTTGTCCGGCAGGAAGCGATCGGTGATGTAGCGGTTCGAAAGCGTCGCAGCCGCAACCAAGGCCGAATCCGAGATACGGACCTTGTGATGCTGCTCGTATTTCTCTTTCAGACCACGCAGGATCGAGATCGTGTCCTCGACCGTCGGCTCGTCAACCAGAACCGGCTGGAAGCGACGGGCAAGTGCCGGATCCTTTTCCACGTGCTTGCGATATTCATCGAGCGTGGTTGCACCGACGCAGTGAAGCTCGCCACGGGCAAGAGCAGGCTTCAGGAGGTTGGAAGCATCCATCGCGCCATCCGCCTTACCGGCACCAACCAGCGTGTGCATCTCATCGATAAAGAGGATGATTCCACCCGCTTCTGCCTGAACCTCATTCAGCACAGCCTTCAGACGTTCCTCGAACTCACCGCGATACTTCGCACCCGCAATCAGCGCGCCCATATCGAGCGCCATCAGCTTCTTGTCTTTCAAGCTTTCCGGCACGTCGCCATTGATGATGCGCAACGCCAGGCCTTCGGCGATGGCCGTCTTACCGACGCCCGGCTCACCGATCAGCACGGGGTTGTTCTTGGTGCGGCGCGACAGAACCTGGATCGTGCGGCGAATTTCGTCATCGCGACCGATCACCGGATCGAGCTTGCCTTCGCGCGCTTCCTCCGTCAGGTCACGGGCGAATTTCTTCAGCGCATCAAAACCCTGTTCGGCATTGGCGCTATCGGCCGTGCGGCCCTTGCGGATATCATTGATCGCCTGATTGAGTGCCTGCGCCGTCACGCCCGCCTTCTTGAGCGACGAGGAGGTGGATGCGGAGGTCTCGATCGCGAGCGCCTGAAGCAACCGCTCGACGGTCACGAAGCTATCGCCTGCCTTTTTCGACACGTCTTCAGCGGTCGCAAAGACCTTCGCGAGCGGCGCTGTCAGCGAGAGGCCGCCATTGCCGCCGGAAACCTTGGGCAATTTGGCCAGCGCCGCATCATTGGCAAGCCGCGCTTCCTTTGCATCGCCACCTGCGCGCTCGATCAGCGAGGACGCCATACCCTGGTCGTCATCGAGCAGCGCCTTGAGCACATGCTCGGCTGCGAACTGCTGGTGGTTTTGCGCCAGCGCATAGGTCTGGGCGGATTGAAGAAATCCGCGGACCCGCTCTGAGTATTTTTCAATGTTCATATTCCTAGCCTCCTTTGCCGGCCTGCCCGCTTTCGGCACAGATCGGAACGTTGGGATTGGAGCCCCCGTAAGCGGCAGACCCCTTTTCGGCATCTCACATCTTGGATTTGCAAGTGCCGCGAAGCCTTGGCGCATTTGATCGCCGCGGCTTGCTTAGCCAGAATATGGTGGGTGTTTTCATGCCTTTAAAGAGCATGCGGCAGTTACGCATGCAAAATACTGCGGCCTGCTTCAGGCAGACGGCGAAAGCCGCAGAAGCGACAGGTTCGCAAACCCATCGCGCAGTGTCTCCGCTGTCTGATCAGGCCGCGAGAGCGCGAGCCACGGCAAGGCGGATATCCGGCAGCGCGAAGGGCTTGGGAACGACGTCGATGATCTTGGTAACGAGATCGTCCGCACGCTCACGCTGTTCGGCATATCCCGTCATCAGCAGGATTTTGAGGTTGGGATATTGCGTCGAGGCACGATGCGCCAGTTCGATCCCGTCCATCACCGGCATGCGGATATCGGACAGGAGAAGATCGAAATCCTGTTCGCTCAGTTTTTCGAACCCCTGCTCGCCATCGGCGGCCTCGTGGGTTTCGTGTCCATCCAGGCGAAGTGCCCGGGCGACAAACGTACGCAGAGCGTCTTCGTCTTCGGTAATGAGAATTCTGGCCATCTTCCATTGCTCCTGGTATTCATTCCAGCGAGCCCAAACTCGGTCATTTCCCTTTGCAATAAGTAAATGACGGCGAGGCCACCGGTGGCATGGTTAACAACCCATGCCACAATGCGTTCCACCCCATCCAAGGCAGACCCGATAACTGATGAGTGAAGACATTCCAGCAAGAGCGGCCCACAGCGCGGCAATGCAGGAACGCGCCGAAAGGGATATGGCCCGCATGGGTGTCGATGCGGCATTTATTTCCAGACTGGTCGAGACCTTTTACGAGCGTGTCCGTGCGCATGACATGCTCGGACCCGTCTTCGACAACCGGCTTTCAGGCCGCTGGCCGGAGCACATGGAAAAGATGAAGAGCTTCTGGTCTTCCGTTGCATTCAAGACCGGGGCCTATGGCGGAAAGCCTGTCCAGGCGCATATGGGTGTCGGCGGCATGAGCGCCGATCTTTTTCCCCAGTGGCTGACATTGTTTTCGCAGACGCTGGATGAGATCGCGCCCACCGGGCAAGCGCATGCGTGGTTCATGCAGACCGCAGACCGCATTGCCAGAAGTCTGACACTCTCGCTCTTCTACAACCCCGCCTTCGACGATCCGGCACGCGGCACTTGACGAATTTGCCGATCTCAACTTGGGGTTACCCAAGGCTGGCCGAAATATCACCACTATTGTCTTGAAGGCTGCAATCGGACGTGGTTATTACATCGGCGGGAGGCGTACCAAGCGGTTCGCCGAAGCTTCAGTCAAGGCAATCAGTGATGGATCGCAGATCGTTTATCAGAAACGCGGGCGCCGCCGGCGCAGGCGTTACAGCAGCAGCCCTCGCAGCACCCGCTATCGCGCAGGAAAACCCGCAGATCACATGGCGCATGACGTCCTCTTTCACCAAGGGGCTGGATATTCTCTTTGGCGCGGGGCAGCTGGTTGCCGATCATGTGAAAGAAGCCTCGGGCGGCAACTTCGTCATCCAACATTTTGCCGGCGGTGAAATCGTTCCGGCTCTCCAGGCGGCAGATGCAGTCAGCGCCGGAACAGTCGAGATGGCGCATACCTGCTCCTATTATTATGTCGGCAAAGACCCAACTTTCGCCCTCGGCACCGCTATTCCCTTCGGCCTCAATGCTCGCCAGACCAATGCCTGGTTTAATCAGGCCGGCGGCAACGATCTGCTGAACGCGTTTTTTGCCAAGCACAACATCTATTCCATCCTGCTCGGCAATACAGGCGCGCAGATGGGCGGTTGGTTCCGCAAGGAAATCAACACCATCGATGACCTGAAGGGCCTGAAGATGCGCATCGCCGGACTTGCCGGCCAGGTCATGCAGAAGGTTGGCGTCACGCCGCAGCAGATCGCCGGCGGTGATGTCTACGCCGCCCTTGAAAAGGGCACGATCGACGCCACCGAATTTGTCGGCCCCTATGACGACCAGAAGCTCGGCTTCTACAAGGTCGCCAAATATTACTACTATCCCGCCTGGTGGGAGGGTGGCCCCGCGGTTCACGCCTTCATCAATCTGGAGAAGTACAACAGCCTGCCGGAAAACTACAAGCGCATCCTGAAAGACGCCTGCGCTGCGGGTAACGCCTACATGCTGGAGCGCTACGACGCGCAGAACCCCAAGGCGCTCAAGGAACTCGTGGCTCAAGGCGCGATCCTTCGCCCGTTCAGCCAGGAAATCCTCGATGTCTGCCACAAGGCAGCGGTCGAAACCTATGCAGGCATTTCCTCGGTGAACCCGGACTTCAAGACCATCTACGAGAGCCAGCAGGCCTTCAAGAAGGATGCCTATCTCTGGGCGCAGATCGCCGAATACACCTATGATACTTACATGATGATCCAGCAGCGAAACGGCACGCTTTAAGCATCATCAAGTCGACACGCCCGCAGGCCATCCGTCGAGTGCGGGTGGCCTTTTTATTTTCAGGCTACAGCTTCGGCCCGAAAATCGGACTCGATTTTCGGAAAGCACGATGCATAGATTCAAAAAGGCAAAGCGTCCTTTGTGGGCCCAATAGGACGCACGGCGCTTTAACCGAAAAGGGGCGCGACTTTCATCGCGACCCTTTCATTGTGTGTCAGCTTCAGAAATCAGACGAGATCGAAGCGGTCGGCGTTCATCACCTTGTTCCAGGCAGCAACGAAGTCCTTGGTGAACTTGCGGCCGGCATCGGCGGAGGCATAGACCTCGGCGAAGGCCCGCAGTTGCGAGTGCGAACCGAAGATCAGATCGACGCGCGTACCGGTCCACTTCACCTCGTTGGTGTTGCGGTCACGCGCCTCGTAGATGCCTTTCTCGCCAGCGACCGGAGCCCACTGGGTGCTCATGTCGAGAAGGTTGACGAAGAAGTCGTTCGTCAGAACTTCGGGACGATCGGTGAAGACGCCATGCTCTGGCTTGCCGACGTTGAGAACCCGAAGGCCACCCAAGAGCGCCGTCATTTCAGGACCGGTCAGGGTCAGCAGGTGCGCACGGTCGATCAGTGCTTCCTCTGCCTTCATGAACTGATGGCGCTTCTCGTTGACATAGTTGCGGAAGCCATCGATGCGTGGCTCGAGTGCGGCGAAGGAGGCAACATCGGTCTGCTCCTGCGAGGCATCGGCGCGGCCAGGGGTGAACGGTACGGTTACATCCTGTCCGCCAGCCTTCGCGGCCTTCTCGATTCCGGCAGCACCCGCCAGCACGATGAGATCGGCAAGCGAGATCTGCTTGCCGCCCGTCTGAGCCGCGTTGAAGTCACGCTGGACGCCTTCGAGAACCGAGAGAACCTTTGCCAACTGCTCAGGCTGGTTGGCTTCCCAGTTCTTCTGCGGCTCCAGGCGAATGCGTGCGCCATTGGCACCGCCACGCTTGTCCGAACCACGGAAGGACGAAGCGGACGCCCAGGCAGTGGACACCAGTTCCTGCACCGAAAGACCGGTCGCCAGAACCTTTGCCTTCAACTCGGCAATGTCCTGATCGTCGATCAGCGGATGGTCGACGGCTGGAACGACGTCCTGCCAGATCAGGTCTTCGGCCGGAACTTCCGGGCCGAGGTAGCGAACCTTCGGACCCATGTCGCGATGGGTCAGCTTGAACCATGCGCGAGCGAAAGCATCGGCAAACTGTTCCGGATGCTCCAGGAAGCGACGCGAAATCTTCTCATATTCCGGGTCGAAGCGCAGCGACAGGTCCGTCGTCAGCATGGTTGGCAGCTTCTTCCTCGACGGATCGAAGGCATCGGGAATGGACGGCTCTGCATTCTTCGCCACCCACTGCTTTGCACCCGCCGGGCTCGTGGTCAGTTCCCACTCGAAACCGAAGAGGTTTTCGAAGAAGAAGTTGCTCCACTGGGTCGGTGTCTGCGTCCAGGTGACTTCCGGTCCACCGGTAATGGCATCCTTGCCGACGCCGGTGCCGAACTTGCTCTTCCAGCCCAGACCCTGGTCTTCAAGCGCGCCACCTTCCGGCTCTGCGCCGATCAGCGACGGGTCGCCCGCACCATGCGTCTTGCCGAAGGTGTGGCCGCCTGCAATGAGAGCAACCGTTTCCTCGTCGTTCATCGCCATGCGGGCGAAGGTTTCGCGGATATCGCGGGCCGCGGCAACCGGATCCGGATTGCCGTTCGGGCCTTCCGGGTTGACGTAGATGAGACCCATCTGCACCGCGCCGAGCGGTTCGGAGAGCTGGCGCTCGCCGCTGTAGCGCTCATCGCCGAGCCATGTGCCTTCCGGGCCCCAGTAGAGCTCTTCCGGTTCCCACACGTCTGCACGACCGCCGGCAAAACCGAAGGTCTTGAAGCCCATGGATTCGAGCGCGACATTGCCCGTCAGGATCATCAGGTCTGCCCAGGAAATCTTGTTGCCGTACTTCTGCTTGATCGGCCACAGGAGACGACGCGCCTTGTCGAGGTTGGCGTTGTCCGGCCAGCTGTTGAGGGGCGCAAAACGCTGCTGGCCCATGCCGGCACCGCCGCGGCCATCGGTGATGCGATAGGTACCGGCGCTGTGCCAGGCCATACGAACGAAGAGACCGCCGTAATGGCCGAAATCGGCTGGCCACCAGTCCTGGGAGTCCGTCATCAGCGCATGCAGATCGTTCTTGACGGCATCAAGGTCTAGCGACTTGAATGCTTCGGCATAATCGAAGTCCTTGCCCATCGGGTCGGACAGGCTGGAATGCTGGTGAAGCTTCTGGATATCCAGCTGATCGGGCCACCAGTCACGATTGCCTCTTCCACGCGGGGAAGAATGGGCGACGGGACACTTGCCCGCGGCTGCGTTGGGATTGTCCATGATGTTCTCCTGCTTTGCTCAATCAAGTCATCAAATTTAATGAAGCGCGGTTGCGGAAATAATATGAGCCGCTCGCTCGTCGCGCTATGATCCCATCTTCGAAGACGGAAGCAGCGCGGCGCTCCTCGCGGTTCATGTCTTAGCCAATAGATGTGATAGTTTTAAGTTGGATTTACCGATTGCATCGATAGGAAATGATTATCGATATCATCTTCCAGCGTGCTTAGGCGGCAATTCCGAGGGAGACCAGCAACAGAGTTAAAAAGCAGCAAAAATATTCTCCATCACCGCATCTTTTTGAACGTTTCTGCCGTTTAAGGCGTCACGCTTTGTGGGATGACACATCAACCGGAGCGACGTTATCCGGACATAGGGAAAAGGAAATACCAATGGGCTTGCTCAAGACAATCGTAACGACGGCCGCAACCACGATTGCGCTCCACGCCGTGCTGATCTCTCCTTCTGCGGCGGGAGAAAACCTCGATCAGATCAAGTCCGCCGGTGTCATCAAGATCGGCACCGAGGGTACGTACGCTCCTTTCACCTTCCATGATGCCAGCGGCAAGCTTGTCGGCTTCGATGTCGAAATCGGCCAGGCCGTTGCCGAGAAGCTTGGCGTGAAGCCGGAATTCATCGAGGGCAAGTGGGATGGCCTGATCGCTGGCCTTGATTCCAAGCGCTATGACGCCGTCATCAACCAGGTTGGCATTACAGAAGCGCGCAAGCAGAAATACGCTTTCTCAGAGCCTTACATTGCTTCGAAAGCCGTGCTTATCGTCAGCGACAAGAACACCGATATCAAGGGCTTTGAAGACCTGAAGGGCAAGAAGTCGGCGCAATCGCTGACCAGCAACTTCGGCAAGCTTGCGACCGAAGCGGGCGCCGAACTCGTCGGCACCGATGGTTTCGACCAGTCGATCCAGCTCGTCCTAACCGGCCGCGCCGATGCGACCGTCAATGACAGCCTGTCCTTCCTGGACTTCAAGAAGAAGCAGCCGCAGGCACCGGTAAAGATCGTCGCCGAAAAGCCGGATGCGGACTATTCGGGCATCATCGTTCGCAAGGGCGATGACGCACTGGTCGCCGCCATCAACAAGGCGCTGGAAGAGATCAAGGCCGACGGTACTTACAAGAAGATTTCCGACACCTATTTCGGTCAGGACGTTTCCAAGTAAGCTCTTTCTAAATAGCGGATGCGCCGCATCTGCTATATCCTCTCTTATAGATCATTCGCAGACGAAGTCCGGCAACAGCCGGGCTTCCTTTTTGTTTTGAGGGTTTCTTCGTGCCGCATTGGCTGCAATTGATGATGGATTCGCTCCCCACGCTTCTGTGGGCCGGGGTGAAGTTCACAATACCGCTGACCCTGCTCTCCTTCGTCCTTGGCCTGGCACTCGGGCTGGCGACAGCGGTCGCACGGCTGTTCGGTCCGGCGCCCGTTGTTCTCCTCGCCCGCTTCTATGTCTGGGTGATCCGGGGAACGCCGCTTCTCGTCCAACTCTTCGTCATCTTCTACGGACTGCCGAGTATCGGCATCCTTCTCGATGCTTTTCCCGCAGCCCTCATCGGCTTCACGCTGAATGTCGGCGCCTATACATCCGAGATCATTCGCGCCGCCATTTCGTCCGTGCCCAAGGGACAGTGGGAAGCTGCCTTCTCGACGGGAATGAACTGGCGTCAGGCCATGCAGCGCACGATCTTGCCGCAGGCAGGGCGCGTTGCCGTCCCGCCTCTGTCGAACACCTTCATCTCGCTGGTGAAAGACACCTCGCTGGCAGCGGCTATCACCGTGCCGGAACTCTTCCAGTCGGCCCAGCGCATCGTTGCCACGACATACGAACCGTTGATCCTCTATATCGAAGCAGCTCTCATGTACCTTGCCCTGAGTTCCGTTCTATCGACCCTGCAGGCGCGACTTGAAACCCGCTTTGCCCGATATGGCGGCATGATGGAGAGCAACCGATGATCGAACTCAATGCCATCGAAAAGCGCTTCGGCGATGCCGTAATCCTCAAGGACATCACGCTCGGCTTTCCCGAAGGAAGCGTGACGGCTCTCGTCGGGCCTTCAGGCGGCGGCAAGAGCACGCTTCTGCGCTGCATCAACCTTCTTGAACTGCCAAGCGAAGGCACCGTACGGATCGGCACCGATAGCGTCTCCTTCCATAACGGTCGAAGGGTCGCGTGGCAGGAGATTCAAAAAATTCGCCGCCAGACGGGTATGGTGTTCCAGAACTTCCAGCTCTTCCCGCACAAAACCGCGATCGAAAATGTCATGGAAGGCCTGCTCGTCGTGCAAAAATGGCCGATGGAAAAGGCCCGTGCGAGAGCGATGGAGCTTTTGACAAAGGTCGGCATGGCGCACAAGGCGGATGCCTGGCCTGCAAACCTGTCGGGCGGCCAGCAGCAGCGCGTCGCCATTGCCCGCGCGCTTGCGCCCTCGCCCAAGGTGCTGCTCTGCGACGAACCCACATCGGCGCTCGATCCTGAACTGTCGGCGGAAGTGGTCGAGGTCCTGGGCCAACTGGCGCGAGAAGGCACGACCATGGTCATGGCGACACATGATCTGCGCCTAGCGTCAACGATCGCCGGTCTCGTCGTGTTTCTGGAAGCCGGCAAAGTGGTTGAGACGGGCAGTTCCGACGCCATCTTCCGCAACCCGCAGCAGGAGCGGACACGACGTTTCGTCTCATCCATCAACGCGGCACAGACGTTGTCATAAGCCTCTTCGAGCTTTCAACTTCGCTCGACACGTTCCCGGTAGCCATTAGGCGCTCGAGATAACGCGCGCCCAGCGATCGCTTTGCACGTCCTCTCGCCATGTCAAATTTGCGTGAGCAGGACGGCAAGACGGGCGCACAGGCTTCGGTCATATTGCGCGGCAGCATTTTATAAGCATTTATAAAGAAACGCCTATTAGCCATCATTCAAATAATAAGGACCAAATCTGCGCAGGCGCGAGAAACCGCTTGATTTTAAAAACGAACGTTCGTACTTAAATTCCGACAAAGGACGTTTCATGGCTAGAACCCGCAAGATCAGCACCGACGATATTCTCGACGCCGCCGAGCGCGTTGTCATGCGCGACGGCGCGGCGGGGCTTTCCATCGATGCGGTGGCGCAGGAGGCCGGCGTCAGCAAGTCGCGCGTGGTCTATGACCACAAGTCGAAAAGTGCGCTTCTCGAAGCTCTGATCGATCGGCACATGTCTGCCGAGGAGGCCCGTATTCGCGACGCCGTCGGCTCGCACAGCGAGGCTCCTCACCCCGAGCTTTTCGGCCGGATCAGTCTTGCGGAAGAGGCACCGGACGATATCGACCGCGCCGTTTGCTTCGCCATTTCAGCCGCCATGTCCAGCGAGGAAAATGTTCATGAGCGCATGCGGTCATGGACGAAGGCCGACCTCGAGGCGATGAAAGCCGGGCCGCGCCCGAAAGCAGCCCTTCTGACCTACCTTGCCCTCACGGGTCTTTGTTGCATGGAGCTCTTCGATTTCCACCGCTGGGAGACCAGCGAGCGACACGAGATTCTGGATGGTATCAAAGACATCTACGCTTCCTTACCCGATAAAAAATGACGATCGCTCGATAGCGATGAAGACGAGGATTGAAAAAATGCTGAGCAGAAAAGCTTTGCCCCGCCTTGCGAGCCTGTTCCTTGGTGGCATGATCGTGCTGTCGGGACAGTCGCTGCATGCGCAGGAAGGCGGCATGCAGATGCCCCCGCCCGCCGTTGGCGTTCTCGAGTTGAAGGCACGCGCCGTTCCTGTCGTCAACGAATTGCCAGGCCGCGTCGCCGCAACGCGCGTGGCGGAAGTGCGCGCCCGCGTTTCCGGCATTCTTCTGGAACGTGTCTTCCAGCAGGGCACCTTGGTGCAGAAGGACGACGTTCTCTACCGGATCGATCCGAAGCTCTTCAAGGTGCGCGTGGAGAGTGCTGAGGCCGCGCTGCAGCGCGCGCAGGCAACGCAGGCCAACGCCCGACAGCAGCTGGAACGCCAGAAGAACCTGCGCGAACGCAATGTCGCGACCGGCATCGAATACGACACCGCCGCGGTAAACCTCGCACAGGCGGATGCCGATGTCGCGCTCCAGCAGGCAGCACTCGATGAAGCCAAGATCAACCTCGATTATACGGAGGTCCGCGCGCCCATTACCGGCATCATCGGTGCGGCACTGGTGACCGAAGGCGCGCTCGTGACAGCGGACGGCACTCAGAACCTCGCGCTGATCCAGCAGATCGACCCCATCTATGCGGATTTCACCCAATCGGCGCAGGACATGCTGGCTTTGAAGCGTGCGGTGGAAGACGGCAAGCTGGCAAGCCCCGCCCCGGATCAGGCGAGTGTCCGTCTCGTCTTCGATGACGGCACTGTATACGCCGATGCCGGCCGCCTGCTCTTTGCCAGCGCCAGCGTCGATGCCACCACCGGGCAGGTGACGCTGCGTGCGGAATTCCCCAATCCGAAGCGCAACCTGTTGCCCGGCATGTATGTACGCGTGCGCATCGAGCAGGCCGTCCGCCAGGACGCGATCACCATTCCCCAACGCGCCGTTCTTCGCAACGCCGAGGGCAAGCCGATGGTCTATATCGCCAAGGATGACGGCACCGCCGAAGCCCGCCCGATCGAACTCGGACAGGCTGTCGATACCGAATGGGTTGTCGATAAGGGTCTGTCGACGGGCGAGAAGATCATCGTCGACGGCGCACAGAAAGTTCAGCCTGGCGGCAAGATCGCAGCAGAACCCTGGCAGCCGCAACAGCCTGCCGATGCCGCAGCGCAACCGCCGAAGCAGTGAGGTCACCTCATGGCACAGCTATTCATCAGACGGCCGATCCTTGCCTGGGTCTTTGCGCTGTTCATCTCGATTGCCGGCATCATCGCCATCCCCTTCCTGCCGATCGCGCAGTATCCAAAGGTGGCACCGCCGCAGCTGACGATTTCCACCAGCTATCCCGGCGCCTCGCCGCAGGAAATCTATCAGGGCGTGACCCGTCTCATCGAAGACGAGTTGAATGGCGTCGAAGGCCTGATGTATTTCGAATCCACCTCGGATACAGCAGGTCAGGTCTCGATCAACGCCACCTTCCAGGCCGGAACCAACATCAACCAGGCCTCGGTGGATGTGCAGAACGCCATCCGCCGCGTGGAGGCACGCCTTCCTTCTGCCGTCGCCTCGCAGGGCGTGACCGTCGAAGAAGCCTCCTCCGGCTTCTTGATGTTCATTACGCTCACCTCTACCGATGGCACCATGGACGAGGTGGCGCTCGGCGACTATCTCAACCGCAACGTTCTTGGCGAATTGCGCCGTATCGACGGTGTTGGCCGCGCCCAGCTTTTCTCCGCCCAGCGTGCCATGCGCGTCTGGATCGATGCCGACAAACTTGTCGGCCTCAACCTGACAGCCGCCGATATCAACAGCGCCATCACCGCCCAAAACGCCCAGGTGGCCGCAGGCCAGATCGGCGCAGCCCCCAATCCGGTCTCCCAGGATTTGACGGCCACCGTTCTCGTCAAGGGACAGCTGACCGACACGAAAGAGTTCGGCAACATCGTTCTGCGCGCCAACCCGGACGGCAGCTCCGTTCGCTTGAAGGACGTAGCCCGGATCGAACTTGGTGCAGAAACCTACAACTTCTCGAGCCGCCTGAATGGCCAGCCAAGTGCTGCCGTCGGTATCCAGCTTTCCTCCACCGGCAATGCGGTCGCCACCTCGAAAGCGGTGACGGCAAAGCTTGAGGAACTGTCGCGCTTCTTCCCTTCGGGCGTTGCCTACAGCGTTCCCTATGACACCAGCCCCTTCGTCTCCGCATCCATCGAGAAGGTGATGCACACGCTGGTGGAAGCCATCATCCTCGTCTTCGTGGTGATGTTCGTCTTCCTGCAGAACTTCCGCTACACGGTCATCCCGACACTCGTGGTGCCGGTGGCGCTGCTCGGCACCTGCGCCATCATGTATGCGACAGGCTTCTCCATCAACGTGCTGACGATGTTTGCCATGGTGCTTGCCATCGGTATCCTCGTCGATGACGCCATCGTCGTGGTCGAAAATGTCGAACGCATCATGGCCGAGGAAGGTCTGTCTCCCAAGGCCGCGACGCAAAAGGCGATGCGCCAGATCACCGGCGCCATCCTCGGCATCACACTGGTTCTTTCCTGCGTCTTCATTCCCATGGCCTTCTTCCCCGGATCGACAGGTATTATCTACCGCCAGTTCAGCTTGACCATGGTGGTGTCGATCCTGTTCTCGGCCTTCCTCGCCCTGTCGCTGACGCCCGCGCTCTGCGCGACGTTCCTCAAGCCCATTCCAAAGGGACATCACGAAAAGCGCGGCATCGGCGGCTGGTTCAACCGCAAGTTCGACAGCCTGACAAACGGCTATACGAAGACGGCAACCGGCACGGCCAAGCGAGCAGGCCGGATGATGGTGATCTATCTGGCACTGGTCGCGGGTCTCGGCTATCTTTTCATCAACCTGCCAAGCGCCTTCGTGCCGGATGAAGATCAGGGCTTCCTGATCGTGGACATCCAGGGCCCACCAGAGGCCAGCGCGAACCGCACACTCGCGTCCATCAAGCAGATCGAGACGATCTTCAAGGCCGACCCTGCCGTGAAGGATATTGTCGCGATCCAGGGCTTCAGCTTCTCCGGCAACGGCGCTAACGCCGCACTTGCCTTCGTGACGCTGAAGGATTGGAGCGAGCGTGGTTCTGGCAACTCGGCGCAGGATATCGCCAACCGGGCCAACATGAAGCTCTTCGGCCTGAAGGATGCGACAACCTTTGCCCTTTCGCCTCCACCGATCGAAGGCTTCGGTACGTCCGGCGGCTTCTCCTTCCGTCTGCAGGACCGTAACGGCATCGGCCAGGCGGCCCTTTCTGCCGCAGCCGCAGAACTGATGCAGAAGGCGAGCCAAAGTCCGATCCTGACGGGCATGCGTATCGAAGGTCTGCCGGACGCGGCCCAGGTGCTGCTGGTGATCGACCGTGAAAAGGCCAACACCTTTGGCGTGACCTTCGCGGATATCAACAACACCATCACCGCCAATCTCGGATCGTCCTATATCAACGACTTCCCGAATGCCGGCCGCATGCAGCGCGTCATCGTGCAGGCGCAGGACCGCGACCGCCTTCAGGTCGAAGACCTGCTGAAGCTCAACGTCCGCAACTCGAGCGGTGGCATGGTGCCTTTGAGCTCCTTTGCCATTGCTCAGTGGCAGAAGGGTTCGCCACAGGTCGTCGGCTATAACGGCTATCCGACGATCCGTATCTCCGGCGCTCCAGCTACCGGCAACTCCACAGGCGCGGCGATCACCGAAATGGAACGCATCGCTTCGGAACTTCCGGCCGGTGTCGGTTACGAGTGGACGGGCCAGGCACTTGAGGAAATCAAGTCCGGCTCCCAGGCACCCTTCCTCTTCGGCCTCAGCATTCTCTTCGTGTTCCTGCTTCTGGCAGGCCTCTACGAAAGCTGGTCCATTCCGCTTGCGGTCATGCTGGTCGTTCCGCTCGGCATCATCGGCTCGGTCCTGGCGGTCATGGTCCGGGATATGCCGAACGACATCTACTTCAAGGTGGGTCTGATCGCGATCATCGGTCTCTCGGCCAAGAACGCGATCTTGATCGTTGAATTCGCCAAGGATTATTACGCGGAAGGCAAGTCGCTCCTGGATTCTGCGGTTCAGGCAGCACGCGTCCGCTTCCGCCCGATCATCATGACCTCGCTTGCCTTCACGCTTGGCGTGGTGCCGCTGGCGATTGCGACCGGCCCAAGTGCGGCAAGTCAGAACGCCATCGGCACCGGTGTTCTGGGCGGCATGATCTCGGCCACAATCCTTGCGGTCTTCTTCGTTCCCGCCTTCTTCGTCTTCGTGCTGACGCTGATGCGCACCAAGCGGCCCGTCACGGAGCACGAGGAAAAACAGGAGCCACCGCCGGAGGCCACCCAAACCCACTCCTCCTGACGAAGATCGATTGAAACACGAACGCCGCGAATGGAAACATCCGCGGCGTTTTCGTTTGTCAGACAGGATGGATTTCAACGGGGCGCTACTTCGTCCCAGCCTCGTCCTCGACATGAGCGGCAATCTTTTCCAGCAGGACATCGCGAATGCCGATGGCCTTGAGATGCTCGACCGTGTTGAAGACATAATCCGAGTTGGGGCCTGAACTGCCCTCCGCATTGCGGATGATCGAGGCGGCATCATCCACCTCCAGACCACCGACATATTGCGGGTGGCAAGGGTCTGCCACATAGGTCAGCGCGTTCAGCCGTCGACCGTCCTCAAGGCTCACCATGATCAGGCGTTCCTTGTAGACATTCGTCACCAGTTCCCGCTCCCGCAGATAATCGAGCACAGGCTTGCGGCCCGATGCCTTGACCCGAAAAGCAACGCCAAGGCAGGACCCGCCACGCTCAAGACCCAGCACCAGCCCCGGCCTTTCCTCCGTCCCGCGGTAGTGGTTAGAGCGGATGCAAAGCGCCCGCCGGTAGCCGAATAAACGCGCCCGCTGACGCTCCTCAAAAGGGAAGCCGGGGTTCCACATCAGCGAACCGTAGCCAAAGACCCAAAAATCGTCCATATCGCACGCCAAATCACTATTCTACGCCGCGCAGCATTGGAGATCATCATGGCAACGTCAAGCCAATCCCGTACAGGCAGAAAATTCCTTTTTCTCGGGCTCGGCATCGTGCTTGTCATCGCCATCTACACGGCGGGTTGGTTCTATGCCGCCAACAGGCTGGAAGAAACGGTAATCAAGGCGATTGCGCCCGGCGGCACGTCCAGCATCAAGGGTGAATGCACCGAGATGGCCTTCCGGGGCTATCCCTTCCGCATTGGCCTCTTCTGCTCCAAGGTGAATGTCGAAGATACCAAAACCGGCGTGACCACATCCTTCGGGGCTCTACGCTCGGCAGCGCAGGTCTATGCACCGGGCCACATCGTCTGGGAGCTGGATTCGCCAGCTGAAATCCGCACACCGCATGGCCTCACGGTCTCGGCGCAATGGGCGAACCTGCAATCGAGCCTCGTCACCAAGCTCAAGGGCATCGATCGCACCTCGCTGGTGATCGACGGATTGAAGGCGCAAGCCGTCTCATCTGTGACTAACCAGACCATCGACTTCGACGCCGCCAAAACCGAGGTTCATCTGCGCCAGAACGGCGCCGATCTCGACGGCGCTGTAACGCTGAACGACGCCGCCACAGTCGTTCAGGGCTGGCCGCAGATCCTGCCGCGCCTCAACGCCATCGCCGACGTCACCCTTGCCGGCAAGGCCGGTATGATCGATGGCAGCGATACGACCGGGCTTTACGGTGCAAGCGGCGAATTGCGCCGGGTGATGCTCGATATTGGCGATGGTCGCATCATGCGCATCAGCGGCCCGTTTGCTTTTGATGATCAGGGCTATCTGTCGGGCAAGTTCAAGTTGGAGATCGAAAAGCTGGGTGACTGGGCCGACAATGCCAAACAGGCCTTCCCGCAGCTTCAATCCACCATCGACACCGCCCGCAAGCTTCTTGGCGCGCTCGCAGGTGGCGGTGATCATACATCCGTCGATCTGGTGGTCGATCGTGGCCGCGCCACCGTCAGCGGCTTCATTCCGCTCGGCAAGATCCCCCCGATCTGACGATCGGGGGTTTATCGAGACTCACAAAGCGCTTACTTTTTCTGGTCAAGCGAATGGCGGCCAAAGTCCGGCGCGTCGACATCCTGGCCAGCCTGAATAATGGAGCGTCGGACCGCACGGGTGCGGGTGAAAAGCTCGAACAGCTTGTCGCCTTCGCCCCAGCGAATTGCCCGCTGCAGATAGGACAGGTCTTCTGAAAACCGCGCCAGCATTTCAAGGATCGCATCCTTGTTGTGCAGGCAGATGTCGCGCCACATGGTCGGGTCGGACGCCGCCAGTCGGGTGAAATCGCGAAAGCCGGAGGCGGAGTATTTGATGACTTCCGATTCCGTTACCGCCGAAAGATCGTCCGCGGTGCCCACGATGTTGTAGGCGATGATGTGCGGAAGATGCGAGACGATCGCCAGCACCTTGTCGTGGTGCTCCGGGTCCATCTCGTCAACGCGCGAACCGAGCGCCAGCCAGAAACCTTTCAGGCGATCGAGAGCGGCAGCATCCGTGCCGGGCAGCGGCGTGAAGATGCACCAGCGATCGCGGAAGAGGCCGGCAAACCCGGCATCCGGGCCGGATTTTTCCGTCCCCGCCAAGGGGTGGCCTGGAATGAAATGCACATGCTGCGGCATATGCGGCGCCATCTGGGCAATCACGGATGCCTTGGTGGAACCGACATCGGTGACGATCGCGCCCGCCTTCAAGTGCGGCGCGATCTGCTTAGCCACGTCCTCCGATGCGCCGACGGGAACCGAGACGATAACGAGGTCGGCCTCCCTCACGGCATCGGCCACCGAAGTGGTGTAGGATGCCCCAAGCTCCAGTTCCTCGGCACGCTTCAGCGTCTCTTCGCTGCGCGTCGAGACGACCACCTCGCGCGCAAGGCCAAGCTCTTTGATGTCGCGGGCAATGGACGAGCCGATCAGGCCGATGCCGATCAGCGCGATGCGTTCAAACAGAATGTCTACCATCACGCCTGACCCATGAACTCTTTGAGGGCGGCGATGACGCCGAGATTAGCTTCTTCCGAGCCGACCGTCATGCGCAGCGCATTGGCAAAGCCGTAACCCCGTACGGCACGTAAGATATAACCACGACGGCTCAGGAATTCGTCGGCATCGGCTGCACGCTTGCCGTCCTGATCCGGGAAATGGATGAGAATGAAGTTGGTGACGGACGGCGTGACCTTGAGGCCAAGCTCGGTGAAGACGGAGGTCAGCCGGTCGAGCCAGTGCAGATTATGTGCCACAGCCTGCTGCATGAAAGCCTGATCGCGAATGGCGGCGGCACCGGCAGCAATTGCCGGCGCATTCATGTTGAACGGTCCGCGCACGCGGTTCAGCGCATCGATGATGGCAGCCGGTGCATACATCCAGCCAACGCGCAGCGCCGCCAGACCATAGACCTTGGAGAAGGTACGGGTCATGACGACGTTGCCGTTACCGGAAACGAGCTCAAGCCCCGCCTCGTAATCGTTCTTGCGCACATATTCGGCGTAGGCCGCATCGAGAACCAGGATGACATTTTTCGGCAAAGTCGCCTGCAGGCGACGAATTTCGGACACGGGAATGTAGGTGCCCGTGGGATTGCCGGGATTGGCAATGAACACCATCTTCGTCCTCGGCGTAACCGCGTCGATGATCGCGTCGACATTGACCGTGCAATCCGTTTCCTTGACGGTGACCGGTGTAGCGCCTGCGCCCATGATCTGGATCTTGTAGACGAGAAAGCCGTGTTCGGTGATGATCGCCTCGTCGCCTGCGCCAAGATAGACGTGGCAGAGCAGGCCGAGCAACTCATCCGAACCGTTGCCGCAGATGATATTGGCCGGATTGAGGCCGTGAACATCGGCAATCGCCTGACGCAACGCCACGGCCTGACCGTCCGGATAGATCTCCAGGTTGGACGCAGCCGCCTTGAAGGCTTCGATGGCTTTGGGGCTTGGGCCGAGCGGCGTTTCGTTGGAGGAGAGCTTATAGACCTTCGCCACACCGTCTACATGCTCCTTGCCAGGAACATAAGCGGCGATATCCAGGATGCCTGGACGTGGAACAGGTTGGTTAAGCTCTGCACTCATTTCATCGACCTTCGGAAAAGCACCGGGAAATCCGGCCTGACAATGCCGAAGGCATTAGACTGGAAGCGGCCCTTTGTCGAGTATCAGCGCGTCTTTTGCTGCTCGAGATCATGCGTCAATTTCACCCGAGTGCTTGGCACGCCCTGCGGCGCCAGCACCGGCACGAAGACACGGCGGGACGCGCGCTGCGTCACGGGTAGCCCCTGATAAAGACGCTTTTGGGCTTCCACGATAATCACACCGGAAAAGACCGGCCAGAGCCTTCGCCCCATCGTTTCCAGATAGCGACGAAACTTCAGCACGGAGCGGACCTTGGACGGTGGGAAGAACAGCGCTTCGGAAGAGGCGCCGGGGGTGAAGTTTGTCTCGCGCAAAAGTGCCGTCAACTGGCTGCGGGAATAGGGTCGGCCTGAACCAAACGGCGTATGCTCAACACGCGCCCAGACGCCGCGCCGGTTCGGCACCACGATGACCAGACGCCCGCCAGGCGCCAGCACCCGCCAAAGCTCCTTCAGCGCCTCACGCGGATTTTCGACGAATTCCAGCGAGTGGATCATCAGCACGCGGTCGATCGAGGAATCAGGCAGCGGCAGTTCCTCGTCGAACACAAGCGCGGTGGAGGAAAGTTCGCCCGCCGGCCAGTTCACCGCACCCTGCCCTGCGGGCATGAAGGCAAAGGTGCGCTCGGTATCGTGGCGAAACCGGTCGAGAAACGGCACGGCATAGCCGAGCCCCACCAGCCGCTCATCCGGCAGCGAAGGCCAGAGCGTCGAAAGCGCCATGGTGATCGCCTGTTCGGCAGAACGGCCAAGCGGGGAATGATAGAATTCGCGCAGATCGACGATATCGGTGTTCATGGCTGGAATGTAGCGGCTCGCGAAAGGACTTCAAGCTTGGACTTCAAGCACGCTTCACCTAAATAGAGGAGACTGGTTTTTAATGCGAGTAAAGGGAGCGAACCATGAAGCCGCTGGATATCGAGGTCTTTCCGTGCCGAAGCGACAATTTCGGCGTGCTGTTGCATGACAGCGAAAGCGGCACGACGATTTCCATCGACGCTCCCGAGGAAGCGCCGATTCTCGACGCGCTTAACCGCCGCGGCTGGCAGTTGACCCACATCTTCACCACCCACCACCACCAGGATCATGTGGATGCCAATCTCGCTTTGAAAGAGCGTTTCCACTGCGAAATCCGTGGACCGCATGACGAGGCTATCGCCATTCCCGGTCTCGACAAGACCGCAGCCGACGGCGACGAATTCGAGATTGCCGGACGCCGCGTACAGATCATCTCAACGCCCGGTCATACGGCAGGGCATATCTGCTACTATCTTCCCGATGACGGCCTGCTTTTTGCCGCCGATACGCTGTTTGCCATGGGCTGCGGCCGCCTGTTCGAGCGCCCCGCCGCGGACATGTGGCACTCCTTCCAGAAGCTGATGGCGCTGCCGGACGAGACGCAGGTCTATTTCGGCCATGAGTACACGCTTTCGAATGCGCGCTTCGCGGTCACCGTCGATCCGGAGAACGAGGCCTTGACGCGCCGCCTGAGCGAAGTCGAAGCGCTGCGCAACGAGGGCCGCTTCACCATTCCGACGACCATTGCACTCGAAAAACAGACCAACCCCTATATGCGCGTGGCTGACGCCAGCATTCGCACCTATCTTGGTCTGGAAGGTGCGACAGACGAGGATGTCTTTGCCGAGATCAGAGCCCGCAAGGACAAGTTCTGATGGCAGCAGAACCGTCCGCCGCCGCCATTATCGCCGCACTCAACCTCGAACCGCATCCCGAAGGCGGCTTTTATCGCCAGACATTTCGCGATCCCGATGGAGAAGAGCGAGGTCACTCGACAGCGATTTATTATCTGCTCGAAAAAGGCCAACGCTCGCACTGGCACAAGGTGATCGATGCGGTGGAAATCTGGCACCACTATGCCGGCGCGCCGCTATCGCTTCATTTGTCCGAAGACGGCAAGCGTGTCACGACCGTGCGGCTTGGGCCTGCGGTGCTTGACGGTGAGCAGCCGCAGGCGATCGTTCCGGCAAACTGGTGGCAGGCCGCAGAAAGCCTTGGCGATTTCACGCTCGTTGGCTGCACGGTAGCGCCTGGCTTCGTGTTCGACAGTTTCGTCATGGCCGAACCCGGCTGGGAGCCGGGCTAACCCTGGCTAGATCACCCACCGTATTTCGTGGCGGTGATGTAGACCTGGCCGACCTTGGTTGGAATGCGGGCATAGACGGGGGCGTAGAGGTCCATATTGTTGGCCTTGGCAAACCACACTTCCATGGAGATCGACTTCAGATATTCGATATCCTTGCGGCCCTTGCGGAAGCCGGATTTCGGCACATAACGCATATTGCAAACAACGGCGTCGCCTGAGTACCCGTTGGTCTTGAACGGCTTCGTTCCGCTGGAACTCAACACCAGATCAAGACGCGACTCGCCGTCATAAATCGGCAGGCGGCTCGGGCAGATGCGCCCGCCGACCGGGAAGATCAGGCCGGAAATCGGATCGAGCACGGAGCGCAGGTCACGATCCTTCACATCCACCCAATTGTCCGGCCGGGATTTCGGCGCGGGATCGATGGTCGTGGAAGTCACGTTGCCGTTGCGATACTGCACATCATAGGTGCGGGTGCGCTTGCCGTCCTTGTAGACCAGCGAATATTCGTTGGCCTGCATGCGATTGCCGCGCTTTGCTCCCGACACAGTGGTCTTGCCGGAGATATCCTTCAGCACGCTGGCGATACCTGCGGAACTGAAAGAGCCGGAAATCGAATAGGTCGAGCCGTTCATCTTCGTTGAGAAATTGGCGCGCGCGATCGGCAAAACCCCAAGCGCGATGGAATATTCGCTGTCATGGCGCGATTCGGCAGCGAAGGATGGCGTGAGGCCGCAAAGCACCAGCGCTGCAGCGGCAAAAAGTCTTTGTGCATTGACGATCATGAAGATAAACCTCGGCGGCACCAAAAGCCGCGCACTTCCGGCGATCATATACGCGCACTTGTGGCAATAAAAAAGCGGAAGCCACAGCAAAACCGGTGAAATCGCGTACAAAACGGCGCGAGCGGCTTGACTGCACGGGCAGGCCTGACTATAGAACCGCAACTTTCCAATCATCGGCTGTTGGATTGCAAACCGGATTTTGCCGGAGAGCAGACTGATAGCCATACAGTGACAACGAATAGGTGTACCCATGTCCCGTGTATGCGAATTGACCGGCAAGGGCGTCCAGACGGGCAATAACGTCAGCCACGCCAATAACAGAACCAAGCGCCGGTTCCTCCCGAACCTTTGCCAGGTTACTCTGATTTCCGATTCTCTCGGCCAGCGTTTCCGTCTGCGCGTTTCCGCAGCGGCTCTGCGTTCCGTTGAACATCGTGGCGGCCTTGATGCCTTCCTTCTGAAGTCTGACGAAAACGATCTCTCGATGCGCGCCCGTCTGCTGCGTCGCCAGATCGCAAAGAAGACCGCTGAAGCCGCTTAATCGCAGCTCAGACGTCTATCCTTTTCAAAAGGCTTGAATGGCTCTGCCGCTCAAGCCTTTTGTCTATTTTGGGATTGGCTTTTGCCTCGGCATTCGGCTTGCCCACTTCTCACGCAATGCTGCAATATCTCTGAGACGCTTGCCGCTTGCATATGTTCGCTCCAACTGGTGGCATCACCCAGGATAAAAAAATGCCTTACCTGCGCCAAACGCTTATCTATGTGATCCTGATGACGCTTGTCGTCGTCGCATCGAATATCCTCGTTCAGTATCCGCTCTCCGGCACGCTCTTTGGCATCAATCTTGGCGATCTGCTGACGTGGGGTGCCTTCACCTATCCTATCGCCTTTCTGGTGACCGATCTGACCAACCGGCAGTTCGGCCCCTCCATTGCGCGCCGGGTCGTGCTGGCAGGCTTTGTCGTCGGCGTCACGCTGTCCTTCTGGACCTCGCTGCCGCGGATCGCGATTGCGTCCGGTACCGCCTATCTGATCGGCCAGCTGCTGGATATATCTGTCTTCAATCGCCTGCGTCGCCAAAGCTGGTGGCGTGCGCCTCTGGCGGGCTCCATGTTCGGCTCCGTGCTGGATACCGCCCTGTTCTTCTCCATCGCCTTTGCGGCGAGCTTCGCCTTCATCGGCCCGAACGATGCCTTCGCCATCGAGAGCGCGCCGATCCTTGGCATCTTCTCAGCTGAAGCGCCACGCTGGATCTCCTGGGCGCTCGGCGACCTGTCGGTCAAGGTTCTTGTCGGACTCGTCCTCTTGCTGCCCTACGGCGCTCTGATGAACACGCTGAAGCCCATGCCGCCGGTACGCTCTGCCTGAGCGAAGGCAGTCAAAGTCGACGATAACAACGTGAAGCAGCGGAGGTTGATCGCCCCGCTGCTTTTGCGTTTTAAGGCCATGTGTGTGAGCTAGAACTTCAGCCGTTCACGAAAGAACACAAAGGCTACGATCAGTCCTGTCGAAGCGCCGATCAGCACGTCGAGAAACCGCGCAAGTCCCGCGACCTGTGGCCCCATCAACAGCACCAGCATCGCGGATGCGCCAGCCTGGATTGGCACCACCGGAGGCATGCCGAACGCAACGGCGATCATCATAGCGATGAAGGTGGCTGACGCCATCCTAAGCTCTGCAAGTTCCGCCGGAATGACGAGCGCGAGTTCGCCAACCACAATGCCGACGGTGACGCCGACGATCAAACCCATGCCTTGGCGGATCTGGCTTGGGATGCCCGGTGCCAAGCATATCAGAGCGCTGATGGCAGCAAAAACCGGCTGCTGATGGCCAAGCAGATGGCGAGAGGCCCAGAACGCAAAAGCGGCAGCCAAGGCTGCCGCAAATGCACGGGTGAAAGCTGATCTGAGACGCTCGGCGATCTGCCTGAGCATCGATCAGTCCTTCTTTGACGGAACGACGCGCAAAGCCAGTTCGCGAAGCTGTGTCGGCGTTGCCGGAGACGGCGCGTTCATCAGAAGGTCCTGTGCCTGCTGGTTCATTGGGAACAACGTGATTTCACGCAGGTTCTTCGCACCGACCAGCAGCATGACCACACGGTCGATACCGAAAGCGCAACCGCCATGCGGAGGCGCGCCGTACTGGAAGGCGCGGTAGAGGCCGCCGAAGCGTTCTTCCACATCTGCTTGGCTGAGACCAACCTTTTCAAACGCCTTGACCATCAGCTCAGGCGACTGGTTACGAATGGAGCCCGATGCAATTTCGAAGCCATTGCAGACGGCATCATACTGGTAGGCCTTGATCGACAGCGGGTCCTGGCCTTCGAGCGCTTCCATTCCGCCCTGCGGCATGGAGAAGGGGTTGTGGGCAAAGTCGATCTTCTTGTCTTCTTCGTTGTATTCGAAGAAGGGGAAGTCGACGATCCAGCAGAGCTCGAAGCGGTCGCGATCGACGAGGTTCAGTTCCTCGCCAGCGCGGGTGCGGGCCTCACCGGCAAACTTGTAGAACTTGGCAGGATCGCCAGCCACGAAGAAGCAGGCATCACCGGCTTCAAGACCAAGCTGCGTGCGAAGCGCCTCGGTGCGCTCCTCGCCGATGTTCTTGGCGAGCGGACCGGAGCCTGCGATCTTGCCGTCTTCTTCCTTCCAGAAGATGTAGCCGAGACCTGGCTGGCCCTGGCCCTGCGCCCAGGCATTCATGCGGTCGCAGAACGCGCGGCTGCCGCCGGTCTTTGCGGGAATGGCCCAGACTTCGACCTTCGGGTTCGACGCGATCATATTGGCAAAGACCTTGAAGCCGGAACCGGCGAAATGCTCGGTCACAGCCTGCATGACGATCGGGTTGCGCAGATCCGGCTTGTCGGAACCATATTTGCGGATCGCTTCGTCGTAAGGAATGCGCGGCCATTCTTTGGTGACCGGCTTACCTTCGGCAAACTGCTCCAGAACCGACGTCATCATCGGCTCCATCGTGGCCCAGACGTCTTCCTGCGTCACGAAGCTCATTTCCACATCGAGCTGGTAGAACTCGCCCGGCAGACGGTCAGCACGCGGGTCTTCATCGCGGAAGCACGGCGCGATCTGGAAGTAGCGGTCGAAACCGGCAACCATCAGAAGCTGCTTGTACTGCTGCGGGGCCTGCGGCAGGGCGAAGAACTTGCCTTCGTGGATACGGCTCGGCACGAGAAAGTCGCGCGCGCCTTCCGGAGAAGAGGCCGTCAGGATCGGTGTCGTATATTCGGCGAAGCCGGCCTCGGCCATGCCGTTGCGCATGGCGGAGATGATCTGCGTGCGCTTGACGATATTCTTGTGCAGCGTCTCGCGGCGAAGATCGAGGAAGCGATACTTCAGGCGAACGTCTTCCGGATAGTCCGGCTCGCCGAAGACAGGCAGCGGCAATTCCTTGGCAACGCCCAGCACTTCGATCTCTTGTGCATAGAGTTCGATCTCACCGGTTGCCATCGCCTTGTTGACGGTGTCTTCCGAACGCGCCTTGACCTTGCCGTCGATGCGGATCACCCATTCGCCGCGCACGGTTTCAGCCGCCTTGAAAGCCGGGCTGTCCGGATCGGCAACCACCTGGGTGATGCCGTAATGATCGCGAAGGTCGATGAAGAGAACGCCGCCATGGTCTCGAACGCGATGCACCCAACCGGAAAGACGAACGGTCTCGCCGACATGAGACTTGCGAAGAGCGGCACAGGTGTGGCTGCGGTAGCGATGCATGATTGTATCCTGAAGAAGCGTGTCATGGCCTCGAGGGCCGACTTACGAAATTTGGCGGAAAAGCGCATGGCTGAACCGATTTGTCAAGGAAAAGCGCCATGCGCGAGGCTTTGCCGTCGAGCCTGGAAATTCTCGCGAAACTCGAAAGCGAGCCGGATCAAGGAGAAAATGCAGAAGAAGATCGACAATTGGAGGGGCAAAGCGCTCAGTAAAGCGGCCTCTCATATTGACATGTGGCCCCCAAAGAGAAAGTAAGACGGAGTGTTTTCCAGGACTGGCCGAACGTAATGATTGAAACGACTGCAGCACTCGCCGACGCCTGCAAGGAGCTGGCGAAATCGGAATTCGTCACCATCGATACGGAGTTTCTCCGCGAAACAACCTTCTGGCCGCAGCTCTGTCTCGTCCAGATGGCAAGCCCCACGCTCGAAGTGCTGGTGGACCCGATGGCGAAGGGTATCGATCTGACGCCGCTCTTCGAACTGATGGCCGATGCGAATGTCGTAAAAGTCTTCCACGCTGCCCGTCAGGATATCGAGATCATCCATCACCTCGGCGGGCTCATCCCCCATCCGATCTTCGATACACAGGTTGCAGCCATGGTCTGCGGCTTCGGCGATTCGATCTCCTACGATCAGCTGGTGCAGAAGACCAAAAATGTCCAGATCGACAAGTCATCCCGCTTTACCGATTGGAGCCACCGTCCGCTCTCGGAAAAGCAGCTGGATTATGCGCTGGCAGATGTCACCCATCTTCGCGATGTCTATCTGGCGCTGAAGGCGCAGCTTGAGCGTGAAGGCCGTTCGTCGTGGCTCAAGGAAGAAATGGATATCCTTGAGGCGCGTGAGACCTATGACATGCATCCCGACGATGCATGGCTGCGATTGAAGTCGCGCCTTCGCAAACCGACCGAGCTCGCCATCCTGAAATTCGTCGCCGCCTGGAGAGAGCGCGAAGCACGCTCGCGCAACGTTCCGCGTTCGCGCGTGCTGAAGGACGACGCGATTTTCGAAATCGCTCAGCAGCAGCCGAAGGACGCGGAAGCGCTCTCGCGCCTGCGCACCATCCCAAAAGGGTGGGAACGCTCCACCTCCGGCACGGCAATCATCGAGACGGTCAATGCAGCGCTCGCCCTTCCCAAGGCCGACATGCCGCAGGCGCCCCGGCACAGCCATTCTCCCGAAGGCTCTGGTGCCGCGGTAGAGTTGCTGAAGGTGCTTTTGAAGTTGACGGCCGATAAGCATGGGGTCGCTGCCAAGGTGATCGCCAATAGCGACGATCTCGACAAGATCGCGTCTGAAGGCGAGAAGGCCGAGGTTCAGGCGCTTTCCGGCTGGCGGCGCGAACTCTTCGGTGAGCCTGCTTTGAAGCTCATCCGTGGTGAAGTCGCGCTTCGCTTTGCAGGCAAGAAAGTCGAGGCCGTCGAAATGCCAGCCCAGGATCAGGCCACCGAATAAGTCATCGGTGAAAAGCCGGGGTCGTGCAAAACTGCCACAACCGCGCCTCTTCCTGAGTGATCGCTAAAACATCCCTTTTGGCGGCACCTGATCCGCATTATCATCCCGCACGGGAGGAATCGACCTGCTCACTTGGGAGGAAGTGGCACTCCTATCCCCTCAATTAAGGGCAGACGATGAGAAAAATTCTGGCGATGCTGGACTATGTCGTGCTGTTTCTGGCGGTTGCCGGAAGCGGCGTGGTCTATGCATTCCTCGAATATGGCGGCGGTGCATTCATCGGGGCAACCTACGCCCTGTTTGCTTGTGCGCCGATCCTTGCGTTCGAGCGTGGCCATATCCTGCCCGGCCTGTCCAAGAAGATCAGCATGCTGCCAACGCCCGCCTATATCGCGGTCGGCATGGTCGTTTATGTCATTCTCGTCTTTTGCGGCTTCGGTCTCGGCGGTACCATCCTGTGGGCAACCGGCGTTCTTCCCACGAGCTGGGCGCGCGCGGTGCATGCGGAACTGCAGACCATGGTGTTTACGCTCGGCGTGTGCGCCATCATCGTCTTCATCATGCGCGTGCGTGAGCTTTTGGGACGCGATATTTTCATCGATCTCATCCTCGGTCGCTATCGCAGGCCGGTCAGCGAAGAGCGCGTGTTCCTCTTCATCGATCTCGTCGGCTCCACATCCTTTGCCGAAACCCATGGCGATCTCAAAGCCCAGGAATTTCTGGGCGCGCTCTTTTCCGCCTATGCCGCTCCGGTCAGAAAGCATGGCGGCATCATCGACGACTATATTGGCGATGCTGCCATCATCACCTGGCCCTATCATCTTGCAATCCGGCGTGCCGCCTGCATCAACTGCGTCTTCGACATTCTTTCGGAAATCGAAAGCAGCCGTGCCACCTGGATCGCCAGTTTCGGTACTGTCCCGAAGCTCCGCTTTGCCATTCACGGCGGGCCGGTGATCACGGCAGAAATCGGCGTCGATCATCACAAGATCACCTATTTCGGCGATACGGTGAACACGACGGCACGGCTGGAATCGCTGAGCAAGATGCTCGGCCATCCCATTCTGATCTCGTCCGACCTCGCCCATCAACTTCTGCTGCCCAAGGGCATCAGGAGCCAGTATCTCGGCGAACACGCCGTCAAGGGTCGCGGCCAGACACTCGGCGTCTGCGCGCTCAGCCGCCAGCCGGCTTTGTAAAAGGATACCGTCATCAAAGCTTCAAAGCTGTTTTGCGCGCCTGTCACAAAGCCCGCCTATCGGTCCGTTGCTCCTCTACAGCATCGGCCCGAAAATCGGAATCGATTTTCGGAAAGCACGATGCGTAGATTCAAAAAGTTAGAGCGTCCTTTGTGCGTCCTAAAGGACGCAAGGCGCTCTATGCAACAGACAGGTATGTTCCATGAAAAAAATCCTGCTTTCTTCCGCTGTTTTCCTCACGCTCGGCACCCTTCACGCGCTTGCCGCTGAGAAGGAGTTTCCGGCAAAGCTCGTCTCTCAAGCAGTTCTGCCGGCCAACACCATCATCCCCGCACCGGCCGATGCTCCAGACTTTTTGAAAAGCGCAGGTAAGTTCACCACAGCCGACCGCAAGCGTGCCGAAGGCATCGGCACCGTGCCCGGCAAGGATGGCGTCCGCCCCACCGGACTTTCCATGCCGTTTAACGGCCAGGCAATGCAGGGCTTTTCCGGCATCAAGGCCATGGAAGACGGCACCTTCTGGAGCCTGTCCGACAATGGCTTCGGCTCGAAACTGAACTCCAGCGACGCCATGTTGATGCTGCACCATTTGAAGTTCGACTGGGATGCCGGCAAGGTCAACGCGGTTGAAACGGTCTTCCTGTCCGATCCCGACAAGAAGGCTCCCTTCCCGATCGTCATGGAAGGCTCGGACAAGCGCTATCTGACCGGCGCAGACTTCGACGTGGAATCGATCCAGCCGGTCGCGGACGGCTTCTGGGTCGGTGAAGAATTCGGCCCCTACATTCTGAAGTTCAGCCGCGACGGCAAGCTGACGGATGCGATTGCGACCAAGGCCGGCGAGACCGAGGTCAAGTCTCCAGACAATCCCACGCTGACCCTTCCCGGCAATCCCACCCAGAAGCTGCCCGCCTTCAACCTGAAGCGCTCCGGTGGTTTTGAGGGCATGGCGCTCTCCAAGGATGGCACGAAGCTCTACGGCCTGCTGGAAGGCCCGCTCTACACGGCAGATGGTCAGGTCGAAAAGACGGAAGATGGTGCGACGGGCCTGCGTATCATCGAACTCGACGTTACCTCCAAAGCATGGACCGGCCGGACCTGGCTCTATCCGCTGGCCGAAGGCGGCGAGGCGATCGGCGACTTCAACATGCTGGACGATAGCACTGCGCTGGTGATCGAACGCGACAATGGCGCCGGCACGGCAGACAAGGCCTGCGCCGACCCGAAGAAGCCGGAGGCCAACTGCTTTGCAGTCCCTGCCAAGGTGAAGCGCATCTACAAGATCGAGTTCAACGATGCAAATGTCGGCAAGGCTGCCCGCAAGATCGGCTATATCGACCTGATGAAGATTGCTGATCCCGACAAGAAGGCCCGTCAGGGTTCTGAAAACGGCATCTACACGATGCCGTTCGTCACGATCGAAAATGTCGACCGCGTCGATGCCAGCCACATCATCGTCGGCAATGACAACAACCTGCCCTTCTCGGCCGGCCGTGCGCTGGACAAGGCTGACGACAACGAGTTCGTCATCCTCGATGTGAAAGATCTGCTGGACGCAAAGTGATGCAAAGGAGCGTCGCCGTCTCGGCGGCGCTCTTTCCACCGCGGCTGGATGACGATCCGTTACTCAACCCGGTGACCCAGTCGGCGGTCTCAGACTTATTCGAAAATGAAGGCCAGCCGCTTGCCCGTGAGCTTCGCCAGTTGCTGCAGACGTCCTTCGAGACGTTCGCCAGCAAAATCGCAGTACTCATGCGGCACGACGAATTCCAGGTCGAGATCGGGATTCTCCGACACTCGGAAGCGCAAGTGGTCGACGACGCCCGGCATGGAAGCCGAGAAAAGGTAGACGACGCGCAGCAGTCCGCCCAGAAGCTTGGCAAGCTCGAGCAGACGAGGCCCGGCCATGTCGGCCAGCGACTGGGTGGTGCCGTTATCGTTCAGGCCTTCGAAGCGGTAATAATTGGCAAGCGCGATGAAGGCGCGGCCTGGATGCGTGATAGAAACAAAGGATGAATGGGCAATGACGTTCAGCGCCTGGAGGCCGCGGTAATCCGGATGGGCGCGCCAGCTGATATCTGCCAGGAGACAGGCCGCCTGTCGGTACCGCCGCTCTTCTTCCGTTTCATCGATACCGAAAACTGGCACGGTTCTGCCGGTCCAATCCGCCAGCTCGCGCGCATGCTCGGGAGACCGGGCGCGCAGAACCGCCAGTTCATCGGCAGCAACCAGCAGCGGATCGGCGGCTTTGTCTGTCTCGGATAGAAGCGAATAGAGATAGCCCTCACGCACGCCTTGGGCCGAGAAAGCAATCTTTGCCGGCTTCATCACCTCAAGCACTTCGCGCATGGCAATCGCGCCAAAGGGAAGAAGCGACCGGCGGTTCTTGGAGACAGCCTGCCACGCCGGGTCCTTGCTGTCCTTGGAGGCGATGACCTCGTTCAGGAAGTTGAGTATCTCCTGCAGAGGAAGCTCATATCCCTGCATCATATGCAGCGGATAATGGGTGATCTCCATATGGAGCTTGGCGATGTTGCGCCATGTGCCGCCGACGGCATAGAAGGTCCGGCCTTCCCCTGCTGACAGCAAAGCGGCGCTCTTCTTGACCTGCTTTTTGGCAAAAGCCGTAGCCTTTTCGAGCGATCCGCCTGCCTGTTCGGAGAGCCTCAAGCCGCCGAGCGGAAGAGTGATACCCTTGCCGCAGGCATTACCCTTGATATCGATCAGTTCAAGAGAGCCGCCGCCCAAGTCGCCGGCAATGCCATCGGGGTCGTGGAAACCGCCAATGACGCCATAAGCCGAGTAAAGTGCCTCGCGCTCGCCGGAAAGAACCTCGATCTCGCAACCGAGGATCGCTTCCGCATCGCGAATGAAGTCCGGACCATTTTCGGCTTCGCGTGCTGCTGCGGTGGCGAGCACATGTACCTGGGTGGCCTGTGCCTGATCGGACAGTGCGCGGAAACGGCGCAACGTCATCAGCGCTCGCCGCACCCCTTCGTCGTCCATCCGCCCGGTCAGGGCCAGCCCTTTGCCAAGGCCGCAAAGAACCTTTTCGTTGAACAGCACCACAGGCGCGCGCGAGAGACCTTCATAGACGACAAGGCGAACCGAGTTCGAACCGATGTCGATGACGGAAACGGGGGCATGGCCGACAAGCCGCCCCTGTGCTTCTGATCGTGTCATTCAGCCTGTTTCTTGCGGGAAGAAATCAACCCGGCAATCAGTTTTGGCGCACTGGATTTCAAAGCTTCACCACGTCCGGACAGGCTGGGATTGGTCATGAAATAGTGCTGCGCGTTGAACGGTTCCTCGCCCTTGCGCACTTCGATACGCCTGGACGTTCCGTCGGGAAGTATCTCGTAGCTTTGCTGGTTGTCAATGAGATTGCCGAGCATGATCTGTGAAAGAACCTGCTCATGCACAGTCGGATTGACGAGCGGCACAAGGGTTTCGACACGGCGATCAAGGTTTCTCGGCATCATGTCGGCAGAGCCGATATAGACCAGCGCCTTGTCCGATGGCAGCCCGTGACCATTGCCGAAACAGAAGATTCGGCTGTGTTCTAGGAAGCGACCGACGATCGATTTGACGCGGATATTATCCGAAAGTCCGGGCACCTGCGGGCGAAGGCAGCAGATGCCGCGCACCACGAGATCAATTTCCACGCCTGCGGCACTGGCGCGATAAAGCGCGTCGATGATCTCCGGATCGACCAGAGAATTCATCTTCATCCAGATCGCAGCCGGCGCGCCGTTCTTGGCGTGCTCGATTTCATCATTGATGTGCTTGAGGATGCGCGGACGCAGCGTATAGGGCGAGACCGCCAGCTTCATGCCTTCTTCCGGCTCGCCATAGCCGGTGATGAAGTTGAAGATATTGGCCATGTCATGGGCAATCTTCGGATTGCAGGTGAAGAACGAAAGGTCGGTATAAATCTTCGCCGTGACGGGGTGGTAGTTGCCGGTACCAAGATGGCAGTAGGTGCGCAGCTTACCATCTTCACGGCGCACGACCATCGACATCTTCGCGTGGGTCTTGAGTTCGATGAAGCCGAACACGACCTGCACGCCAGCACGCTCAAGGTCGCGCGCCCAGCGGATGTTGGCCTCTTCATCGAAGCGGGCCTTGAGCTCGACCAGTGCCGTCACCGACTTTCCAAGCTCGGCGGCATCGATCAGCGCGCGAACGATCGGGCTGTCATTGGAGGTTCGGTAAAGCGTCTGCTTGATCGCCAGAACGTCGGGATCGCGGGCGGCCTGAATCAGGAACTGCACGACGACGTCGAAACTTTCATATGGATGGTGAACCACCATGTCCTTTTCGCGAATGGCGGCAAGGCAGTCGCCCATATGTTCGCGCACGCGCTCCGGGAAGCGGGCATTATAGGCTTCGAACTTGAGGTCTTCTCTCGGCGCCTTGGCGAGTTCCGAAATGGTGTTGAGCGCCAGAAGACCGGGCAGCACCGCCACGCGATTTTCCGGTACGTCGAGCTCGTGAACCACGAACTGGCGCAAGGAATGCGGCATTTCACTGTCGGTCTCGATGCGGATCACCGAGCCGCGACGACGGCGTTTCAGAGCGCTTTCGAAGTAGCGCACCAGATCTTCCGCCTCTTCTTCCAGCTCGATATCGCTGTCACGGATGATGCGGAAGGTGCCGAAGCCCCGAACGGTGTATCCCGGATAGAGCCTGTGGATGAAGAGACCGACCGAATCTTCCAACGTGATGTAGCGGATCGCGGTCTTGTCGTCGGGCAGGCGGATGAAACGGTCGAGCGCCGTCGGAAGACGCAGCAGCGCCGTCATCGGCTCGCGCCCATTGACGCTGTCCAGTTGCAGACCCATCGAAAAACCGAGATTGGGAATGAACGGGAAAGGATGTGCCGGATCGATGGAAAGCGGCGTCAGAACGGGAAAAATCCGTTCCTCGAACTCGTTCTCAAGCCAGGTGCGGTCTTCGTCCGAAAGCGCGCCCGGACGAACAATGTAGATATCTTCCTTGGCGAGATACTGCTGCAGAACGGCAAGCGAGGCCTGCTGCTCCATCTGGAGATTGTCGATTTCCTTGAGAATATCTTCAAGCTGCTCAGCGGGCGTCCTGCCATCCGGAGTCTTGATGGTGACGGACTGGCGTACTTGGCCTTCCAGGCCCGCAACGCGCACCATGAAGAATTCATCCAGGTTGGCGGCGGAAATGGACAGGAAGCGCAGTCGTTCCAGAAGCGGATGCGCGGGGTTCAGCGTCTCTTCCAGCACGCGGCGGTTGAACTGCAGCCAGGAGAATTCGCGGTTCACAAATCGAGTGGGGCTGTCCCAGAGATTTTCAACCTCCGCTGCCTGTGCCGATTGACCGCCTGCCAATTCTTCCTGTACCGCCGAATCCATCAAGTCGCCCACCCTTTGTCAGTTTCCATGCCCGTATAACAGTTTGACGACGGAACTATGACAGTCAATCGTCCTGCGAAGCGGCACCCAATTCGTTCAGCACCTCGGCCGCGAGCGCCCGACTGATGCGCGTTCCACGCGAAAGTGCCAAGCGATCCAGCCGCTCCACGATGATCTGCGCTGTGTCCAGCGAACGCTCCATTCTGGCCACGATATAGCTGACAAGTTTGTCATCCATGTAAAGCTGCCGATCGGCGAAGAGCTTCATCAGCACCTGCGCCAGAAGGTCCTCGTCCGGCTCGCCGATCTCCACCACCGTCGCCGCTTTCAAGCGCGAACGCAGATCCGCAAGCGTGACAGGCCACGCCGCCGGCCATTGCCTGGTCGTGATCAAAAGCGAAGTCCCGTTTTCACGCACGCTGTTGATGACGTGGAAAAGCTCGGTGTCGTCGAATCCAACGCGATCGGCATCTTCGAAAAGAACCGACCCTTGCTCGGCAGCGCGCGCGGCATCAGATCCCTTTTCAGGTTTGATCTCGACGGCACCGCTGGTGTTCCTCCAGATCGCAGCGAGATGCGACTTGCCTGATCCTGGCGGACCGGCCAGAATGACGACCGGAGACGGCCATTTCGGCCATTCGTCGACGATGCTGACCGCCGCATCCAGCGGAGCGGCCACCAGCAAATCGTCACGGCCCGTCGCGCTGCTATGAGAAAAGGCAAGCGGCAACTGTTCGGCCTTTGGCCGGAACGGACCGGGCTTATCATTCTCGTTCATCAATCAGCTCTGGAGTCGATCTGCGCATCGATCTTCTGCGATGGCACGATGTCGGGTTGCCACGGCAGATTGGCGGCGCGACCATGATAGAGATCGCTTTCGAGATATCGCGACAACGCGAAGCGAACCAGGACACCAACCGCGGCCGCGGCCGGCACAGCAACCAACAGGCCGACAAAACCGAATAGCGCACCGAATGCAAACAGCGCGAACATCAGCCAGACCGGGTGCAGGCCGACGCTGCTGCCGACGAGCTTCGGCTGAAGGATATTGCCCTCGATGAACTGACCGGAGAAGAACACCGCCAGCGTCAGGATCACGTAGATATAGTCCGGCCAGAACTGGACGAGCGCAATCCCGATGGCAAGGACCAGACCTACCATCGAGCCGATATAGGGGATGAAGCTGATGGCGCCAGCGAACATGCCGATCAGAAGGCCGAAGTTGAGGCCGACGAGCGACAGGCCGACTGCGTAATAGACGCCGAGAATGATGCAAAGCGAGCCCTGGCCGCGGATGAAGCCAGCAATGGTGGCATCCATGTCACGCGCGATCTGGCGAACGGTCGCGACGTGATCGCGCGGCACCCAGCTGTCGACCTTGTCGATCATGCGATCCCAGTCCAGGAGCAGATAGAAGGCGACAACCGGGGTGACGACAAGAAGCGAAATCACATCGATCAGCGACTTGCCGGAATTCCATATCTGCGTCAGCAAGGTGCCGATAAAGCCTGCCCCTTCGGCGAGAAGCTTGGAGAAGTTCTCCTTCACCGTGTCGATCTGGGCGCTGACCCAGGCGGGCAACAGGTTGGTATCCGCTCCGGCAATCAGATTCTGCAGCGACGAGATGTAGGAAGGAATGCGGGTGATGAAGTCCGACGCCTGCGCCGCGATCAACGGAATGATGATGATCAACGATAGCGCGAACAGGAGCACGAAGGAAATCAGGATGAAGATGCTCGCCATCATGCGGCTCAAACCCCGGCGCTCCAGCCAGTCGGCCACAGGATCGAGGAAATAGGCAAGCGCCATGCCTGCAACGAAGGGCAGCAGAATCGAGCTGAACACCATCAGGAAGACGACGAACACGACAAGCGCGCCCAGCCAGAAGAATATCTGGCGTCTTAGATTGATGCCTCTGATGTGTGGCTGCATCTCATTTCCCTTCGCGGCACGTGACGCCTCATAACGCACTGCAACGAGATAGGATGCGCCGCTAGGAGAGGTCAAGGGTTGCGGCAGGTGGTCAGACACCTCAACAGCGCATTGCTCAATGCTCTGCCGCGGGTAAAATGGTACGAAAATCGGGGGCTGCAGCGCTCTTACCCTTGCATCAGCACCCATCTCATGCGAATGGCGAGCCCAAGAAAACCAGCGGAGACGAGAGCCATGAGCCAGTCGGGCAAGAACGGTCTTACCTACAGCGATGCAGGCGTGGATATCGATGCCGGAAACCTGATGGTCGAGAAGATCAAGCCGGCCGTGCGCTCCACTCGCCGGCCCGGTGCGGATGGCGAAATCGGCGGCTTTGGCGGCCTGTTCGACCTGAAAGCCGCAGGCTTCACCGATCCGGTTCTGGTTGCCGCCAATGATGGCGTCGGCACCAAGCTGAAGATCGCGATCGACGCGAACTTCCACGACACCGTCGGTATCGACCTTGTTGCCATGTGCGTCAACGATCTGGTCGTCCAAGGCGCAGAACCTCTCTTCTTCCTCGACTATTTTGCCACGGGAAAGCTCGATCCGGATCAGGGTGCAGCCATCGTCAACGGCATTGCCGCGGGTTGCCTGGAATCCGGTTGCGCGCTGATCGGCGGCGAAACGGCTGAAATGCCGGGCATGTATTCCGATGGCGACTATGATCTCGCGGGCTTTGCCGTTGGCGCTGCCGAACGTGGCCAGCTTCTGCCGGCAGGCGACATTGCCGATGGCGACGTGATCCTCGGTCTTTCTTCGTCGGGCGTTCACTCCAACGGCTTCTCGCTGGTGCGCAAGATCGTGTCGCTCTCCGGCCTCGGCTGGGATGCGCCAGCACCCTTCGCAGACGGCAAGAAGCTCGGCGAAGCGCTGCTGACGCCAACCCGCATCTATGTGAAGCCGCTTTTGAAGGCGATCCGCGAGACGGGTGCTTTGAAAGCGCTGGCCCACATCACCGGCGGCGGTTTTCCCGAGAATATTCCACGTGTGCTGCCGAAGCATCTGGCTGCAGAAATCGATCTCGAATCCATCGAGGTGCCTGCGGTATTCTCCTGGCTTGCAAAGACCGGCGGCGTTGCGGCAAACGAGATGCTCCGCACCTTCAACTGCGGCGTCGGCATGATCGTCGTCGTCTCCGCAGAGAATGCCAAGGTCGTCACAGACGCCTTGACGGCGCAAGGCGAGACCGTGTTCCCACTGGGGCGCATGGTTGCCCGTGAAGAGGGCGCGCATGGCACGATCTACAAGGGCACGCTCGCACTATGAGCCACAGCGCTCCCCGCAAGCGCGTCGTCGTCTTCATCTCAGGTGGCGGCTCGAACATGGTGGCGCTGGCGCAAGCCTGCCGTGAGCCGGATTTTCCCGCAGAGGTCGCTTGCGTCATCTCCGACAAGCCGACGGCCGGCGGGCTTGACAAGGCGCAAGGCTTTGGCATTCCGACGCTGGTCTTCGAGCGCAAGAATTATGCAAGCAAGGGTGAGCATGAAGCCGCGATCCTCGCAGCCCTTGGAGAACTCGCGCCCGATATCATCTGCCTTGCGGGCTATATGCGCCTGATCTCTGGCGAGTTCATCGCGCCTTACGAGGGCAGGATCATCAACATCCACCCCTCGCTTCTGCCGCTCTTCCCCGGCCTCCACACCCACCAGCGCGCCATCGACAGCGGCATGAAGATCACCGGCTGCACCGTGCATTTCGTCACCGAAGGCATGGATGAAGGCCCGATCATCGGCCAGGCCGCCGTGCCTGTTGTCGCTGGCGACACGGCCGACAGCCTCGCCGCCCGCGTTCTGACCGTCGAGCACAAGCTCTATCCGCTTGCCCTCCGTTTGCTGGCGGAAGGCAAGGTTCGGATGGACGGCGGGAAGGTCGTCCGGGACTCGGACGTCAGTTCCGAACTCCAATCGCTTGTTTCGATCTGATCCAATACGCCAGTCTACAATCCTGATGATCGGGTCGCCATCCCGTATGACGACGACGCTGCATCATCATCACCAGCGTTTCAGCCCAAGAAGCTTCTCGCCAAGGGGATTGAGTTCTGCCGTCTCCGCATTGTGCTTTTCCCACTCGCGCGGATCGCCGGGAAAAGCATCGCGGCGCGGATGATCGCGTTCTTTCCATAGCCGAATGCGCTCCTGGCGCTCAGCCTCGTTATCGAACTCGGCGGGGTGCATCGAGATGTATTGCGCCATGCGCACGCGATGATCGGAGTGGTTCGGTCTGACGCCATGCGCCAGCAGCGAGTTGAAGATCATCAAGTCACCCGGCTCCATATCGATATTGACGATGGAAAGACCGGCCATGTCCGGATGCATCGGATCACGATCGTCGGGCTGCGTTTTCACCCATTCGTCAAAGTGCTCGAAAAGATACGGCACGCATTGGAAGCCGCCGACGTCGCCATCTTGCTTCTGCAGGCTCAACACACCCTGCACGCCGATTGGCAATGGCCGAATGGAGGTATCGACATCCCAATGGATGAAGCCGTTCGGATTGCCCTTCACCTTCTTCGGCGGATTAAGATTGGCGCGATCGATAGTGACCCAAAGGTCCTCCCGATCCCAGATATCGACGAAGATATCGTAGACACGCTGCTCCATCCGATTGTCCCAGAGGTATTGGTGATTATAGATTTCAAGCATGCCTGTGTTGTTGAGCTCCTTCATCTTGTGTTCGCGTCGCTGCGGCGCGTACCAAGTGGACGGGTCCTTCGGGTCTTTCTCGTCAAAGCGCCAAAGGAGTTCCACAAGCCGCTCTACATTGGCCGCAGGCACCGCCTGACGGACAATGATGTAGCCCTTCGTGATCCAGTGCTCCCAATCGGCCTTGGACAGAACCCGCAGCGGCAATGTCTTGCTGATCTCCTTGAGCTGCGTCGTGGCATTCGTCGTCGGGTGGCTGTCCCGTTTCATGGCGGCGGTGGATTGCATGTTCGTCTCCCATCGAAATCTCCCTGAACACCAAGGCGATGTGAAAAGAGTAATCGACGCGACGCCTTCATGTTGTCGAAGGCTGGCAATTTCTGATACTATTCTGGCATCCATAATTCTCGGGATGCGCGATGCGATCTTATCTCGAACATCTTATCGTGTCCCCTGGGTCTTCTTGGAGCCGGCTGAACAGGCGCCTTGAGGATGAAATTCCATTCGAATGGCATCACCATCCCGAATTTGAACTGACACTGACGCTCAACTCCCGCGGCCAGCGCTTCGTCGGCGACCATGTGGGTCGCTATGACGATGGCGATCTGGTTCTCATTGGGCCGAACCTGCCGCACACCTGGGCATCGAGAGAAAAGGTGCGTGAAGGCGAACCGCATACCGCGCTCGTCTTCTGGTTCAGTCGCGAATGGATCGAACAACTGACGACCGAAACCGCGGAATTGCGTCCTATCCACCGCCTGATCGACCGCGCCGCCAGTGGTCTTGCTTTCGACCGATCCATTGGATTATCGCTCGCGGCGGATTTCGAAGCGATCTTTTCCAGAACGCCAGCCCAGAGCCTGTTCAGCCTGCTCGACCTTCTGCTGCGCATAGCCGAATTAGAGGCGCAACCACTGTCAGCAACCGCGCCAGCCCAGGCGGAGGCCGGTCGCGAGCGGATCGACCGGGTGTTGCAACACCTGCACCAATCCTATCAGGAGCCGCTGCGGATGGAAGACCTTGCCGAGATCGCCGCACTCAGCGTTTCCGGCCTGCACCGACTGTTCCGCAAACACACGCAGTCCAACGTCTCGGATTATCTGATCGGCTTACGGATCGGCGAAGCCTGCTCGCGCCTGTCGGCGACCCGGCAGCCTATCCAACACATCGCAGCCGAAGTTGGCTACGCCTCGCTTGCAAACTTCAACCGGCAATTCCGGCGGCTGCGTGGGATGTCACCACGCGCCTACCGCGCTTCGTTTCAACGGTAACGCAGACGGGCCCGCAAGGCGCAGAGCCTTTTCGCCACGCGCTCCCGGTTACAGGCTCGCCCGGTTGAGCATGGCCCATTGCAGCATGATGATCGTCTTGGAATCGGTGATCTCGCCGGATGCGATCATGCCATAGGCAGCCTCGAGGGGGACGGTCAGAACTTCGATGTCTTCCCCCTCGTTTTCGAGGCCGCCACCCTCTCCCGCCTTCACATCGAGATCGACACGGGCGTAGAAGAGGCTGACCTTCTCGGTCAATGTGCCGGGGCTGGCATAGGTGTCGAAGAGATAGCGCGGCGCGCTGACGGCATAGCCGGTTTCTTCCATGGATTCGCGCCGAATGGCCTCGTCCGGATGATCGCCATCGGTCAGACCAGCAGGGATTTCCAGCATGAAGCTTGGGTCGCCATTCACATAAGCGCCGGGGCGGAACTGGCGAACCAGCACGACTTCTTCCCGCTTCGGATCGAAAAGCAGGATCGCGGCAGCGACTCCGTGATCATGCACCTCGCGATGGATGCGGAACGTGCGCCCGTCACGGGCCTGCTGTTCGAAAATCATCGTCTGCAAGTGGATGAAGTTCTTCCAAACCGTCTGCTTTTCGATGAGCTTGACGCGCGACTCGTCATCGACCTGCGATACTGGACCAGCAGTGGACCGCATCATGAAACTCCCATCAGGCTTTCTTCAGCCACACCTTGTTATCGTGGAACGCCGCGCCGCCATAGGGAGCAACAGCATCGGCTCCCGTCAAGACGTTGATACCCTCACCGTCAAGATGTGCCTTGTTGGGCCAGAGCCCTTCGGCAATCAGCACGCCAGGGCGAGCGCCCTCGACGATTTTCGCATGAATGCGCACATCGCCGCGCGCATTGCCGATCTGGACCACATCCCCTTCTGCGATGTCGAGACGCACCGCATCGACGCGGGAAATCATCAGCTCTGGACGGCCTTCCTTTTGCACCGAGGTCTTGGTTTCGGCGAAGGTGGAATTCAGAAAGTTGCGAGCAGGAGACGTGGCAAGCCGGAAAGGATGCTCGGCGTCGGCCGTTTCGATCACATCCACCTGATCCGGGAATTTTGGAAACGCGTCGGCAGGCCCCATGACGCCGACATTTTTAGGCGGCTTGTTGGGCGATGGGCCGTTCTGCCAGTCCGGGCTGAAACGGAACTTGCCGTCGCCATAGCCGAAGCCCTGCAGATAATGCGCGACCTCGAACTCCGGCTGCGCATCGATCCACTTCTCCTCAGCCAGATTGTCGAAGCTGCCCCAACCGCTTGCTTGAAGAACCGTCTCGACATGCTCGCGCTCGCTCCGGCCAAAACCCGGCATGTGATCGACACCAAGGCGCTTAGCGAGCTCCTCGATAACGAAGAGGTTTGTCCGTACCGTTTCCGGTGGCTCGACCAGCTTGGGACCCAGCAGAATATGGTTCTGCCCACCGGCGCGATAGAGATCGTCATGCTCCAGAAACATGGTGGCCGGCAGAACGATATCGGCAATCTCTGCCGTCTCCGTCATGAACTGTTCATGCACGGCGACGAACAGATCCTCGCGCAGGAAGCCCTGCTTGACCAGCCGCTGCTCCGGGCAGACATTGGCCGGATTGGTGTTCTGGATCAGCATGGCCGTCACCGGTCCGCCGCCGCGCAGCGCCTCGGCATCGCCCGTCAGGATGCGGCCGACCTGCGACTGATCGAGCTGGCGGACATTCGGATCGGCATAGGCCGTTCCCATCAACTCCGCCTTGTTCAGCCGGAAGATATCGCCATTATTGTGGAAGGCACCGCCGCCCTCATATTGCCAGGAGCCGAGAACGGTGGCGATCGACAATGCCGCATGCATGGCGACCGCGCCATTGCGTTGGCGGGCAAAGCCATAGCCGAGGCGGAAGAAGCTTTTTTTCGTCGTTCCGACGAGCCTTGCGAAAGCCTCGACCTCTTCCACCGAAAGCCCGGTAATGTCGGCAGCCCACTGCGGAGTCTTGGACGCAAGATGCGCTTCGAGCCCGGCCGGATCGTCGGCAAATTTTGCCATATAGGCGCGGTCGGCATAACCATCGCGAAACGCGATGTGCATGACGGCGCAGGCAAGCGCCGCATCCGTACCCGGCCGCACGATAAGCTTCATATCCGCCTGCTTCATCGTCGGGTTGTCATAGATATCGACAACAACGATCTTTGCACCGCGTTCCTTGCGGGCCTTGACCGCATGGGTCATGACATTGACCTGGGTGGCAACCGCATTGGTCCCCCAGATGACCACGACATCGGCCTTCGCCATCTCGCGCGGGTCCGGTCCGCGCAAGGCACCTGTCCCCATCACATAGCCGGTCCAGGCCATATTGGTGCAGATGGAGCCGAAGAAGCCGGAATATTTCCTAGCATGCCGCAGCCGCTCGATACTGTCGCGCTGCACCTGCCCCATCGTTCCGGCATAAAAATAAGGCCACACGGCCTCGGCACCATGTGCCGCTTCCGCCTTGATGAAGGCGTTGGCGATCTCGTCCAGCGCATCGTCCCAGCCGATCTCCTGCCAGTCGCCAGCACCCTTCGCGCCCTTGCGGCGCTTCGGCGTCAGCAACCGGCCTGGATGATAGATCCGCTCCGAATAGCGAGCCACCTTGGCGCAGATCACGCCAGCGGTGTAGGTGTTGGCGTTCGCACCACGCACCCGGCCAATACGGCCATCGGCGTTGATATCGACCTCCAGCGCGCAGGCGCTCGGACAGTCATGCGGACAGACGGTATGGCCGACGCGGGTGGCATCGGTCACGGCTTTGGCGGAAATCGGGGTCGCAACGTTCATAGATTTTCTATATTGCATGTGCGAGATCGCCAAAAGGGCGAAGTGACGCACATCAAGATAATTCATAAAAGGCATCGCCCCCGATGAACTACCGGCACATCTACCACGCAGGCAACTTTGCCGATGTTCTCAAACACACGGTCCTGGCCCGGCTCGTCCGCTATCTGCAGAACAAGGACAAGGCGTTTCGCGTGCTGGATACGCACGCCGGCATAGGACTGTATGACCTCTCGTCCGAAGAGGCGCAGAAGACAGGCGAATGGCAGACCGGCATCGGCAAGCTTCTGGAGGCCGATCTTCCGGCAGAGGTCGCTGAACTGATGGAGCCTTATCTTTCTGCTGTTCGGGAATTGAACCCGGAGGGCGGGCTCAAATACTATCCAGGCTCCCCAAAGCTTGCCCGGATGTTGTTTCGCCCGCAGGATCGTCTTTCAGCCATGGAGCTGCACCCGGATGATTTTCGCGCGCTCTCACGCCTCTTCGAAGGCGATTATCAGGCGCGCGTCACCGAACTCGATGGCTGGCTTTCGCTTGGCGCGCATCTGCCGCCGAAGGAAAAGCGCGGCCTCGTTCTTGTCGATCCGCCGTTCGAGAAGGAAAACGAATATGAGCGCCTGGCGGATGGTCTGCACAAGGCCTATCGCCGCTTTGCCACCGGGACCTATTGTCTATGGTATCCGCTGAAGAAGAATGCGCCGATCAAGGACTTCCACGAGCGCCTGCAATCCTATGAGATTCCCAAAATGCTCTGCACCGAGCTGTCTGTCAGAAGCGACCGGCTGGAGGGCTTGAGCGGATCCGGCCTCATCATCGTCAACCCGCCCTATACGCTGAAGGACGAGTTGCACGCGATGCTGCCTGTTCTGAAGGCGATCATGGCGCAGGACCGATACGCGTCGCATCGCGCCTTCTGGCTGCGCGGGGAAGAGTAAGAACGGCTACTTCTGCTGAAGCCGCCTTTCCTCCAGTTCGGCGGCTGCGAGCTGAGATCGTTCGAAAAACAGGATGATGAACAGGCCGATGACGAAGGGGATGATCAGGTAGAACAGGCGGAAGACGAGAAGTGCAGCGATGACGTCTGCGGGGTTCATATCCGGCAGACCCATGACGAAGACGAGCTCGAGCACCCCGAGCCCGCCTGGCGCATGCGAAATCAGGGCGGCGGAAAATGAAATCAGGAAAATTCCCAGGATCACCATGAAGCCCGGATTACCCAGCTCGGGCAGTGCAAAATAGATGATACCGGCCGCGCCGATCAATTCGATCGGACCTATGACCAACTGCTGAACAACCAGTTTCGGCACCGGGTAGAACAGCGTAAAGGAGCCGATCTTGAGCGGCCTCAGCTTCATCAGACTTCCGAGAACGTAAAGCGCGACAATGGCAAGCAGCAGGATTCCTGTGGTGCGCGAGGCTTCCACCGGCAGAACATCGACAAATCGCTCAGTGATATCCGGCTCATAAACCAGGATGAAGCCGATCAGCATCAGCGTGCCGATGACGAAGGTGAATGAGCAAAGCGCAACGAGAACGCCGACTTCCGCAGCACTCAACCCCTTGGAGGTGTAGGCACGGTAACGCACCACGGCACCGGAAAACACGGACGCGCCGACATTGTGGGATAGGGCATAGGTGGTAAACGAGGTCAAAGTGATGAACCACCAGCCGACCTTGCGCTTCAGATGCCGCAGTGCGATTCGGTCGTATCCGGCAAGTGCGGCATAGGCGACCAGCGTGCAGAGCCCCGACATCATCCAGTGATGCATGCTGATGGCGCTGAGGCTGTCCCAGACGTCATCGAGCGAGAGATGGCGCAATTCCTTATAGAGCAGCCACACCGAAAAGCAGATCGTCGCAATCCCGATGACGGGCCAGAGATACTTTTTCATTTTCATGCGGACATGCCCAGGCTCGATCCTCCCTCCGGCAAGGCGTCATGCCGGATTCGACAAGCTTATTCGTTATACTAACTCCGGTTCAACACGAAGGATGCCGGAGAGATGATTTTTCGGTGGTCTGTTTGCCATAGGCAGAAGATGGTATAAAACCCGAAGCCTGTTCAACAAATCGTCATCCTTGCCAGAAAGACAGCGCCCTCGATGAAACAGTATTTCGGTTTTATCGCACTCGGCGCACTGTCATTGGCAGCGGCTGGCTGGGTGTTCCTGGGCCAACCCAAGCCGGCGTCCGGTCCTACGGCGCCGCGAACCGGAACCCCCTCAGCGCCAAGCGCACAAGACACTGCTAAAACCTCGGAAACAGGCTTCGATTTCTACGTCCTGTCGCTCTCCTGGTCTCCAGCATTCTGTGCCAGCGACGCCGGACGCAACAGCCGGCAGCAATGCGGCGCGGATCGAAAGTTCGGTTTCGTGGTTCATGGTCTCTGGCCTCAGAATGACCAAGGCTATCCGGAATTCTGCGGCGCGGACAAAAACGAGCGCGTGCCTGACAACCTTGGACGAAGCATGTTCGACATCATGCCCTCCATGGGGCTGATCGGCCACCAGTGGCGCAAGCATGGCAGTTGCAGTGGCCTGACCCAGAAACAATATTTCGACAAAACACGTGATGCCTATGACCGCATCAAGATACCTGCCGACCTCTCAATCGGCAATCAGAGCAAAAGGCTTTCTGCCGACGCTATCGAAGCCGCCTTTGTGAACGCCAATCCCGGCATGACGAAGAATGGCATCGCTATCAGTTGCGAAGGTCCGCGACTGGAGGAGGTGCGGATCTGCCTGTCCAAGACCTTGTCCTTCCTCGATTGCCCTGAGGTCGATGGCCAGGGTTGCCGATCGAATGCCGCAGAGATCATTCCCATCCAATAGTGAAACAGGAAAAACCAATGGAACTGCTTTATGCTCCTGCCTCCCCCTATTCCGCCAAGGTGCGCATGGCAGCGCGTTATCTGGATATCGGCATCACCGATGTCCGCGTCGACACCAATGCCGAACCCGCCACGCTGATCGACAACAATCCGCTGGGCAAGATCCCCGTGCTGCTGCATGAGGGTGGCTCGGTCTATGACAGCGTCGCGATCATGCATTATCTCGATCGCGTGTCTGGCGGAAAGCTCTACCCGAAAAAGCATGCCAAGCGCACCGAGGCCGAAATCCTCGAAGCACTTTGCGACGGTGTGACGGATTGCCTGCTGGCGATCGTTTACGAAAAGCGCTTCCGCCCGGAGGAGAAGGTTCACCAGGAGTGGATCGACAAGCAATGGCGCAAGGTGGTGAAGGCGCTTGATTTCCTGAACGACAACCTGCCGAAGACCGGCAAGAAGCTGAATGGGGGCCACTTCGCTCTTGCTGCGATGATCGGCTATCTCGATTTGCGCTTCAGCGGACAATGGGCGGAGGGCCGCAAGCGGCTCGCGGACTGGCCGGAGAAATTCGGCAAGAAGTTCAAGCAGTACACGGAGCTGAAATCGGCAGCCTGATCGCCGAATTTTACTTTATGTAGAAACAGAAAAGCCGGGGAGAACCCCGGCTTTTCCGCATAATGTCTGGCAGATTAGAACTTGACGCCGATACCAGCCTTGACGCTGTGATCGTCGAAGCCGCGCGAGACGTTGCCACCGTTGATGGCGAAGTCCTTGTCCTGGTAATCGGTGTAACGATACTCAAGACGTGCCGTGATGTTGTCGGTGACGAGAGCTTCGACACCGGCACCAACCGTGTAGCCGAGAGCTGTCTTGTCGTCCTTGCTGCCGGTTGCGGTGTCACGAATTTCGTTGTTCGAAACTGCAAGACCACCCGTACCGTAGATCAGGAAGGGGTTCATGTCGTAACCGACGCGAGCGCGCAGCGAGCCGTTCAGCTTCTGCTTGCCTTCCAGCGTGCCGCCAGCGGAGCCCTTCTCATCGCCGTAAGCGAGGTCGGCTTCACCACCGTAAACGATCTGGCCGTTCTGCCAGTTGTAACCACCATAGAGGCCACCGCCGAAACCGTCAGCGTCGCGACCGTTGTTGCTGCCGCTGAAACGACCCCAGTCGTAGTTCACGGTACCACCGAGATATGCGCCAGACCAATCCTTGATCGGTGCGGGCTGCTCAACTGCGACCGGCGCCTGCGGAACTTCATTTACCGCATCGGCTGCCTGTGCTGCCGAGAAAGCTGCCGCGGCCATGGTAGAAGCCAAAAGTGTTGCAACGATAGTACGCATGCCATTCTCCTTTTCAAACCCGCGGGGGCACTCAAACACTCGGTCCCAACGCGGTACAAAACAGTTAGTTCCCTGCCCGTCTGGAAATGCAAAATGATGGGGGAATGAGGAAATCACAGAGCCAAAATGTGAATTGATTGAGGCACAGCCGTGACGGAAATTGGACGTTGCCAAAAGGACACAGAAATCTATTAAGGATAATGGATCGTTAATTTAAGCAAAGCGCGTTTTTACTTGTGTTTACATCAAATTAAGCTGGCAAAACTTGTGCCTGATAAGTCTGTATAACGCCATTCGGATGTGGGCAAACCTCACGGTTTCGATTTATATCTACAGGTAAATGTGGAATAAGCAGAGCACGGGTCCGCTTTGACAGAGACTATACCGAAGACCGTCTTGATTACGGGCGCAGCGCGCCGCATCGGCAAAGCCATCGCCGATTATCTTGCTTGCGAAGGGTTTGCCGTGGCAATCCACGCACGCTCTTCTTTGGCCGAAGCCGAAGAGTTCGCTAACGATTTACGGCAAAAAGGTGGCAAGGCGGTCGTCTTACAGGCCGACCTCATGGATTGCGCCTCCACCGCCGAATTGATGGAAGAGGCGACAAAAGCCCTTGGACCCGTGGGTGTTCTCGTCAATAACGCCTCTGTTTTTCATAAGGACGAGGCCGAAACCTTCGACGCTGAGACCTTCGACGCGCATTTTGCCGTGCATGTGCGCGCGCCGTCCATCCTCTCAGCCGCATTTGCAAAACAACTGCCGCAGGAGCATTCCGGTCTGATCGTCAACATCATCGACCAACGCGTGTTGGCGCTCAATCCGCGCTTCTATTCTTATACGCTGTCGAAGGCAGCGCTTTGGGCCGCAACGCAGACGCTTGCGCAAAGTTTTGCGCCACGCATCCGGGTCAATGCCATCGGCCCTGGTCCGACGTTTAAAAACGAGAGACAGAGCCCCGAGGACTTTCAGGCGCAGGTCGACGCCCTTATATTGAAGAGAGGTCCGAAGCCCGATGAGTTCGGGCGGACGATTCGCTTTCTTTACGATACCCCCTCGATGACCGGCCAGATGATCGCACTCGACGGGGGCCAGCATCTTGGCTGGGAAACCCCGGACGTGGCGGAGATTAATGAATGAACGGAAAGAAGCTGCCGGATGGCGGTGTTCTCTTCGATGAAACCGACGACGATGAAGACGATGTTGCACTCTCCACCACCGATGTGGCCGTGGAGCGGGACAGTGCCGGCATCGACTGGAACGCCGGCTGGAAGAACGAGTCCGGCCTGAAGGGCATGGATCTGATTGGCGAATTCGTCAAACACCTGCCCAACAATCCCGGCGTCTATCGCATGTTCAACGAGGCTGGCGACGTTCTTTATGTCGGCAAGGCGCGCTCGCTGAAGAAGCGTGTCAGCAACTATGCTCAGGGACGTGTGCATTCCAACCGCATCGGCCAGATGGTGCGGCTGACGACTCATATGGAGTTCGTTACCACCCGCACCGAAACGGAAGCGCTGCTGCTGGAAGCCAATCTCATCAAGCGCTTCCGCCCACGCTTCAACGTGCTGCTGCGCGATGACAAGTCGTTTCCTTATATTCTGATCACGGCGGACAATCGAGCGCCAGCGATCTTCAAGCATCGCGGTGCAAGAGCGCGCAAGGGCGCCTATTTCGGTCCTTTCGCCTCTGCCGGTGCTGTGGGTCGAACCATCAACTCCCTGCAGCGCGCCTTCCTGATCCGTACCTGCACCGACAGCGTGTTCGAGAGCCGCACACGGCCTTGCCTGCTCTATCAAATCAAGCGCTGTTCAGGCCCTTGCACCCATGAGGTCAGCGACGAGGCCTATGCAGAGCTCGTGCAGGAAGCCAAGGATTTCCTCTCCGGCAAAAGCCAGAGCGTGAAATCGACAATTGCCCGGCAGATGAACGAGGCCTCGGAAGATCTCGATTTCGAGCGCGCCGCCATTTATCGCGATCGTCTCGCCGCGCTCTCGCACGTTCAGAGTCACCAGGGCATCAACCCTGCCGGGATCGATGAGGCAGACGTCTTTGCCATCCATCACGAAGGTGGCGTCTCGTGCATTCAGGTCTTCTTCTTCCGCACCGGCCAGAACTGGGGCAACCGCGCCTATTTCCCCAAGGCCGATCCGTCGCTTCCTGGCTCGGAAATTCTCAACGCCTTCCTGGCGCAGTTCTACGATGACAAGCCGGTGCCGAGGCAGATTCTCTTGTCTGAAACTGTGGACGAGCAGGAATTGCTGGCTGCAGCCTTCAGCGAAAAGGCCGGTCACAAGGTCGTCCTTTCGGTGCCGCAGCGCGGCGAAAAGAAGGACATTGTCGATCATGTGCTGGGCAATGCCCGCGAAGCCCACGGCCGCAAGCTCGCCGAAACCTCGTCTCAAGCGCGTCTGCTGAAAGGCTTCGCCGAGACCTTCGGTATGCCTTACATCCCGCGCCGCATCGAGATCTACGATAACTCCCACATCATGGGCACCAATGCGGTAGGCGGCATGGTGGTGGCAGGGCCGGATGGCTTCGTCAAAAACCAGTACCGCAAGTTCAACATCAAATCGACGGACATTACCCCCGGCGACGACTTCGGCATGATGCGCGAGGTGATGACGCGTCGCTTTTCTCGCCTGCTGAAAGAAGAAGGCAGGCCTGACCGGAGCCAGCCGGTGTCGCCGGAAGATGCGGCAGATATGCCCTTCCCGGCCTGGCCCGATGTGATCCTGATCGACGGCGGTCAAGGCCAGATGTCAGCGGTACGTGCCATTCTCGATGAACTTGGCATTCGTGACTGCGTCACCGCGATTGGCGTTGCCAAGGGTGTGGACCGAGATGCCGGTCGCGAGCGCTTCTTCACCGATACCCGCAGCGACTTTTCGCTGCCACCGCGCGATCCCGTTCTTTACTTCGTCCAGCGCCTGCGCGACGAGGCGCACCGCTTTGCCATCGGTTCTCACCGGGCGCGACGTAAGAAAGAGATGATCAAGAATCCTCTCGATGAGGTGAGCGGCATCGGACCGGGGAGAAAGCGCGCGCTTCTTCAGCATTTCGGCACGGCGAAAGCCGTGTCGCGTGCGGCGCTCAGCGATCTGATGGCTGTGGGCGGCATTTCAGAAACTGTCGCAAAACAGATATACAATCACTTCCATGAGAGCGGGCGCGAGTGACGCGGCGGCTTTTACCGCCGCCCGCTAAAAAAACACAAAGAAGTGTTGACGCTTCCACCTCGGAGCGTCATCAACGCTCTGATATCGATAGACAGGTTTTCCATGGCTTCGCGCGCATACAACATCCCGAATCTTCTGACCTATGGCCGGATCTTGGCCGTACCGGTCATCGTCCTGTGTTTCTTCGTCGAAGGAAAACTCGAAAGTTCGGATTTTGCGCGATGGACCGCGCTCTGGCTGTTCATCATCGCCTCCATTACCGATTTCCTCGATGGCTATCTGGCCCGCATCTGGAACCAGACCTCCAATATTGGCCGCATGCTCGACCCCATCGCCGATAAGCTCTTGATCGCCTCGATCCTGTTGCTTCTGGCAGCCGACGGCACGATTGCCGGCTGGTCGCTGTGGGCAGCGATCACCATCCTTTGCCGTGAAATTCTCGTCTCGGGCCTGCGAGAATATCTCGCAGCGCTCAAGGTGTCCGTGCCTGTAACGCGCATTGCCAAGTGGAAGACGACGATCCAGATGGTGGCCATCGCTTTCCTTCTGGCCGGACCGGCGGGCGACACGATCCTGCCCTACACCACCGAGATCGGCATCGGCCTTCTGTGGATCGCCGCAGCACTGACGATCTATACCGGCTATGACTACTTCAAGGCTGGCCTGCGCCACATCGTGGATGAAGAGTGATGACCCATATCGTTTACTTCGCCTGGGTGCGCGAAAAGATCGGCAAGTCGGAGGAAGATATCGACCTTCCCGCGAATGTGAAAACGGCGCGCGAACTGATCCTTTACCTGAAAGGTCTTGGCGAAGAATACGAGGCGGCCTTCGAATATCCGAATGTCATTCGCGTCGCGGTCAATCAAGAGCATATCGAGCATCACGAAAGCATCGTCGGCGCGCGGGAGATCGGCATTTTCCCGCCCATGACCGGTGGTTGACCGATGGGCGTGACCCCGACCATCCGCGTTCAGGCGGAAGACTTCGACCCTGCCGCAGAAGCCAGGCTCTTGACGCGAGATGACGCAGGGATTGGTGCTGTCGTCACCTTCACCGGTCTCTGCCGTGATGAAGGCGGCGCCCTCTCTGCACTGGAGCTCGAGCATTATCCCGGCATGGCAGAAGCGGAAATGATGCGGATCGCCAGGCTTGCCATCGAGCGCTTCGACCTTCGTGGCCTGACTGCGATCCATCGCTATGGCAAGATCGCCACCGGGGACAATATCGTCCTCGTCATCGCCGCCTCATCCCACCGCCAGGCCGCCTTCGATGGCGCCAATTTCGTCATGGACTATTTGAAGACCGCTGCCCCCTTCTGGAAGAAGGAGCACGGGACTGATGGGACTGCGGGCGGTTGGGTATCGGCTAAAGATGCCGATGAGAGCGCCAAGGAAAAGTGGCGCTGAGGCTCTCGATCGTCTCCATGTGACCACATGAACGGTCTCAGGCTTCGCCGAGGTGAGGCCTGAGGCACGGTCGCTGGTCGGCTTTGAGCTGTTCCTTACTTCGCGACCCTCAGCAAGCGCAGCGCGTTCATCGTTACAAGTACCGTGGCGCCGGTATCGGCAAGGATTGCCGGCCACAGACCGGTGACGCCGATAATGGTGGTGACGAGGAAGATGGCCTTCAGACCAAGCGAGATCGCAATGTTCTGATAAATATTGCGCATCGTCCGCTTGGAAAGATCGATCATGCGGGCGACATCGCCGACGCGCCCGTGCAGGATGGCGGCATCCGCCGTTTCCAGCGCCACATCCGTTCCGCCGCCCATGGCAATGCCGACATCGGCAGCGGCAAGCGCTGGTGCATCGTTGATGCCGTCGCCCACCTTGCCGACGACGAGACCCTGCTGCTTCAGTTCGCCGACGATGCGCTGCTTGTCCTCCGGCAGAAGGTCTGCGCGCACCTCGATGCCCAGCGTCTTGCCGATAGCGCTTGCCGTACGGGCATTATCGCCCGTCAGCATCACGACCCTGACGCCCGCATCCTTCAGCGCCTTCAAACCGTCTGCGGCATCCGCACGCGGCTCGTCGCGCATGGCAATCGCACCGGCCAGTTTTCCGTCCACCACGAGGACAGAAACCGTCTTGCCTTCATCATTCAGCGCACTGATGGCGGTCTGATCCGCAGCGGGAATATCCACCAACCCCGAGGCGGCTTTCGCCGAGCCAAGAAAGACCGACTGCCCTTCCACGGCGGCCGACACGCCCTTGCCGCCAAGCGCCTTGGCCTCGCTGACCGCTGGAAGGGCGATCTGGTTCTCCGTGGCCCTTTCCAAAATAGCGATAGCAAGCGGATGGCTGGAGCCCGTCTCAAGCGCCGCTGCCAGACGCAGGGTTTCCGGTTCCGACAGCCCGAAAGATACAATATCCGTGACCTTCGGCTTGCCCTCTGTCAGCGTGCCCGTCTTGTCGAGGGCCACCGCCGTTAAACGACCGAGCCCTTCCAATACAGCGCCGCCTTTCAACAACAAGCCTCTGCGTGCACCTGCCGAGAGCGAGGCGGCGATGGCGGCAGGGGTGGAGATGACCAGCGCGCATGGGCAGCCGATCAGCAGAATGGCAAGGCCTTTGTAGATCCATTCATCCCAGTTCGCGCCCCAGATAAGCGGCGGTACGAGCGCCACCAGCGCGGCAACGACCACGACGCCTGGCGTATAATATTTCGAGAAGCGATCGATGAAGCGCTCGGTCGGCGCCTTGCTTTCCTGCGCCTCCTCAACCAGCTTCACCACGCGCGCAATCGTGTTGTCGGCTGCTGCTGCCGTGACGCGGACCCGCAATGCAGCGGCACCGTTGACAGTTCCGGCAAATACGCTGTCGCCAGCATTCTTTTGAACAGGTACGCTCTCCCCTGTTACCGGCGCTTCGTTGATCGCGCTTTCGCCGGACACGATGACGCCGTCAGCCGATATGCGATCACCCGGACGAACAAGAATGATGGCGCCGATCTCAAGGCTTTCGGCCGGCACCTCGCTGGTTTTGCCCGCCTCTTCCAACAGCGCGGTCTTCGGAACAAGCGCGGCGAGCGACTTGATGCTGTCACGCGCCTTGCCAGCAGCTACGCCCTCCAGCAACTCGCCCACCAAAAACAGGAAGACGACGGCAGCGGCTTCCTCCGTCGCGTTGATGGCGAGGGCGCCAACGGCCGCAATGGTCATCAGCATTTCGATAGAGAAAGGCGTGCCGGCGAGCGCTGCCATGATGGCCCGGCGCGCAATCGGCACCAGACCCACCAGCATGGCGATGGCGAAGGCATAAAGCTGGATGGACGGCACAAGGTGGCCGATCACATAGGCCACCACCAGGGCTGCGCCCGCCAACAGCGTTGCACGCCCCTTCTTGCTTTTCCACCAGGGGCCGTCACTCGACCCATGGTCATGGCCATGCAATCCCTCGACAGCGGCGGCACGGTCGCCTCGGTCCTGTTTGCCATGTTCGTGGCTATCGTGGTGGTGGGCATCGTGATCGTGGGCCGGGCCGGATTGCGTGTGGCTGTCGCCATCCGCATGATCATGCGCATGACCGCCACAGCAGGCCCCACCATGGTTCGCCGATGTCTGGTTATCGACTTGGCGCCCAGCCAATCGCTCGACCGAATAGCCAAGGCCCCGAACCTTCTTTCCTATGGCATCGAGATCGCTCGTCTGATCGTGACGGATGCTCATCGTTCCCGCGGTGACGGAGACCGATACGTCCTCCACGCCCGGCATGCGCCGAACGGCAGTGTCGATCTTGCTGGCGCAAGAGGCGCAATCCATGCCGCCAACCCGAAATCTGGTCTGTAAATCCGTGCTCATCTCGTCGGTCCTCATTTTGCTGAACACGTCTTACGACCTCTAGCCACTAGAGCTACAAGAGCAAAATAAGATTTCTCGCGAAATTCAACTCTGCATGCGAGGCATATAAATTGGTGAAGGGAACGGAAGAGATTTGATCCGGCCTTTCGCTTCCACCATTTTTCGCTAGATTGTTTGGTGATCAGACTATCGGCATATCCTCCCTCCCGCCGATATGCCGAGAGAGAGCGATGCCCAGCCAGTCAACCGGACTTCTTTACGCCCTTGGGGCGTTTTCGATATTTGCCGTGCAGGATGGCATTTCCAAGCATCTCGGCCAGTATTACCCGCCAGTCTTTGTCGTGATGCTGCGCTATTGGGCCTTTGCGGTCTTCGCCGTGATTCTGGCCGCACGCTCTCAAGATGGCCTGAAGGCCACGATGCGCTCCAAGCGGCTATTGCTGCAGATCAGCCGTGGCGTGCTGCTTGCCGCGCAGATCGTTCTTTCGATTTTCTCGTTCAAGCTCGTGGGCCTGGCGCACACGCACTCCATCTTCGCCTGCATTCCGTTGATCGTCGCAGCTCTTTCCGTGCCGATGCTGGGGGAAAAGGTCGGCTGGCGCCGCTGGTGCGCCATTCTGGTCGGCTTCATCGGCGTGCTGATCATCATCAACCCCGGCGAAACGGGCTTCGATCTGACCTTCCTGTTGACCTTCGTCGCCGCCTTCATGCTGGCGCTCTACGGTGTGATGACCAGGCTTGCCAGCCGCACCGATACAGCCATGACCAGCTTCTTTTACACCGGCGTTGCTGGCGCCGCAGCGCTGACGCTGGTCGGTCCGTTTTACTGGGTGAACATGGCCCCGCACGACTGGCTGTGGATGCTGGCGCTCTGCATCACCGGCATGAGCGGCCATTACCTTTTGATCCGCGCTTTCGAACTGGCGGATGCGGCCTCGGTGCAGCCCTTCTCCTACTACCAACTCGTGCTGGTCTCGATCGTTGGCGTCACGATCTACGGGGAAGTGCTCACCGCCCATATGGTTTTTGGCGCGGCGATCGTCATCGCAGCCGGCCTCTTCACCATTTGGCGCGAGCAACTCACAGCCAGAAAACGCCGACTTCAAGGACTATGAAAGCGCAGGCTGCCTCTGTGTGTCGGCAGCAGTCATCGCCGCCTCGCACCGAAGCAACATGCCATAAAGATCGCGCGGCTCGTCGGGATCGGCGAGAAGATCGAGTTCTTCGAACAGACCCGTTTCCATCAGCTTGGAACGCACATAGCGCAGCGCTGAAAAATCCTCGATGGCAAAGCCGACACTGTCGAACAGCGTGATCTGCCGCTCGCTCGTGCGACCCACCGTCTTGCCCGCCATGACCTGCCACAACTCGATGACCGGATGATCGGCATCCAGCTGCTGGATCTCCCCTTCGATCCGCGTCTGCGGCGGGTATTCGACGAAGATATCCGAGCGCAGCAAGATATCGCGATGCAGTTCCGTCTTGCCAGGGCAATCGCCACCAATCGCATTGATGTGGACGCCTGGACCGACCATGTTGTCGGTCAGGATCGTGGCATATTGCTTGTCTGCGGTAACGGTGGTGATGATGTCTGCACCTTCGACAGCCTGCTCGGCGCTGTCGCAGATCGTGATAGAGAAACCGAGCCCGCGTAAGTTGGCCTCGCATTTGCGGCTCGCTCCCGGGTCGATGTCGTAAAGCCGCAGTTGATCGACGCCGAGAATTGCCTTGAATGCCCGCGCCTGGAACTCGCTCTGCGCCCCATTGCCGATGATCGCCATGGAGCGCGCATCCGCCCGCGCCAGATGTTTTGCCGCAACGGCAGAGGTGGCGGCGGTTCTAAATGCTGTCAGGATCGTCATTTCGGACAGCAGCATCGGGTAGCCGTTGCCGACATCGGATAGGACGCCGAATGCCGTCACCGTCTGCCGGCCGTCGCGCGTATTTTTGGGATGCCCGTTGACATATTTGAAGCCGTAAAGCGTACCGTCGCTCGTCGGCATCAACTCGATCACCCCTTCCTGCGAGTGGGAGGCCACGCGTGGCGTCTTGTCGAAGGACTCCCAGCGCAGAAAATCCTCTTCGATCACGTCCGCAAGCTCGCGAAGAAAGGTGTCGATACCAACTTTCAGCACCAGCTTCATCATATGATCGACGCTGACGAAGGGAACGATATTCAGTTTCGCAATGGCTGTCATAGTCAGTTCCTCCTCAACCTGCTCGTGTCGGACGGTCGAGAACGCGCTTGCCCATCAGGCTTGCGGTCAGATCCACCATCAGGGTCGCGGTGCGCCCACGTTCATCCAGAAACGGGTTCAACTCCACGAGATCAAGGCTGCTGACTAGGCCGCTGTCATGCAGCATCTCCATCACCAGATGCGCCTCACGAAAAGAGGCGCCGCCCGGCACCGTCGTGCCGACCGCTGGCGCAATCGACGGATCGAGAAAATCGACGTCGAAGCTGACATGCAACAGCCCACTGGCCGCCTCGACCTTGGCCAGGAACTCCCGCAGCAGTGCGGCCACGCCATGCTCATCGATCATGCGCATATCATGCACGGTAATGCCGGAATCCTTGAGTGCCGCACGCTCCGCTGGATCGACGCTGCGAATGCCGATCATGCAGACATTGTTCGGATCGACAGGATGCGCGAGCGGCGGGAAGTAACCTGCAAAGCCATGTCTCCCTGTGTAATAGGCGACCGGCGTGCCATGCAAATTGCCGCTCTTCGTCGTTTCAAGCGTGTGAAAATCAGTGTGGGCGTCCAGCCAAAGTACGAAAAGCGGTCGCCGCCGCTCGGCAGCCCGGCGCGACAGCCCCGCAACGGTGCCGGCGGACAGAGCGTGGTCCCCGCCGAGGAAGATCGGCATGGCATTCGCACTTTCGAGATAGGCTGTCTCGATCAAGGCCTCGGTCCAGGCGACCGTTTCGGGAAGGTGATGCACCGCCGCGTTCGGATGCTGGAGATCGCGAAAAGGCGCCGGTGACACATTGCCGAGATCGTTGACATGATGCCCCAACTCTTCAAGCGCTACCTTCAGCCCCGCGACCCGAAGAGCGCTGGGCCCCATCTCGCATCCGAGCTGCCCTGCTCCGATCTGCAGCGGAACACCGATCAACTTGCACTCCATCATGTCATCTCCAGTTCCCGATTTTTCATCATGACACCACATTCAGATGGCAGATTGAATAGTAAGGATTGGCAATTTTCATTATAAAGCTTATCATTCTGATCAATAACCCTGCCAAAATGGTTTGCCATGGATCAACTTGACGAAAAGCTCATCACGCTTCTGCGCCACAATGGCCGAAGAAGCATATCGGACCTGGCGATCGAAACCGGCGCCTCCCGCGCCACGATCCGCACGCGCATGGAAAAAATGGAGCAAAACGGCACGATCATCGGCTACACCGTCATCCTGCGCGCCGACGCGGTAGAAAACGCAATACGAGGCATCATGATGATCGAGATCGAAGGCCACGTCACCGACCGCGTCATCCGCGCCCTCGGCGGCATTTCGGAGGTCTCCGAAATCCACTCCACCAACGGCCGCTGGGACCTGATCGTCGAACTGAGCGCTGCAACGCTCACCGAATTCGACGCAGTTATCCGCCGCATCCGCCTCGTCCCCGGCATCACCGGCAGCGAAACCAGCCTGATCCTCTCGACACAGAGATCCACCAAAGCAAGGCTTTGACCTGAACCGAAAAACAAGCTTTGGAAAAAAATGCATTTTTCAGCTTGCATAGCCAACCAAATCATCTATATGACGACCCACCAAACGAAAGCGCCCGGCGCTTCTCGAATTGGGGAATAGTTCAATGGTAGAACAGCGGACTCTGACTCCGTCGATCTTGGTTCGAATCCAGGTTCCCCAGCCAATTCTCCCTAAATGCCCTTAATTCCTTGATTTTCCAGTCGTGCCGGATATCGTTTTGGCATCATTGGCGACCTGATGCCCAGAACTGTAGCCCACAGGTGATGCCCACGCGAAATATGCGCGCTGGCATTTCAGGTGGCAGGCAAGGGCAACAACCCCATGGCGATCCGCCACGACGTCGAGAATCTCACCCGCCGCGGCAACATCTTCTATTGGCGTGCGCGCGTCCCAAGCGCCTTCGTGAAATGCTAACCAGGCAGCTGGCTTTCATTGAGCCTTCACTGTTCTGATCACAAGAAAGCGCAGGCGATCGGCCGCAAGCTGAACATGCTGGTCGCCGAACTGATATTGCGTTGGAAAAAGACCACGCTTACGTTGAGGCAGGTATTGTCGTCCGCTATCTGCTTCATCGCGGACTTCTTGCAATGAGGCCGACCGTTTGCCATCTATCCAGAGGTGTACCTCACATTGGTCCGATGTCGATAGCTACTTCTCCGTCCCCGTAAACCCTTCCGGCACATCGCCGCGGAAATTGACGGGCGTATCTGTGTACTCACCGACATAGTCGGTTTCGACATTTGCCACTATGGAAGAAGACAAGGGAGCCAGGAGAACCAGGCCGCTTTTAGCCTAATCAAGGAGGCCGGTGCCCTGAATGCTCGCTCATGTGGCCGGGTTGCCGATCATCCGCAGGTGTCGGATCTCGACCGGCTTTGCCAGCAGTCTGTCTATCTGCGATAGAAGCGGTACGAGATGCGGCATTTTCATGTGCTGGTCGAGATGCCCTTGGCTTCTCCAGTTCTCGTAGAAAACGAAGACACAGTCATCTGCCGCATCCACATGGAAGTCGTAGTTGATGCAGCCGCCTTCCGCCCGTGTCGGGGCCACCTGACGACTGAGGATAGCCTGTAGCTCATCCCGGTATTCGGGGCGAGCCGTTACGGTTCCGATAATGGTGATGGTCATGATGCCGACTTCTTCTGGCTGAGGGCGACGGCCAGGATGATGATGCCGCCGCGGGCGATCAACTGCTGGCTGAATTCCAGACCCATCAGAATGAGGCCGTTGTTGATAAGCCCGATCATCAAGGCCCCGACGATGGTACCGACCACGGTACCCTTCCCGCCGAACAGGCTGGTGCCGCCAAGCACTGCCGCTGCGATGACCGAGAGTTCGTCACCCTCGCCAAGCTGGAAGCGGCCTGATTGCAGACGCCCTGCATACAGCATGCCTGCCAGAGCCGCCGCACAGGACGACATTACCAGAACCTTGAATTTGATGTTGCGGGTATCGATACCGGAATAGCGTGCAGCGGTTTCGCCGCCGCCGGTCGCGAGCACACGGCGACCAAATCCTGTGCGCCGCAGCACCATATGGCCGAAGACGCCAAGCACGAGCATCCACACCAGCAGCACGGGAATCCGACCAAGATTGCCACCGCCGAACAGCCACGAATAGCCGGGCGAAAGGATCGGAACCGCAGCGGTCGCGGAAATCCACATGGCGACGCCCTTGGCGATGCCCATCATCGCCAGCGTCGTGAGAAAGGATGGAATGCCGATGCGCGTGGTCAGCCAGCCGTTGAAGGACCCGACCGCTAGACCTGTGGCAATCCCTGCCAGCACGCCTGCAAAAGGTCCGCCGGCGGCGATGGCCATGGCGACGGTCACCGTCGTCAGGCCTGCCACCGCGCCGACCGAGAGATCGATCTCGCCCGCCGACAGCACGAAGGTGATGGCTATTGCCATGACAGCGATCATCGCCGTCTGGCGTACGATGTTGAGCAGATTGTTGGCTGTCAGGAAGCCCTTGTCGTTCAGCGTCACCGCGAACACGACAAAGATGGCGATGAAGCCGATATAAATGATGTTCTGGCGCCAGTTGGCGGCGAAAGCCTTAAGCATTGATCGTCTCCTGGGCTGCGAGCGCCCGCTGTATTTCGGTCTGGAGCTTTTGCTCCGCTGCCTGCAGGCGATGCGCCGGGTCGTCCACCGCCACTGCCGGATCGTCGAAAGCCTCGCGGGGAAGGTCCGAGTGAACGCGTCCATCCGCCATGACGAGAATGCGGTCGCAAGCGGTCAACAGTTCCGAAAGCTCCGAGGAGATCATGATGATGGCCTTGCCGGAGGCGGCAAGATCCCGCACCAGACGAATGATCTCCGACTTCGAGCCTATGTCGATTCCGGCTGTCGGTTCGTCGAGAATGAGTATGTCGGGATCTGTGGCCAGCCACTTGCCGATCACCACCTTCTGCTGGTTGCCGCCGGATAGCGTGGCCACCGCGTGGTCGCGGCTCGCCGTTTTGATCGAAAGCCGCGCAATCTGCCTGTCCGTGAGGTCGACCACGGCCTTGCGGTCGACCACACCGGCACGCGACAGCCGTTCGATGACCGCGAGCACCATGTTCGATGCCACCGAATGCGCGGGAATAATGCCCTGGGTGGCCCGCGCCTCTGGAACCAGCGCCACGCCGTTGTCGATCGCATCGCCGGGCTTACTTATCGAGACCTCCCTGCCCTTGATGCTGATCGTGCCGCTTGCAGCAGGATCGATACCGGCGAGCAGCCGCGCAAGCGAAGACCGTCCAGAACCCAGGAGCCCGGCCAGGCCGAGGACTTCGCCGGCGTGGAGCGCGAAGGACACATGCTCAGGCTTGTGCGCACCGCTGAGATTGCTGACCTCCAGCAGGACCTTTCCCCTGACGGAAGAGCCGCGCACGACGTCCGAAAGTCCTTTCGAGCGCTTGCCGACGATATGCTCGATCATGGTGTCGATCGGCAGCTCGGAAAGCGGCGCGGTGACGACGTGCCGGCCGTCACGCAGAATGGTGGCGCGGTCGGCGATGCGGGCGATCTCGTCCATGCGGTGGCTGACATAGATGATCGCGACACCCTCGGCCTTCAGCTTTTGAAGGAAGACGAAGAGGCGTTCGACGTCGGAGACCGCGAGCGCCGTCGAGGGCTCGTCCAAAACGAGAACCTTCGCATCCTGCGAAATCGCCTTGGCGATCTCGGTCAACTGCTTCTGGCCGGCACCGAGATCGCCGACCAGGGCGCGGGGATCGACCGAGACCTCAAGCCGCGCAAAAAGTTCAGCGGCGCGGCGCTCCGCGTCCGCATCGTTGATCAATCCGGTGCCGGTGCGGCTTTCACGCGTCAGGAACACGTTCTGCGCCACCGTCAGCGTCGGGATAAGGCTCATTTCCTGGTAGTTCATGGCAATGCCGGCGTCACGTGATTCTTCCGGCGTGTGAGCCGTCAATGCGCGTCCGGCGACGACGACCGTGCCCTGATCAGGCCGATGAACCCCGTTCAGTATCTTCAGGATCGTGGATTTGCCAGCGCCGTTGCCGCCCAACAGGGCATGAACCTCGCCGGGCAACACCTCGAGATCGACGCCTTCAAGGGCGCGGACGCCCCCGAAGGATTTCGAAATGCCTGTCATCCGAACGGCTGCGGCGCTGTCGTTCATCCCACCTTCTCCCATACACCCGACTCACCGGAGCGGATGAAAGCATCCGCGACAAGTTCGGTCAGCAGGCCGTCTTCAAAATTGGGGCTCGGCTGCTTGCCCTTCGCGATCGCCTGGAAGAAGTCATAGCACTCAACGATCTTCGTTTCCGAATATCCGATGCCGAGGCCGGGGATCGGCCATAGACCGCCACCATACGGGTGCGCCGGACCGGTATACACGGTGCGGAAGCCGCGCGCATCAGCCGGGTCGTCCGCAAACATGACCTGCAACTCGTCACGGCGTTCGTAGTTGAAGTGGATCGAGCCCTTTGTACCGTGGATTTCGAGCGTGATGAAATTGTTGCGCCCATAGGCATTGCGGGTCGCCTCAAGGCTACCGATCGCACCATTGGCAAATTTCAGCATGGATACGACTTCGTCGTCCACATCCACGTCGCCACGTTCAGCGTCGGCCGCTTTTTCCGCCGCACCAAGTTTGTCGATCCCGCCCTGTTGAAGCGGACGGGTCTTGTTGTAGGTCGTGGTCAGCGCGATGACCTCCGCAATCGGCCCTACCAGATAGTGCGCGAGATCGACCACATGGGTGCCGATATCGCCGACCGCGCCCGAGCCTGCGATCTTCTTCTGGAAGCGCCAGGAAAGCGGTGAATCCGGATCCGCCGACCAGTCCTGCAGATAGGTGCCACGGAAATTGAGGATGCGACCGATCCGACCCTCATCGATGTACTTCTTCGCCAGAGCAACGGCTGGGGTGCGACGGTAGTTGAAGGCCACCATGTTGATCACGCCGGCTTGTTTGACCGCTTCGGCCATGGCGCGGGCTTCTTCCACGGTGCGAGCCAACGGCTTCTCGCAGATGATATGCTTGCCGGCCTTTGCCGCCTCTATGGCGATCTCAGCGTGGACATTGTTCGGCGTGCAGATATCGACAACGTCAACATCCGGCCGGTTGACCGTGGCGCGCCAATCCGAGGAAGCTTCCTCGAAACCGAAGCGTTGGCGGGCGTCCTCGGCCATGCCGTCGGTCACATCCACTATCACCTTGCGGTGCGGGATCGCCGGAGCCGGCCAAAAGAACATCGGCATAGCGGCATAGGCCATGGCATGCGCCTTGCCCATGAAGCCGCCGCCAATCATGGCGACGTTCATCACTTTCGTCATCGAGGTATCTCCTAATTTGGTGCAGCCACACGCTGCTCAACATGCCGGCAGGATCAGCGATCGCCTTACCGGGGCTCTCCTGGCGCGGCGCGGTTTTTACGCACCGCGCGCTGTAAGCGATTTAGTTCCCGAGGCTGGACTTGACGTTGGCGGTCGCTTCGGTCGAATAGACCGTTTTCCACGCATCTAGCAGGCTGTCGCGGGTGACAGGCAGAGCCGGCAGGGCGACAAAGGCTGGGGCCGTCTTGCCCAGAAGGGCATAGCCGGCAAGTTTGGCTTCCACGACGCCCGCATCATAGGGACGTTGGGCGCCGAGGCCCTTGACGAAACCGTTCTGCGCCATCGAGATCGCCACGTTTTCGCCGAGGTCGATCGTGGTGATGATCAGGTCGTCCCGTCCGGCATTTCGCGCTGCGGCGATGACGCCTTCGGCGGGCACGTCCCAGACCGCCCAGATGCCCTTAACGTTCGGGTTGGACGTCAGAATTGCGCCGGCGGCCTTTTCTGCGTCACCGGAGAAATCCGGGCCGCCGATGCCCTGCTCGGCTACGATCTTGATATCGGGATAGTCCGACGCGATGGTTTTCTTGAAGGCGTCATAGCGCTGCTTGGTAACGAAGAAATCCGCAGCGTGGAACACCAGACCGATCTCGCCCTTGCCACCGAGTGCCTTGGCCATCAGATGCGCCGAGGCGACGCCATTGCCGTAATTGTCAGCGGAGACGACGGAGACGTAGTCCTTGCCCGCCTTGAAGCCGGTAGGCACGTTATCCATGAACACCAGCTTGGTGCCAGCATCCGCTGCGGCCTTGTAGGCCGAGGCCGTCGAAGTCGGATCGGTTGGGATGGAAACGATGATATTCGGCTTCTGCGCCATGATGGTTTCGAGGTCGGCCACCTGCTTCTCGGGCTTGAAGCCGGCATCGGTCACCGCAATGACCTTTATGCCCATAGCCGCGAACTGCGTCTGCAAGCCGTTGATCTGGGCGCGAGACCAGTCGTTGCCGCCATAATGCATGACGATGGCAGCCGTAGCGCCCATTGCCTTGACCTTGGCGAGTTCCTCTGCAGTCAGCGAGACGCCGGAGGCGGGCGACGGGTCTTCACCCGACGGTCCCTTCGACAGCACCGATTCCTGCAGCTTGGCTAGCGCGGTATCGGGATCGGCGGCAAATGTCGGGGCCGCGATGGACAGCACTGCCGCGATGGCCGCGGAGCACAAAAGAATGCGTCTGGTAATCATGGTTTCCTCCCGTGGATGGGGCACAGCCCCGGTGGCCTTCAATCCGTCTTGAGATCGGCCGATTTCAGATAAGTCATACTGGCACGAGCGCCCTCCAGCGGATCGGTCCAGGCATCGAGTTCCGCGCAGATCCAGCCGGCAAAGCCGATCTCGCGCAAGGCGGCAACAATGCCGTCGGTCGGTACGTCACCACGATCAAGAGGCGTGAAGGCAAACGGCTCGCGCTGCAGGCCCTTGAGGTGGACATAGGAAATACGGGACGCATGATCGCGTATAAGCTGCGCAGGATCGCCGCCTGCTGCTGCGAGATGCGCCGTGTCCGGGCAGAAATCGATACCCGTCAGGCCGAAGATCTTTGCGACCTCCTCCGGTCCCTCCACGATTGTGGAGAGGTGGGGATGATAATGGCCGCGCAAACCGTGTGCGCTCGCAATTTCCCCTACCCGATCAAGCGCTGCCGCGAGCTTGTGAAAATCCGCCTCTCGCGTTCCGTCAAAACGCTTTGCGCCGCCGCCGACAACGAGATGCGGAGCACCGAGTTCAGCGGCCCGTTCCGCAGCGCGCGTCACGCGGGCCAACTCCTCCGGAAGGATATCGTCGAAGATGAAGTTTCCACCAGCATATGCGGCGACAAGGCTCAAACCATTGTCGGACAGCAGGGCACGCATATCCGCCGTGGAGAAATCGAGCAGGTTGCCATCGAAAAGCTCCACACCTTCATATCCTGCCGCTGCAATATCGGCGAAGGCACGCCGCATGTCACCGAAGGTTCGGTAGGAGAGCTGTGTAATCGAGGTGACGCCAACGGCACTTCCGCCGAGCTCCCCCCAGCAATTGGCATGATAAGCCAGCTTGCAACGCTCCATGGTCATCTCCTCCTCAAGACATTTCCACCTTATATCGCCTTGATTGCGCCCTTAAACCACTCATGTCAACATTTAAAATGCATTTATCGGCATACTTATGCTGTTTTAATACAAAAGTTTGTTGTTGCACGTCTCAAGGTGAGGATTTATCAAGGCTTATCCGCTTGGTTCGGGTGAAAGGAATAGACATGCCTGCTACGGCGAAGATGGACGCCGATATGCACCCGCGACGAAAGGGGCGTCCGCGCACGGCGGAAACGGCTGCGCCCAGCCTTGTGGAAATTTTCAACCTGGTGCGCACGGAAAAGGCTACGACCCGTCAGGAACTGGAGCGTGAAAGCGAACTCGGCCGCGCCGTGGTGGCAGATCGCCTGGGGACGCTCGCCGAACTCCGGCTCGTTGATGAGAGCGAGCTTGGGACGGCTACAGGCGGTCGGGCGCCGCGGCTCGTGCGGTTTTCCGCAAATCGCGGCAGCATCCTCGTCGCCACCCTCGACCAGACTGCGCTTGGCGTCGGCCTTGCCGATCTCGGCGGCCATCTGAGGATGGAACATCACGAGGCAGCGGACCTGACGCAACCTGTCTCTACGCTGCTCGACCGGCTCACCATGCTGTTTCGCTGGATCCTCGATATGCAGCCGGACGCCGGCGAGCTATGGGGCATTTCCATCTCGGTGCCTGGCGTCGTGACCGACGCTGGCGAAAGCTTTTTTCAGAATGGCACGCCCCCGGTGCTGCCGGGATGGGAGAGCTTTCCGCTGGTCGAGAAACTGGTCGAGGGATTCGACGTTCCCGTCTGGCTGCGGTCCAGCGTCGAGACCATGACCATGGGTGAATTTCACTCCGGCGCTGGCGTCGGCCACCGGGCGATGCTGTTCGTCAAGATCGGTAAACGTATCGGCGCCGGGCTGGTCAGCGACGGTGCGCTGTTCCGGGGCGCACAAGGCGCGGTCGGCTTGATCGGCTCCGTGCCGGTGAGTTCGGGTGAGAGGCACGGTACGCTGGAGATCATGGCCGGCTCGGAGGCGATAATTCGTGACGGCCGGATACAGGCGGAGAAGGGCTTGAGCCCGATCCTCGCCGAGCATGCCCGGCGCGGCGGCGAGATCACGGCGGTCGAAGTGGCGCAGGCGGCGCATATGGGCGACGCGGCGGCCATCGATATCCTCTCGCAAAGCGGGCGTATGATCGGCCAGGTCGTGGCGACGCTTGCAAACATGCTGAACCCGGAACTGATCGTGCTCTCCGGGTCGATCGCTCAGAGCAACGATATCCTGCTGGCAGCCGCTCGCGAGGCCATCTATGGCGCATCCCACCCGCTGGTCAGTCGCGACCTACAGATCATCCGCTCACAGATGGGCAGTTCCTCCGGCCTCGTCGGGGCTGCTATCGTGGCGACGGAAAGCCTGTTCTCGCCAGCCGTACTCCGCGACTGGATTATGGCAGGGCGCCCGCAGGCGCATCCACAATTCGAGGCCCTTCGCGGCCGGTTAGAGCCGCAGACCGCAGCCGTTGCAGCGGTCATGCCGCCGCCCAAAACTTGAGGCGTGTCGATGGTGATTGAAGGACTTGGTCCCCATGGCGAACGCGCATCCGCACCAGAGCGGGTCTTGCTTCTTCCTGAGGACAAGGCACGGGCACGGGCTGCGGGCTTACGCATTGCCATCGTCCTGCATACGCTGGCGAGCGACTGGGCCAAGCAGCAACTGGCCGGTATCGTCGGAACGCTCGGCGACTGCGGTGTGGCGGTTATCGATGTCGTCGACTGCGGTTTCACGCCCGAGGTGCAGATCGAGGCGCTGGACCGTCTGATCCGCGAAGCACCGGACGCCATCATTTCGCTCCCGGTCGCCAATGCCAAGGTCGCCGCGGCCCATGCACGCGTTTCCGCCGCCGGAATCAAGCTCGTGCTGCTTGATAATGTCCCGACTGGTCTACTGCCGGGCAAGGATTACGTATCGCTGATTTCAGCAGACAACTTCGGTCTCGGCAAGATGGCGGCAGAAGGTCTCGCGCCCTATCTCGGCGAGGAAGCCGAGGTCGGTGTGCTCGGATACGAATCGGATTTCTTCGCGACCAACGAGCGCGAGATCGCCTTTGTGAAATGGATGCGTATCAACCGACCGCGCCACCACCTGCATGTCGCCCGATTCCCTTCCCTCACGGAGGCGGGCGCGACGGCTTCGGCGTTAGCAAAAAAGCTCCCGGACCTAAAAGGGCTGTTTGTGGTCTGGGATACGCCGGCCATCGCGGCGGCCGCGGCTCTCGTCTCCGCTGGCCTGTCTGTTCCGATCGCCACAGTCGACCTCGGCAAGGAGGCGGCCATCAGCCTCTCGGGCGGCGGGCCAATTGTAACAATTGCCGCCCAGCAGCCATTCCGGCAGGGGCAGACGGCCGCCTCGACAACGGTAACCGCTCTCCTCAGTCGCCTTACGCCAGCCTGGGTAGCCCTGCCCGGCGTTGCGGTAACTGCCACAAATGTGGTGGAATCGTTCCAGACGATCTGGCGGTCTCCGGCGCCTCGAGAAGTCTTGAGGCAGCAGAAACTTCTCCGCTGAGTTTGGCTCATCTGACGATTTTGTTGCGAGGCGATCCTTCGTCGGTCCAAAATTTGGACTGATGAGACCAGAACCCGGATTGGTCTCATGCGATGGGCGCCGTGCCGCCACACGCACAACTTCGGTGCGCTGCGTGATATCCCACCCTTTTGCGCGTAAAGTTCAGCGCATCGATCCGGAAATAATTGCCGCTTTAGCGCCCTGTTGACTGAGGCCCAAAGCCAGGGCACAAAGGAGGTATCCATGGTCGCTCGCGACGGGAAAACACAGGGAATTTCAAAGCTCCCCCACTAAGCTATTGAAATCATGTGAGAATCCAGGCTCCCGAGCCAATCCTCCCTAAATGCCTTTAAATCCTTGATTTTCCATTCGTGCCGGATATCGTTTTGGCATCATGGCGACCTGATGCTCAGAACTCTAGCCCACAGGTGATGCCCACGCGAAAAACGCGCGTTGGCATTTCAGGTGGCAGGCAAGGGCAACACGCTCACGGCCCGCCGCGGCAATATTTTCTATTGGAGTGCCCGCGTCCAAAATGCCGATGGGCGATGCCACCAGGCAGCCGGCTCGTTGCGCCTTCGCCGTTCTGACCGACAGAAATTCAAACTGTTGCTATCAAGCTTCACGTGCTGGTGGGTAAACGTATTGCGAACTTTCAGCTGTGCAGCCCGCTGGAATGATGAAACTCATCGTCTGCGACTTTATTTTCCGGGCGATCGGCGGTCACCGCCGCGCCAATACTAGCTCAGCACGCATCATGGAATTGCAGCAGTCCAATGCACGCATCTTTGCAAAGTCGCCGTGTCAGGAAAGTACGCCTTCGGTGATCAGACCGAGGTAGCTATGCTTCTTGCATCAAAGGTAATCACCAAAGCCACGAGAAGCGCCGCCAGAGTGGCAAACAGAAATGCCGCGAGGAATATGGCGGTCGCTCTTTGTACTCCGATCCTAAGGTCGTGCATGAACCATCGAACCTGTGCCTGAGCATACCAGATCATTGCAAAAGCCACGGTAAACGAACCCACCAGCACCCCATGCTCTTCAGGCATGCTGATGAAATCAAACCCCAGCACAAGGAAAAAGGCGAAAGGCGCAGCGACATAGCATTGGCTGAAGAACGGCGGACGCAGCGAATTGCGAGTGATTTTTGATGCCTTCGATCGCAGCAACGTTACCGCCATACAAAGCGGGTAAATTCCGAAGATCACTCCGCGCGCAATCAGGAGGTTAGACCCAGACCCAAGTTCGCGCGCTGCCTGCGTGGTATCGTACACCGACGGCAGAGCATTGGAGAGCCCTTGGGAAAGAAGCAGGGTGATCAAGAGAAACAAGGGCGGGCTAAGGGTGTCGTCGTACTGGTCGTCGAGCCTGTCGGAGAGCTCGATGTCCGCATATCGCATCATTTTGAGAGGCGTGATCACCGATCTCCACATAGTGAGAGGATAAAACACCAGCCATGCCACGAGCTCGTAGAGAAGTTCTTCGAGCGACTTCAGCAGTTTCATGAAGTCCACTTGTCGGTCCTTTCCGCTCGATGCCTGAGACTGAATGTACCTGTTACCAGCCTGAATGCCTGATGTAACCGAAACTTTCCGCGTCCCGTCTTTGCGAAATGTGACATTGATGACCAAGCGGGGAAGCCATCACGACGATACGATCAAAGCAGTGTTTGGCGCTTAAATTTCAATCCAATTTGACATGACACTCGAGCAAGACACCTTGCTCACGCTGGGGAAGTGAACTTTCGCCGCCGAAATAGCTTGGCTCGATGCGCGTGAAAAGACGCAAACTGAATCCCTTTCCGGTGAGCGGTCCCCCGATGTCCGCTATGGGATGACCGCTCCGCTCATTCCCAAAAAGTATCATTTCTTTACGAGGCACGAGGTTGTGCGAGGAATATATCTGCCGCCGGTCGGCGCAGGGCTGAGAGCGGATTCTTCGACGATCGACTTGCCGCGCAGGAGCACGCGGATGGGCCATCCCTGCACCTCAAGACCTTCGTAAGGCGTATAATCCGAACCTTGCGCCAAGAGATCATTGGTAATCGTCACTCGCTTTTCCGGGTCCCATAGAGCGAGATCGGCATCGGAGCCAACTGCGATTGTGCCCTTCTGCGGATAGAGCCCGTAGAGCTTGGCGTGGTTGGTCGATGTCTGAGCGACGAACTGGTTGAGCGATATACGTCCCTTCATCACACCTTCGGAAAACAGGATCGGCAAGCGCGTGGCGACGCCAGGGATGCCATTTGGTATCCAGCGGAAATGCCGCTTTCCCTTTTCGTTCAGCTTCCCCTCGGCGTCTTCATAGCGAAATGGGCAGTGATCGGACGAGAAGAGATCGAAGACATTCTGCTCCAAACCTTCCCAGCATGCATCCTGGCTCTGCTGGTCACGTGGTGGGGGAGAACAGACGTATTTTGCGCCTTCCAGCGCATCCTGATCCAGATCGGCGGCCGTCAGCATCAGATATTGCGGGCAGGTTTCACCGGCGATCTTCTGGCCGCGCATGCGCGCTCTGCGAATTTCCTCCATCGCCTCGCGATTGGACACGTGAACGATCACGATTGGGACATCCACGATCTCCGCAAGCGACAGGGCCCGATGGGTCGCCTCACGCTCGGCCGCAATCGGCCGCGTCGTCGCATGATATTTGGGAGCAAGCTTTCCTTCGTCTTCGTGGCGTCCAATCAGATAGCGGATCGCATCTTCATTCTCGCAATGGACCATGACGAGCGCTCCGGTACGGCGCGCCGCATCGAGCGTATCCAGTATCTGATCATCGCGCAGCCGAAGCCCCTCATAGGTCATGAAGACCTTCAGCGACGTGTACCCGGCCTCTACCAGCGCCGGCAGTTCCTGCCCCAACACCTCGGGGGTCGGATCAGTGATGACGAGATGGAAAGCAACGTCGGTATAACATTTGTCCTCAGCCTTGGCGTGATAGGTCTTGAGGGCCTCGCGCAATGTCTGACCCTTCTCCTGCATGCAGAAGGTCAGCACCATGCTATTGCCGCCGATGGCTGCCGACCGTGTTCCACTTTCAAAATCGTCCGCCATGACGATGCCTTCGCCGGACGGCTGGTCAAGGTGAACATGGCTGTCTATCCCGCCCGGCAACACGAAAAGGCCCGCGGCGTCGATGATCTCCGCTGCATCGTTAAGCCCGCTTGAAAGGGTCGCGATTTTTCCATCAAGGATACCGATGTCGCAGACAAAGGTATCGCTAGCGGTCGCCACGGTTCCGTTACGGATGATTGTATCGAAGCGCATCGACGCCGTCCTTTTCTCAGCTTGCTTTCGCAAAACCCGTTTCGCCGGAAAGAATTTTGTCGAGAGCCTGCGTGAAGCGATCGACTTCTTCCAAGGTATTATAATGCACCATGGACACTCTCAGCATGCCACTTTGGTCGGTGAGGCCAAGATATTCGGCCAAACGGCGCGAGTGGAAATCTCCGAACCGCATTGCGATATGATGCTCATCCATCGCGCGGCATATCTCAGCTGCGTCGCGGCCATCGAAGCGGAAAGCAATCGTGGGAACGCGGGAACTGTCTCCATTATGGCTCTGCCCGACGATCTGGCAGTCGTTTCGCGATCGCAAGTACGACAACAGCCTTTCGGTCAGTGCGTCCTCCTGGGCGGTGATTGCCTTGAACGCTGTTGCGATCCGATTACGAACACTGCTTTTTTCCCCGGCGTGTTCTCCAAGTTTCGTCAGGTAGTCGACGATGCCACAGGTGGAATAGGCAAGCTCGTAATTGGGATTGCCAGGCTCGAGCTTTCCCGGAACTTTGTCCTTGCCGTAAAAGTAGTGGTAAAGCGTATCGAGCTCGAGGAGATAATCATATTTCCCATACATGAGCGCGTAATGAGGCCCGTAGGTCTTGTAGAGGCTGAAGACGTAGTAATCCGCATCGAAAGCCCGAACGTCAACGAGACGGTGGGGGGCGTAAGCCACCGCGTCCACGCATAGCCGGGCGCCTTGCGCATGAACGAAGTCGGCAATCTCGCGTACTGGGTTGATCGACCCAAGAATGTTGGAGACATGCGTCATGCAGACTAGCCGCGTGCGCTTCGACATCAAGGGCTGAAGATCTGCCAGATCAAGGCTCAAAGTGTTCTTGTTGAGCGGCCAGAACTTTATGATCACGCCCGCCGACTGCAGTCGATCCCAGGGACCGATATTGGATTCATGGTCACTCACGGTCACGATAATTTCGTCGCCGGGCTCAAGCTGGCTTTCCATGGCGCGCGCCAGGTTTTGCAGAAGCGCAGTTGTCGAATTTCCAAAGACGATCTCTTCAGGCCGCGTCGCGTTGACAAGGTGCATGGCGGCGGTGCGCGCTTCGTAGAGGGCCTCCGCCGCCTTTTGCGACACCTCATAAGAGCCGCCGATCTGGACATTGCGTTCGATCAGGAAGCTGTTGATACGGTCGATCGCACCCTGCAGGATCTGCGAACCGCCGGCGTTGTCAAAAAACGTCCAGCCTCGTTCCAGACCGGGAAATTGGCTTCGCACGAATTCCAGATCGAGCGATGGCTTATCGTTCATGGTGTGTCCTCCACAGACATAATTCAATGGTTGAGTACCGCGCGCAGGAAACTGCGCGTTCTTTCTTCCTGGGGATTGTCGAATATCTGCTGAGGGGTACCCATCTCGACCAGCTTCCCGCCATCCATGAAGATGACGCGGTCGGCCACCTGCTTGGCGAAGCCCATTTCGTGCGTCACGACGATCATGGTGACACCGGTCCAGGCCAGACGCCGCATGACATCCAGCACTTCCCCCACCATTTCCGGATCGAGAGCCGATGTCGGCTCGTCGAATAGAAGAACCTTCGGCTCCATGGCGAGAGCACGCGCAATCGCCACGCGCTGCTGCTGCCCGCCGGATAGCTGCCCAGGATACTTCTCCGCCTGTTCGGAAATGCCGACACGGGCCAACAGGTCTTTCGCCTTCGCAGCCGCCTGCGCTTCGCCAAGCCTGCGCACACGCATCGGCGCCAGCATGACGTTTTTAAGCACCGTCATATGTGGAAAAAGATTGAAGGACTGAAATACCATGCCGACTTCGGCACGAACTTTGGCAAGATCCTTGCCGGGACGCACCTTGACGCCATCAACGGTGATGGAGCTCTCAGGCGAGAAAGCCTCCAGGTGATTGATGCATCGGATCAAGGTCGACTTGCCGGACCCGGACGGACCGATAATGCAAACGACCTCACCTTCGGTGATATTCAGGTCAATACCGTGTAGCACGGTATATGTACCATAAGCCTTGAATAGCCTTTCGACGCGGATCAAATTCTTGGATTGATCAGTCATCTACGTCTCCCTGCACCAAACCGCACTTCGAGTCGGGAAACGACAGCCACCATGGGCCAGAGCAGCAGGACATAGATCAGAGCCGCACCAATCAAGGGCGTGGGATTGGCGCTCAGGGCCTGCGCTTGCGTCGCCTGCTTTAACAGATCAGGCATGGCGACCACCGACGCCAGGGCCGTATCCTTAAGGACATTGATGGAATTGTTGGTCAGCGGCGGAATAACGATCCGAATGGCTTGAGGGAGAATAATGTCCGCCATTGTGTGCCGGTTCGATAGACCGAGAGCCGCCGAAGCCTCAAACTGGCCGACCGGTATGGCGTCGATGCCTGCACGGAAAATCTCTGCCGTATAGGCCGCCGAGACAAGCGAGAGCGCTGTGACCGCCGAAAAGAACGGCGAGAGCCTAATCCCGACGAATGGCAACGCGTAATAAATGACGATGAGAAGAACGAGCAAGGGAATGGATCGGAAGACGTCCACATAGACACGAATGAGCAGCACGATTGCCCGTGGCGCGTAAAGCCGAGTAACCGCAAGCACAAGGCCACCAACGAGACCGGCGACGATGCTGACGATGCCAATCTGAAGCGTGACGACCAGTCCCCACATCAGTTGCGGAAGGCTTTGAAGCAGGACATCGTAATTGAAGAATGTGTTGATGAGATTCATGCCGAAAAGGCTCCCTCAAGCCAGCGGATCTAAGACCCGCTGGCGGCTGTGGTGCTGTTAAAGTTTTGGCATGTCCATGACCGTCACGGTCGATGTTTTCTCTTCCGCAGGCGCTCCAAACCAAGTCTGATGAAGCTTGGCGAGATAACCGTCCTTCTTCATCTCGGTGATGACGCCATTCACCTGCTCTGCAAGCGGGTCGCCCTTGTTGAACATAACGGAGTATTTCTCGCCGGTTTCGATGCGAGCGACCACCTTCAGTTCTGGCTTGTCCTTCACATAGTACAAGAGAGCTGGAATGTCGCTGATGTAGCCATCGATGCGGCCGGCAACAAGATCGAGCATAGCGGGAGAAAGTCCTTCGAACCGCCGGATGTCGGAGAACTTGTATTCGGCCTTATTCTTCTCAGCCCACATGTCGCCGGTCGAGCCAGTGTCAACACCGACCACTTTGTCATTCATATCTTTCAAGCCGGTGATTCCGGACTTTGCTGTCACCGTGAGCGACTGGTCGCTGTCGTAATATGGCTGCGCGAAGGATACCGATTCAAGACGCTTTGGCGTAATGGTAATCGAAGAGATCGCCATATTGATGCGCCCCGACTGAACCGCCGAGAACAGTCCATTGAATGGAGTGTTGACAAACTCGACCGACTTGCCGAGGCGCTTTGCGACCTCGTTGACGAGGTCGACTTCGAACCCGACGACTTTGCCGGAGGCGTCCTGGAATTCCCACGGCACGTTGCCGATGTTTGCGCCCACAGTCAAATCAGCGGCGCGCGCTGCTTGCATGCTCATAAGAGCGATACCGGCAGCCAATGAAGCGGTTAAAAATCTCGCTGTCATGCGTTTCATCAGTGTTCCCCTTGTTATTTGATACACGATCACACATTGTGGTCTAACTGGTCGGACCAGTTAGACCAAACAAGCATGGACTTTCGGTCTTGGCAAGCTGTTGTGTTGAAAATAGACGTTGATTAAGAAAAAGAGGGATGTGCGCAGGATGCTGAACAAAACGCTTTTGCCACAAACAGTGGCGCGCGAAATCCAGACTATGATTCAGAGCGGCGTGCTCAAGCCCGGCGAAAAAATCCAGTCCCAGCGCGAGCTATCGGAAAAGTTCGGCGTCAGTCGCGCGTCGCTGCGCGAAGCCTTGCTGACCCTTGAGACACTTGGCATGGTAAAGACGGAAGCAGGACGCGGCACCTTCGTTACCGCGCCAGCAGAGCGCGCCGCTAACATGGCGCCTTGGCGCTACTCGCACAGCTATTCCGCCTTCGATGTGTTCCAGACACGCGCACTCCTCGAAGGCGAGATCGCGAAACTGGCCGCCGGTCGCTTGACTCAGCGCCAACTGGACGAAATGGAGCAGGCCACCGAGACGATGGAGCGTTCCTGGGAGAAGCAGGATGTCATCTCCAATGTCGAAGCCGACCTGCAGTTTCATTCGACGATCGTATCCGCGTGCTCGAATGTCATGTTGCAGGCGTTGTACCAGACTGTCCGTGAACTGATCACGGAGACCCAGCGGCAACCCATTCCCATTACGGATCCAGCCAGGATGCGCAAATCAATTGCCGAGCATCGCCGCGTCATTGAGGCTCTACGTCTCAACGACGGAAACTTGGCGAAAGCGGAGATGGAAATGCATATTCGCAACACAGCCCGCTGCGCTGGGCTGGATCCTTAGATTGCCGACCGCAGGTATCGTCGCCGCGCATGAGCGTGTGAAGCTACGAGCGCCGCGTTTTAGTTGAGACAGAGCGGTGCACGTTGATTTCGTGATACACCTGCTCACACAAATTTCCTCGGAACAGGAGCGGAATCCACGAGTTATCCTGGTGCCAACAACAGGAGAAACATCATGGATCATAGCAATCACATCCGCCTCACCGTTGATGAACTGAGACCCTCCGTGCTCGCAGGAGCCACGGTCTACGGAGCAGACGATCACAAGGTCGGAAAGGTTGACCACGTCCATGGTATCGGCGAGAGCAGCAGCGTGATTATCGATGTGGGTGGCTTTCTCGGGATCGGCGCGAAGCCAGTTGCGGTTTCCATCTCCGATCTGGACTTCATGCGTGACGAGGACGGCGATGTGCATGCCGTGACCTCCTGGACCAAGGATCAGCTTAAGGAGATGCCAGAGCATCGCGACTGATCTTTCGAAAAGTGGAGGCGGCCTCAGGGGCCGCCTTTCGCTTCGGCGCCGTGGCGACCTCATGTCTGCGGACTACAGCAAACTTTAAGCGCCATAAACTTTACAAAGACCGTGTCACTGGTGGCGGTGTTTTCATCTCCCGCCGTGTCGCTGTCCCATACCCACGATTGTATGAAAGCGTATCTCGACAGGCTCGTCTCACTTCAACTGGTTGAGCAGAGCCGAAATCTTGTCCGATTCTGGCAGGTGCGGCGCGTGCTCCAATTTGGATTTGTGCCGATAGCTCGGGCTGGTCGCATACCATTCGATAAGCGCCGAGGCGACTTCCTGTGCTCTTCCGTCAGTCTTGTCGACACCGTTTTCTTCGCACCAGGCGTTGAGGAAACGGTTGACCTCTTCCAGGTCATCTGACGAAAGGGGGACGGTGGAATAAGATGGAGACTGTGTGTTCATGGTGGCACCACGCATTAATTATATATGTTACAACTTCCGAATAAATTGTTTTGTTCCCATAAGTATTTGGGGCAGCTGATGATATTGCAAAAGCGGCCTCACTTTCGATATTTGCGGTAGAAGGTCGCGCCTTTTGCATGACGTGGAGCGCTTGGAAATATATGTGCTCCTCCTCGTCCCGCACTCACGGGAATTCTCAGGACAGTCCTCCAGCACAACCGTCGCCGAAAAGGCTTGTCTGATGCGGTTGCTCCACATATTCAATCCCCCATCTTGAGCGCGAAAGCGTCGACCCGAGGACGTGATGATGCACAGTAGCAAGCCGACGATCGAGAGCGTGAAGGCCGAAGAAGCGGCCCTGCAGGTTCCAACGTTTCACTACGACTTTGCCTGGACGCTCGGAAGCCTGATCCGGCAGAAGGCGGCGGAGAGAAAACACCCTGTGGCCGTCGAGGTCAGGCATGGAAACGACGTGGTGTTTGCAACGCTTTTGCCCGGAGCGACCATCGATAATTTCGGCTGGACCCGGCGCAAATGCGCCGTTGTGCACCGCTTCCACCGCAGCTCTCTTCGCGTGCGGCTCGAGGCTGAGGCCAAGGGCTATGACTTCAATGCGAAATTCGGTTTGCCCGTGACCGATTATGTGGCAAGCGGCGGCGGCTTTCCGCTGATCCTGCAGGGCGGCGCGCTGGTCGGATCCGTTGCCGTCAGCGGACTCCCCGATATAGAGGATCACGCCTTGATCGTGGAGAGCCTTCGCGAACTGCTGAGTATCTGACGGCAGCCGCTTGATTGGGGGCAGCGTTGCCAAAGGCGCCGTACGAAGAAAGAACGCTTTTCTGCATTCTTGCTAAAATGAAGAATGGCGTTCCTCGTGAGGCCTTGGCCGTTCGATTATGTTTCGCGGCGAAATAGGAGCCTCCCATGTTCGTCAAAGCCTTCACCAAAGCTGTCTTCGCCCTCTCCATCTCACTTGCGACGCTTGCAGCGACTGAGGCTTCCGCGGACGCCACGCTTGATCGCATCAAGGGCCGCGGCAAGCTCACTGTCGGCGTCATCTTGTCCGGCGCGCCATTTGGTTACATCGATCCGGCCTCGCAGGAGCAGAAGGGCTACAATGTCGATCTCGCCAAGGCCCTGGCGGCCGATATCGGCGTCGAGCTCGAAACCGTGACGGTGACACCGCCGAACCGCGTTCAATTCCTGCAGCAGGGCAAGGTCGATATTCTGATTGCCAACATGCAGTACACCGAAGATCGCGCGAAGATTCTCGACTACGTTCCGACCCCTTATGATCGCGCTGGCGGCGCAGCGGTTGTGCGTAAGGATAGCGGACTGAAGGACTGGGCCGATTTGAAGGGCAAGCCGGTTTGCATTTCGCAGGGATCCAACTACGCACAGCCATTGGCGGAAGAATATGGCGCAATCGTAAAGGGCCTGCCAAGCCAGCCGGAATCGCTTCTGGCACTTCAGGGCGGTAACTGCGTTGCCGCCGTGCATGTGGGCGCAACCGTCGGCCTTCTTCTCGTGGACCGCGCCGATGAATGGAAGGATTACGCCATCCCCTTCCCAACCGAACTCATCCCTTCCGACTCCGTTATCTGGCTGCGCAAGGGCGAAAGCGACACGCAGGCAGCTCTCGACAACAGCGTCAAGAAGCTTCACGCGTCCGGCAAGCTGCTTGAAATGGCCAAGGCTAACCGCCTGCTGAACACCAAGTATCTCGAGGAAGAAAAGACCAAGCTTTCTGCCGCGCAGTAAGCGGAAGGCAGCGGTAGCGCTCCATGCAAGACATGAACCCGACCAGCCTGTTCGTCGATCTGACGGGCAGGCTGGGTCTCAATTACGAATTTCTCCTGACCGGCTATGAAGCGCAGATCTGGCGCGACGGCTTTCTGACGACCCTCTATCTCGTCGCCATCACTATTCCAGTCAGCCTGTTCTTCGGTGTTATCTTTGCGGCTTGCCTGACGTCTGGCAGGTCCTGGCTGTCGACGCCTGTGCGCGCCTTCGTTGAGCTTACGCGCAACACGCCGACGCTGGTACAGTTGATGTTCAGCTTCCTCGTGCTCAACACCGTCGTGTCCAACATGGTCGGTGGTGCGGTGAACAATCCTCTGTCGCCGTTCTTCTGGGTGGTTGCCGTGGTGGGACTGCATGTCGCCGCCCTGCACGCGGAAGCGATCCGAGGCGGTATCGAGGCGGTTCCCGCATCAATGATCGAAGCCGCGCGCGGCATGGGTTTCAGCCAGTTCGAAATTCTCCGCTTTGTCCAAATCCCGCTCGCGCTCCGCTCTTCACTGCCAGCGATCGTCAATGGCCTAATCAGCCTCGTCAAATCGACGACTGTCGGTAACGCGATCGCGGTCAGCGAAATCACCTACGCTTCCATCATGGTCTGGACGCAGCGCGACAATGTGGTCGAACTGATGATCGTGCTGCTCGCCTTCTTCAGCCTGATAAACTTCCTCATCGCCCGCCTCGGCACATGGGTAGAACGCAAGCTGGCAGTTCCGGGGTATGGGCTATGAGTGCAATCACCTCACAACCAACAAGCTCCAGCGGCGGCATTCTGCGCTATATCGGCTTCGTCGCCATGCCGCTTCTGGTGGTCATCTGGTCGCTGATCGATCCCACACTTGGTGCCGAGTTGGTGAAGTGGGTGCCCTATCTCGCTTCCGGCTTCTGGATGAACATCGTCATCACGTTCTCTGCTGTGACGCTGGGGACAATTGCGGGTGTACTTCTTGGCCTCATGCAACTGGCGCCGCTTTGGCTCATCCGCTGGCCTGCGGCGATCTATGTGCAGATTTTCCGCAATGCGCCGGCACTCGTGCTGATCTTCGCTACCACCTACATCTTTCCCTTCGAGATCGTCGCCTTCGGCCACTACCTGCCCTTTCCAGATTGGATCAAGGCGGTGATCGGCCTCGGCATCCTGGCTAGCGCCTACATTGCCGAGATTACGCGCGGGGCAGTGCTTTCCATTCCGACAACGCAGTGGGAGGCAACCAAGGGGCTCGGCTTCTCAAGGTTACAGGCGCTGCGCTTCGTCATCCTGCCACAATGCATCAGACGGTCTCTGCCGCCCTGGATGAATGTCGCCTCTTCGATTGCCATGGGGACATCACTTGCGTCGCTCGTCGGTGTTCACGAACTCATGCACGCCGCGACCGATGCCAGCACCGCCGTGCGCCGGCTGGACTTCACCGTCATCGCCTATGTCGTGGTCATGGCCGCCTTTTTCACGCTTTGCTACCCGCTTTCTCGACTGACGCGCCGCCTCGAGCAGCGCTTCAATGCGGGTTGAAGGATTTCGATCATGACCACATCCACCGACACCGCGATCGTAAAACTGGAGGACGTTCATCTCGCCTTCGGACAGACCGAGGTTCTGAAGGGCATCGATCTCACCGTCAACAAGGGCGATGCCGTCTCGATCATCGGCCCCTCGGGCTCGGGAAAGTCGACGCTTCTTCGCTGCATCAACGCGCTCGTCACGCCGCAGAAGGGCCGCATCACCGTCGCTGGCACGCGCGTGGATGAGCTGACGAAGGAAAGCGAACGCATCGCGCTACGCAAGCGCGTCGGCATCGTCTTCCAGCAGTACAATCTCTTCCCGCATCTGACTGTGCTCGACAACATTGTGCTAGCACCGACCCGCATCTTAGGCGCGGACCGCGGAGCGACCGTCAAGCTTGCACGCGAGTTGCTGGAAAAGGTGCGACTTTCGGAAAAGGCCGACGCCTATCCAGGCCAGCTGTCGGGCGGCCAGCAGCAGCGTGTGGCGATCGCCAGGGCTTTAGCGATGAAGCCGGAGCTTGTGCTCTTCGACGAGGTAACATCGGCGCTCGATCCGGAAACGGTCGGCGAAGTTCTCTGGGTGATCCGCGACCTGATCCGGGAGGGGATGACCAGCATTCTGGTCACGCATGAGATGCGTTTCGCCGAAGAAATCAGCGATACCGTCATCTTCACTGAAAATGGCCGGGTGGCGGAGCAAGGCTCGCCGAAGCACATCTTTCACCAGTCGCAAAATCCCCGCATCCGCCAATTTGTCGGCGGTCTTTCCGGCGGGCGCTCCGTTCGCGATGGCGAGGGCATTTGATCATGTCCAAGGCCCTTGTCACCACAGCCTTTGCCACGGCAATCAGCAACGCCGATCCCCGCCAGGATAGTGCGGCCATGGAAGCCGCGCGGGTAGCGATTATCGATTTTCTGGCATGTGCCATCGCCGGCGCCAATGACCGTACAACGGATATCCTCGCCAAGGCCGTGGGCGTCGATCTTCCAGGCAACGCGATCCTCATCGGCAGAGCCGCAAAGACGGACCCTCTCACGGCTGCGGTCATCAATGGCTATTCCGGCCATGTGCTGGATTATGACGATGTTCATTCCAGTGTGCGCGGCCATCCGACCACCGTCATTCTACCGGCTCTCCTGGCATTCGCCGCCGATCAGAGCGTAAGAGCAGACGCCGTTGTTGCGTCTTACATCGTCGGGCTGGAAGCAATGGCGCGGCTCGGACTGTCTCTCGGTTCCAGGCACTACGAAAATGGCTTCCACGCAACCGCGACGCTTGGCCCGATCGGCGTTGCCGCCGCCGTCAGCCATCTCACCGGCGCGACCTCCGAAAAGACCGCGATTGCGCTTGGGCTTGCCGCAACCGAGGCCTCCGGCCTGCGCCTGCAATTCGGCTTCGATGCCAAGCCCTACCATGCCGGAATGGCGGCGCGCTCCGGCTTGCTTGCTGCCCGGCTCGCGGCGGCTGGCTTCAGCGGCGCGCCCGATTTTCTCGACAACCCAACCGGCTTCTACTCGGCTTACGGCTTCGGTGCCTCTCGGCCGGAACTGGCGACCGAAAACTGGGGCGCTCCGTGGCAGATCGCATCGCCCGGCCTGACGCTGAAAGCCTATCCCTGCTGCACGGCAAGTCATCCGGTGGCATCCCTCGGCATCGAGCTTCACCGCGAAGGTCTGACTGCGGATCAGGTGGAAGCTGTTACGTTCACCTATCCCCCAGGCGCGGACGCGGCTCTCGTGGTCACAAAGCCGGAAAACGGTATCGAAGCCCGTTTCAGTCCGGAATATGTGTTTGCTGCCGCCCTGCTGGATGGGGCGCTGAGACTTGATCATTTCGACGAAAGACCGGTCGAAGATCGAATTATGGCGCTTGCGCTCAAAGCCAGCCGCCGCCACGACAATGCCGCGCCGCGTATGTCGAGCGACCCGAGCACGCGCTTTGTGCTTCTGGATATCGCGCTCAAGGATGGCACGAAGATCCATCGTCGTTTCGACGGCCTGCCAAGCCTCACCGACCCCGAACAAAAATTCAAGAACGCGACTTCAGGGAGTTCGGCCTTCGCCGATATTCCCGAACTCGTTCGCAGCATGGAAAGCGAGGCCGATCTCGCCCGCCTTCTATCGCTGCTCAACCAGACCTCCCTCTGACGAAAGACGTATGCCATGACTGCCAAGCGACAAATCCACCTCGGCCTGTTTCTCCAGGGCGCAGGCCATCACGTCTCCGGCTGGCGGCACCCGAAAGCGGAAGCAGGAAGCGAGAATTTCGACCTGCTTCGCCGCGTCACGCAAGCCGCCGAGCAGGCGAAGTTCGACATGGTATTCCTGGCGGACGGCTTGACCAGCGGCGTCGATGCCCATCCGTCCACCATCGCCCGTTTCGAACCTCTGACGCTGCTTGCAGCACTTGCCCTCGTCACCGACAAGATCGGTCTTGCCGCAACATCCTCCACCACCTACGGCGAACCCTACCATACAGCTCGGGCCTTCTCCTCGATCGATCATCTCAGCCACGGTCGCGCTGCATGGAATATCGTCACGACCTCCTATGCCCGCACGGCCAACAACTTCTCCAAGTCGCATCCCGAGCATGATGAGCGCTATGCGGTGGCGGAAGAGTTCGTCGATGTGGTTCGCGGTCTCTGGGACAGCTGGGATGATGACGCCTTCATCAAGGACAAGCAGAGCGGCATCTATGCCGATCCGAACAAGGTACATATGCTGGACCACCAGGGTAAATATTACTCGGTCAAAGGCCCTCTCAACATTCCCCGCTCGCCCCAGGGCCACCCTATCCTGATCCAGGCCGGCTCGTCGGGCCCAGGCCAGGATCTTGCGGCCCGTACCGCCGATGTCGTGTTTACGGCGCAGCAAAGCCTTGCGGAGGCCCAAGGATTCTACAAGAGCCTGAAATCGCGCGTCGAGAAATTCGGCCGTCCTGCAGATGCCGTTGCCGTCATGCCGGGCTTTCTGCCGGTGATTGGGCGCACGTCGAAAGAAGCGGCGGAAAAACTGGCAGAGCTCGATCAGTGGACGGAGCTGAAAAGCGCCATGCCGCTTCTCGAAGAGCGCATCGGTCACAGCCTCGCGGAGTATGATCCAGATGGCCCCTTGCCGGATCTGCCCATCTCGGATCAGCTGCGCAGTCGGGCTGAGCTTTTGACCGCACTGGCCAGACGCGAGAACCTGACGATCCGCCAGTTGGCCCTTCGCGTGGCTGCCGGACGTGGGCACCATATCGTGCTCGGCACGCCGGTCGATGTCGCGGACCGCATGCAAGAATGGTTCGAAACCCGCGCCGCTGACGGCTTTAACGTCATGCCGCCCTTCTTCCCGGAGGGCCTGGAGGACTTCACGCAACTGGTTGTGCCCATTCTGCAGGAGCGCGGGCTGTTCCGAACCGACTATACGGGCTCGACTCTGCGCGATCATCTTGGTCTGGCGCGTCCGGCACTCACCTAGGTCTGATCTCGTTTCAGACTGCTATACGCACTGGCTCGAAGCCTCCGGTTCTGAACCGCCAGCCTTGCATACTGATGCCCGCAATGCCAGACAGGGAGGAAAGCTGGTAGGCATAGGGCAAGCATAGGCAGGATCATGGACAGAACGGTTTATCTCAATGGCGCATGGGTTGCGGAAGGCGACGCAAAAGTTTCGGTCTTCGATCGTGGCTTCCTTTTTGCCGACGCGATTTATGAGGTGACGGCGATTATTCACGGCAAGCTCGTCGATTATCCCGGCCACCTCGCCCGTCTCAAAAGATCGCTTGATGCGCTCGGCATTGCCATGCCGGTGGCAGAAGCCGAATTGCTGGACCTGCACAAGGAAATCGCAAGACGCAACGGCATCCAGGACGGTCTGATTTACTTGCAGGTTTCCCGCGGCGTTCAGGATCGCGACTTCGTCTTTCCTGAAGCCATGGAGCCGACCTTCGTGATGTTCACCCAGACCAAGAAGGTGCTGGACAATCCGAAGTGGAAGACCGGTCTTTCCGTCAAGACGGTGCCCGAGGGCCGCTGGTCGGACCGCCAGATCAAGACAGTCCAGCTTCTCTATTCATCGCTTCGCAAGACGGAAGCCAATCGCCAAGGTTACGACGACGTTCTGTTTGTCGAAAACGGCCATATCACCGAAGCAAGCTCTGCGAATTTCCACATCGTCACGCAAGAGGGCGTTCTGGTCACACGCGATCTGTCGAACGCGCTGCTGCACGGCATCACCCGCGGCTCCATTCTTCATCTCGCCAGGAAGGCGGATCTCAAGGTGGAAGAGCGCGCTTTCACCCCGGAAGAAGCCAAAGCCGCTTCTGAGGCTTTCGTGACATCTGCAACGAGCTTCGTCACGCCCGTGGTCAGAATGGATGGTGTCACAATCGGCAATGGTGAAGTTGGCCCGATCAGCCGCCGTCTGCTGGATATCTATATTCGCGAGCAGCTCTCAACCGGTATTCCGATCGCTGGCTAAAGACGTCTTCTCTCGATCAGGCGCTTGCGAGGCTGATCCGCCGGTTACTGGATTTACGATGCTCACTGAAGGCTGCGGTAATCGCCCGCAGCGTTTCCCGCGTCTTGGCATCCGTGAGTGAGGAGTGCAGCGTGATCGATAGCGAGGGAATGCGCGGCAGGCCGAGCGCATGCCCGACGTCGATCATGTCCGGCGTTGCCAAGCGGAAGGGAAATGCCGCCACGGCAAGTCCAGCAGAAAGCGCGGCAGTGACGGCCGAGGTCCCTCCGATAAACACTTCCGTCCAGGGAATCGATGCGCCGTCCAACAAGCGGGTCGCCACTTCGCGCACCGTGCAGCAGGTCGGATGGCTGGCAAGCGGCAGTGGCTCGCCGACTCGATGCTCGAAATCAGCGGACGCGAACCATCCGAAATGTTCTGGCCCCAGCACCTCGCCGCCTCTCCGGTCATCATCGCTGCGCACGATGATTGCATCAAGCGCGCCCTCCTCGTAGGAGTCGAGAAGCGCACGAGAATTGTCGATCATGACTTCAACCTTGAGGCAGGGATCGAGCGTCTTCAGCTTGGCGAGGAGGATCGGCATCTCCGGTCCCATAATATGAGCGGCAATGCCGAGCCGGAACCGCCGTCGCTCTGCCGTCAGTGCAGCCATTGCACGCTCATGGGCAGCGAGAAATTCTCTCGCTGGTGGCAGGAAGGTTTCGCCTTGCGCCGATAGCCGGACCTGCCTCGGCGTGCGTTCGATCAACCGCTTTCCAAGACGATCTTCGAGCCGCTTGAGTTTCACGCTGACGGCGCCCTGCGTAGAACCAAGAGCTTCCGCCGCGCGTGTGAAGCTCTGATGGTCCGCGATCATCACGAACGCCCGCACGGCATCGACTTCCAGCATCCCGATCATCCATCGTATTTTGTTGTTACTGAAATTCCCTGCCATGCAGTTTATGAATGGTCAAGCCTCCGGCACATTGGCTTCGACACAAATCAATCTACAAGGCCGTCGCGCCCAGTCTTCGCTTCCCGATGGGGGCGACGCGCCTTGCATTGTCAAAAAGCAGGGCAGACCATGACAACCTATCGACAATCCAGAAATTGTTTCGCGCTCGTCGCCGTATGTCTTTCGGCTCTGATGTTAGGGCTTGAAATTACCAGCATTCCCTCAATCTTGCCGACGCTCGAGAAAGTCCTGTCGGCGGACTTTCAGCAACTCCAATGGATCATGAACGCCTATACGATCGCGATGTGCTCCGTACTGATGGCCATGGGGACGTTGGGCGATCGCTTTGGACGCAAACGGGTCTTCAAGATCGGCATCGCAGTCTTCGCCTTCGCTTCGCTGATTTGCGGGCTGGCGACCAGCGCGCCCCTGTTAATCGCAGCCCGCTTTGTTCAAGGAACCAGTGCAGCGGCGATGCTCGCTTGTCAGGTCGCTGTTTTATCCCATCAATTCCAGGATGGGGCTGAGCGCGGAAAAGCATTTGGATGGTGGGGTATCGTCTTTGGAGTGGGCTTGGGTTTTGGTCCGATCGTCGGGGGAATGCTCATTACACTGACAAGCTGGCACTGGGTTTTTCTTGTGCATGTGGTGATCGCGGTCGCAACCGTCGTCTTCGCGCAGAAAGGCGTCGAAGAATCTGTCGATCCGCACGCGACACGCATCGACATGGGAGGAATGGCAACGCTCTCGCTAGCCGTCTTCGGCATTGTCTATCTCATCACCCAAGGTCAGCAGCTTGGACCGACAAGCCCTCTTGCATTGACCATTCTCGCTATAAGCGCTGCGAGTTTCCTGCTTTTCGTGATCATCGAGATCCGCGTCGCGCGACCTATGTTTGATTTCGGAGCGTTCCGCGTCCGTCGCTTCGCTGGTGCGATCATTGGGTCGAGCGGCATGAATTTCAGCTTCTGGCCCTTCGTCATCTATCTGCCGATCTATCTTCAAGCTGTGCTCGGCTATGATGCGATCGCTGCAGGGATGACCGTGCTGGCCTACACGCTCCCAACCATTGTCGTTCCGCCGCTTGCCGAGCGGCTATTGCTTAAATGGGGTCCGAGACTTGTGATCCCGGTTGGCCTCCTCACTATCGGTGCGGGGTTCATGCTCTTGGTTTTGGTGATCAACAGCGAGCATGCCAGCTGGATGACCTTGCTGCCGGGTTGCGCCTTGGCTGGCATCGGATTAGGCCTGACCAATACGCCCGTCACAAACACGGCAACGGGAGCGTTACCGCTGGAACGCAGCGGGATGGCGTCGGGCATGGATATGAGCGCCCGAATGATCTCACTATCCATCAACATTGCGCTGATGGGACTCATCTTGTCGAGCAGTATATCCGGCTACATACTTCGTGCGCTTCCCGATGCACCCTCAGGTTCCACGCTTCGAACGCTAGCAGATATCGTTTCGGCCGGAAACCTCACCGCCATCGAGAACAACGGGGTCTCGCTCACGTTGGCGAAATCGGCGCTGTCGTACGGCATAGGAAGGGTTGCGCTCTATGGCGCGATCTCAGCATTCATCCTGGCCCTAGTCAGCTTCACAATCTTCGGGAACAATCGGACACCCCTTAAACGGTAGCACCAAGCCCATCGCATTTCCGTCGATACTCGATCATCCGGGCGCGGCTTGTCACAAGCTCCACATGATCGTCGCCGAGCGTGTGGAGGCAGACGCGCTTCGTCCACGGGCCATCTTGGATGGTGAAGAGATAGCGCCCATTGCCGAGCGCCATAAGCGGCATGCGCCGGCGAAGGGGCCCAGTGCCCATGATTAGGGCGCCAGCGGCGATGTCGAACTCCGCGCCCTCGTCGGAGCGCCAGCGTCCATCAAGCGTTGGCGGAACGTCTTTGCCAGGCACGACGGGTAGAAACCGTCGCGGCGCATGGCCGACTTCGCCAGCAAGCGTTTCTCCATAAAGGCGAAGACGAACGGGCGAGGACGCTGAGCGAGACGAGACCCAGCCATCACCCTCGTCATAGAGCGTGTCTTCGGCATCGAGAAAGCTGCAGGTGCTGCCCTTGATCTCCAGCCACCAGGGCCCCGTCTCTGTGACGTAGAGACCATCCGGCAGGAATGCTGCAGGTCTCGGCAGCGGCAAGCCCGTCAGTGCCGCCATGCTCTCAAGTGCAATCTTGAACCCGTTCGTATCCTCACGATTGGAGAGGACGACGAAGCCCGTGCCACTCTCTGGATCGAGCAGGAAATAGCTCTTGTAGCCGGGATGCGATCCGCCGTGGCCGACGAAACGCCTGTCGCCGAGATGCGTCCACCGAAGACCCAGACCATACTCGCTTATCCTGCCATCGGCGAGCGGACGCGGAGCCGACAGTTGATCGAGCACGCCGGTGAAACCATGATCGCCCTTCAACAGGCATTGCAGCCATGCGACGAGCGCCTCGGCACTTCCGGCAAGGCTTCCGGAGGCGGAGAGATGCAGGCCGGCGGCGGACAATTGCCAGCCCTTATCGGATTTCCAATAGCCGGGTGCCAAGCCGATAACAGGATTGTTCCAGACATCCGGCGCGGACAGCGCAAGCCCCAGATGCCTGGCGGTCTCTTGCACGAAGTCGTCGAAACGAAAACCCTTTCGCGCCAGTGCAGCCTCGACCAGTCGGTAGCCGGTATTGGAGTAGGACACTTCCGTACCGGCGGGGAAATTCAGCCTCGTCTGGCGCGCAACATAGTCCAGCAAGGGCTGAGCCTTTGTCTCGCTGTAGACCGACAGGCCAAGCAGCGAGAGACACTCACGCACGTCCGGCAAACCTCCGCTCATATCGAGCGCCTGACCGACCGTGACATCGCGTAACGGGGACTGCAGTTCCGGCAGGTGCTCGCCGAGTGGATCATCGAGACCCATCACATCGCTATGGGCAAGGACCATGGCGCAGAACACATGTTTGGTGAGCGACGCATAGCGGGCCACGGTCCTGGACGAGAACGGCGCAAGGGTGGAGAGACTTTCAACGCCGCCAGCATGAGCGAAGCGAATGCAGGAAAGATCGAAGCCGACCACGCAGCCGCCTGGCTCATCGTCGCGCCAATGCGAGACGAAATCTCCAGCTGTTTTCGAAGCGCCAGTCCAGTCCATCTTCGTTGTCATCACCCACGTCCTCCTTGTTCCACCCGGCAGCGGAAACCATTCTTGCATTGCATTTGCCCCGCTCTCGGGGATAGAGCAAAGACGCGATGACATCAGTTGGAAGCAATCCTATGACCGATCAAACCGTCCTGCCCGTCTTCGATGGGCATAATGATGTTCTGCTGCGATTGAAACTCTCCGGTTATTCAAACCCGGAAGAGCGTTTCATCGAGGGAGACAGCCTCGGCCATATCGACCTTCCCAAGGCCAAGAAAGGTGGATTGGCCGGCGGGCTTTGCGCCGTCTACATCCCCTCGCCGCGCGGAACCGATGCCAATGGCGATTTCTTGGCCCCGACCCAGCAGACAGCACTTGCCACCACGCTTGCAATGGCCGGTCTGCTGTTTCGCATCGAAGCGCAGTCAAAGGGCGGGCTTACGGTCTGCCGCAGCGCTGCGGATATCCGCAACGCCATGGCACGCGGTTCCTTCGCCTCCGTCTTCCACATCGAAGGTGTCGAAGCCTTCGACGCCGACTTGGAAGCGCTCTATGTTCTGCATCAGGCGGGCCTTCGCACGCTTGGTCCCGTCTGGAGCAGGCCCAATATCTTTGCCTATGGTGTTCCCTTCCGCTTTCCTTCCTCACCCGATATCGGCCCGGGGCTGACGGAGGCGGGGCAGCGCCTCGTCAAGACCTGCAATGAGCTGAAGGTCATGATCGATCTGTCGCACATGAACGAGCAGGGTTTCTGGGATATCGCCAAATTGTCCGATGCGCCGCTGGTCGCCTCGCACTCCAACGCCCACGCGCTCTGCAACCACAGCCGCAACCTGACCGACCGCCAGCTCGACGCCATTCGCGACACGGGTGGTCTGGTGGGCATCAACTTCGGTGTCCTATTCCTGCGTCAGGATGGCATCAAGAACCCGGATACGGATATTCGCGAACTGGTCCGTCATGTGGATTACATCGTCGATCGTATCGGCATCGACCATGTGGCGCTCGGCTCCGACTTCGACGGCACGACCATTCCGGCTGCCATGCGTGACGCTTCCGATCTGCCGCTTCTTGTCGATGAACTGCGCAAGGCTGGATACGATCAGGCGTCGCTGGAAAAGATCGGTCACGGCAACTGGCTAAGAGTTCTGGAACGCACGTGGGGTGCGTAAGCCAATATTCTATCCAGAATTTCAGACGAACGACATATAGTAGATAATCTCAGAAAGATTATGAATTTTCGTATTTGTGAAACCACAACGAATTACTGTCATAATCCTGTGGTTGGCAAACTGCGCCTCGCTTTCGTGGAACATTAAATGACAGAGAAGAACGACGTGACGCCGATTGAAGAGGCCGAAGATGGCCTGAGCGGCTTTTTCGAACGTTACAAACCTCATCTGACATCGCTTGCGGTTATTGCCGTCTTCGTCATGATGACGGTGACGATCTATCGCCTCACCTCCGAGGTCCGCTACGATGACATCGTCGTCGCCCTTCTCGACACCAGCTGGAAGTCGGCGTTTCTGGCCGTCCTCTTCACGGCGCTGAGCTTCGCTGCCCTGATCTGCTACGATCTGAATGCACTCGAATTTATCGGCAAGCGCCTCAAAAAGCCTTCCGTCATCGCCACGGCCTTCATCGCCTATGCTGTTGGCAACACTGCAGGCTTCGGCCCCTTGAGCGGCGGCGCGATCCGTTTCCGCGCCTATTCGCGCATGGGACTGACGCCATCCGACATCGCCCGCGTCATCGCCTTCGTCACCCTGTCCTTCGGCCTCGGACTTCTGTCCGTCAGTGCGTTGGCAACCTTGATCGTTGCGCCGCGCGTCGCCAGCATCATGGGCGTGGACGCCATCTGGCTTCGCGGTGCCGCAGTCATCGTCATTCTCGTTCTGGCGACGCTGATCTATGTCGGTCGCAATGGGCGCGTCGTTCAGATCCGTCAGCTGAAACTGCGCCTTCCCGATAGCCGCACCTCCTCGCGCCAGTTTCTGGTGTCAGCGCTCGATATCGCGGCATCGGCTTCGGTCCTCTATGTGCTCCTGCCGGAAACCAATGTCGGCTGGCCGAGCTTCTTTGCCATCTACGCCACTGCCGTCGGCCTTGGCGTTCTCAGCCACGTGCCGGCAGGTCTTGGCGTTTTCGAAGCGGTGATGGTGGCGGGTCTCGGCAACGCGATCAGCCTCGATCAGCTTCTCGGTGGCCTTGTTCTTTACCGCGTCATCTATCACGTGCTGCCGCTTCTCTTCGCCATCATCCTGATGCTGATCACCGAGATGAAGCAGTTCGCCGCAAAGCCGGTGATGGCTGATATCGGCAATCTTGCCGGTCGGCTGGCGCCGTCACTTCTCTCGGCCTTTGCCCTGATTCTCGGCGCGATGCTGATCTTCTCCTCCGTGACGCCAACGCCGAACAGCAACCTGGATTTCCTGTCCAACTTCGTGCCGCTTCCCATCATCGAAGCTGCGCACTTTCTCTCCAGTATCCTGGGTCTCGGCCTCGTCGTCGCATCCCGCGGCTTGAGCCAGCGTCTGGATGGCGCATGGTGGGTGGCACTGGTGGCGGCTGCAGGCGGCCTGTTCCTCTCGCTCATCAAGGCGATCGCCATCTTCGAGGCGATCTTCCTTGGTATCTTCATCGTCGCGCTCTTCTTCAACATGCGCGCCTTTACCCGCCACGCCTCGCTTCTGCGTCAGGCTCTTGGTCCCACCTGGATTGCCGCGATGGCGGTCATCGTCGCCGGTGCGGCCACCATTCTGCTGTTCGTCTATCGCGATACCGATTACAGCCAGACTCTGTGGTGGCAGTTCGAGTTTTCCGAGGAAGCGCCGCGCGGGCTTCGCGCCGTCCTTGGTCTCGTTCTCGCCTCTTCGACCATCGCCATCTTCAGCCTCTTGCGGCCTGTCACCTACCGGCCGGAAGAAATCCAGCCCGAAGACATCGAGAAGGCCACCGATATCGTCGCCAAGCAGGACGTGGCAGACGCCAATCTGGTGCGCATGGGCGACAAGCACATCATGTTCTCGGAAAAGGGCAATGCCTTCATCATGTACGGCATTCGCGGCCGCTCGTGGATCGCGCTGGCCGATCCTGTCGGGGACGAAAGCGAATTTTCCGATCTGATCTGGCAGTTCGTCGAGACCGTGCGTGCCAATGGCGGACGCGCTGTCTTCTACCAGATATCATCCGCGTCGCTTCCCTATTGCACAGATGCGGGTCTTCGCGCCTTCAAGCTCGGCGAACTCGCCATGATCGATCTCAAGCGCTTCGAACTGAAGGGCGGCAAGCTTGCCAATCTGCGTCAATCGCTGAGCCGCGGCGCGCGCGACGGCTTGACCTTTTCAGTTGTCGATACGCCGGATGTCCCAGCCATCTATGACGAGTTGAAGCAAGTCTCCGATTCCTGGCTGGAGCATCACAACACGCGCGAAAAGACCTTTTCGCTCGGCTCCTTCGAGCGCGACTACATCCTGTCTCAGCCGGTTGCGGTTCTGCACAAGGACGGCAAGATCACTGCCTTTGCCAACCTGTTGATGACCGATACCAAGAGCCAGGTGACGGTGGATTTGATGCGCTTTGCACCGGATGCACCGCGTGGCTCCATGGACTTTCTCTTCGTCAGCATCATCGAGCATATGCGTGAACAGGGTTATGCCCAGTTCAACCTCGGCATGGCGCCGCTGTCCGGCATGTCGAAACGCGATGCCGCCCCCGTCTGGGATCGTATCGGCGGCACATTGTTCGAGCACGGCGAGCGGTTTTACAATTTCAAAGGCCTGCGCGCCTTCAAGTCTAAATTTCATCCCAAATGGGAGCCACGTTACGTTGCCGTCTCGAACGGCACCAGCGCCGCGCTGGCTTTGATGGACACAACGGTTCTCATCAGCGGCGGCGTGAGAGGAGTGATCGGTAAATGAGATTTTTGAAACGGCTCACAGGCGCTTTGCTCACGGCAGCGGTTTTGCTGCCTTCACATGCGCCGGCACAGGACGCTCAAAAATACGAAACCGGCATGATCCCCGCCGATCACATTCTGCTGCCCGATGGCGACATCACCTCAACCGTGTTCCTGGTGTCGGACGGCAATGGCTGGGATGAGACCGAACAGAAGGAAGCCGGTGCTCTTCTCGAAAAAGGCGCCGCCGTCGTCGGAATCGATTTTCCGGAATACATCAAGTCGCTCGAGAAAGACGACGACGACTGCGTCTACATGATCTCCGATATCGAACAGCTTGCGCAGGAAATCCAGCGTAAGGCGGGCGTTTCCAATTACAGCCTTCCGATCATTGCCGGCACGGGTGATGGCGGCGCGCTGGTCCTGGCGATGATCGCGCAAAGCCCGGCGGCAACGATCGGCGAGGCTGTCGCGGTCGATCCTGTGGCGAGCATTCCCTTGAAGAAGGTGCTCTGCACACCCGCAACCAAGGATAAGGACGGCGACCGCACCATCTACGGCCTGACGGACGGCCCGCTTCCGGCACCCGTCACCGTGCTGTTCACGCCGAAGGCTGAGGCGAAAGGCCGGGAACATGTCGACGCGCTTTTGAAGGCGCATGCGGACATCGACGTCAAGGATGTGACGGATGATGCGCAGACCGCGCTTATTCAGGTTCTGCAGGACCGGATCGATGCGGCCGCCAATTCCGACAGCCCGCTCGGCCTGCCGCTTACCATTCTCGAAGCCAAGCCGACCATGGATACGATGGCGGTCGTCTATTCCGGCGATGGTGGCTGGCGCGATATCGACAAGGATGTCGGCGACTATCTGCAGAAAGACGGTATTCCCGTCGTCGGTGTCGATTCACTGCGCTACTTCTGGTCCGAGAGAAAACCTCAGGACGTGTCCGACGACCTCGCGCGGATCATCGACACCTATCGCAAGGAATGGAAGGTCAACAACGTTCTTCTGATCGGATATTCTTTCGGCGCCGATATTCTGCCTGCGACCTATAACGGCTTGCCGGAGAAGGATAAGGGGCGTGTGGTGCAGATGAGCCTTCTGTCGCTTTCCCACCAGGTGTCCTACGAGATTTCCGTCGGCGGATGGCTCGGGGTCTCCTCGGATGGAGCGGAGGATCCTGTCAACGATCTCGCCAAGATCAATCCAAAGATCGTCCAATGCGTCTACGGCACGGATGATGATGAAAGCGCCTGCCCTGCTCTCAAAGACAAGGGCATGGAACTGATCGGCATTGAGGGCGGCCACCATTTCGATGAGGACTATGAGGCGCTGACCCGCAAGATCGTCGCTTCGCTGAAACAGCGACTGCAAAAATAACGCCGTCTCAGGCGCTACCGTCATCTTGAATACAGTCTGCAGCCTTTGTACTGCTTCTGACGCTGCGTCGCGCGAAAGGATCTAACCACCCCCACGCGCGACACCGCTCAAGAACAATGACCTGAAGCGTGACGCGCATCTGTAAGACATCGCGGACATGCTTCGGGTATAACAACCAAAGTGTGTGACGATGCGATTTCCAGCCAAGCCCGCTGCCATTTCCGATGCCGAACGCCAGGAGAGGCTTCAGCGCTTGCGGGTGAAGATGGGCGAGCAAGGCTTCAGCGCCGTGCTTCTCGGCTCGACGGAAAGTCTGCGCTATTTCACAGGCCTTGTCTGGCACCAGAGCGAACGGCTGCTTGGCGCGCTCATCACCCTGGATGCTCTTCACTACATCGTGCCAGGCTTCGAACAGAGCCGTGTTGACACACTTCCTCATATCGAGGGAGAGGTTCATCTCTGGCAGGAGGAGGAAAGCCCTTCAGCCCTCGTCGCAAGCCTTGCTGGCTCATCCGGCCTGATCGCTCTGGACGACGCCCTACCCCTCTTCATCTATCACAGCCTTGCCGCCAAGGTCGGGCCTGATCGTCTGGTCGATGGCGGCCCAGTGATCCGCTGCCTTCGGCTTCTCAAATCCGGCGCCGAAATTGCCATCATCGATTATGCGATGAACCTGACGCTGGACTTGCACAAGCGGGCGCATGCCATGATGAAGCCAGGCGTGCTGGCGTCCGATGTCGTCCGCTTCATCGACGAGCAGCACCGCGAACTTGGCGGAGAGGGTGGCTCTTCCTTCTGCATCGTCTCCTTTGGCGAAGCGACATCGTTGCCCCATGGCGCCGACGGGGAGCAGACCTTGCAGGCTGGCGACGTCATTCTGGTCGATACAGGAACGCGCATCGACGGCTATCACTCCGACCTGACGCGCACCTATGTGATGGACGAGCCAAGCGCTGATTTTGCTCGCGCCTGGGCTATCGAGCGCGAGGCACAGCAGGCGGTGTTCGATGCTGCACAGCTTGGGGCGCCATGCGAAAATCTCGATGCGGCAGCCCGCGCGGTCATGGCTCGGCATGGGCTCGGACCGGATTACGCTCTTCCCGGCCTGCCGCACAGGGCGGGCCATGGTCTTGGACTGGAAATCCACGAAGGACCTTACATTGTGCGCGGCAACACGCAGCCGCTTATGGCCGGCATGTGCTTCTCTAACGAACCCATGCTGGTCTATCCGCAAAAATTCGGCATCCGTCTTGAGGACCACATCTACATGGCCGCCGATGGCCCACGCTGGTTCACACAGCCTGCCGACTCGCCCGTCCACCCTTTCGGTTGAATTCAGAAATCCCGCCCCTGTCGCCCCTACATTAGCCCTTGCGTAAAATTTATATATTTTCTATCCCAAGAGAACTTGAGGAGGAATCGATGTCCGTCGCGGAAAAAAGAAAAACAAAAACGCCCATTCTGGCCGATCGCATCGCCGACTTCGTTGAGAAGATCAAAACAACGCGCAAGGAAGACGGCAGCTTCGACACGAAAGCGATCGGACGCCTTTGGGATGACGAGGTCCGTTTCCATTTCGAAAACGGCAGAACCGCCAAGACGCTTGAGCTTTATATCGTCAAGTACCGCTATGCGCTGAAAGACGCCTTCGGGCCGAAGACGACACCGCTTGCCATCTGCAACATGAAAAAGCTGCGCGAGCGTCTCGATACCTACATAGCGCGAGGCGATTACCCGCAAAGCGGGGTGGCGATGTCGATCGTGGAGAAGATCGAAAGAGCCGAGCACAACACGGCTGGCCGCAAGCCCCGCTTCCTGCTGCGCGTTTCAGACTTCATCTCCGCCATCAATGGCGTCAGCACCAAGGGAGAGATGCAGGCGCTGTGGGACCGGGAAATGGACGCCATGACCGGCAGAACGCAGGCGACGGTCATCTCCTACATTACGAAATATCGCAATGCCATTCGCGAGGCATTTGGCGAGCAGCATCCCATGCTGCGCATCGCCGCCGGCACGCCGCAGCTCTACGATGACGCGCGCAAAGCCAAAATGGCGAAGATCGCCACCAAGCACGGATCACTCATCACCTTCGAACATTATTCCGAGGTGATGCGACGCTGCCGGCGCTTCCTTCACTCGGAAGACCCGTTGACGATCGGTATCGGCCTGATCGGCACCACCGGTCGGCGTCCCTTCGAAGTCTTCACCCAGGCCGAGTTTACCCCAGCGCCCTATGGCAATGGCGTCTCCAAATGGAGCGTGCTGTTCAACGGGCAGGCGAAGACGAAGCAGGGCGAAGGGACGAAATACGGCATCACCTATGAAATCCCGGTTCTGGAGCAAGCCAAGATCGTGCTCGAAGCCTATCGACGCCTGAGAAACAGCAGCGATGGCAAGCTTTGGCTCGGCATGAATGTGGACGAGTTTTCCACCGATGCGAGACTGCCGCTGCGCGATGCAATGATCGCGAAATTCGAGGACATCTGGCCGAAAGAAGAGCCGCCGAAGCCCTATGGGCTACGTCACCTCTATGCCGAAATCGCCTATCGCAACTTCGCGCCCGCCAATGTCACGAAGAACAGCTATTTCGCTGCCATCCTCGGCCATAACAACAACGATCTGGAAACGTCGCTCTCCTACATGACCTATGCTTTTCCTGAGGACGAGCATGAATCGAAAGCGCGGGCGGAGCGTGTGGCGGATCGCACGATACGACAGATGATCACCGTCAATCAGATCCCCGGTATGGCAGGCGAGTAAAGCACAGCGACGCGCATTTTCATGGTCTTGTAGATGATGGGCATCGGCGAACTGGGCATTCCGTAAACGCCTTATGACCGGATCACACGATACCGGCGTGCCAGATACATCTCGACGCCAGCCCGTGTGAGGAAAGAAGCCAGGCCCACGATGATCGCCACAACCCTGATGCGGAATTCATCGGCTTCGACCTCGGCATGGCGTGTGTCCAGCAATGTGTGCTCGGTGACGGTGATCTCCCCGATGATATTGCGGATGCGGTCCATCGTTCCGACAGCCATGTAGCCGATTTCATTTGTGCGGGCGGCATCGGCACCGACGTCATCATAGAGCGATATTGAGTGCTTCAGCTCTTCAAGCTTCTTCTCGATCAGTGCGTCGAGCGCTTTGACGCGGGCAACCTGCCCGGAATTGTCCGATATCCTGGTCATCAAATCGTTCTGAAGCAGGTGAAGGCGCTCCATCGCCTTCTCATACGGCGCGAGATAGCGCTTGTCGCCGCTGACGAGATAACCCCTCTGTCCCGTCTCGGCATCATCAAGCGCGATCAAGACGTCCTTGGTGGTATCGATCGCTTCATAGGTATGCACCACCATATCATAGTGGTCGCTTAAAAGGTCATGCGTCCATGAGGTGGCAAGAATGCCGGCAGCCAAGACGACCCCGACCGGAATCGATCGCAGCAGTGTCGGGAAGGTCAGATACTTGTGGCGCAGCGACGTCAAAGACCAGTCAGACATTTACGGGATCATCCAAGCAAGCGCAGTTCAACGTCGTTATATCCGTCCGACGGCAAGAGCGCGAACAGGTTGGCATACACTGTGCCAGGTAGTTCAACGCAACAACAATCAGGAAGTTCAAAGTCGTTCGCCGAATTCGATTGCAGCCATGTGAGGTGAACTGGTCTGTCAAACGCCTTGACACGAGGTGCTATTTCTCATTTAGAGTCAGCCATTCCGAGGGGAGCATCGAACGGTGCTGAGATGGCGTTGAGCCGGACCCTTGAACCTGATCCGGCTCATACCGGCGTAGGAACGGAACGTTCGCCGTCAGGCACAGCTTTCTTTTCCATGCGTCATGCTTATCCGGGTCCGCTAACCGCGTGTCTGGAGATGAACGGCTGATGGCAAGCTTTCCCACCGCAGAAAAAGCGGCAGACCTTCTGGCTCTTGTGCGGGAGCGACGACCGCGTGTCCACTGCCTGATGAATACGGTGGTGCAGAAGTTTACCGCTGACGGCATCACCGCAATCGGCGGCATTCCCTCAATGACATCGTCGGAAGAAGAGATCGAAAGCTTCGTGACGAAAACGACTGCGCTGACGATCAACCTCGGGACGCTGGACGAAGCGCGCCGCAAGGTCATCCGTATCGCCGTCGCTATCGCCAATCGCCAGGGCAAACCCTGGATCGTCGATCCGGTCCATTGCGACTACTCCCCTTCACGGCTAGAATTCGCCCATGAATTGAGCCGGCTGCACCCCTCAATCATACGTGGGAACGCGGCAGAAATGGCGGTTATCGGGGACGTCGGTGGTGCATTGCGCATTCAGACCGGAGCGGTGGATCGCTTGAGTGATGCCGACCGCAATGTCCGGATCGTCAACGGCAATGCCCTGATGGCGAAGGTGACGGGCACCGGATGCCTTTCCGGCGGCATCATTGCCGCCTTCATGGCCGTCGAGCCGGATGCGATGCTGGCAGCGGCATCGGCTCTGACTGTCACCGGCGTTTCCGCAGAGTTTGCTGCCAGACAGGCCAGCGGGCCAGGATCGTTCGAAGTCGCCTTTCTGGACGCCCTCTTCAACCTGAAGAGCGAAGACATTCTCTCCCATGCGAGGATCGAACATGACGAAGATTGATTATCGGCTGAATGCCATTGTCGACGCCTCTCTCAGCGATATCGCGCCGCTTGCCGAACTTGCAGCTCTGGCAGCACATAACGGTGTAACGATCATCCAATATCGCGACAAGACCGCCTCCACACGTGAGATGATCGACCAGGCAAGAGCCATCGTTGTAGCCCTGAAAGGCACCGGCGTACCGCTGGTGATCAACGACCGATTAGATGTCGCCATGGCAACGGGCGCAGATGGCGTGCATCTCGGCGCAGACGATATGGATGCAGACACAGCAAGGCGGCTTCTCGGCCCGGATGCGATCATCGGGCTCACCGTCAAATCCATGGCTGATGCCCGACACGTTGCGCAAGCGCCGGCCGATTATGCCTGCATTGGTGGGGTGTTTGAAACCACCTCCAAGGTTAATCCGGATACGCCTGTCGGCCTTGCGGGGCTAAAGCAAATCAGGACATACCTGCGCAACGAGCGACCAGACCTGCCGGTTGGCGCGATTGCCGGCATCACGCTGGAGCGCGTTCCTGACGTGATTGCAGCAGGTGCCGATGGGGTGGCGCTGATCTCCGCCCTGTTTCGCACGGACGATATAGCAACCACGGCCAAGGCGTTTCGCAATGCCGTGGATGACGCGATCGGAGCACGCCCATGACCGCCATTGCTTTGACCATCGCCGGTTCCGATAGCGGTGGCGGTGCCGGCATCCAGGCCGACCTCAAGACATTCTCCGCTCTTGGTGTATATGGTGCCAGCGTCATCACCGCCATCACCGCACAGAACACCAAGGGCGTGACCGCGGTTGAAGATATTTCCGCCACGATCATTGCTGCGCAGATGGATGCGGTGTTTTCCGACCTCGATATCAAGGCGATCAAGATCGGCATGGTCTCGCGCACCGACACGATACGAACGATTGCCGAGAGACTGCGCGGCCAACCCCAACCGGTCGTCCTTGACCCCGTGATGGTGGCGACCTCCGGCGACAGGTTGCTTCAGGAGGAAGCAATCGAAACGCTTCGAAGCGAATTGCTGCCGCGGGCAACACTTGCCACGCCGAACCTTCCTGAGGCGGCACTGCTGACCGGAACCGGCATCGCCACCGATCTTGCCGCGATGCTGAAACAGGCCGAGATGATCCTGGCGCTTGGTGCGAAGGCTGTCCTGATCAAAGGCGGCCACGGCACTGGATCAAAGAGCGTCGATCTTCTGGTGGACGGCGGGAGGCCCCAAGAATTTTCCATGCCGCGCATCGAGACGAAGAACGACCATGGCACCGGCTGCACGCTTGCGGCAGCGATTGCGGCCCATCTGGCGCTCGGCCTACCGCTGACGGATGCCGTCGGCCTGTCCAAAGACTATCTCCAGGGTGCGTTGGCAGCAGGCCGCGACCTCAAGGTCGGTCATGGTCACGGGCCGGTTCATCATTTTTACCGCTGGTGGGCGCCCTGACGGGCCGGCCCGATCAAGATTTGCGCTCCGTCGCCCGAGGCTTGGGGGCGGCAAGCGCATTGCGGATGGCGAAGCTCGAATGGATGCGTGAGACACCCGGAAGCTTGGAGAGAATATCCTTGTGGACCCGCTCGAAATCGCCTGCGGTTTCGACCTCGACGCGGAGAAAATAATCCGAGCCGCCGGTCATGAGATAGCATTCTCGCACCTCCGGATAGCGTCGCACGGCATTTTCAAAGCGATTGAGAAAATCCTCCGTCTGCCGGTCGAGGGTGATCTGGACGATGACCGAAATCACCTCTCCACCGGCAGCACTTCCGGTGATCGCCGTATAGCCGCGAATGACGCCTTCCCTCTCCAGAATATCCACACGACGCAGACAGGCGGACGGCGATAGCCCCACCTCAGCGGCAAGTTTGGCATTGCTGATGCGGGCATTCAGCCGAAGCAGGCGGATGATATGACGATCGGTGGCGTCGAGAGCAGACATGATTTCATTCCGATTGATCGCATAAAATTGCAAGAAAAACGAATTTATCGAATTTTATTCGCCTTACCCTGCTTAAATTCAAGGATCATTGCAATACTCTGTTGCCAAAAGAACAAAGGGAACGGCAATGGACATGACCCTCCAGCAGCAGAAAGCTCAAGGTGGCGCAAGCGGCTATCTGACGATCGATCTTGCAGCCCTTCGCGACAACTATCTGACGCTTGCCGCCAAGGCTCCGCATGCGGTGACGAGTGCCGTGGTGAAGGCAGATGCCTATGGTCTTTGCGCCGATATCGTCGCCCCCGTCCTTTACGATGCGGGATGCCGGCATTTCTTCGTCGCTCATATTGATGAGGCGCTGTCTCTTCGTCTGCATATCGCGCCCGACGCGAAAATCTTCGTTCTCAATGGCCTCCAGCCCGGAAACGAAACTTCCTGCTCTGCACTGAACATCACTCCGGTTCTCAACTCACTGGAGCAGGTCGCCCAATGGTCGGCGCAAGCCGCCGTCCTTGGCAAGACTCTGCCCGCTGCCCTGCAAATCGACACTGGCATGTCGCGGCTAGGACTGGCGCCTTACGAGGTGGAAAGGCTGTTGGCGACACCAGCCATGCTCAAGGGCATCGATCTTGCCTGCATCATGAGCCATCTCGCCTGCGCCGACGAGCCGGACCATGAGGCCAATGCGCTGCAGCTTAACGTCATGCGCAAAACCACCGAGCAGTTTCCCGGCGTGCCAGTCTGCTTTGCCAATTCCGGCGGCATCTTTCTCGGCACGGACTATCACAATGCTCTGATGCGGCCGGGCATCGCGCTTTATGGCGGAGCGCCATCGACAGTTCATCCCAATCCGATGAAGCCGGTCGTCAGCCTGAGTGTCGCCGTGGTTCAAACCCGTACAGTGCCGGCTGAAAGCTTCGTCGGCTACGGCGCCTCGCTGCGCACCACCGCCGATACCCGTCTGGCAACGATTGCCGCAGGCTACGCCGATGGCCTGCCGCGCTCTTTGAGCAGCCGAGGAGCCGCTTATTTCAACGGCGTTCGGCTTCCTATTGCCGGGCGCGTTTCGATGGACAGCATCACGCTCGATATTTCCGCGCTTCCAGAAGACACGCTCACCCATGGCAGCCTCGTCGAAATCATCGGCCCGAACCAGACGCTCGAGGCAATTGCCGAGGACGCAGGCACGATCGCCTATGAGATACTGACGCGGCTCGGCCAGCGCTATCGCCGTCGCTATATCTATCCGGAAAAGCAGCCTGCCGCTTCTTCCACTATTGCTCGAAACCTGTGAGGCCAGCATGAACATCACCATTCTTGGAGCCGGCGTCATTGGCGTCACCTCAGCCTGGTACCTCGCCAAGGCCGGACATTCCGTGACCGTGATCGACCGGCAGCCGGCAGCGGCACTGGAGACCAGCTTCGCCAATGCCGGCGAAGTATCGCCGGGCTATTCGTCTCCCTGGGCAGCACCCGGCATTCCGATGAAAGCGCTGAAGTGGCTCTTCATGGAGCACGCGCCGCTGATCATTCGTCCCACCGCAGATCCCGCCGCCTGGCGCTGGATGATCCAGATGCTGAGCAACTGCACGGCTGCGCGCTACAACGTCAACAAGAGCCGCATGGTGCGTATCGCCGAATACAGCCGCGACTGCCTGATGGCGCTTCGTGACGAGACCGGCATTCAGTATGATCAGCGCATGCAGGGGACGCTGGAAGTCTTCCGCACCCAGAAGCAGTTCGATGGTATCGGCAAGGACGTCGAGGTTCTCAAAGCCGGTGGCGTGCCTTACGAAATTCTCGATCGCAACGCCTGCGTTTCGGTAGAGCCTGGTCTTTCCTCCTCGCGGGAAAAGATCGTCGGTGGCCTGCGGCTGCCGGGCGATGAGACGGGCGACTGCTTCATGTTCACCTCGGAGCTGGCGAAACTGGCGGAGCAGGCCGGCGTCAAGTTCATCTACGACACTGGCATCACGCGCCCTATCGTTGAAGGCAACCGCCTCAAGGCCGTTGAGACAAGCAAGGGCCTGATCGAAGCGGATGTTTTTGTTGGCGCGCTTGGCAGCTACACGCCACATTTTCTCAAGCATCTCGGTCTCGACCTGCCCGTCTATCCGGTCAAGGGTTACTCGATCACCGTGCCGATCGTCGATGCGGCCAAGGCGCCGATCTCCACGGTCATGGATGAGGCGCACAAGGTGGCGATTACCCGCCTCGGCGATCGCATCCGCGTGGGCGGCATGGCGGAAATTGCCGGTTTCAACAAGGATCTGCCCGCCAAACGTCAGGCGACCTTGAGGCATTCGGTGGAAGACCTGTTCGGTGGTGCCGGTGATCAATCCCAGGCGAAATTCTGGTGCGGACTGCGGCCGATGACGCCGGATGGCACGCCGGTGATTGGCGCGACGCGCTATGCGAACCTTTACCTGAACACCGGACACGGAACGCTTGGCTGGACTATGGCCTGTGGCTCGGCGCGCGTGTTGTCGGATCTGGTGTCGGGCAACAAGCCGGACATCGACACCGCCGACCTCGGAATCAGCCGCTACGCGGCATAACACAACGGCCGTGCGGCGCTTGCGCGCACGGCTTTTGTTACAGCGCCAGCGCTTCCTTCAGCGCCAGGCCTTCCTTCACACGCAGATCGAGGTCCGCCTCGATGTGATCGATGTGATGCATCATCAGGCGATGGGCCTTTTCTCCATCGCGGGCTTCCAACGCATCGAGAATGGCAGAGTGATCGCCATGGCCGCAGCTTGAAATGCCAGATCGGCCATAAAGGGCGATGACAAGCGAGGAGCGGGCGACGAGCTCGCCCATGAATTTTTCGAGAATGGCGTTGCCGGCATGTGAGGCCAGGAGCAGATGAAAATCGCCTGAAGCCTTGATCTCCGCTCGACGGGCGGAAGGCCCCCTCTCATGCTGGTATCGCGTTTCCTCTTGCAGATGAGCGCGCAGGCTGGCGATGCCTTCGGGTGTAATCCGTTCCACCGCTGCGGCAACGATGCCCTGTTCTATGAGGCGGCGAGAGGCGAAGACCTGACGGGCTTCATCCGGCGATGGATTGGATACGAAGGCGCCCCTATTTCGCTCCGTCCTCACCAGTCCCTCAAAGCTCAGCATCTGCAAGGCAGCGCGTACCACCGTACGGCTGACATCGAAGAGCGCGCCGACTTCGGCCTCTGATAACTTCGTTCCCGGCGTGAGACGGCGATCTGCGATCGCATCGCGCAAAGTATCGCGAATTGCTTGTGCGCGATCCTCTGGCGCGTTGTCCATGTCGGGTTCGAGTTGAGAAAGTGTCATTGCTTTTTCCCGATTTATTTTCTTACTATCGCGAAAGTCGCGACGTGGAAACATCAAAGCGGCCATCGCTCCCGCAAAATTGCATACAATCCTGCTCGCTATTGAAAACAATAGCTGCTTTTTTGTGCATGCAAGTGGCAGAGGCTGATCAAAGTCGCGCCAGCTAAAATAAAAGCGATGCCGTTTCAATCGGTTAGACACGTAAGCCTGAAATTGGCACGGCTTATGCAAGTTCATCTGCAACAAGCAGGGGATCATGCATGAGCAAAGCTGCCGAGATAGACATCGCCGCCGTTACCAAGGTCTATGGAAGCACCACGGCCGTTCACGCCATTAGCCTGAAAATACCGGCGGGCAGCTACTGCTGTTTGTTGGGTCCGTCCGGCTGCGGCAAGACCTCGACGCTGCGCATGATCGCAGGCCACGAAACCATTTCCAGCGGCGATGTTCGGCTCGGCAACACGGTCGTCACCGATCTGCCACCGGCCCAGCGCGGCACGGCGATGATGTTTCAATCCTATGCGCTTTTCCCGCATCTCGATCTCGTCGACAATGTTGCCTTCAGCCTCAAGATGAAGGGCGCGGACAAGGAGACCCGGCGGGCCAAGGCGCTCGAAATGCTGAAGCTGATGCAGCTTGAGCCCTATGCGACCCGCCGTCCTGCCCAGCTTTCAGGCGGCCAGCAGCAGCGCGTCGCTCTTGCCCGCGCGCTCATCACCGACCCGGAAGCGCTGCTTTTGGATGAGCCGCTCTCAGCACTCGATCCCTTCCTCAAGATCCGCATGCGTGCAGAGCTGAAAAAGCTCCAGACCTCGCTCGGCATTACCTTCGTGCATGTGACCCACAGCCAGGAAGAGGCCATGGCGCTGGCCGATATCATTGTCGTCATGAATGACGGACGCATCGAGCAGGCCGCCGCACCCCGCGAGGTTTTCGAGCGCCCCGCAACGGCTTTCGTCGCGCGCTTCATGGGCGATCACAACGTCATTTCCGGTCGCCTGAAAGAGGTTGACGGTGAGATGGTGACGCTGGAAGTGGCAGGCGGCGGCATCTTCAAGGCCAGCGGCAAGACACCGCCGGATGATGCGGTCGATATTGCCGTCCGTACCGACCGCGTGCGCATCGGCGAAGGGGAGCCTGGCCTTGGTTTCACCGGCATCGTCTCCAACGTCGAGTATCGCGGCGCTAGCGTCAAGCTCGCCGTCAATGGTGCCGGCATCGACGATTTCAATGTGATTTTGACCGATGCGGTCTTCTTCGAAAATCCCATCAAGGTTGGCGATGCCATACCTCTTTCCTGGAATGCGGACGATGCCATCGTGCTCGGACGGGTAGAATAACGACCATAAAACAACCAGAGGAGAACTGAAATGACCGATTCCAACAAGACGAAAAAGGGTCTGACCCGCCGCGGTCTCCTGAAGGCGGGCGCTGCCGCCACGGGTGCTGCCGTCGGTTCCGGCCTGATCACCGGCTTCCCCACCATCTGGGCGCAGAACCCGATCACGCTGCGCCAGTTCGGCACGGGCGTGTCCAACATCAATGCGATTGCCGAAAAGTGCAAGGCGGACCTCGGCATCACGCTTGAAATGACGGCAACGGATTCGGATGCAGCCGCACAGCGCGCCGTCACCCAGCCGAACTCCTACGACATCGCAGACATCGAATACTGGATCCTGAAAAAGGTCTATCCGGCCGGTGTGATCCAGCCGATGGAAATCAAGAAGCTGAAATATTACGACAAGATCGTGCCGCTGTTCAAGACCGGCAAGCTGACGCCCGACAGCGTGATTGCCCAGGGCACGGCACCCCACACGGTAGGTTATGTCGAGAAGCCCGGCGACAAGAAGTTTGCCAAGAGCGAAACCGAATACTTCACCATGGTTCCGACCATCTACAATGCCGATACGCTCGGCATTCGCCCGGATCTCGTCGGCCGTGAGATCACCACCTGGGCCGATATCATGGACCCGAAGTTCAAGGGCAAGACCTCCATCCTGAACATTCCATCGATCGGCATCATGGATGCTGCGATGATCATGGAAGCCATGGGCAACATCAAATATGCCGACAAGGGCAATATGACGAAGGCCGAAATCGACAAGACCATCGATTTCCTCATCAAGGCCAAGAAGGACGGCCAGTTCCGCGCCTTCTGGAAAAGCTTCGACGAGAGCGTCAACCTCATGGCGTCGGGCGAAGTCGTCATCCAGTCCATGTGGTCGCCAGCGGTTGCCGCCGTTCGCTCCAAGGGCATCGCCTGCAAATACCAGCCGCTGAAGGAAGGCTATCGCTCCTGGGGCGGCGGTCTCGGTCTCGCCAAGCACCTGAGCGGCGCTAAGCTCGACGCGGCCTATGAATATATCAACTGGTACACATCCGGCTGGGTCGGCGCTTACCTCAACCGCCAGGGCTACTACTCCGCTGCCATGGATACCGCGAAGAACTACATGACCGCCGACGAGTGGGGTTACTGGGTGGAAGGCAAGCCTGCCCAGGGCGATATCATCGCTCCGGACGGCAAGGTCATGGAGAAGGCCGGTGCTGTGCGCGATGGCGGCTCCTTCGAAGAGCGCATGGGCAAGGTCGCCTGCTGGAACTCCGTCATGGACGAAGACCGCTACATGGTCCGTCGCTGGAACGAGTTCATCGCTGCTTGATGAGAAAAAGAAGGCTGGCGGTCAGCGCCGCCGGTCTTCGGTTGCCGATACCCTCGGCACTTGTTTTTCGTCATCCTCGGACTTGATCCGGGGGCCGACCATGACGACGGAGAGGTTTCAATCCGTCGTCATCGCACCAGGACCGGCAGCGCGAAGCTGCCGATCATGACAACAATAAAGGGCTCCATTGAATGGCGACGGTCAGATTTATAGGCGTTGGCGAAAAGAAAGAAAAAACGGGCAAGCCCTTCACCCTGCCGAAGGGACTTGTGTCTTACATCGAGGCAACGCCGTTGGCGCTGATCCTCGGCTTCTTTCTCCTTCTGCCGATCCTGATGATCGTGGTGGTGAGCTTCTGGGATTATGACTTTGCCCAGATGTATCCCGACTTCGTCACCTTTAACTATACCGAAACGCTCGGCTCGTGGGTGACGTGGCAAACCTATCTCAATACGTTGAAATATGCCTTCCTTGTCTGGGCGATCACGCTGTTCCTCGGCTTCTGGGTGGCCTATTTCCTGGCCTTCCATATCCGCACCACCACCATGCAGATGGTCCTGTTCCTCATCTGCACCGTGCCCTTCCTGACCTCCAACATCATCCGCATGATTTCCTGGATCCCGGTCCTTGGCCGCAACGGCCTGATCAACAGCGCGCTGGTGAATTTAGGGATTGTTCCGGCACCCATCGAATGGCTGCTCTATTCCGACTTCGCCGTGGTGCTGGCCATGGTGCATCTTTACACGCTCTTCATGGTGACGCCGATCTTCAACACGCTGATGCGCATCGACAAGTCGCTGGTGGAGGCCGCGCGCGATGCGGGTGCGTCCAGCTGGCAGGTGCTGTGGAACGTCATCATTCCCTTGGCGAAGCCCGGAATGGCCATCGGGACCATTTTCGTCGTAACGCTGGTCATGGCGGATTTTTCCACCGTGCAGGTCATGTCCGGCGGACAGAGTGCCTCTGTTGCCCTGATGATGAAGAACCAGATGTCGCTCCTGCAATATCCGGCCGCTGCCGCAAACGCCGTCGTCCTTCTCGCCCTCGTTCTCCTGATGGTCGCAGGCATTCTGCGGGTCGTCGATATCCGTAAGGAGCTCTGATCCATGCACTCGGAAAAACGCGGTCGCGAATTCTACATCCTTGCCATCTTCTTCGCCCTCTTCGCGCTGTTTCTGTATGGCCCGCTCTCGGCCATCCTGATCCTGGCCTTCCAGGGACCGAATGGCGGCCTGACATTCCCGCTGAACGGCGTCTCTCTACACTGGTTCGCCAACCTCTTCGAGCAGCAGGCGGTCGGGGACTTTGGTGGCTCCTTCCGACGCTCTTTCATGCTGGGCGTGATGGTGATGATCGTCACCGTGCTTGTCTCGCTTCTGGCGGGCCTCGCCTTCCGCCGCAAATTCGTCGGCGCCACCCCGCTCTTCTATCTCTCGGTTGCAAGCCTTGTGGTGCCATCCATCATCATCTCGCTCGGCATCGGCGTGCTTTTCCAGCAGCTTGGCCTGGAGCCTGCATGGTACAGTTCCGCCTTCGGCGCACAGCTGACGTGGACCCTCCCCTTCGGCGTCCTCATCATGTTTGCGGTCTTCAACCGCTTCTCGCCATCTTACGAAGAAGCGGCGCGCGATCTAGGTGCAAATTCTTGGCAGACCTTCAGCAACGTGGTGTTGCCGATGATTGCGCCAAGCCTGATCGGTGTCGGCCTCTTCGGCTTCACGCTTTCCTACGACGAGTTTGCCCGAACCCTCATGACGTCAGGCACGTATAATACGCTGCCGCTCGAAATCTACGGCATGACGACGAACGTCACCACGCCGGTGCTCTATGCCCTGGGTGCCGTCACCACTTTCTTCTCTCTCATCGTCATCGGCGCAACGCTTGGTATCATTGCCGCCATGAACCGCCGCCGCTCGAAAGGCTGACCTGCACATCATGCGCATTCTCGTCGTCAATCCCAACACCACGCAATCGATGACCCAGACGATCGAGGCGGCGGCCAAGGCGGTCGCTTCCGCCTCGACGGAGATCGTCGCCGTGACGTCGTCGATGGGACCGGTCTCGATCGAGGGTTACTACGACGAAGTCTTCGCCATACCGGGGCTTCTCCTGGAGATCGCCAAGGCAGAGAAGGGCGGCGCGCAGGCCGCGGTCATTGCCTGCTTTGACGATACGGGCCTCGATGCGGCGCGCGCGCTTGCGACCATCCCTGTCATCGGCATCTGCGAGGCAGCTGTCGCGACCGCGGCTTTCATCGCGCAGCGCTTCACCGTCGTCACCACCATGGAACGCTCCCGCCTGCCACTCGAACATCTGGTGCATCGCTACGGCATGGGCGCGCGCGCCAAGGTGCGGGCGGCGGACATTCCGGTCCTGTCGCTGGAAGACCCGAGTTCAGACGCACTGCCGCGGCTCCGGGCCCAGATCACGGCAGCGCTTCACGAAGACAAGGCGGAGGCCATCGTGCTTGGCTGCGCCGGCATGGCGGATCTCGCGGCAGAGCTGTCACATGAATTTGGCGTTCCCGTCATCGATGGTGTTTCGGCAGCGGTCAAACATGCCGAGACGCTGATCTCGCTGAAGCTCACCACGGCAAAGCGGGGTGCCTATGCAAGCCCCGTCGAAAAGCCCTACCTGGGCTTGATGGAAGCGTTTTCGCCTAGCCATATGGCGGCAGGTTAAGCGTTTCGATCCTGCCACAATTCATTCAGCGCCCGTTCAGCCTGCGGAATCTATTTTCTTAACCATCGGATAACAACTGGCGGGCAACTGCCGTTTTGATGGAAAATGAACATGGCTTCGATTGCAGCTAAATCTCTTCTGGCCCTTGCGGTATCTGCAACCGTCCTGGCACCCTTGAACACGGCATCTGCTGGCGACTGGCGTCACAGAAATCGCGACGCAGCCATCATCGGCGGTGTTCTTGGCCTCGCTGCCGGTGTCGCTGTCGGCTCTGCCCTGTCGCAGCCGCGCTATGAGGAAGAGCCGGTCTATGCCGAGCCTCCTCCGGTCCGCCGTTACCAGACCTATCAGCCCAGCTACACATATGATGATCCGGACTATCGCGAGTATCGTCCGGCACCCCGCCCGGTCTATCGCGCCCAGCCGGTTTACGAGCCCCGCCCTGTCTACAGACAGCGTCAGGTTTACCGCACGATCGAACCGTGGTCTCAGTCCTGGTATAACTATTGCTCGCAGCGTTACCGCAGCTTCAATCCGAACAGCGGTACCTATATCGGCAATGATGGAAACAGTCACTTCTGCGTCGCAGGCTGACCACTACATCCTGGATTTTTAAGAACTTGAACCGCTCGGATGACCCTCATTTGGGGACGTAATCCGAGCGGTTTATGTTATGGCGCTGCAGCTTGTCGTAAAAGGTCTTGCGCGCAATTCCGAGCGCCGCGATGGTTTCGGCAACGTCACCCTGATGCTTCTCCAGTGTTTCGCGAATGATGTCCGCCTCCTGCCGATCCATGCGTTCGGAAAGCGTCCCTGATCCACTCGATATCGCAGCCGGGCTGGAAATCTGCGGCTGCCCGCCTTCCAGTCCCAGCACCACACGCTCGGCGAAATGTCCGAGTTCACGCACATTGCCCGGCCATTGGTGTTCGTTGAGGTAGCGCGAAACGGATGCCCCGATCTGCGGCACCGGCATGCCGAAGCGGCTGGAAGCCTTGCTGACGAAGTGAGAAAAAAGCAGCGGTATGTCGGCACGCCGCTCGCGCAGTGGCGGGATGGAGAGCGTCACCACATTCAAACGGTAATAGAGATCCTCGCGAAAATCCTTGCGCTGCTCGGGATCCCCGAGATCCACCTTGGCGGCGGCGACGACACGAATATCGACGGAACGCTCCTCGTTTGAGCCGACCGGAGATACCTCGCGCATTTCCAGCACGCGCAGCATCTTCACCTGGAGAGCAGGCGGCATGCTTTCGATCTCGTCCAGAAACAGCGTCCCGCCGCTCGAATATTCGATGCGGCCGATGCGCTTCTTCTGCGCACCGGTAAAGGCACCGGCCTCATGGCCGAAGAGCTCGCTTTCGATGACGGTTTCCGGCAAGGCACCGCAGTTCAACGCCACGAAGTTTCCGTGGCTGCGCTTCTTGCTCCAGCGGTGCAGGGCAGTTGCCACCACTTCCTTGCCGCTGCCAGTCTCTCCCGCCACCAGCACATCCACATCCGTATCGGCGATGTGGCGCAAGGTATTGCGCAGGCGCTCCATCGCAGGCGTCTGGCCAAGCAGCGGCATGTCGTCGATCGACTGTTCCGCCGCCTGCTTCAGCGCCCTGTTTTCCATCACCAGCCGGCGCTTCTCCAGCGCACGGCGCACACTTTCCACCATGCGCTCGGCGGGAAAGGGCTTGGCAATAAAATCGTAAGCGCCGTTTTGCAACGCACTAACCGCCATCGGCACATCGCCATGGCCGGTGATCAGAATGACCGGCAGATCCGCGTCGATCTTCCGGACATGCTCGAAAAACTGCAGGCCATCCATGCCGGGCATGCGCACATCAGTGACGATCACACCGTCGAAATTTTCTTCCAGAGCGTCAAGCGCCATCTCTGCCTTGGGGAAAGGCATCACCGTCATGCCTTCGAGTTCAAGCGTCTGCCGCATCGCCTTGCGAAGCTGCGAGTCATCATCCACCAGGTAGACCGTTCCCATCACCGTCATGTCACGCCCGCTTCAAATAGACTGAGAAACATGTGCCGCTTTCGCCGGTATCGACCTCGATCCGGCCACCATAATCCGAGGCGATATCGCTGGAGATGACGAGGCCGAGACCAAGCCCGCCTTCCTTCGACGTGTTGAAGGGAGAGAAAAGCTGCTCGAGAATTGGCGCAGCGATGCCGGGTCCGTTATCGCGAACCTTCAGCACAACGTCGTCCTTTTCCTCCTCGACCCGGACGTCGACGCGACCATCAGTCTTCTCCTCGACGGCTTCGAGCGCGTTCTGCAGGAGATTGATGACGATCTGCTCCAGGCGGATGCGGCTTCCCATCACCTTGACGCTCTCATCGGGAAGATCGAGATCGAGAATGTCCATGCGACCGGAAAAGCGGCTGCGTAACAACACCACCGCCCCTTCCACAACCAGGCGAAGGCTGACGGGCTCTGCTGCGGTCCTTCCCTTGCGGGCAAGGATTTTGAGATCGCTGGTGATGACGCCGATGCGCTCGGTCAGTGCAGCGATATTCTCTAGGTTCTCATCCGCCTCTTCGGCACGCTTTCGCTTCAAAAGTACGCGCGCATTGTCCGCATAGGCGCGAATGGTCGCCACGGGCTGATTGATCTCATGCGCGACGCCCGCCGCCACCTGGCCAAGAATCGAGAGCCGGTTTGCCTGGACGAGATCGTGCTGAACGCTCTGCAACTCTTTACCAGTCTGTTCGTGTCGCAGAATTTCGGCCTGAAGCTTGTCGCGCGCCATGGTCAGATCGACAGTGCGCTCCTGCACGCGGCGCTCCAGCTCTGCCCGCGCGCGCTCTGCAGCAGCCTGTGCCTGCTCCGCCTTCAACCGACGCCGAAGCCAGATTGCCGAGAGCGCAAAGAGCGGCATAAGGGCAGCAAGGGCAATGATCCGGCTTTCGCGTATCGCGGCATTGGTCGTCGGCGTCACGGGCTGAAGATAATGCAATGACCATCTGGTCGTCGGAACGGGGAGCTCCAGACGAAGATAATCTCCTCTCAGCGCTGGCGGGGAGTTGACCTCAACCAGCGCCACATCCGGACCGAGTTTGGATCGCACGGTCACCGGCAAGGGAGAGAGCGCTTCCTCTCCGAATTGAAGACTGGCGGAAATCATCCGCCGTTTGTCTTCGTCGATCGGCGCCACCGTCTTGAACCGCCATTCGGGTATGCTTGTCATCAGCACCACGCCGTTGGAATCGACGATATAAACGGGACGCCCGCCGATATTCCAGTCGGTCTCAAGCCGATTGAATTCCACCTTGGCGATGACGACGCCGAGCGGCCTTCCATCTGCCCCATCGATCCGCCGCGATATATAGAGACCTGGCCGGCGGCTGACATTGCCAAGCGCGTAATGCTCCGCCATGCCCGTTTCCATGGCTCTGCGAAAATAGTCCCGGAAGGCATAATTGGAGCCAACGAAACTCTCGGGCGTCTGCCAATTGCTGGACGCGATGGTGACGCCCTTCGCATCCGTCACATAGATGACCGAGGCCTGCGTGCCCTCGATCAGCCCCTCCAGCTTTTCATCCAGACGCTGGACGGCCGCGCCGCCATTCTCCAATGCTTCGGTGATATCCCTGTCTCGGGAGAGGACGAGCGGCAGGACGCGCGGGCGCTCCAGTGCCACATTTAGCAAAGCCGTTTTCAGCTCGGCGTCCGTGGTGGAATCGGCAATCAACCGTTTCGTCGCTTGGACGCGCCCGATCTTGTCGGCAGCCACGAAGGCGCCGAAGCCAATGATGACCCACATCAGAGCAAAGGCCATCCAGCGGAAGCGGCTACTATTTAAGAAAGTGGACATTGTATTGCTCGAAACCCATCGCCCCAATGTGCGGGAATCCACACAAAACACAAGAGATGTTGAGCGGGAAAACACACTTGTGAAAACGGTTCCTGATCCAACTCAAAATAAAATACATATTTTTCAGTAATTTATTCCCAGAAAGTCGAACTGGCACGCTACTTGCTCTTGTATTTCCGAACGGCAGAGGGCCGGGCAAAACGCAAAGGCAAACCCGGGAGGCCGTCAGGGCAGGGTTAAGCCGAGGAGGAACTACAATGATTGACAGCACAGCCGTGGCCGAAAGCCACGCCAGACTGCCTTTTTACCGGCATCTCTATTTCCAGGTCATCGTCGCCATTGCCGCAGGTATTGCGCTCGGCCACTTTTATCCCGCTCTCGGCGAACAGCTGAAGCCGCTTGGTGATGGTTTCATCCGCCTGGTCAAGATGATCATCGCACCCGTGATCTTCCTCACAGTCGCAACCGGCATTGCCGGCATGAACGACATGAAGAAGGTCGGCCGCGTTGCCGGCAAGGCGATGATCTACTTCATAACCTTCTCCACCCTGGCGCTCATTGTCGGCATGATCGTCGCCAACGTCGTTCAGCCGGGTGCCGGCATGAACATCGATCCGTCCACGCTGGACGGCAAGGCCGTTGCCACCTACGCCGCCAAGGCGCATGAGCAGTCCATCACCGGCTTCCTGATGAACATCATCCCGACGACGATCGTCGGCGCTTTCGCAGAAGGCGATATTCTTCAGGTGCTGTTCTTCTCCGTTCTGTTCGGCATTTCGCTCGGCATCGTCGGAGAGCGTGGCAAGCCTGTCGTCGATTTCATGCATGCTCTGATGTATCCGATCTTCAAGCTGGTCGCGATCCTGATGAAGGCTGCTCCGATCGGTGCGTTTGGCGCCATGGCCTTCACCATCGGCAAATACGGCATTGCATCGGTCACCAACCTCGCCATGCTGATCGGCACCTTCTACCTGACGTCGCTGATCTTCGTGCTCGTCATTCTGGGTGCCGTCTGCCGCTATAACGGCTTCTCCATCCTGGCGCTGATCCGCTACATCAAGGAAGAGCTGCTGCTCGTTCTCGGCACATCCTCTTCGGAAGCAGCCCTTCCGGGCCTGATGAGCAAGATGGAAAAGGCTGGCTGCAAGCGTTCTGTCGTTGGCCTCGTCATTCCGACCGGCTACTCCTTCAACCTCGATGGCACGAACATCTACATGACGCTCGCTGCCCTCTTCATCGCACAGGCAACGGGTATCCACCTGTCCTTCGGTGAACAGGTTCTCCTGCTGCTCGTCGCCATGCTGAGCTCCAAGGGTGCTGCAGGCATCACCGGTGCAGGCTTCATCACGCTTGCGGCCACGCTCTCGGTCGTGCCATCCGTGCCGGTCGCCGGCATGGCGCTGATCCTCGGCATCGACCGCTTCATGTCGGAATGCCGCGCGCTGACCAACTTCGTCGGTAACGCGGTCGCAACGATTGTCGTTGCCCGCTGGGAAGGCGAACTCGACCAGGAGCAGCTGGCAACGGTGCTGAGAGGCGAAGAGCCCAAAGTCGTCGACGATCCAACAGCACTTGGGGTTCCGGCAGAGTAAGACACTCTCTTGAAAACAATGCATACAGAGGCCCGCTTCGATCATTCGAGGCGGGCCTCTTCTTTTCCGGCCCCGGCTTGGTAAGGATGGATACCACTCCTCTCCTCAACGGTGCTTGATGATGAAAAACCTGTTTCTCTCCTGGCAAGTCTGGGCTCTTCTTTCGGCCGCTTTCGCCGCGCTGACCGCCATCTTCGCCAAGATCGGCATCGAAAACGTCAACTCCGATTTCGCCACCTTCATCCGAACCATCGTCATTCTTCTGGCTGCAGGCTTGATGGTCTACGTCACCGGGAACTGGCAGAGCCCGGCGACGATCACGCCGCGCACCTGGCTGTTCCTCATCCTCTCCGGCCTGGCTACCGGTGCATCCTGGATCTGCTATTTCCGTGCCCTGAAGATCGGCGATGCCGCACGCGTTGCGCCGATCGACAAGCTCAGCGTCGTCTTCGTCGCGGTATTTGCGGTTCTCTTTCTGGGCGAGCGGCTCTCTCTTCCCAACTGGCTCGGCGTGGTGCTGATTGCCTGCGGGGCGGTTCTCGTCGCCTATCGCGGCTAGCTGGTGTATGTTCCGTCTGCGACGAAGGCCGACATTTCCATTTTGCGAATAAGGCTTTAAGACTTGTCGGCGAATGCGACAGGGAGGTCTTATGCGTTCAGTCCTTCAAGAACTGGAAAGCCGCCGCGCCGAGGCTCGTTTGGGCGGCGGGCAAAAGCGTATCGATACGCAGCACGCCAAAGGCAAGCTGACGGCGCGCGAACGCCTCGACGTGCTGCTGGATGAAGGCTCCTTCGAAGAATACGACATGTATGTGACCCACCGGGCGGTGGATTTCGGCATGGCGGATCAGAAGGTGGCGGGCGATGGTGTCGTGACCGGCTGGGGCACGATCAACGGGCGGCAGGTCTATGTGTTCAGCCAGGATTTCACCGTGCTTGGCGGCTCCTTGTCCGAGACCCACGCCCAAAAAATCTGCAAGATCATGGATATGGCGGTGCGCGTCGGTGCCCCTGTGATTGGCCTCAACGATTCCGGTGGGGCACGCATCCAGGAAGGCGTCTCGTCGCTTGCGGGCTATGCGGAAGTTTTCCGTCGCAACGCGGAAGTGTCCGGCGTGGTGCCGCAGATCTCCGTCATCATGGGACCTTGCGCGGGCGGTGCGGTCTATTCGCCCGCCATGACCGACTTCATCTTCATGGTGCGCGATACCTCCTACATGTTCGTCACCGGTCCGGACGTTGTGAAGACCGTCACCAATGAGATCGTCACCGCCGAGGAGCTGGGTGGCGCCACCACCCATACCAAAAAATCTTCTGTTGCCGATGGCGCCTATGAGAACGACATCGAGGCGCTGGAAGCGGTGCGCGCGCTGTTCGATTTTCTCCCCACCAACAACCGGGAGAAGCCGCCGACGCGACCGTTCCATGACGATCCGGCACGCCTTGAGGCGAAGCTCGATACCCTGATCCCGGACAGTTCCAACAAGCCCTATGACATGAAGGAGTTGATCCACGCGATTGCGGACGAAGGCAATTTCTTTGAATTGCAGGAGGCCTTTGCCAGAAACATCATTACCGGTTTCATCCGCCTCGAAGGCGAGACCGTCGGCGTCGTCGCCAACCAGCCCATGGTGCTGGCCGGATGCCTGGATATCGACAGCTCCCGCAAGGCGGCAAAGTTCGTCCGCTTCTGCGACGCCTTCAACATTCCAATCCTGACCCTGGTGGATGTGCCGGGCTTCCTGCCGGGTGTCGCGCAGGAATATGGCGGCGTCATCAAGCACGGCGCCAAGCTGCTCTTCGCTTATTCCGAAGCAACGGTACCGATGGTGACGCTGATTACCCGCAAGGCCTATGGCGGTGCCTATGATGTCATGGCGTCGAAACATATCGGTGCCGATATCAACTATGCGTGGCCGACGGCGGAGATTGCCGTGATGGGCGCCAAGGGTGCGGCTGAAATTCTTTACCGCTCTGAACTGTCGGACCCCGCCAAGATCGCGGAACGGACGCGCGAGTATGAAGAGCGTTTCGCCAATCCCTTCGTTGCTGCCGAACGCGGCTTCATCGATGAAGTCATCATGCCGCATTCCTCACGACGTCGGATTGCCCGCGCCTTTGCGTCCCTGCGCAACAAGCAGGTGACGACGCATTGGAAAAAACACGATACGATTCCATTGTGAGGATGAAGCCTATGTTCAAAAAAATCCTCATCGCCAATCGCGGCGAAATCGCCTGCCGCGTCATTCGCACCGCAAAGAAGATGGGCATCGCAACGGTCGCGGTGTATTCCGATGCGGATGCCAATGCGCTGCATGTGCGCGAGGCCGACGAAGCGGTGCATATCGGCCCCGCACCCTCCAACCAGTCCTATATCGTGATCGACAAGATCCTCGAGGCCATTCGCAAAACGGGTGCTGATGCGGTGCATCCGGGCTATGGCTTCCTCTCTGAGAATCCAGCTTTCGCGGCGGCTCTGGAAAAGGAAGGCGTTGCCTTCATCGGCCCGCCGGTCAAAGCCATCGAAGCGATGGGCGACAAGATCACCTCCAAGAAGCTTGCCGCCGAGGCAGGTGTCTCCACCGTTCCCGGCCATATGGGTTTGATCGAGACTGCCGATGAAGCCGTCCGCATCGCATCCGAGATCGGCTACCCGGTTATGATCAAGGCATCGGCCGGCGGCGGCGGCAAGGGCATGCGCATTGCCTGGAACGATAGCGAGGCACGCGAGGGTTTCCAGTCATCACGCAACGAAGCAAAAGCATCCTTCGGTGACGATCGGATTTTCATCGAAAAATTCGTCACCCAGCCGCGTCACATCGAAATTCAGGTTCTCGGTGATCAGCACGGCACGGTGCTCTATCTCGGCGAGAGGGAATGCTCCATTCAACGCCGAAACCAAAAGGTGATCGAGGAAGCGCCGTCACCGTTTCTGGATGAAGCAACGCGCAAGGCGATGGGCGAGCAAGCTGTCGCGCTTGCCAAGGCGGTCGGTTACTTCTCTGCTGGCACGGTGGAGTTCATCGTCGATGGAGACCGCAACTTCTACTTCCTGGAAATGAACACCCGGCTTCAGGTGGAGCACCCCGTCACCGAACTTGTGACCGGCATCGATCTCGTGGAGCAGATGATCCGTGTTGCGGCAGGCGAGAAACTGTCTCTTTCCCAACCGGACATCAAGCTCAATGGCTGGGCCATCGAGAGCCGGCTTTATGCGGAAGACCCGTATCGCAACTTCCTGCCCTCCATCGGTCGATTGACCCGCTACCGTCCCCCGGAAGAGGGCCATCAGGAGAATGGCACGATCCTTCGCAACGATACCGGCGTCTTCGAAGGCGGCGAAATCTCGATGTATTACGATCCGATGATCGCCAAGCTCTGCAGTTGGGGCGAAACACGGCTCTCCGCTATCGATGCCATGGGCGAGGCGCTGGATCGCTTCGAGGTCGAGGGCATCGGGCACAACCTGCCTTTCCTCTCCGCGGTCATGCGGCATCCTCGTTTCCGTTCCGGCAATCTGACCACTGGCTTTATCGCCGAGGAATTTCCAGACGGTTTTTCCGGAGTGGTGCCGGAGACGCGGGCCGCTGAACGACTGGCGGCGATTGCTGCGGTCATTCACCATCAGGTGCAGAGCCGCGCAGCCCAGATCTCTGGCACCATTGGCAACCATCGCCGCATTGTCGGCAAGGACTGGGTGGTTCAACTCGGTAAAACCGAGCACCGGATTTCCCTTGATCTCGAGGGCGATCATATCGTGACCGACATCGAGGGCGGCGAGAGGCTGGCTGTCGAAACAGACTGGCTGCCGGGCCGCAGTCTTGGCATTTTTCGGCTGGGCGGTGCGGTCCTGGCGGTAAAGATCGATCTGTCGCCATCCGCCATCCGATTGCGTTGGCATGGTGTGGACATCGTCGCCCAAGTTCGCAGCCCGCGCGTCGCCGAACTTGCGCGTCTTATGCCGGAAAAGCTGCCGCCGGACACATCGAAGATGCTGCTTTGCCCCATGCCCGGCGTCATCACCTCGATCTCGGTCGCGGAGGGGGATGAGGTCGAGGGCGGACAGGCGCTGGCAACTGTGGAGGCGATGAAGATGGAAAACATTCTTCGCGCCGAGCGCAAGGGCCGCGTTGCAAAGGTTTCCGTGAAGGCTGGTGACAGCCTTGCCGTCGATGAGGTGATCCTGCAATTCGATTGACGAGGATGTCCACCTGAGATTCCGCTTCCCTGTCACGCCTTTTCTGGAATAGATATTCCAATCCAGGAGAGACGATTTCATTTTTGGGGGAGTGAAACGAGATGCAGGATCTTGCCGCACCGGCAACGGTGAAGGAGTTTGAGGAAAGACTCGTTGAGGTGGCGCCGAAACTGCCGAAGAGATTGCGGCAGTGCGCGGACTATGTGGCAGCCAATACCGACCGCATCGCCGTTTCCACCGTAGCCGAGATGGCCGAGGCCGCCGGTGTCCAGCCCTCTGCCTTCATGCGTTTTTGCCAGATTCTCGGTTTCTCCGGTTTTTCGGAGATGCAGCGGCTGTTCAAGGAAAGCTATTCCGGTCGCTGGCCGGATTACGACACGCGGCTCACGAACCTGCGCGACAAGGGAGAAGACAGCGGCGGTCGGCTTCTGGCGGAATTCGTCGAGGCCGGGCGTGCATCGCTGGAAAACCTGCTGAAAACCGTCGATCAGGCTGCTTTCGAGACCGCGATCCAGGTGCTGGCTGGCGCACAAATGATCCATATCGTCGGTTTGCGTCGCTCCTTTCCTGTCGCAAGCTATCTTGCCTACGCGTTTGAGAAAATGCAGGTGCCCTCCATGCTGCATGCCTCCGTCGGCCAGTTGCAGAGCGCAAGCGCAATCCGTCAGGGCGATGTCGTCCTCGCCATCACCTTTGCGCCCTATTCCGCAGAGACGATCGATATTGTTTCCTCAAGTCGTGCCCGCAAGATACCAGTGGTGGCGATCACCGATACCGCAGTAAATCCGCTGCGCCAATTCGATGCCACAGTGCTGACTGTGTCAGAGGTCGATTTCGGTGCATTCCGTTCTCTGTCGGCGACCCTCTGCATTGCGATTGCGCTTGCAGTGGGTGTGGGAACACACAGACAAAATTGAATATTCGTGTTGAAAATAGAAAAAATAGAATTTATGATCCAAATATGAATTAGGGAGAAGAGCGACGGGCGTCCAGTTCCGTCCTTTGTAGCGCATCACGGCGCGGAGGAGACAGATCGTGAAGACACTCGATCTCATCACGATCGGCCGCTCGTCGGTCGATCTTTACGGCGCGCAGATTGGCGGACGTCTGGAGGATATGTCGTCCTTCAACAAGTATATCGGTGGCTCGCCCACCAATATCGCGGCAGGCGCTGCACGGCTTGGTCTGAAGAGTGCCGTCATCACCCGCGTCGGTGACGAACATATGGGGCGTTTCATTCGCGAACAGCTTGTTCGCGAGGGCGTCGATATTCGCGGCGTACAGACGGACAAGGAGCGCCTGACGGCGCTCGTCATTCTTGGCATCCGCGATCAGCAGCAGTTCCCCTTGATCTTTTATCGCGAGAATTGCGCTGACATGGCGCTAAGCGAAGACGACATCGATCCGGCCTTTATTGGCGAAGCGGGCTGTGTTTGCGCCACCGGCACGCATCTTTCCCATCCCCGTACCGAAGCAGCTGTTTTGAAGGCGTTACGCCTGGCGAGAGAAAGCGGCGCCAAGACGGCGCTCGATATCGACTACCGCCCGAACCTCTGGGGTGTGGCTGGCCATGGTGACGGTGAAAGCCGTTTTGTGGAATCGGCCAAGGTCACGCAGAAGCTGCAATCCGCCCTCAATCTGTTCGACCTGATCGTCGGTACCGAGGAAGAGTTTCACATCGCCGGCGGCTCCACCGATACGCTGGAAGCGCTGCGCGCCGTCCGGGCAGTCTCAAACGCGACGCTGGTCTGCAAGCGCGGCCCGATGGGCGCAGTGGTATTCCCAGGCGCCATTCCAGACAGTCTCGATGATGGCGAAAGCGGCGAAGGCTTCCCTATCGAAGTCTTCAATGTCCTGGGTGCCGGCGATGGCTTCATGGCGGGGCTGTTCCGTGGATGGCTGCGCGGCGAAGACTGGCCAACGACACTCAAATACGCAAATGCCTGCGGCGCCTTTGCCGTATCGCGCCATGGCTGCACCCCAGCCTACCCAAGCTGGGAGGAGCTGCAATATTTCTTCCGCACCGGCATTCGCAACAAGGCGCTGCGCAAGGACGACGCGCTGGAACAGGTGCATTGGGCCACCAATCGCAAGGGCGACTGGAGCACGATGCGCGTCTTTGCCTTCGACCACCGCATGCAGCTGGAGGCCATCGCAAGGGACGTCGGCGTCGACGACAAGAAGATCGGCTCTTTCAAGGAACTTTGCCTGAAAGCCGCCCATCAGGTTGCCGGTGGGGAGGCTGGTTACGGCATTCTCTGCGACGGACGGCTTGGCCGCGACGCGCTTTATCAGGCGGCAGGTTCGGGCCTGTGGATCGGTCGTCCCGCAGAATGGCCGGGCTCGCGCCCGCTGACGCTGGAGCCGGATCTTGGGCCGGATTGCGGCGGACTGAGTGAATGGCCCGCCGAACACGTGGTCAAGGTGCTGTGCTTCTATCATCCGGACGATGACACCGCGATGCGCGCCGAACAGGAAGAGACGGTCTCGCGTCTCTTCACCGCTGCGCGCCGCAACCGGCTGGAATTTCTGCTGGAGGTGATCCCCTCCAAGGTGGCGCCGATCGATGATAACACGACGGCCCGCATTATAGACCGCTTCTACGAGATTGGCGTCTATCCAGACTGGTGGAAGCTTGAGCCTTTGAAGAGCGTGGAAGCCTGGCGCCAGGCGACCGATGCGGTCAAGCATCATGACCCTTACGTTCGTGGTATCGTGGTTCTCGGCCTGGAGGCACCGCAGAGCGAGTTGGAGGAGAGTTTCAGGCTGGCGGCAGGTTTCGATCTGGTGAAGGGTTTTGCCGTGGGGCGCACGATTTTTGCCGAGGCCGCGCGCAACTGGCTTGCGGGCAAGGTGAGCGACGAGGAGGCGGTTGCCGACATGGCAGCCCGTTATGATGCGCTTTGCCGGATTTGGGACAAGGCGCGCGCCGCGCATGTAAAGGGAGAGGCAGCGTGAAGACGGTACGATTGACGGCGGCACAGGCGCTTGTGCGTTACCTGGCAGCCCAGATGAATGAGGATGGCGAGCCTTACATCGCCGGCGTTTGGGCGATCTTCGGCCACGGTAACGTGGCTGGCATGGGCGAGGCGCTTTACGGCATCCGCGAGGAACTGCCGACCTATCGCGGCCAGAACGAGCAATCCATGGCGCATGCGGCGATTGCCTACACCAAGCAACTTGGCCGCCGCCGGACGATGGCGGTGACGTCCTCCATCGGTCCCGGCGCACTGAACATGGTAACGGCTGCCGCCCTTGCGCATGTCAACCGCCTGCCCGTCCTGCTGATCCCCGGCGATGTCTTCGCCAACCGTGGGCCGGATCCGGTGCTTCAGCAGATCGAAGACTTCAACGACGGCACGATCTCGGCCAATGACTGCTTCAAGCCGGTGAGCCGCTATTTCGACCGGATCATGCGCCCCGAACAGCTCCTGACGGCCCTGCCCCGCGCCTTCCGCACCATGACTGACCCCGCCGATTGCGGTCCTGTAACACTCTCTTTCTGCCAGGATGTGCAGGCGGAAGCCTATGATTACCCGGAAACCTTCTTCGACAAAAAGGTCTGGCGCCAGCGCCGCCCCGAGCCCGACAAAGCGGAGCTCGAAGAGGCGATCGCAGCCCTCAAAGCCGCGAAGCACCCGATCATCGTCGCAGGCGGCGGCGTGCATTTTTCCGGCGCGACCGAAACGCTGAAGAGCTTCGCCGAGCGCCACTCCATACCCGTCATCGAGACTCAGGCAGGCAAATCCGCGCTGGCCTGGGATCACGAGATGAATTTCGGTCCCGCTGGTGTGACGGGTGCATCGAGCGCCAATGCGATTGCAGAAAAGGCCGATCTCGTCTTCGGTGTCGGAACCCGTTTTCAGGATTTCACCACCGGCTCCTGGGCGCTGTTCAAGAACCCGGCGCGCAAACTTCTGGCGCTCAACGTGCAGCCTTATGACAGCGCCAAGCACGATGCCATCAGCCTGACGGCCGATGCGAAAGTCGGCCTTGAAAAACTGACCGAAGCCTTGGGAAGCCATCGTTATGCCGAACCGGATGCCAGCCTGAAACAGGACTGGTTCGCCAAGGCCGACGCCGTGACCGCGGCACCGAAGGAGGCCAACAGCCTGCCGACGGATATGCAGGTGATCGGCGCGGTACAGCGCGCCTCGCGCGACAATACCGTCGTCATGTGTGCGGCGGGCACCATGCCTGGAGAGCTGCACCAGCTGTGGAAGGCGAAGCTACCGCTTTCCTACCACATGGAATATGGCTTCTCCTGCATGGGTTACGAGATTGCCGGTGGCCTCGGCATCAAGATGGCAGAGCCCGAGCGCGATGTGATCGTCATGGTGGGCGATGGCTCCTACATGATGATGAATTCGGAGCTTGCCACTGCCGTTGCCATGGGCGTGAAGATCACTGTCGTCATCACCGACAATCGCGGCTATGGCTGCATCAACCGGCTGCAGATGGGCACCGGCGGAGCGGAATTTAACAATCTCTACGCCCACACCAACCAGAAGAACCCGATCGCCATCGATTTCACCGCGCATGCAGCCAGCATGGGCGCGGATGCGCACAAGGTCTCGACAATCGCCGAACTCGAAACAGCACTCGATGCAGCCCGCAGCGCGGATGTTCCGACCGTGATCGTCATCGATACCGATCCCTATCCGACACCGGATGCCGGTGGCTATTGGTGGGATGTCGCCGTGCCGGAAGTCTCCGAACGCAATGAAGTCAAACAGGCTCGTGCAGCCTATGAATCCGCACTGAAAGAAAGACTCTGACCATGATTCTTTACGGTACAAACCCGATCGCCTGGAGCAATGACGACGACCGCACGCTCGGCGCCCATATCAGCCTTGAGCAGTGCCTGGACGAAACCTCCAAGATCGGCTTCGACGGCATCGAGAAAGGCCACAAGTTCCCACAGGAACCGGAAGGCCTTAAGGCTGTGCTGGAACCCCGCAAGCTGCGCTACGTTTCCGGCTGGCATTCGCTCAACCTTCTGACCAACTCCATCGAAGACGAGAAGGCTGCCATGCAGCCTGCCCTCGACCTTTTGAAGGCGATGGGCTCGAAGGTCATCATCGTGTGCGAAACCTCCAACGCCATCCACGGCGAGGATGCAAAGCCGGTCAATGACCGCCCGAAGCTCTCCGACAGCGAATGGAAGCGCTTTGGCGAAGGCGTTGAAGCGCTGGCGAAACATGCGGCCGATCAGGGTGTCGCGCTCGTCTATCACCATCACATGGGCACGATCGTCGAGAGTGAAGACGAGATCGACCGGCTGATGGAGAACACTGGCCCGCACGCCAAGCTGCTGCTCGATACCGGCCATTGCCTCTTTGGTGGCGGCGACCCGGAGCGGCTGGCCAGGAAGCACATGGGTCGCGTCGGCCATATCCACGCCAAGAACGTGCGTCCGGTCATCGCCAAGCAGGTTCGCGACGAAAGCCTCTCCTTCCTCGAAGGTGTGCGCCGTGGCGTCTTCACCGTTCCTGGCGATAGCGAGGGCGGCGTCGACTTCCTTCCCGTTCTCAAGATTGCCGCAGAGCATGGCTACAGTGGCTGGCTCGTGATCGAGGCCGAGCAGGATCCGGATGTCCGTAATCCTTTTGAATATCAGAGCCTCGGCCTGAAATCGTTGCGCGCCTTCGCACGCGAAGCCGGCCTGGACAAAGGTTGAACAGAAAGGTCAAGACATGGCAGGTCTGCTGCGCAAACCCACCGGCACCTCCGGCAAGGTTCATGACATCACGCCGGAAAGCGCCAATTGGGGCTATGTGGGCTTCGGGCTCTACCACCTGAAGCCTGGCGAAACCGCAACCGAACAAACCGGCGAGACGGAGGTCATTCTCGTTCTCGTCGAGGGCAAGGCGGAAATCTCGTCGGAAGACAAGAATTTCGGCGAACTCGGCGACCGCATGAATGTCTTCGAGCGCAAGCCGCCGCATTGCGTCTATATCCCGGCGGGCTCTTCCTGGACCGTTACGGCAACCACCGACTGCACGCTTGGTGTGTGCACCGCACCGGCAAAGCCCGGTCGTGAAGCGCAAGTCATTGGACCAGCGGGAATTACTCTGGCGGAGCGCGGCAAGGGCGGCAACACGCGCTACATCTTCCCGATCGCCATGGAAGATCGCGACGTGGCCGATAGCCTGCTGGTCACGGAAGTCTTCACCCCATCGGGTCACTGGTCATCCTATCCGCCGCATAGGCACGACGAGGACAACTATCCGGAGATGACCTATCTGGAGGAGACCTACTACCACCGCCTCAATCCGGAGCAGGGCTTCGGCTTCCAGCGCGTCTTCACCGAAGACGGCTCGCTGGACGAGACCATGGCGGTCTCAAGCGGCGATGTGGTGCTGGTACCGAAAGGTCACCACCCCTGTGGCTCTCCCTATGGCTATGAGATGTACTATCTCAACGTCATGGCTGGCCCGATGCGAAAATGGCGCTTCCAGAACCATCCGGATCACGACTGGATTTTCAAGCGCGACAATCCATAAACGCGCAATCTCTGCCTGAAAAAAACGCTCGCACCGAGACAATGATGCGAGCGTTTTTATTGGTCAAAAACCGATCAGACGATCTGGACTGGCTTGCCTGTCTGCCAGCTTTCGGTGGCGGCATCGGCCAGTTTCTGCGCCTGGAGACCGTCGAAACCGCTTGGACGCGGCGAGGTGTTGCCGGCATCGACCGCGTCGATGAAGGTGTTGATCTCGTTGGCATAGGCCTGGGCGTAGCGCTCGATGAAGAAGTTCTGCACCGGATCGCCGGCAATGCCGTTGGCGTTCCACAATTCGACGCTCGAATTCTGGATGTTGCGAGCCGAGAGCATGCCAGTCGAGCCATGCACTTCGATGCGCTGGTCGTAGCCATAGGTCGCACGGCGGGAATTGGTGATCACTGCGATCCGCCCAGATGCCGTCTGCATCTGGACCGCTGCAGTATCCACATCGCCTTCCTCACCGATCGCCTTGTCAACCAGCGCGGAGCCGAGCGCGTTGACGACCACGAACTCTTCACCCATCAGGAAGCGGGCCATATCGAAGTCGTGGATCATCATGTCACGAAAGAGACCGCCGGAGGACTTCACATAGCTTGCCGGTGGCGGGTTGGGATCGCGGCTGATGATGGTGACGATCTCGATCTCTCCGACATCGCCATTGCGCAGGCGCTGCTCGACCATCGAGAAATTGGTATCGAAGCGGCGGTTGAAGCCGATCATCAGCGTGGATTTGTTCTGTTCGACCACATCCAGGCACTGGTTGATGCGATCGACCGAAAGCGATACCGGCTTTTCGCAAAGAATATGCTTGCCAGCCTTCGATGCCGCCTCGATCAGATCGGCATGGCTTGGCGTCGGGGTGGCGATCAGCACGGCATCGACATCCGATGCGGCGATAATCTCTTCAACGGATGCGACCCGCGCGCCCGTTTGTAGCGCCAACTGTTCCGCCGCCGCAGGAAAGGCATCCGCGACATAGGCAAGCTTTGCCTTGGGATTGGCGGCAATCGTTGCCGAATGGACCTTGCCAATACGGCCCGCACCCAGCACACCGAACCTGATCATTTCATTTGCTCCACGCTAAATTCCTCCTCGGGACGGCCACGCCTAAGAAGCAGGTCGCGTCCTGTCATCATCCGATCTTCTGTCGATGACGATCGGTGAGACCCTAGCTCAAGCCAAGGCGAAATCAAGTGGAAATTCCATTAGAAGCGGCAGTGAAATATTTATTCTATTCACTGTCTGAATGATGATCTGTCGGACACTTATCGGCTCATGTGAAGGCGTGGTGAGCCCTCACACATTAGAGGCGAATGAGAGCCTCCATGCGAGGCCCATCGCGAGTCGCGGTGAATGCTGTACCAAGTCCGACGGGGCGCAATGGTGGGACGCCAGATGCGGCAACCGGTTCAAATTTCCTCCCTGCATGGAGAGAGCTGACTCGAGGGATAGGCACTCTATAGCGCCTCAATGCGTGGAGCCACGGCTCTGGGCCGCAAGCGCGGAAACGATGTGTCTGATTTCAGCTTTAGCGTCCGAGAGCACGAACGGCCCCTGGCGGTGAGCGAGGGAACCGTGTGGAACGAAAAAGATGTAAGGGATTGCTCTGCTGTCCAAGTCTGCCATCAACGGCAGCATCAATTCGGCTCCGTATCGCGCATCGATGACTGCGCCGCTGAAATGCCAATCGTGATCATGGACTGACGTCGCGGCGTAAGGACCTTGCAAAACCATCGATGCCTCGAACCACGCAGACTTGATTGCAGGCGTGAGCGTGTCGCTTTTGCCAAAGACGGCTATCGTCAAGCGGCCGTTCGTCCCCAAGCGCTGCTCCGCGTTCGTTTTGGTCATTTAGCAGTCCCTTGCATCCACCGATAATCGACTCGCCCTTCCGGCCCGTGGACGATCATCATGTCCATCCGTCTTCTCATCCCTTGAGGAACCGAACTGCGCAAACACGGTTTGGGCACATCACAAAATTGAATGTGAGCCTATCGGGAGGAAAAAATCATGAGCAATGACACGGTATTGATGCCCCACGAGCGCGGTTGGGCTGTGCTGCACAATGGTATGCTGACGAAGGTCTACCCAAGCCGTCATCTGGCCATGCAGAAGCTCAAGGACGAGATGAGCCGGCGCTCACTTAAGAACCAAAGGACGCATCAGAGCGAGCCCACCCATGCCCCGCGGCGACAGGAAAGCGCCGCGCAAAGACGCGATCAAGCATAGAGCCTCTGATTGACCCTCCGCTCCAGGATGAGGACGAAAGCATTCCCTCATCTTAAAAAACAACGCCGGAACCTCAGCCCCCCTCCGGCGTTCGACCCCTGATGTCTCTGCATCGCTTCAACGGAGGGCGGACGGATTTTTGGGGTGAACCAACCAGTTCCTTATTGCGGTCCTGCACCGCTGCCATCGCAAGTCTGGGGCGCTTGGAACTTCGACCCCTTTGCTCTGGCGGTCGTCCTCGCGCTGACGATGCTGTCGGCGCTTTCGCTTCATAGACACCGGATATGGATTGCGACGGCTGTTTTTGCCGTATCCACCCTTCTTTTGATTTCACCGCTTTGCGCTCTGACCACCGCGCTGTTTTCCGTGCGGGTGACCCATCATTTCATCTTGATGACAGTGCTTGCTCCGCTTCTCACCACGGTCTTCCGGACGAGAAGCGCTGTTTCCAGCCGCCTGCCACCGGAAATCGCGTTCATCTTTCACACTTTGATCTTCTGGTTCTGGCATATTCCGCCGGGCTATGCCTTCGCCCTTGATGGCATGATCCCCTATTGGATCATGCAGGCAGGCCTTCTTGCCAGTGCCATCTGGCTATGGGCGATCCTGCTGTCTCCGAGAACCAGTGTCTTCACTGCCGTTGCCCTGGCTCTTGCGACCGTTGCGCAGATGGGCATGCTTGCGGCGATCCTGACGCTCTCGCGCGCGCCGCTTTTCGCCGCACATCTCGATACGACACAAGCCTTCGGCCTCGAGCCGCTTCAGGACCAGCAGCTTGCCGGCGTCATCATGTGGACGGTGGGCCTGCTACCCTATCTCATTGTGGCATTGATCCGCCTTTATCGCGGTGTCGCTAGCCGGGATGGCAAGGGCAGCTGGCAATGGTGATGCTGCTGAAATTCATCCACATCGCAGCGATCTCCGTCTGGGCCGCGACACTTCTCAGTCTCCCTGCTCTTTACGTCCAGCGCGCCCATGTCGGCAATCGACCCGCGCTTTACGCGCTCCAGCGCCTCGTGCGCTTCTGCTACGTCGTCGTCGCCTCGCCGGCGGCCTTCGTCTCGATCCTGACCGGCACGGCCCTAATTTTCTTTCAGCACACTTTCACGCTCTGGTTCACCATCAAGCTTGGGCTTATCGGCGTGATGGTGACAGTGCACATCGTTACAGGGCTCGTCATCATTCGTCTTTTCAACGAGGGAGAGGTCTATCCCGTGTGGCGCTTCATCGGCGCCACCGTGCTCACCGCCGCGACGGTGCTCGGCATCCTTTTCGTCGTTCTCGCCAAACCGGATTGGAGCCTCGACATAATTCCGATCGAGGCTGGAGGGTTAAAAGAGATCGCGCGGTCGATCAGTCCTTGGACGATACCATGAGACCGACGCCATGATCGAAAATCAACTTGCCGCCATGCCAGCCAGCCAGCCCCGTCAACCCCGACGCGATCAGCGACAGGACAAGGCCGTGGGGCAGGACCTCGATGCTGGAAAAATAGCGACCGCCCCAATTGGCCCCGCAGACCGCAATCAGCGACATGCCAGCCACTGCATGCGCCCAGCTTGCAACACGCGCGCGGATGCCTGGAACGAGAAAGAGCTCGGCCGAGCCGATCAAACCGGCCGCAATGGCGCTGAAGAATGCAATGCCCGTTGTCCACAGCCCGACACGCAGCCAGAATGGATCAGCGCCCCACCAGTACATGATGTCCGCACCGAGCGTCCCGAAGACAAGCGCAATCGGGAAATGCACCGTCATTGCATGAAGGGGATGGCCAGCAACGGCAACGGCCGAACTCGCATCCTTTTCCTCGAGCTTGGAGATGACCGGGTTTTTCTTCGGCGGTGTATCCAAAACACGTCTCCTCTTTCTCCGACAACCAGCGGGCCCGGGCAGAGGTTCCGCGCAATCGCGACGACGACCACCCTGCCGTTGATGCTGGCCGGCTGTTCCGGCGATCTTTCCACACTCAATCCTGCGGGACCCGCCTCAAGCGCGGTGGCGCAACTGTGGTGGATCATGCTCTTCGGATCGGCCGTCCTATTCGCTCTTGTGCTCGGCCTTTTCTTCCTGAGCGCCTTTTCTCGAAAGCTGTCACACGTCCCTGCTTCGCGCTGGATTATCGGCGGCGGGATCGTCATGCCCATCCCCGTTTTGACGGCACTTCTGGGTGCAGCCTTCCTCCAGGGCGAAGCTCTGTTCGGCGCGAGAGCAGATGCACCCGCCGACGTCATTCGTGTCCAGGCCAGCATGTGGAACTGGGATGTTCGCTATAGTGCGGCGAACACCGGTCCTGGTAGTCGCAATGTCCTCCATATCCCGGCTGGACAGACGGTCGAGATCGTCGTTTCCAGCACCGATGTGATCCACAGTTTCTGGGTGCCGCGCCTTGCCGGCAAGATCGATGCCATTCCAGGCCATGAGACGCGCATACGGCTGAAGGCGGACAAGGCCGGCACATTTGGCGGGATCTGCGCCGAATATTGCGGCACCGGCCATAGCGCCATGACTTTCAGCGTGATCGCCCATGAGCCGGACGACTATCGGCGGGTGATAGAAACACTTCCAGATGCACAGGGATCGACGTGACGCAAAAGATTTCACCCATTCGCCTGCATCGGGAACTGGAAGCCATCTGGGGCACAGGCAAGGGCTGGCGCCGCCTCGCCGCCGTCAATCACAACATCATCGGCGCGCGTTTCATGCTCACCGCCCTGGTGTTCTTCGGGATCGGCGGCTTTCTCGGCATGCTGATCCGCACGCAACTTGCAACATCCGAAAGCCGCTTCCTCGATGCGGCAGAGTATGCGCAAGTCTTCACCATGCATGGGACCATCATGATGTTCCTCTTCGCCATCCCATTTTTCGAGGGACTGGCGATCTATCTGTTGCCCAAACTGCTCGGCGCCCGCGACCTCGCCTTTCCGCGTCTCTCCGCTTACGGATACTGGTGCTACCTCTTCGGCGGCAGCATGCTGATCATCGCGCTCCTGGCCGGCGTCGCGCCGAATGGCGGCTGGTTCATGTATACGCCGCTCAGTTCTTCCACCTACAGCCCCGGCATCAACGCCGATGTCTGGTTGCTCGGCATCACCTTCGTCGAAATTTCGGCGATGACGGCGGCAATCGAGATTGTCGTGACGATCCTCAAGATGCGCGCGCCCGGCATGTCGCTCGACCGGATGCCGATCTTTGCCTGGTACATGCTGGTGGTGGCGGGCATGATGGTGATCGGCTTTCCGCCGCTGATCCTGGGCTCAATCCTGCTGGAAGCGGAACGCGCCTTCGGCCTGCCCTTCTTCGACCCGACCCGCGGGGGTGATCCGCTCTTGTGGCAGCACCTGTTCTGGCTGTTCGGCCACCCGGAAGTCTATATCATCTTTCTGCCTGCAGCCGGCGTCATCTCCACGATCCTGCCCGTGCTCGCCCGCACGACGCTTACGGGATACAAGATCATCATCGCCGGCATCCTGTCGATGGCCTTCCTGTCCTTTGGGCTTTGGGTCCATCACATGTACACGACCGGCATCCCGCATGTGGCCCTGTCGTTCTTCTCCGCGGCAAGTGCCCTCGTTGCTGTGCCGACAGCAATCCAGATCTTTGCGTGGATTGCGACGCTGAGCCAGGGCCGGCCGTCCTTCACCATTCCGATGCTGCACATTTTCGGGTTCTTCTTCGTCTTCGTCATCGGTGGTTTGACCGGCGTGATGCTGGCGATGGTACCCTTCGATCAGCAGGCGCATGACACGCATTTCGTCGTCGCCCACCTCCACTACGTGCTTGTCGGCGGCTTCCTGTTCCCGATGCTGGCAGGCGCCTATTACTGGGTGCCTCACATCTCCGGTCGCCAGCCCATTCAGCATATGTCGCACGCAGCCTTCTGGATGATCTTTATCGGCTTCAACCTGACCTTCTTCATGATGCACCTGACAGGTCTCCTTGGCATGCCGCGGAGGGTCGATACCTACCCGGCGGAGTCGCCGTGGGAATGGTTGAACCTGATGTCGTCCATCGGCAGCTTCATCATGGCGATGGGCTTCGTGCTGGCCGCAATCGATCTGTTTCTGGTGTTTTTCTTTGGCCGTCCGTTCCGGCGCAATCCCTGGAACGCCGGCACACTTGAATGGGCTATGCCGACACCGCCGCCATCCTACAACTTCGCCGCCCTGCCATCTGTCGACACACGGGCAGACAGGCTCGACATCAACCGCCTTGGCTCAAGCCTTGCGGCAGGCGATGGCTATCTCGGCTTCACCCGCAATGGCTGGATGGAAACACTGGGGGTAAGCGCCGTTCAGGCTCGGCCCAACCAGATCATTATCCTGCCACGCCAAACCTATCTTCCGCTCATCACGGCCCTGGTGACAGGGCTGTTCTTCGTCTCCTTGCTCGCAAAGCTCTACGTGATAGCGCCCATAGCGCTTCTGGCGGTGATCGGTCTCTTCCTGAGATGGACTCCGAATGAGGCCGTGCAGACCACAGGCAGTGAACTTTACGCGGGCAAGGGGCTGATCCTGCCACCGCATTTTGAAAGTGGAGATCCCCCCTCGCTCATGGCGATGCGACTGACATTGCTGGTCACCGCCACACTCTTCACTTCGCTTCTCTTTGGCGGCCTGTTCCTCTGGGTGTCGGCGCCTGGTTGGGAGAACCTTCGCCCCTCCTCAGTTTCATCCCTCTGGACGCTGTTGGCCTGCGCTATCGCGATAGCAGCGGCAGTGCTCGGCTCACTGCCCGCGAAAGCTATGCTGCGCGCGCCATTCCTGCGCCTTGCAAGCATGGCTCTATACGGCATCGCCATTGCATTGCTCTTGTTGGACCTAGTCAGGACATATGAAACGGAGTTTCACGCCTCGGATGCCGTGATTTACGCCGTCAATATCTACGGGCTCATTCACATCGGCATCGGCGCGCTATTGTCTGCGTTTTGCATCTGGAGAATTCGGACCGGCTACGTCACCGGAAACAGGCTAGTCGATCTGCAGATCGCGGGACTTTGGAACAGATATGTGGCGGCAACGACTGCGATCGTGGCCGTCTATCCTTCTCTTCTGTCGCTTCTGCAGGGTGGAGGAAGCTGATGCGATATGCGCTGGCTATCGCCCTTCTGCTGCCCTTCACGGGCTGGAGCCTCGGCTTCCTCCTTCTTTACGGCGCTCAGGCCACCGGCTGCTCGCTGGGATGGCAGGACATGGCGATCGGCCCAATCTCTTCGCTGAGAGCACTCCTCATTTTGTTGTTCGCTGCCACGACCCTCATCATAGCGATAACCGTCTTCGTTGCGCTGAGTGCTGAGAAAATCTCCTCGTCCTTGAGCGGAACAATGCGCTCCGTGACGCGCTACACGGCGGGCGCTGCGCTCTTCAGCACGGCTTATGTGTTTTCAGGCATTTTATGGCTGGACCTCTGCTGAAGCGTTTTGGCTGACCGCGAATACGAAGAGTCGCGAAGACAGAACTTTTCTTCCGCTCAAGCATTTCCACGCTGGTGGCTTGAAAATCTGCGCCATTGCCGAACAATTGTGCCGCGAGAGGAAGCAGAATGACTGGGGAACACGAGAAGCTTGCAGGCCAGAACCAATTGATCTCGTTCCTGCCGGACGACATTCGCTCAGAACTGCTGAGACGTGCCGTGGCCGTCGATCTGCCTGCCGGCTCAATCCTCATCAAGGCAGGCGAGAAGATTGAAAAGGTCTTTTTCGTCTGTAGCGGCATCGCCTCGGTCCTCGTCCAATCGCGCTCCGGCAAGGTGACGGAATCCGGCATTGTCGGGCGGGAAGGTTATGTGCCGTCAGGCGCACTGGTCGACGCGGAGACGAGCTTTACGCAAGTCATCATGCAGGTCCCAGGACAGGCGATGGTTTTGGAGATCACCGCGTTCCAGGCTTTACGAAATCGTCATCGAATTCTTGAGCAACTGCTGACCTGCGCATCGCATGCGCTGCGCACTCAGATCGAGTGCACCCTGCTTTCCAATACCACGCAGCCCGTCAGCCAACGGCTGGCCCGGTGGATTCTTGTCTGCCACAACCGGGTGGACGGCAACCAGCTTCATCTGACCCACGAATTTTTGTCGCTGATGCTGGCAGTCCGGCGACCGAGTGTGACAGATGCCCTGCATTTTCTCGAAGGCAGGGGGTTCATTCGCTCCGAAAGAGCCAAGATCACCATACGCAATCGGGACGCCCTGGAAGAATATGCCGGCGATATTTACGGCCTGTCCGAGGAAGAGCATGACCGGGTCTTTGCCCGCTTTCGTGCCTCGGCACTTTTGCGCCCTGCGACGGCCGATACCCGCTCTGCGGGTTGAGAAAGGGCGCGGGGGCCGCCTCGATTGCGGACGGCCCCTTTCGCGACTTCGCTTTACCGCGAGGCGGTGCGGATGATCCGACAGAGCTTCACGAGATCTGCCTCATAGCCGCCCCTCATGATATCGACGCAGCGCTTCGCCAGGCGAAGCTGCTCCGTGCGCGACATATCGTTGTAGGCACGGATCATGCCGTTGGCCGGCAGTGACGGATTGGTGCCGGGATTGACCGTTCCAGGGTTCGGTCTTCCAGGACCGGTGCCGACACCGATACCAAGATCGACGTCCAGGGCTCTCGCGCCTCCGACAGTCGCTCCGACCGAAGCATTCAATCCGCGGCTTCCGCCGACTGACGCGTTCACATCCGCATTTGCAATGCTCCGGCCTCCGACCGTCGCACTGGTATTGGCGTTCACGCCTCTGCTTCCACCCACCGAAGCGTTGACGTCTGCGCCAAGGCCACCTCCCGAACGGCCTCCGACGCTGGCTCCGGCATTGATCCCGCCGCTTCCTCCGACAGAAGCACCGACACCCAAGCCGCCGCTACCATTGCCGCCGACACTTGCGCTAACTCCGCCCACACTGACGTCCAAGGCATGCGCATTGATCGGAAGCGCCAGACATGCGCTCACCAACAAAACACTACTCAGTCTTGTCATGATTTTTCCTCCTCACACACGATACTCACTCCACATCAGCATCAAAGATGCCATTTAAGAGTGTATATTAGAGGATGCTGCTTTGAAACATCAATGTATAAGTGAGGCCTAATATAGAGTGAAAATGACGTCACATTTCCGTGAAATCAGCGGTTTGTCTCATTTTAGTACAAGTAGTCTGCATCGGCGTGTAAGCAATGTGGTACTAAGATACTTGCCTTGCGAGTATATCGGTCATGAGGCGATTGTATTCGCTCTCTGCTTGGCCATATGAGCCACCCGCTTCCAACTCCAGCCCTTGCCGATTGATGATGGTAATCTGCCCCCGAGAGGCCCGTATCAGGCCTTTTCCTTCAAGAATATGAAGCGCGACAGTAACGCCAGGACGTCTCACTCCAAGAACAAGGGCAAGGAACTCGTGGGTCATCGCCACCGTTGCGCCATCGATCCGGTCATGGATCATCAGCAACCAGCGCGCGAGACGTTTATCGAGTTTTGATAAACCATTGGCGACGACCGTCGACGCGGTCTGAGTGAGCAATGTGTGGATGTAGGTCAGGAATACATCACGCAAGGTATCGCTGACTCTCATGGCGTCGACGATAGCGGAAGACGAAACGGCGATCCCGTAGCCGCCCACTTGAACAAGCGTGCGGTGCGTTGCTTCTGTACTGCCGAGTACGATGGCGGAGCCCGACATGCCTTCACGACCTGTCAGCCCGACCTCGATGCTTTTCCCACTAGACAGATGACCGATGACGGAAGCGAGACCCGTTTCGAAAAAAATGACCCGTTCGATGGGGACATGCGGCTGCTCTATCACTTCATGGACGTTAAGCTTGACGATCTGCATGCTCGGCCGCAGCAGTTCGTAATCTTCCGGACGCAGAGCTTTCAACAGTTTGTTGCGTACAGAGTTCTGTTCGGTATCCATTGAAGTCGTCATTCCCTTCGATCGTCCACAGGACGTTTGAGGGACACTAAACAGTTGAAACCTTTGAGCAATACAATGTCATCTACCGTACAGAGAGCGCTCCCTGCCAACCGTCCTATTCATGTGACGAATATCCACTGAGGATGTGGCGGCAGGAAGGAGGGTTAAGGCGTCTAACAATGTCCTTGTTCCCAAGTACGACGGCGGCAACCGCCAGATACCTCATGGGAGACAGATGGCTCAGTCCATGGATGAGGCGAGCTTCGCGTCTTTAAACTGCGCGGTCTGGAGTCTAGAACTTCGCCCCGGCATCGAATCATGCGGACGGGAGAAGACAGTACCTATCTGCACCGATCCGCCGGCAGCGCTTTAAGGGCATGGCCGGAAGCATGAACGAACTCTTATCCCATTCCCCGACGCGCAGGGATAGGCCATGTCAGACGCGCTGATCAGATATTTTAATAAAGGTCGCGACGCAGAGCTTCGCGAGCGCGGCTAACGCGGCTCTTGATGGTGCCGATACGGCAGCCGCATAGATCCGCAGCGTCGGAGTAGCTGGTACCGTCCGCGATCAGGAGTAGAGCCTTCTTCTGGTCCGAATCCAGATCGCCTATAGCACGCATGACCTGTTGATGTTCGAGGCGCCATTCTTGGCTCGGGGGCGTGGACATCATTTTCTCTACACCCGCAGGCAGGCCGATGCGTTCTCGCTGAGCGACCTTATAACGGGTGCAGAATGTGTTGCGCATAATGGTGAACAGCCAGGACTTTAACGCTGTCCCCGGCGTGAACCGGTGGACGGCACGAAGCGCCCTTAGAATTGTTTCCTGGACGAGATCGTCAACCTCTCCTTCCGTCCGAACAAAACGGCGGGCGAAAGCAGAAAGCGCCGGGCTGAGATCGGCAATGCCCATTCTCAATTCGGCAAGCTGGTCCTCGGTGACAACCAATTCGGATGCGGTGCTGGCGTTTTGCATGTCCATATTCCCCTCCGTGGATACAGTTCATAATGCAGGGGGAAGGTCATTGTTGCTGTACGCCAGCGTACACACAGCGGTTGAATTAGAGAAAACTTAAGGAACGGAACAGGAATCTGACGGTTCGAAGCATCTTTTATGGCAGGATCACCGATGGGGAAAAGAGCCCTTCTATTGCCGGAATTGGAGCACGGCCCAAGCAAAACTGTGCCTCGGTCTTGCGATAACGACGTGCGTCCCGAAGACCTTCAACGCACGCCCTCGATCAGAGCCAATAACGCGAGATGGTGACGCACAATCTATGATTGAGTTCGCCTGCGCCTTCCTTCCAAGGCAGCCAGCGCTGCACCGGCGAGGATCAGCGGCAGGGCGGTGATGAAAGTGCTGGAGAGCGGCGACTTGAAGATCAGCAAGTCCGCCAGGACCGGCCACAGGATGGCGAGATATTCGAAGGGCGCCAGCAAGGATGCTTCGGCGTGTCGAAAGGCCATCGTCATGGCAATGTGCGCAAAGCCACCGAAAAGGCCGGCGAGAATGAGAAGTGAGAAACCTATGGGGTCCGGCATCACCCAGCCGAAAGGCACTGTGAAGAGACCGCCGATCATCGAGGCAATAACGAAATAGAAGGCGATCGCGCCCGGATTTTCCGTTCTGCTGAGACTGCGCACCATGATGAGGGCGAAGGAGGTCAGCACCCCCATCAGTAGACCGAGGAAATAACCCCACATTCGCGCGTCATCCATGACTCCGTGACCGATCTCCGGCCACACCAGCGTCACCACCCCGGCAAGCCCGAAAAGCACACCACCCACACGCCACTTGGTCAACCGTTCGGAGAGAAGCACCACACCAGCAACACTGGTGAAGGTTGGCGAGAGGTAGGTGAGAAGCGTCGCCTCCGCCAGGGGCAGGCGCGCAATGGAGGCGAAGGACGCAAACATCGCAGCAGCCCCAAGACTGGAGCGCAGCAAATGGCCGAAGGGGCGTCGCGTCGCTAACCCACGCGGAAATTCGTTGCGCCACCATAGAAAGATCACCAGCGGGATCAGCGCAAATGCCGAGCGGAAGAAGACGATCTGGCCGACAGGGACCTGACCGGAGGTCGCCTTGATGCAGATCGACATGGCTGCAAAGAGAAATCCCGAGAGAACCCGAAGACCGATGCCAAGCGTCTGGTTTTCGCTGATGGTTTTCACAAGAGTCCCCTGGACCGGAGATGCATGGTCGCTGCCACCCATTCAAACGCGATGTTCTATCGGAGAAACTGGATATGTGGCTTGGCGTGGAAGCGCGAGGCCTCGACGACGGCTTCAACCGAAAAGACGTTCCGCAAGAGATCCTGCGTCATCACCTCTTCCGGCGTTCCTGACGCCACGACCTTCCCCGTCTGCAGCACGATCAGGTGATCGCAGTACATGGCAGCATGGTTGAGATCATGGAGCGCGATGATGCTGGTGACCGGAAGCCCAGATACGAGGCGCAGAAGGCTGATCTGGTGGTGGACGTCCAGATGATTGGTGGGCTCATCGAGAATGAGCTCCTTCGGCGACTGCGCCAAGGCGCGGGCAAGATGAGCACGCTGCTTCTCGCCGCCCGAGAGGCTCTGCCAGGCATCGTTGCGTTTAGCGGTCATCTCTGTGCGCTCAAGCGCTTCACCCACAGCCGCATCGTCTTCCCGCGTCCAGCCGGAGAACATCGATTTATGGGGAAAGCGTCCCAGCTTGACGACGTCGATGACCTTCAGATTGACGTTCGTCGTGGCGTGCTGCTCGATGAAGGCGATACGCTGCGCAAGAGACTTGCGGCGGATCGTCCTGATATCCTTGCCGTCCAGAAGCACTTGGCCCGAATGGGGTTTCTTCAACCCGCTGAGCAGGCGAAGCAGCGATGTCTTGCCGGAGCCATTTGGCCCAAGAAGTCCAAGCATCTTGCCGGGCTCGACCGTGAAGGAAATGCCATCCACGATCGTCTTTGCGCCGACCTTCCACACCAGATTGTCCGCTGTGATACTCATGACGCGCGTTGCAGCCTGTAAAGGATGACGGAGAAGAACGGCACGCCGACCAGAGCCGTCACCACGCCGATGGGCAGAACCTGCTGCGGCACAAGCGTGCGCGAGGCGATATCGGCGAGCACCATGAAGATCGCCCCGGTGATGGCGCAGGCCGGCAAGAGCCGTGCGTGCAGCGGCCCGACGACGAAACGTGCTGCATGCGGAACCACCAGACCGACGAAGCCGATCGTCCCCACCATACTGACGATGGTGGCGGTGATGACCGCGGTCAGCGCAAAGAGGATGATGCGCGTGCGCCCGACATTGACACCAAGTGAGGCGGCCGCCTCATCGCCGAAGGCAAAGGCATCCAGCACGCGCGCATGGAACAGGCAGCAGATCAGACCGAGACCGACGACGATGGACACGAGACCGACATCCGGCCAACGCACGCCACCGAAGCTGCCGAGAAGCCAGAACATCACGTCGCGGGCCTGCTGGGCATTGCCGGAAGTGGTGACCACATAGGATGTGGCGGCATTGAAAAGCTGAGCGGCTGCAACACCCGCCAAGATCGTTCTGTCTGCGCCGCCGCGCGCACCATTGGACAGAATGGCGACCAGGAAGAATGCTGCAAAGGCGCCGACGAAGGCACCGAGAGACAGCGACACCGCGCCGGCACCGATCCCGAGAATGACGACGGCTACGGCACCTGTCGAGGCGCCAGCGGAAATGCCGAGAACATAGGGCTCAGCCAGCGGATTGCGCAGCATCGCCTGCATGATGGCGCCGCACATGGCCAGGCCCGCGCCACAGAAGACGGCCACGAGAGCGCGGCTCAGCCTGTATTCCCAGATCACCGCCTCATGGATGCGGCTGATCTCGACCGACGTCCAGCCGAGCTTGTTGGTGATGGCGGCATAGGTGGTCGAGAGCGGAATTGGTAGATCGCCAATCCCGACACTGATGCCGACCACGAGGGCAATCGCCGCGAAGCACGCAAGATAGAGCGTTACGGAGGCAACAAGCCGCCGCATCCCGCTACCTGATCGATCCTTCGCCGCCACCGAACTCACTTCAGGCCGAGGGTCTTCAACTGCTGAGCAATCTGCTCGGCACCGTAGATCGTCTGAACGCTTGGGTTCATCGCCTGTGCCGGCATGATGACGAGCGCCTTGTTCTTGACGGCATTCATCTGGCTGGTGGCAGGGTCGCTATTAAGGAACTTGATCTTGGCATCTGCCTTGTCGAGTTCCCAGCGATTGCGGTCGACCTGCGTCACGACGATGACATCGGGATTGGCGGCGATGATCGTTTCCCAACCGATAGCCGGAGATTCGGTTTCGGTGGTAATGGCATTGGTGCCGCCCAACAGATCGGCGATATAGCCCGACGGGCTGTTCTTGCCGCCGAGATAGGCGTCAGCCGATGGCGACGGGCTGGAGAACCAGAAGACATAGGAAAGCTTCTTGCCATCCTTCGGCGCATCAGCACGCAATGCAGCTTCGCGCTTCTTCAGGTCGGCGATGACGGCCTGACCCTTGTCGGCCACGTCAAATATCTGCGAGAGATCGTCGATCTCCTTATACAGCGTCTCCATGTTCCAGAGTTTGGAGCGATTGCCATAACCGGACTTGTCTTTGGACATGTCGTCCAGCGCGCACATGCTGGGCGAAAGATAGGTGGAGATGCCAAGCTTGTCGAAATCTTCGCGCTTCGCCACCTTGCTGGTGGGGCCGACGAGCGTCGGCAAGGCGGCGGTCACAAAGTCTGGGTTCTGTGCAAGAATGGATTCGAAGGTTGGAAACTCGACGGTCAAAACCTTTACTTTGGCGTTTGCCTCTGCGACCTGCGGCAGAACCTTGTTCGGCCAGAAGGCAGTGCCGACCATCTTGTCCTGAAGACCAAGCAGCAGCATGATCTCGGCACTGTTCTGACCGAGTGCCACCGCACGCTCAGGCGCCTTGTTGAAGGTAACCGTGGCGCCGCAATTTTCGATCGTCAGAGGATAGGTCGTCGCAGCCGTCGCCGGGGTTGCCGCAAACCCTGCAAATGCACAAAATCCCACAGCCGCAAAAAGACGCTTCATCATCACCCAAAATCCCGTTGAACGCGGCTCCCGCCGCACAATGCCTGCGCCTATAATCACCTCTCCTTGTACAAAACAAGACCGTTTGCTTCATATTATGGTGTCGGGATTTTTCCTGTTGATATTAAGATCAGCCCAGTTCGCGTCGTTGCAACAGCCTATTGACGCATTGAACGAAATCCATACTATATCTGGTATTCAAGGTTCTTCCGATTCTGTCGGAAGCGAAGATGGGAATACGGTGCGCGAAGCCAGCGATGGTGGAGCAATGCCGCAGCTGCCCCCGCAACTGTAAGCGGCAAGCATTCTCTCAAACGCCACTGAAACATTAGGTTTCGGGAAGGCGAGATGAATGTGACGACCCGCGAGCCAGGAGACCTGCCTTGAGTCAGTACGTCCACCGGCGGGGTGCCCGGAAGGTCGCGAATGCGTACGGGATGACCCTGTGTGCCTCGCTTCGCCATGCCTCCGCGTAGAGCCACTTCGGGGTGAAGTCCTATGATTATGAGTTCAGTCTTTTATCCGTTGGAGTAACCGGCGTCTGAGGCATGGTGCACAGAAGCGTTCATCGCTTTTGCTATCGAGCCATGCGACGGCACTGCCCGGCAGACCTCGGCTTTGCGTTCAACCCTGTTTTTAAACCATCGCGCGCGTCATGGCGCGAGAGCGATTTCCCATGCCTTTTTTCCAACGAGGATCAAAATGAGCATCACCGTCTACAGCAAGCCTGCTTGCGTTCAATGCACTGCGACCACCCGCGCGCTCGACCGTCAGGGTCTCGACTACACGATCGTTGATGTCTCGACCGACGAGCAAGCCTATGAGCGGGTGCTCGGTCTTGGTTATCGCCAGGTGCCGGTCGTCATTGCCGGCGAGACGCATTGGGGGGGCTTTCGGCCCGATATGATCAGCACGCTTGCATCGTGACGAAGACTATGGCGGGGGAGATTGTCTACTTCTCGACGCGCTCGGAAAACACACATCGCTTCGTGACCAAGCTCGACACCCCTGCCCGCCGCATCCCGATCAGCGCTGCTGAAACTCTCCATGTTCCAAGCCCATTCGTCCTCATCGTCCCGACCTATAGCGGCGAGAACGGCAAGGGCGCGGTTCCCAAACAGGTCATTCGCTTCCTCAACGATGCGAGTAATCGAGCAAACCTTCGCGGCGTCATTGCTGCGGGCAACAGCAATTTCGGCGCAACCTTCGGGATCGCCGGCGACATCATCTCCGCCAAATGCGGCGTGCCCTATCTCTATCGCTTCGAGCTGATGGGGACGGGTGAGGACGTCGTCAATGTCAGACAGGGATTGGAAAGATTTTGGACACGTTGACACTCGAGAGGCCCCTAAAGCAGTCGGACGCGGCAGTGCTGGATTACCGTGCGCTGAATGCGATGCTGAACCTTTACGATGAGGATGGCCGGATTCAGCTGGACAGGGATAGGCTGGCTGCGCGCCAGTACTTTCTCCAGCACGTGAACCAGAACACGGTGTTCTTTCACAATCTGCGCGAAAAGCTCGATTATCTTTTGAGTGAAGGCTATTACGAGCAGACGGTGCTGGACCAGTATGCCTTCAACTTCGTCCGCGATCTCTTCGACCATGCCTATGCGAAGAAATTTCGCTTCCCGACATTCCTCGGGGCTTTCAAATACTACACGTCCTACACGCTGAAGACCTTTGATGGAAAACGGTATCTGGAGCGGTACGAGGACCGCGTCTGTATGGTAGCGCTGGCACTGGCACGCGGCGACGAAACCCTGGCTCGCGGCCTGGTGGATGAGATGATCTCCGGCCGTTTTCAGCCCGCAACTCCGACATTTCTCAATGCGGGAAAGAAGCAGCGCGGAGAGCTCGTGTCATGCTTCCTGCTGCGCATGGAAGACAATATGGAATCGATCGCCCGCGGTATCAACTCGGCCTTACAACTCTCAAAGCGCGGCGGAGGGGTGGCCCTTTCACTGACCAATCTTCGTGAAGCCGGTGCGCCGATCAAACAGATCGAAAACCAGTCCTCCGGCGTCATTCCGGTGATGAAGCTGCTGGAAGATTCCTTTTCCTACGCCAACCAGCTCGGCGCGCGCCAGGGTGCAGGCGCCGTCTATCTCAACGCCCATCACCCCGACATCATGCGTTTTCTCGACACCAAGCGCGAAAATGCCGACGAAAAAATCCGCATAAAAACGCTGTCGCTCGGCGTCGTCGTTCCGGATATCACCTTCGAGCTCGCCAAGAACAATGAGGATATGTACCTCTTCTCGCCCTATGATGTGGAACGCATCTACGGCGTTGCCTTCAGCGAAATTTCGGTAACGGAAAAATACCGCGAGATGGTCGCCGATAGCCGGATCCGCAAAAAGAAAATCAAGGCGCGCGAGTTCTTTCAGGTGCTGGCCGAAATCCAGTTCGAAAGCGGCTATCCCTACATCATGTTCGAGGACACGGTGAACCGCGAGAACCCGATTGCCGGGCGCATCACCATGAGCAATCTCTGCTCGGAAATTCTCCAGGTCAGCGAGCCCAGCACCTATGAAGCCGACTTGTCGTACGAAACGACGGGCAAGGACATTTCCTGCAATCTCGGCTCTCTCAACATCGCAGCGGCGATGGATTCGGACGATTTCGGCAGGACGGTCGAGACCGCGATCCGCGCTTTGACGGCCGTCTCCGACATGAGCCATATCGCCTCCGTGCCATCCGTTGCCAAGGGCAACGCAGAGAGCCACGCGATCGGCCTCGGCCAGATGAACCTGCATGGCTATCTGGCCCGCGAGCGGATTTTCTATGGCTCCGAAGAAGGTGTGGATTTCACCAATATCTATTTCTACACGGTGACCTATCACGCGCTGAAGGCTTCCAATCGCCTGGCAGTAGAGCGTGGTCAGCGCTTCAAGGGCTTTGAACAGTCCAAATATGCGAGCGGCGACTACTTCGACAAGTACACGCAAAAGGAATGGAAGCCGTCAACGGCGCGCGTTGCCGATCTGTTCGAAAAGGCCGGTATTCACATCCCGACACAGGAAGACTGGCTGGAACTGAAGCAGGCTGTGATGGAGGGTGGGCTGTACAATCAGAACCTCCAGGCGGTGCCGCCGACCGGCTCGATTTCCTACATCAACCACTCGACCTCCTCCATCCACCCGATCGTCTCGAAAATCGAAATCCGCAAGGAAGGCAAGATCGGCCGCGTCTATTATCCGGCTGCTTTCATGACCAACGACAATCTCGAATACTACCAGGACGCCTACGAGATCGGGCCTGAGAAGATCATCGATACCTATGCCGCAGCCACGCAGCACGTGGATCAGGGATTGTCGCTGACCTTGTTCTTCCGCGACACCGCCACGACACGCGATATCAACCGCGCCCAGATCTATGCCTGGAAAAAGGGCATCAAGACCATCTACTACATCCGCCTTCGCCAAATGGCGCTGACCGGCACGGAAGTGCAAGGTTGCGTCTCCTGCGCCCTCTGATCATTCGGTAACAACCATGAACATCCAACTGAAGACCACGGCGCCAAAGGCTGCCACCGCGATCCGCGCGATCAACTGGAACCGCCTTGAGGACGACAAGGACCTCGAGGTGTGGAACAGACTGACGGGCAATTTCTGGCTACCGGAAAAGGTGCCGCTCTCCAACGACATCCCCTCCTGGGCAACGCTGAAGGCGGAAGAGCAGCAATTGACGATCCGCGTCTTCACCGGACTGACACTGCTCGACACGATCCAGAACGGCGTCGGCTCGGTCCGACTCATGGAAGATGTGGCGACACCGCATGAAGAGGCGGTGCTTTCCAACATCTCCTTCATGGAGGCCGTGCATGCCCGCTCCTATTCGTCGATCTTCTCGACGCTATGCTCCACGCCGGATGTGGACGATGCCTATCGATGGTCGGAAGAAAACGAGTTCCTCCAGCGCAAATCGTCCCTGATCCTGGAGCAATATGCCTCTGACCATCCATTGAAGAAAAAGGTAGCGTCTGTCTTCCTCGAAAGCTTCCTGTTCTATTCGGGCTTTTATCTGCCGATGTACTGGTCGAGCCGCGCCAAGCTCACCAATACGGCCGACATGATCCGCCTCATCATTCGCGACGAGGCGGTGCACGGCTACTATATCGGCTACAAATTCCAGCGCGCGGTCGAACGTTTGCCAGAGGCGGCGCGCCAGGAGATCAAGGATTTCGCATTTGATCTGCTGCTGGAGCTTTATGACAATGAAGCGCGATACACGGAAGCGCTTTACGACGGCGTCGGCCTGACCGAGGACGTCAAGAAGTTCCTGCACTATAATGCTAACAAGGCGCTGATGAATCTCGGCTACGAGGCACTGTTTCCGCCGGAGGCCTGTAAGGTCAATCCGGCCATCCTTTCAGCGCTGTCGCCCAATGCCGACGAGAACCACGACTTCTTCTCCGGCTCCGGCTCTTCCTATGTCATCGGTAAAGCAGTCGCCACAGAGGATGAGGACTGGGATTTCTGAAGCGCCGCGCGTCCTGTAGGACGCACGAAGGACGCCTTACCTTTTTTGAATCGACGCATCGGCGCGAAAATCAAGCCTGATTTTCACGCTGATGCGTTGTGGACAGTCCGCCTCGCAGCCTCAGGCATCTCCAATCTGCTTGAGAGAGTGCCTGAGACGTAGAGTAGTAGCGTGTCCCAACCGCGAACGATCGCGACAATCATAATGGCAGCAAGTGTGAGAAATGCGCCGCCAAACCTTGTTGGATCAGCGTGCCTGTGTCCACTCCGGCAGCCAGTCGCGGTGGGCTACGAGAAGGTCATCCACCATCGACCAGATCTGATCAAGGTCGAGTTCCGCCGCCGTATGCGGATCCATCATCGCCGCGTGATAGATGTGCTCGCGGTTTTCGCTCATCATCGCCCGGACCGTAAGTTCCTGGACGTTGATGTTGGTGCGCATCAGCGCTGTCAGTTGCGGTGGCAATTCGCCGATGAAGGTTGGCTGCACGCCGTTATGGTCGACGAGGCAGGGCACTTCTGCGGCGCAGTTATAAGGCAATGAGGTTATGCAGCCATTGTTGCGCTGGTTTCCGTAGATCACCGAAGGCTCGCCGGTCCACACCGAGTTGATGATCGAAGAGGCATATTCCTTCGATTGCTTGACCTCGATCTTGTTCGCCGAGCGATAGGCGGCCGCCTCACCCTTCCAGCGTTCGATCTGCTCGATACAGCGCTTCGGATATTCATCGAGCGGAATGCCGAACTTCTCGATCAGGTCCTCACGGCCCTCCTTGATGAAATAGGGCGTGTATTCCGCGAAGTGCTCGGAGCTTTCGGTGACGAAGTAACCGAGGCGCGTCAGCATCTCGTAGCGGACCTTGTTGGGGCAGCGCGGGTTCCAGCCGGGCTTCGGGGCGCGGCCTTCGCGGTAGCCGCGCACCAGATCCGGGTACAGGTTCTTATAGCTGCCATCCGGCTGGCGGTGTTCGAACTCAAGAAAGAACGCCATGTGGTTGATGCCAGCGGAGCGGTAGCGAATTTCCTCGTAGGGAATATCGAGATCGAGTGCCAGTTCCATCGCCGTTCCCTGAACGGAGTGGCAGAGCCCCACCTGGCGGATCGTCGGATATTTCTCCGCGATCGCCCAGGTATTGATGGCCATCGGGTTCACATATTGCAGCATGATGGCGTTCGGGCAGACCTCGAGCATGTCCTCGCAGATCTTCCACAGATGCGGCACGGTGCGCAGACCACGCATGATGCCGCCCACACCAAGCGTGTCGGCAATCGTCTGGCGCAGACCATATTTGCGCGGCACCTCGAAGTCGGTGACGGTGCAAGGCTCATAGCCGCCGATCTGGAAGGCGACGACGACAAAATCGGCATCCGTCAGCGCTTTTCTCTGATCGGTGAAGGTTTCCGCCTTGGCGCTGACGCCGAGCGTCGAGATCAGCTTGTTGACGACGATGGCGCTCTCGTCCAGCCGCTGCTGGTTGATGTCCATCAGCGCAATGCGGGCGCCGGACAAAGCGGGGCGCTGCAACACGTCGCCGATGATATTTTTCATGAACACCGTGGACCCTGCCCCGATGAAAGCGATCTTGGGATTTCTTGTCATTTCTTTCTCCACTCTCGGAAATTATGCGATTTCGAACGCAGCCCGGACCAGCCGCTGCGTGTATTCGGTCTTGGGATTAGATAGGACCTCCTCGACGGACCCCTGCTCCACGATCTGCCCGCGCTGCATAACGATGACGCGGTGGCAAAGAGCCCGCACGACCTTCAGGTCGTGCGAGATGAAGAGGTAGCTCAAGCCCTTCTCATCCTGCAGCTTGCGCAAGAGATCGATGATCTGTGCCTGCACAGAGAGGTCGAGCGCCGATGTCGGCTCGTCCAGCAACAGGAACTCGGGCTCGAGCGCGATCGCACGCGCGATCGCGATACGCTGGCGTTGCCCGCCGGAGAACTCATGCGGAAAGCGATTGGTGACATTGTCGGGAAGTCCCGCATCTCTGAGAGCCGCCCGCACGCGATCCAGCCGCTCGGCGCTGTTGGCGCCGATATTATTGACGACCAGCCCCTCACCGATGATCTGACCCACCGTCATGCGCGGATTGAGCGATGAAAATGGATCCTGAAACACCACCTGCATGCGTGAACGTAAGGGACGCATGCCGTCGCGATCCTTGTCGTGGATCGGCTGCTTGTCGAAGAAGATTTCCCCGCCCTCATTGCTGATCAGTCTTGTCAGCGCCTGCCCAAAGGTCGTCTTGCCGGAGCCGGATTCGCCGACGAGCCCGAGGGTTTCATGTCGCCTGAGGTCGAGCGACAGGCCATCCACCGCAACGAGATCGTGAAATACAGGACGGAAAAAGCCGCCGCTGCGCAGACCAAACGATACCCGGACATTCTTACCTTCGAGCAGGATGGGTTGGTCGTCAGACAGTGGCTTGGCTCGGCCGCGTGGCTCCGAGCCAAGAAGATGGCGCGTGTAAGGGTGCTGCGGCGCCTCGAAGAGCGCGGCTGTGGTATTGTGCTCCTGTAGCAGACCCTTCTGCATGACATAGACATAGTCGGAGAAGCGCCGCACCACCGTCAGATCATGCGTGATGAGGACGACTGCCATGCCGTGCTTCTGCTGCAAATCGCGCAGCAGATTGAGGATTTGCGCCTGCACGGTAACGTCGAGCGCGGTCGTCGGCTCATCGGCGATCAGCAGGTCCGGATTGTTGGCAAGCGCCATGGCAATCATCACGCGCTGGCGCTGTCCGCCGGATAGCTGGTGGGGATATTGATCGATCCTGAGTTCTGGATCAGGGATGCGCACTTCGGCCAGAAGTGCGATGGCCTGCTTGCGCGCCTCCGACTTGCTGACCCGGCGATGCGCACGGATGGCTTCGGCAATCTGCGTGCCGATGGAGTAGAGCGGATTAAGCGAGCTCATCGGCTCCTGGAAGATCATCGATATCCGGCTGCCGCGCAGCAGGCGGCGTTTGTCGCGCGAATATTTCAGAATGTCTTCGCCGCGAAACTTCACCCGCGTATCGGGACTGACGGTGGCGCGCTTGGACAAGAGCCCCATGACCAGACGTGCCGTGACCGATTTTCCCGAACCGGATTCACCGACGATCGCAATCGTCTCGCCGCGGTATAGCTGGAACGAAATATCCTGAACGGCAGAGACTTGGCCATGCTCGGTCTTGAAGTTGACACCGGCGTGGCGAACATCAAGAAGCGGCTCGTCGGCATGCAGCGCTGCGTCGAGACGAAGTTCGGGGATGAGGTTTTGTGTCATCGTCATCTCTTTCTCGGCTCAATAGGGATCGATTGCATCGCGAAGACCATCACCCAGCGCATTGAAGGCGAAGACGGTAACCAGCACGAAGCCGACAGGTGCGAGGATCCAGGGGTAGGAACCGATGACCGAATAATTGGCCGTATCCTGAAGCATCAAACCCCAGGAAATCAGCGGCGGCTTCACCGCAAAGCCAAGGAAACCAAGGAAGGATTCCAGAAGTACGATCGTCGGAATGTTCAGCGTCACCGCCACGATCACATGGCTCATCACATTCGGAAAAATGTGCTGGAAGATGATGCGCCGGTCGGTCGCCCCGATCGCGATCGCCGCCTTCACATATTCGATACGCGCAAGTGCGAGCGTCTTACCACGCACTTCGCGCGACATCTGCGCCCAACCGAGCGCCGACATGACCACGATGACGAAGCCGAGAAAGACATTGGTGGGTGCAGTGACGGGGATCAGCGATGTCAGCGCCAGATAAAGCGGCAGTTGCGGGAAGGCGAGCACGAGCTCGACAAATCGCTGCGTCCATGTGTCGAAGGCACCGCCAAGATAGCCGGAGACCATGCCGACGGTCGTGCCGATCGCGGTGACGATGGTGACGACGGTCAACGCAATCATCAGCGAGATGCGCGAGCCGTAGATCGCGCGGGAGAGAATGTCTCGACCAAGCTTGTCCGTACCGAGGAAGTGAATGGGCTTGCCATCCGTCGAGCCGAAGAAGTGGATCGTGGACGGAATGATGCCGAACAGCTTGTACTCGAAGCCGGTCACGAAGAAGCCGAGGACCCGGGGGTTCTCATAGTCCGGTCCGCTGATGGGCTGGAACGTGATGGGATCGAGCTTTTCGGAATCGACGATCGGATAGACGCGGGGCATGACCAGATTGCCTTCCTGGTCATGGATCGAAATCGATTCCGGCGGCATGAAGGAATCTTCCGATAGCATCGGATCGACGGGGGCCAGGAAGCCCGCGAAGACCGCCATGATGAGAAGTGCGCAGACGAGCACGAGGCCAAGCATGCCGGTGAAAGACCGCCGGAAGCGGCGCCAGACCAGAGCCTGGTAGCTTTCGCTGCCTGTTGGTGCAGTCTTTACGGTCGGCTCGATTGTGGTTTCGGCTGGAACCAACATGGTCACGCTCCTCCCAGTTTGATACGTGGATCAAGCGCTGCCAGCAGCATGTCGGCGATGATGTTGCCGACGATCAGTGTGGCGGCGAGCACCAGCATGAAGGTGGCTGTCACATAGACATCGCCCACATGCATGGAACCAACGATGGCTGGTCCGACGGTCGGCAGCGCGAAGATGATCGCAACCTCGATTTCGCCGGTCAGCATGTAGGGCAGAACCACGCCCTGATACATGATGAGCGGATGGAGCGCATTGGGCACGGCATGGCGCATGACGACGGCACTTTCGCGCAGGCCCTTGGCCCGCGCCGTCTCGATATATTGCGCATTCAGCGTATCGAGCAGATTGCCGCGCATGACGCGCATATTGTAGGCAAGCCCGCCAAAGGTGGCGATGGCGACCACGGGCCAGACATGCTTCACCAGATCGACGAACTTGTCCCAGGACCAGGGCGCGCCGCCATAGCGTGGCGAGAAGAAGTTGCCGATTTCGCTGATGTTGAAATGGAAGACCAGGAGATAGACCATGATCAGCGCCATCAGAAAGCGCGGAATGGTCATGCCGAGAAAGGCGATGCCGGAGAGGATCGTATCCACCCAGCTATATTGGCGTGTCGCCGCAAGAATACCGAAGCTGATGCCGAGGATGGATGCCAGGATGTGGCAGACGAGCGCAAGGATCAGCGTGCGCGGCAGACGTTCTGCAACAATCTCGCCGACGGGGCGGTTGTAGTACATGCTGTAGCCGAAATCGCCCTTCGACACCATATTCCAGATCCAGTTGAAATACTGGATGACGATCGGCTTATCGAGACCGTGGGCAACGGCATAGGCCTTGGCCTGAGCATTGGCCTGCTCGAAGGACGCGCCCCCGAGATTCATAAGCTGCGACCGGATATAATCTGCATAGTTGCCGGGCGGCGCCTGGATGATCGCAAATGTCACGATGCTCAGGATCAGAAGCAACGGGATTGCGGACAGAAGGCGGGTAACCAGAAACCTCAACATAAGAACTTCTCCTCGAGGGGACGGTGGCGGTCCGCGGTGTTATAGCCGACAAACCGCCACCACTTAGAGCGCCGTGCGTCCTGGAGGACGCACAAAGGACGCTCTAACTTTTTGAATCTACGCGTCGGGCTTTCCGAAAATCGGAATCGATTTTCGGGCCGATGCTGTAGGTTCCACGCCCCGCCTGATGCTGCGGGGCGCAGAGCCGGGAGGAAACGCTTACTTCTGCGGACCGTCACCGCCAGGCTTGCCTGGCAACATGTCCTTGAAGAGCTGGTAGTCACCCTGATCGGCTGCCGGAACATAGAGGCGTTCGCGGATGATCGAGTCTTCGGCCCAGTTGAACATGTAGATCGGCGCACCGTTCGGCACGTTCTTGAAGCGCTTGTTGATGATCAGAGCACCGGGATATTCCACAAGACCGACCGTGTTGACGTTGGTCGTGTAGATTTTCTGATACTGCTTGATCAGTTCGGCCTGCTCCTTCGGGTCGCTTGAGATGACGAACTTGTTGATCGTATCAGCCAGTTCCTTCTCGAATGGCATCAAGTCGAGCTCATTCTTGTTGTTAGCGCGGTGGAACCAGCTGGTGCGCGGACCGGTGGGAGCGAGCTGTGGCGTGTTCTGCACGACGGACGCGAGTTCTGCCTGGGTGCGGTGTAGCGACCAGTCGAACTTGCCACCAAAGTTTGCCGCATCGCGATCCTTGCTGGCCTGGGCGTTCAGCACCACACGAATGCCGAGCTTCTGCATCTGAGCGATGACGCCTTCGCCAAGACTCTTGTCTGTCGTGTAGTCATTGCTGACGAGCATCGAGATTTCGACATCCTTGCCGCCGGCAGTCCCTGCCGGGAAGTTGACGATGCCATTGCCATCGGTGTCCTTCAGACCGGCTGCAGCAAGCTCCTTCTTGGCGCCTTCAAGATCGAAGGGGTAGTAGAGGGTCGACTGACGATCGTAGAAATTCGAGCCGGAAAGGATACCACCGGCATAGGTCGCGACGAACGGTCCCTTGACGAGAGAATCGCCCAGTTCCTTGCGGTTGGTTGCCATGGTGATGGCTCGACGGAAGTGCTCGTTTCGGTTCAGTTCGCGAATGGCCTGTTGGCGGGCATCCGGATCGCCCCAGCCGTTGGCGGAGAAATTCATCTCGATGTTGTAGCCGATCAGGCGCGGTCCGAAGGCAAGTCTTGCGGGAGCGTCCTTCTGGGCGGAGCGCTTGAGCGACTCCACGAAGTTTTCCGGCTGCTCGAGATTGGAAATGTCGCCGGAGCCTGCAACTGCCTGAACGTCACGGTCGGCCCAGGTCGAGAGCTTGTAGTGCGTCTCATCCAGGTAAGGGAGCTGGTTGCCCTTTTCGTCAACCTTCCAGTAGTAGGGATTGCGGCGAAGGACGATGATGTCGTCCGGACGATACTCGACCGGGACCCACGCGCCCATGACAGGGAAGTTCATGTAGCTCGGCGGGAATGCGTTCTTGTACTGCTCGTAGGTGTTCTTCGAATACTTAGGATGCTGCGGCTTCAGCATATGGGCAGGACCTGGGCAGAAGGTGCCATAAGCCATATTGTAGATGAACTGCTTCGGAAACGCGTCCTTGAAGGTCCATTCAATCGTGTATTTGTCGATGGCTTTCAGCGTCGTGCCGGCGCCGAAGGTCTCCTGGGTGGCACCGTTCAGCGGCGAGACGTTCGGATCGAGGACGTTATCGTCCCAGTAGAACATCACGTCATCGGAGGTGAAATCCTGGCCGTCAGACCACTTCGCACCCTCGATGAGCTTCATGGTCAGCTTGTGGCCGTCCTTGGACCATTCCCAGCTTTTTGCGAGGTTCGGCAGCGGCTGAAGGTCGTCTGCCTTGACCTGGAAGAGAGGGCCCGTGCGCGTCAGGCACTCGAAGAGACCGATGTCGATGCCGCCCCATCCCTGGTTCTGACCGGCCCAATAGTTCCAGCCTTCCGGACGACCACCGATGACATGACGCAGCGTATCGCCATAAACGCCCACACCATCCGGCATGTTGCCGATCTTGTAGACCATCGGCTCTTTCGGCAGGCGATCCTTGACGGGAGGCAGCTTCTTCTGGTCGACGAACTGCTTCGTTACCCAGGAAGGCTCATGATATTCCGGCAGCGCCTTATATTCGAGGATGGCCGAGCCATCCACATATTGGACCTTGGTCTGCGCCGGAAAGTCCGGCGGCTGCGGCACGACGGTCAGTTCCGACGCCATGGCGCCATATGCCAACGCGGACACGCCGACAAGAAGGGCGGCCGTTTTCACAAAATATCGGTTTGTCATCCTCACTCCCCTTTTTGAACAACGGGCAATACCCGCCGTGGCTCTTTGAACCGGGCCTCCCGCCCGGTCTTATCGACGGCCCTCCTCAGGGCCGTCTGATCTCTATGCGGCGATCAGCTTGCCTGCTTGATGGCACGCAGCTCCTCGACGGAGCGAACGGCGCGACGCGCTGACCCTTCCCAATCGCGGGTCTTGACCGTTGCGTTCTTCAAGCGCTCGCGCGCGGCTGGAACGGCATCGGCATATTGTGGCAGCCACTGGGCCTGCGCCACGACCATTTCGTCGACCATCTGCCAAACCTCTTCCGGGGTGGATACCGCACCCACCAGCGGATCATGCAGCACGGCAAGCTTCAAGAGGTCGATATCGCCGGTCACCGCTGCGTGCACCGACATGCGCTGAACATTGATGGACGCCATGCAGGTCGCCGCACAGGCTTCCGGCAGAGTGATCCCTGAGACCATGTTGATACCGAAGCGATCAACGAAGCCGGGCGACTCGATGATCGCATCCGAAGGTAGATTGCTGATGACACCATTGTTCTTGACGTTGAAGTGGCCACGATAGACGCGTCCGGTCTCCAGAGCCTCCAGAATATGGCTGGCATGTTCATTGGAGCGCTTGGCCGGATCGATCGGCTTGTCGGCTGCCGCCAGGAACTGTGGGAACTCCGTTTCGAACCAGTTGCGCGTTTCCGTCGAGTAACGCAGGTAACCACCGGTTTCGCCGTGGATCCAGTCCGACATGTCGATCCAGCGGGAGATTTCTTCCGGCCGCTTACGATACCATGGCAGATATTCCGACAGATGTCCGTTGCTTTCGGTGGAATAGACGCCGAACCGCTTCAAGACGTCGATGCGAAGCTTTTCCTGCTGCGAGAAAACCGGATGGGCTTCAAAGGCAGCAATCAGCTCCTCCTTGCCGATCTTGCGACCATTAAGACGCAGGTCGACAAACCATGTCTGGTGGTTGATGCCGGAGCAGATGTAGTCGAGCTCGGAAAGCGATTTTGCGCCCAGAACTTCGGCAATCTGTTCGGCGCCATGCTGGACACCGTGGCAAAGACCGACAGTGTCGACCTTGCCATATTCGATGGCCGCCCATGTGTTCATTGCCATCGGGTTGGCGTAGTTCAGGAACTTCGCATTCGGGGCAGCCACTTCGCGAATGTCGCGGCAGAAATCGAGAATGACCGGAATATTGCGCTGGCCATAGAGAATGCCGCCTGCGCAGATCGTATCGCCGACACACTGGTCGATACCGTATTTGAGCGGAATGCGAATATCCTCGGCATAGGCTTCCAGACCACCGACGCGCACGCAGCTGATGATGTATTTGGCGCCTTCCAGCGCACGTTTACGATCCGTGTGCGCGGTGACCTTCACCTTGAGGCGGTTGGCTTCAACGATCTTGTCGAGAATGGCCTTGATCATATCGAGATTGTGCTGGCTGATATCCGTCAGTGCCACCTCGATATCGTGAAACTCCGGTACGCACAGAACATCGGTAAAGAGCTTTTTTGTGAAGCCGACGCTCCCCGCCCCGATTATAGCGATTTTGAAACTCATAACGCCACCTCTTTTTCAAATAGAAAGGGTGAAACGGGCCAAAGGATTCTCGCGTCACAAAAACTCAGATGACCTTCCATCTCATTGGAAAATCAGAATTATTGACTGTATCTTTCTTAAAAAATCCTGCTGGCTGTCTCCTCTGCGGGCGATTATGCGTATAAAGATGGTCAATGCCAGAGAAGGATTATGCTTTAATGGGTAATTTTGTGCTGCAAGATTTGATCGACCAAGGCCCTTGCATGCGCGCCGTTTCCCTGCCGCGCGGCCGCCAGACGCTTCATACGATGCCGACCAGCAGCGGGTACGAGATTCGCCGCGGCGGAAATTACGACTGGGATGGGCGAAAGCGTGGACAGACGCCATTCACAGTCCTGCAATATTGCATCAGCGGTTCGGGCAATCTGCGCTACGACAATCGTCGCTACCTGGTGAAGCCCGGCGAGACGTTACTGCTTCTTATTCCCCACAATCACCGTTACTGGTTGGAAGAAGGCCAGGAATGGGAGTTTTTCTGGATCTCCATGAATGGCGAGGAGGCGCTGCGTATTCACCGCAACATCCTCGCCGTCACCGGCCCGATCCTCAAGTTGAAGACGCAGACGATCGATCAACTGGCAAGCTGCTGCTCTCGCCTCGTCAACGGCGCAGAAACGCCGGGAGCGGCTTCCGCAGCCGCCTACGAAGCGGCGATGACGCTTTATGATGATGTCTTCGGTTCGCATCCCTCTTTCGGCGGCGAATATCGTACCATGCAGCAGGTGCTCAGCTATATCGACGGGCATCTCAATGAACGCCTCTCGGTCAATGATCTCGCAGCCGTTGCTGGTCTGAGCCGCGCGCATTTTTCGCGGATCTTCACGGCGAATGAAGGGGTGCCGCCGGCGGAATTCGTTCTGCAGAGGCGGCTGCGTCGCGCTGCAAAACTTTTGACCTCGGCGGCGGACATTCCCATCAAGGAAGTCTCCGTGCTTTGCGGCTTTGACGACCCGAACTATTTCTCAAAGGTGTTTCGCAGGCTTTACGGCGCCAACCCAAGCGAATTTCGCACCAGCGGCATGTATCCAAGCGCGCCCCAGAAATAAAGCATGCCGTCGTAGAGAGAGATACTGCCATGCGGCACCCTTGGCGCAGCCTCCACATGGCCGCTTCCAAACATATTTCTGAAATCACACAGTTATGAAGTATCAACTTCTGTCCTAAGACGGGTTTTTACACTTTTGCCTTGTCAGTCTCATCGAGAGCGAGGCGAGTCAGTAAATCGGTCGGTCAACTCTCTGTCGCGCGATTGCGTTGTAGAAGGCGTGGAGACCGAAGATCAGCTCAATATGCTGACCGAAATGGGCTGCAACCTGATCCAGGGCTACATATATTCCCGCCCGCTGAAAGCCATCGACGTTCAACCCTTCCTGGACCAGCAGGTCCGGACGGATGTCGTGGCCGTCGGCTAACGAAGCCAAAGCATGCTGTAGCTCAAGAGGTCTCAGTTCCGCGGTGCGTTATTCTCGACCGGCCGCGGTGATGGCAACGGAACATCGGCAGCAGCGGCCTCATTCTGCCAGGTCGTGATGCGGTGAACGATGCCAGGTATTTCATCATTGAGGTAGCTTGGCTGGCCGGGAAGCCCCATCGGATACATCGCCTCACGCGACGCTTCATATTGAACGCTTTGATTGGTGCAAAGCCGTAATCTCATATCTTCCGGCTTCACCTCGGGTCTGTTGGCGATCGACTCCACGGTGCCGAAGCTCGGGGAAAGCTGCCCTTCAAAGCCCTCGTCCAGATATTTTGCAGAGCGTTCGTTGCGCTCGCGCTCGGTGGTCGCGCCCATCACCACCACCATGAGGCGGCGGTTGTCGCGCCTGGCGACACCGACAAAGTTGCGCCCAGATGCGCAGAGAAACCCGGTCTTCATACCGGTGGTGCCGCGGTAGCGGGTCAGGAGCAAATTGTTGGATGGGATTTCCTTGCCGTTGATTGATACGGCAGAGACCTGGAAGAAGTTCTGGAACTGCGGGAACTGCTGTTCGATGGCGAGCCCCAAAATGGCGAGATCGCGTGCGGTGGTGTAGTTATTCTTGTCGAACAATCCGTTCGGATTGGAAAAATGCGTCCCCGTCATGCCGAGGCGCCGGGCTGCTTCGTTCATCTTCTCAACGAAAGGTGCCTCCCCATGGCCCACCCGTTCCGCGACGGCCATCGCAACATCATTGGCTGAGGCGACGATCATGGCATAAAGAGCGTCCTCCAGCGTCATCGCCTGACCTTGAGACAGACCGGACTCCAGAAACGCTTCGCTGACGGATTTCTTCGTCATGGTGACAGGCGTGGAGAGCGAAATCTCGCCATCACGCAAGGCCTCGAAAGTCAGAAACGCCGTCATCAACTTGGTTGTCGACGCGGGATACCAGGGAATGCCGGCATCTTCCTGAACGAGCACCTGATGGGTATCGGCATCCAGCACAAGCACCGGAGTAGCATTTGCAGCAATCGGCGCGGCAAACAAGGATCCCAACAAAACGGAGCCGATCAGTCTTTTCATCTTACTGCACATCCAATGTCTTGCAAAAGCGGTCCCCATATCAGCTAAACGATCCGGATGCCACCTGAGCAAAGATGGCCGAGCATGTTAGCTGATATGCAATAAAGACATATCGAAAGTTTTTAATTTTGAGAATTTGGAGCGGGCGAAGGGATTTGAACCCTCGACCCCAACCTTGGCAAGGTTGTGCTCTACCCCTGAGCTACACCCGCTCAAAGTCCGACGGTTCGGGGTAGATCGCTGAACCGCGGGTCGCCATCATGCGGCAACGGGCGCTATATCGCTCAACCGACTTTCAAATGCAAGAGATAAATGCAGAGAGAGTACGATATATCTTTTGTACACCAGCGACCAGCCGTTTGCGCCACAAAAGCGGATTGCGACATAGTCTTTGGCGACGAACGAGAATGAACATTGAAAAGAGAGATTTGGAGCGGGCGAAGGGATTTGAACCCTCGACCCCAACCTTGGCAAGGTTGTGCTCTACCCCTGAGCTACACCCGCTCAAAAATCCAACGGTTCGGGGTAGATCGCTGAACCGTGGGCGCCGTCTTGCGGCGACGGGCGCTATATCGCTCAACCGATTTTCAAATGCAACAGGGAAATGACGAAAACCGGAAGAAAAATTTACGCCTCATCGCAAGCATCGGAAAAGGCTGCTCTTTTGCGGGCTTCACGGCAGAATGGATTGCAAAAGCGGTGTGTCGGGCCTATTCACTTTGTCAAAGACAGACGAAATCCGGCAGAGGCACGCAGTGATGGTTGCAGAGCATTCCCCCAAGACGGCGCAGGATCTTTTCAGCTTTCTCGATGGCCTTGGCATAAAACACACGACCACGCAGCATCAGCCGGTCTTCACAGTCGCTGAATCGGAATCCCTGCGCGATTTGATCCCCGGTGGCCACACGAAGAACCTTTTCGTCAAGGACAAGAAGGACCAGTATTTCGTTCTGACCGTCGAAGAAAACGCGACGGTGGACCTGAAGACGGTTCACAAGACCATCGACGCCGCCAGCAAGGTGTCCTTCGGCAAGCCGGAAAAGATGCTGGACTATCTGGGCGTCGTTCCAGGTTCGGTCACCGTCTTCGGCGCGATCAACGATACTGACAATCAAGTGACCTTCGTGCTTGATAGCGAGTTGATGAAATCCGACCTGATCAATGGCCACCCGCTGACCAACGACGCGACGACGACGATCGGCCGTGACGATCTCGTGCGCTTCCTGGAGGCGACGGGGCACACGCCGCTGATCTTGAAAGTCACGGAATAAACCACGATCTGTGCGGTATGAGCGCACCGGCACGAGATGATATTGGAGACGAGATATGAGCGGAATGGATAACCCTTACGGAGCCTCGCTCGGAGGTCAGATGACGGGTTCGGCAAGCTTCGGCGGCGGACAATCCGGCGCTCAAGGCTCCTATATCAAGGATACGACGACCGCGAATTTCTCCAAGGACGTTATGGATGAATCGCGCCGGCAGCCGGTGCTGGTGGATTTCTGGGCGCCGTGGTGCGGCCCGTGCAAACAGCTGACGCCCGTTCTGGAAAAGGTGGTCAATGAAGCGGGCGGACGCGTCAAGCTGGTCAAACTGAACATTGACGATCATCCAGCCATCCCCGGACAGCTCGGCATTCAGTCCATCCCCGCGATCGTCGCATTCGTCGACGGCAGACCGGTCGATGGTTTCATGGGTGCCGTTCCGGAAAGCCAGATCCTGCAATTCATCGAGAAGCTCGCAGGACCGGCAGGCGATGATCAGGAGGCCGAAATCGAGGCGGCGCTCGCCGAGGCAAAACAGCTGCTGGAGGCCGGCGATTTCCAGAATGCCGCCCAGCTCTTCGGCGCCGTGATGCAGGCTGATCCTGAAAATGCCGCCGCTGTCGCCGGCATTGCCGAGTGCATGATCGCGGTCGGGCAATATGAGCGCGCCAGCGAGCTTCTGTCGGCCCTGTCGGAAGAACTTTCCAAGGACGCAGCCGTGCAGGCGGCGTCGAAAAAGCTGGCGCAGTTCGAAGAAGCCCGCAAGCTCGGCGATCCGTTGGCCTTGCAGCAAGCCCTACAATTGAACCCGGACGATCACGCATCAAGGCTGAAGTTCGCCAAAATCCTGAATGCGCAGGGCAAACGGGAAGAGGCCGTCGAAGAGTTACTGACCATCATGCGCAAGGATCGGACCTTTGAAGACGACGGCGCGCGCAAGCAGCTGGTGGAGTTTTTCGAGACCTGGGGTTTCAAGGATCCGGCCAGCATTTCCGGTCGCAGAAAGCTCTCCTCCATACTCTTTTCCTAAAACCGTCTTGCGCTTTGCCGACCCGCTCCTCATCTAGATTGGAGCGGGAACGATGAGACATAAGGAATCCCTCCGATGCATGTCGGAAATGCGAGATATCTGAAAGAAAGCGATCTACCCGAGACTATTCCTGTTTTTCCCTTGCCGGGCGCCTTGCTGCTGCCGGAAGGGCACCTGCCGCTGAACATCTTCGAGCCACGCTATCTGGCGATGTTCGACGCGGCCATTGCAAGCCACCGACTGATTGGCATGGTCCAGCCCGCCCTGCAGGCTCTTGAAGCCGGAACCGAAGGTGGCGCACTGAGCCCCATCGGCTGCATCGGTCGCATCACCTCATTTTCCGAGACCGGTGACGGCCGCTACGTCGTGTCGCTGACAGGCGTCTGCCGCTTCAGGCTGCTGGAGGAGATCGAAGAGAAGACGCCTTACCGCGTGTTCAAGCAAGCTCCTTTCATTGCCGATCTCTCCGGTGAAGATGGGGAAGAAGATATCGATCGTGCCAATCTCTTGCGCATCTTCCGCAATTTCCTTGAATCGAACCAGTTGGAAGCGGATTGGGACAGCGTCGAGCGCGCGGGAAATCGCGTATTGGTCAATTCGTTGTCGATGATGTCCCCCTTTGGACCGGCGGAAAAGCAGGCTCTCTTGGAGGCTCCTGATCTGAAATCCCGCGCTGACGCACTGATCGCCATCATGGAGATCGTGCTGGCTCAGGGCGGGGCAGAGGGTGGTGTCATCCTGCAATGAGCCACAACCATGGATGAAAAGCTGAGCAAGGTCGATCCGAAGCTTCTGGATCTTCTGGTCTGCCCTTTGACCAAGGGCAGGCTCACTTATGACCGAGAACATCACGAATTGATTTCTGAGCGCGCCAAGCTGGCCTACCCGATCCGCGACGGCGTGCCGATCATGCTGATTTCGGAAGCGCGCAAGATCGAAGACTGACGACCTCAAGTCGCCCCTTCAGACTGACAGTACGCTTCCAATAGACGGCGCGGCACACAGCATTCGCTTGCCTCATGCTTGGGAACCGGTACTCCCCCCCACACGTTCGATCTTTGACGACAATCGTCACATTGCGATGAGGAGTTCGACCGATGGAAGACAAAAACGCCCGCGAGGCGATCGAAGAAAAAAACGTGAAGACCGAGCGCAATGAAGATATTCCCGCTGCCGGTCCGCACGCCAAAAAGCATCTGACCGACAACAGCAAGACGCCAGGTGCCGGCTCCCTCCCGGACGAGGACGACAACGAGGTCAATCCCGGGGCGGGCTAACCTTTAGGTAAAGTATTAGTATGGCTTCTGGCCGCGGCGATCACAAATTTTATGAACGTTGCGGCCATAACAGTGATGGGTCAACAAGCGGCCTGCTGCATCGGCCCGACGACCGAACACGAATTTCCAATATCGCGCACATTGCTCTGGTCGTCCATTTAATGGGCAGCCACTGATCGCTCATGGCACCAGCAAAAAATACGGTCTTTTTTTAACGCTTTTTCAAAGCTTGATTGCAAAAGTCTCCTCTGCCGGAAAACCGATAATAATCAACGGCATAATAATAATAGAGGCTCTGGGACAGCATGTTTATTGATAGAGTTCTGGCACGGTTTAAGATCCAGACAAAGGTTATTGTCTTCATTGCACCGTTCATTCTTAGTATTCTTGCGGTTGGTCTCTCGGGTCTTTACACCTCAAAGCTGCTTCAAGGTCGCATGGATATTTCCAACACGACCCTGCAATCCTTGACTGGCTTCAAGCAGGTCTATGAAAGCATGACCTCGTTTCTTCACAACACCACCGAAGAGACGCGAAATACGCTTCATCATCAAATCGATGAGCAGATCACCTTTCTCAAGATGACGGGTGACGGAAGCGATCCGGCCATTCAGGACGCGATTAAAAGCACCTCGCTGATCGGCGTTCAGGTGGATGAGCTGTGGTCCTTTTACCAGAAAGAGCAGGCGCTCAGATCGCAAATGAATGGCGATATTGCTGGTGTGACGAAAGAGCTCAACGGCCTTTTGGCAAACGCCACCAACATCCGCAGCACGCTCGAAACCGATGAGACGAAGGCCAAGGAGATGTTGCGCGAGGCCGACAGGCTGGTTCGCGGCGCGACACTGATCGCCACCGTTGTCACCGAATTCAACAAGCGTACAGTTCCGGAAGAAAAAATTGCGGTCATTCGCGATTCGATTGGCGGGCTTGAGGCTACGGCAAAGTCGCTCTCTGCCATCGCTAGTGCCGACCAGAAGCTGGTCATTGATCAGATTTCCGAAAATGTGAAGCAAATCCGCCAGCAGATCGATGTCGGCGTCGTCAACGACATGACGGTCGGAACGATCGATCAGGCGATCAACATGATGCGCCCGGCAACCATCCGCCTTCAAGGATTTGCAACGGTAAAGTCGCGCCAGGCCACCGAGGTGTTCGGGCAGTTGGATGGCAAGATCGAGCCCGCCGTCAACTTCCTGACGATGGCGCGGCAGATCGGCGACGACGCGAAGAACATGCAGCTTGAGATGGCCGGCTTTGCCGCAGCCCCGACAAAAGACGGGTTGGAGCGGTTTCGCGATATGGCCTTCCGTCTGAGCGTCTCTGCGGGTGCGGTGATGTCCGACAAGACGATGTCGGAAAGCGCCATCAAAAGCGCGACCCTGATCGATGCGCTGTCCACAAAGCTCGACAAGAATGCCGCCGACCTTCTGACCATGTTCAACCAGCGCAAGGCTGCCTTCGCCAAGGCAACGGAAGAAATCGGCCATATTTGGGAGCAGCTGACAGGCTTTGCCGAATCCCAGCGCCTGGCGGCTGATAGCGAACGCAGCAAGGCTGACGGCATCTCTATCTCTGCCATGCTTACCGGTATCCTGATCGCGATTTTCGCCGGCATCGGTCTGGTCATGACCTTCAAGGGCCCAATCCTGACGATCGTCAGCGCCATGAAGCGTCTTGCTACCGGGGACGTCAACGTACCGCTCAACGGCAACACCCGTCATGACGAGATTGGCGACATGGCGCGCGCATTGGAAGTCTTCAAGGAAAATGCCGCTCAACGCCTGCGCCTCGAAGCGCAGACGGAAGAGCAGCGCTCTGCCGCCGAAGCAGAGCGGCAGATGAACGAAGCGGAGCGCCGGGAACTCGATCGTCAGATCCAGTTTGCGGTGTCCGCACTGGGCGATGGCCTGGAACGGCTGTCTGCGGGCGACATTTCCACCATGATCGATACGCCCTTTACCGGACACCTGGAGGAGCTGCGTCTCAACTTCAACCAGTCCATGCAGCGGCTGCGCCAAACGATCGGCGGCATTCAGGACAATGTCGGAACGATCCGCGTCAATGTGCAACAGATGTCGGCATCGACGCTTGATCTATCCCGGCGCACCGAGCGCCAGGCAGCCTCGCTGGAAGAAACCGCAGCAGCCGTGGATGAGGTCAACTCCAACATGCGCAATGCGGTGGAGCGTGCGCGGCAAGCCAACAGCATTGTCGACAATACGCGCCGCCACACAGACGAGTCCCTTGCTATCGTCCAAAACGCAATAGCGGCAATGGAGAGGATCGAGGCGGCTTCGCAGACGATCGGCAATATCATCGAGGTGATCGACTCCATCTCCTTCCAGACCAATCTTCTGGCGCTCAATGCCGGCGTGGAAGCGGCCCGCGCAGGCGAAGCCGGCAAGGGCTTTGCAGTCGTTGCCCATGAGGTGCGGGAACTGGCGCAGCGTTCCGCCTCTGCCGCCAAGGAAATCCGCCAGCTGGTTGCCGTCTCGACGCAAGAGGTCTCGGCAGGTTCAAGCCTCGTCAACCAGACCGGCGACGCCCTGGCGGAAATCGGTGTTCAGATTTCCAAGGTCAGCGATCAGGTGCACCAGATCACCCAGGCGACCCAGGATCAGGCGGTCGTACTGCAGCAGATCAACGGCTCCGTTGGAGAAGTCGATGTGCTCACCCAGCAGAACGCCGCGATGGTGGAGGAGACGAGTGCCGCGACGCAGCAACTCAACACCGAGACAGATCAGCTGCTGCAATTGCTGCAGCAGTTCCGCCTGACGAAGGACAGTGCTGCAACCCGTTACGCAGCCTGACTTAAAAGAGCAGGCCTTCTACAACAGGTCCGGTCATTCGGCCGGACCTATGCGTCTGTAGAAGAAGGTCGTGTCGCAGTAACGCCCATCGGGGAAGAGCGCGAAATCCGGGATGACGCCGGCGCGTTGCCACCCGAAGCGCGGATAGATGGCTTCGGCCTCGCTGCCTGTTGCCGTATCCAGCACGAGAAGCGTCCGACCAAGGCCTGCCGCCTCCGCCTCCACATGCGCCATCAATTGGCGTGACAGACCAAGACCGCGCGCTGTTCGATGGATCAGCAGCTTCATCACGTCGCCCCGGTGAGGCTGGTTGGGCTTGGTGGCAAGACCCACCTGAACCGTGCCAACCACTTTGCCATCCCGTTCCGCCACCGCATGGAGTGTGGTGCCACGGCCCACCGCTTCTGCAACATCCTGCCAGAAGTTGCGCGCGTCGTCTGGTCCGAAGGGCAGCATGAAGCCGACAGAAGCTCCGCCATTGACGCAGTCCGACAGGACGTCGCAAAGATCCGGCAGGGCATCGAGTGTCTCCTGGCGGTCTAAAAGCCGGATGTTTATAATGTTCTCTTCCATCATATACGCTTTCTCTGGTCCAGCACGACGGCATAGCGAGCGGGACTATCGGACGGATTGTGAAAAATGTGGCCCTCGCCAACGGGCATGAAGAGGCAGTCACCCTGCTCTAGCCGGTAGGTCTGCTCTCCAAGAGTCATCTGGAGTGCGCCCTCGAACAGCCAGACATATTGGGTCATGCCCTTGCTGGCCGGGTGGGGCGGGAAGCTGACGCGCGCGGATGCGGGCAACGAAACTTCGACGATGTCGACATCCGAGCCCATGCGGGGTGGCGAAATGGCGCGGCGGACATAACCGGTTTCCGGATCTTTCCACGTCGGTTGATCGCTTCGTTTTACCAGCGGTGATGGCGGCGCCTCACCTTCGGCGAAAAACTGTGACAACGAAAGGCCGAGTGCGGCGCAAATGCGCGCAAGCAATGATGCGGTGGGGCTCGCCTCGCCTCTTTCGATGCGGGATATCATGGCGCGGCTCACGCCGGACGCGGTTGCAAGTCCATCGAGCGTTAGTCCACTTTGCTCACGCAGAAGCTTGAGCCTTGCGGCGATTACCGGTTCGAGCGGGTCAATTAGATTTTCCATGATAAGAGAATATTCGATCTTATAATGGAGTCAATGGACAAAAATGAAGCCGGGACGTGTCGCGCACTCCGGCTTCCTTACTGTTGATCAGACGCTTGCGCGTTCGACTTGCGGCTGCGCACTCTGCTCATTGAGCCTGACATCGATCCGCTTGCCGGTCTCCTTGTCGAAGAAATGCAGCTTTCCGGGATTGATGGTGAGCGCCAAGATTTCCGGAAGCTCCAGTTCGGCGGAAAGCGCCACCGTCAGTGGCTGATCTCCAACGACGCCATGCACCAGCCGCTGCGAGCCGAGTTCCTCGACATAATCGAGACGGAACGGCAAGGCTGGCTCATCACCATTTGCAATGCGCAAATCTTCCGCCCGTATGCCGACCGTCACCGGGCCGGAGGTCGGCGCAACACCATTCAACGACAAGACAGCAGGGCCGATCGCCAGACGATCACCATGCAGTTCGCCGGACAGAAGGTTCATCGCAGGAGAACCTATGAAGCTTGCGACAAAGGTGGAGGCAGGCGTGTGGTAGACATCGAGCGGCGCGCCAATCTGTTCGATGCGTCCCGCATTCAGCACCACGAGACGATCCGCCAGCGTCATGGCTTCCAACTGGTCATGCGTGACATAGATGGAGGTGGTGCCAAGGCGGCGTTGCAGCCGCTTGATTTCCCCGCGCATCGAGACGCGCAGCTTGGCATCGAGGTTGGAGAGCGGCTCGTCGAAGAGGAAGGCCGCGGGCTTGCGCACAATGGCACGGCCCATGGCAACGCGCTGACGCTGACCACCGGAAAGCGCCCGCGGCTTGCGGTCCAGATAGGGCTCGAGCTGAAGCATGCGTGCGGCTTCCGCCACACGCGCATCGATCTCCGCCTTTGGCGTCTTGCGGTTCTTCAGACCATATTCGAGATTTTCGCGCACCGACATATGCGGGTAGAGCGCATAGTTCTGAAAGACCATGGCGATGTCGCGGTCGGCAGGCTCCACATCATTGACGATGCGATTGCCGATGCTGACGGTGCCCTCGGAGATTTCCTCCAGGCCAGCAACCATGCGTAGAAGCGTGGACTTGCCACAGCCGGACGGGCCGACAAGCACGATGAACTCCCCATCCTTGATGGAGATATCCACATCATGAACGGCGCGCATGCCGTTGGAGTAATCCTTGCAGACCTGACTGATTTCGATCTCGGCCATTGTCGGTATCCTTTACTTATCGCTTTCGGTGAGGCCCTTGATGAACCAGCTCTGGAAGATGATGACGATCATCACCGGGGGCAGCATGGCCAGCACCGCGAGCGCGAAAGCCTCGTTATAATCGGGAAGTTGCGAACCGACCCAGACCTGCAGGATCGACTTGATGCCGCGCATCAGCGTGAAGAAGCTCTCATCATTGGTCATCAGCATGGGCCAGAGATACTGGTTCCAGCCATAGACGAACATGATGATGAAGATCGCTGCCACCATGGTGCGCGACAGCGGGATCAACACGTCAATAAAGAATTTGATCGGCCCCGCGCCATCGATGCGCGCCGCCTCCAGCAACTCGTCCGGCACCGACTTGAAAAACTGGCGGAAATAGAAGGTGCCGGTGGCAGAGGCGAGAAGCGGGACGATGAGGCCGGTATAGGAGTTCAAAAGCCCCAATTTGCTCATCACCTCGTAGGACGGCATGATGCGCACTTCGAGCGGCAACAGCAGCGTGGTGAAAATGATCCAGAAGGCGAGCGTCGCGAAGCGAAAGCGGAAATAGACGATGGCGTATGCCGCCATCATCGACAGCACGATCTTGCCGACGGCAAAGCCGATGCCGAGGATCAGCGAGTTCATCACCATGCTGAAGCCGGTCACCTGGCCGGTGAAACCGCCCTTTTGTGTCAGCACCTTCTCATAGGTGGCGACGAAATTGTTGCCTGGCGTCAGAGCCAGTCCATTCATGTGGATTTCGGCGGCGGTGTGCGTCGAGGTCATGAAGGCAACGATGACCGGCAGGACCAGAAACAGCGAGCCGATGATCAGCACCAGATGGTCGAGAGGCTTTGTCTTATACATGGGTTAACACCTCAACCGTAATGGATGCGTTTTTCGAGAAAGCGGAACTGCATGACGGTCAGCACGAAGACCACGACCATCAGGATCACGGATTGCGCCGAGGAGCCGCCGATGTCGTTGCCGCGGAAACCGTCGAGGAACACCTTGTAGACCAGCGTGATCGGATTGTTGGCCGCCTTGTCCTTCACCATCACGTCGATGATGCCGAAGGTGTCGAACAGGGCATAGGTGACGTTGATGATCAGCAGGAAGAAAGCGGTCGGCGCTAGAAGCGGCATGATGACGGTCCAGAACCGGCGAACGCCGGAACGGCAATCGAGATAGGCTGCCTCGCGCACCGAGACCGGCACACTCTGCAGGCCCGACAGGAAGAAGATGAAATTATACGGGATCTGCTTCCACACGGAGACGAAGACCATGGCAAAAGCCGTGTCAAAATAATTGACACCCACCTGCATGTGCCAGCCGAAGAAGGCGGCGATCTTGACGAAGGGGCCGATATGCTGGTCGAAGAACATCATGCCGATCAGGCCCGCAACCGGCGGCGCGATCGCATAGACGGAGATCAGCAGCGTCTTGTAGGCCGAAGAACCGCGGATGACCGCGTCGGCCTTCACCGCTAGCAGCAGCCCTATCGCCAGCGAAAACACCGTGACAAGGATGGTGAATATGCCTGTAAACTTGGCGATGCTGAGATATTCGGCGCTGAAAAGCGCATCTGAGTAATTCGAAAAGCCGACGAAGGTCGAGCCGAAGCCAAAGGGATCCTCGATATAGAACGAGGATTGGACTGCCTGGACGGACGGCCAATAGAAGAAGACGAAAATGACCAGAAGCTGGGGCGCGAGAAAGAGATAGGGCAGCAGCGAAGGGGAAAACTGGACGCGCTTGGCCGTCTCTGTCGCCACGACAGGCTTCTTCGCTTTCGCGGCAAGACCGGGAAGAACCTGTGTGGCATTCGGTTGGGAGGGAACGTAGGTCACGTCCGCAAACCTTCCTTGGTTATGGACCAGACATCTTGTGAAGACGTCGGTCCTTAAATTTTGAGAGAGCGCTGCTTGTGTGCTGTGCGTCATGCCCTGCCATTGAGGCGAGGATGACGGAGCCTTGGAAGCGCCTTGCAATTGGAACGGACCTCCCCTCGATTATGAGGAGAGGTCCTTCGATAGGGTGACGGTATGATCAGCCAGCGGTCTTGGCGAAACGAGCCAGAAGGTCGTTGCCTTCCTTCTCGATGATGTTGAAGGCGTCCTTGACGGAGACTTCGCCGGAGAAGATGCGGCCATACTCACGTTCCATGATCGCGCGGATCTGCGGGTAGAAGCCGAGGCGGTAACCCTTGGACCATTCGCCGCCTGGCAGCGAAAGCTGCTTGATGCCGACTTCGGCAACAGGCTGCTTCTCGTAGTAGCCTTCCTTCTTCGCCAGCTCGTAGGCTGCCTTGGTGATGGCCACGTAGCCGGTCGCTTCATGGTAGAACTTCTGAACTTCAGGCGAGGTGAGGAACTGGAAGAAGTCCGCTACGCACTTGTTTTCAGCCTCAGGCTTGCCGGACATGGCAAACAGAGCAGCACCACCGATGAAGGAGTTGGTGCCAGCGCCCTTGATTGCGCCCCAGTATGGCAGGAAGGTTGCCGAGAACGGCATCTGCGCTGTCTTCTGCAGACCGCCGAAGGAACCCGAAGAACCGATCCAGAGAGCGACCTTGTTTTCTTCGAATGGCTTCTGGTTGTCGTTCCAGCCAGCGCCGTAGTAAGCAAAGTAGCCCTGATCCTTCCAGGACTTCAGCTTTTCGAACATCATGATGAGGTTCGGGTCGGTGACCTTGAGCTTGGTGTCGACGACGCTGTCATAACCGTTGTTGTTGGTGGCGAACTGGACGTTGTTACGCGAGAAGAAGTTCTCGGTGAATTGCCACGTCAGCTGCGACTGAACGAGCGGGATGAAACCGGCTTCCTTCAGCTTCGGGGCAATGGCTTCAAACTCTTCCCAGGTCTTCGGCGCTTCGACACCGGCCTTCTTCAGGGCGTCGGTGTTGATATACATGATCGGCGCGGAGGAGTTGAACGGCATGCCGACGAACTTGCCATCAGCTGCAGCGTAGAAGTAGCGAACGCCAGGAATAAAGGCTTCGCGATCGAACGTGTAGCCGGCCTTGGTGATGATGTCTTCCGCCGGGATGACGGCACCCTTGGCGTTGATGATGGTGGCGGCACCGGCATCGAAGACCTGGAGAATGTTCGGCTGCTCGCCGGAGCGGAAGGCCGCGATGCCGCTTGCCAGCGCTTCCTCATAGGAGCCCTTGGAAACGGGCGTCAACGCGCATGCGCTCTGCGCAGCGTTGAACTTCTGCGCGACCTCATTGATGACTTCGCCATTGCGGCCGCCCATGCCATGCCAGAAGGTGATGTTGGTTGCCGCCATGGAAGATGTTGCGGAAACGCTGAGGGCCATCACAGCCATGGAAATTTTCTTGATCATCTTTCGATCCTCTACCGCCCTTGTTGGGTGAGGATGCGAATAGGCACGTTCCGTGACGGGGATTTTACAGTTTCATGTCAGATTTGTTACGTGAGAAGCTCCGAAATTGCAGGCCGATCGCGTCGGGCAATCGCAGGTAGATCATTTATGTCCCGTCGAGCGCGCCGGGTTGCCGACGACGATGTCGCCTGGCGCGACGCTCTTCGTCACCACGGAACCGGCACCGACGATGGCTCCATCGCCAATCGTCACGCCCGGCAGAATGATGGCGCCGCCGCCGATCCAGACATCCTTGCCGATCAATACCGACCGTGCCCTTTCGATCCCCTGCCCGCGCAACGTGATGTCGCGATGGTGATCGGCGCAATAGATGTGAACGCTAGGGCCGAGCATGGAGCCCGCACCAATCTCGACGCTGCCGGAGTCGAGGATGGTGCAGCCTGCATTGAGATAGACCCTTTCCCCCAGGCTGATATTGAGGCCGTAGCTGCAATGGAACGGCGCTTCGATGAAAGCGCTTCCCGCGGCCGATTTTAGAAGCTTGCCAAGCAGCGGGCCAATCGATCCACGCTCGTCCGGCGGCAGTATATTGTGCTGATGAACGGCGAAACGCGCCTTGACCCGAAGCGCGTCCAGCTCGTCATCGAGACAGCAATACCAGTCCCCAGCAGCCATTTTTTCACGTTCGCTCGGCATGGAATCGTCCTCAAAAAGCATCGATGAAATGGACTGGCAGACGCCGCGGCAAGACCGCGACGATGTCAAAACGCAAAGACAACAGATGCGCATCTTTACGTCGTGCCAGCCAGAGATCGGCAGACGCCCGGATGCGCCGTTGCGATTGCGAACTGACAGCATCAACCGCGCCATTTTCCGATCGACGGGCTTTCACCTCGATAAAGGCGACGACATCCTTGCGCCGGGCAATGAGATCGATCTCCCCAAGCGGCGTACGATAGCGCAACGCCATGATGCGATAGCCCTTCAGCATGAGATAAAGCGCCGCCCAGTATTCGGCAGCGTGGCCGCGTTTTTCCGCACGGCGTCTTTTCATATGCCGCGCATCAGCCGCCATGGCTGTCCTTCATGTCGAGCAGTCTCTGGTAGAGTTCCTTGCGTGGCAAGCCGGTGAGCTTTGCCGCCTCGGCAGCCGCCTTGGCCGCCGGCATGGTGGAGACCAAATCCTTCAACAGCTTTTCGACATCCTCAATATCGGGGATGTCATCATAGGATGGCGGCTCGACAAGAAGCACGATCTCACCCTTCACCGTGCGGTCTTCGTCATAATATTCCGCAAGCTCGCCCAAGGTCCCGCGACGGAACTCCTCGAAAGTCTTGGTCAGCTCACGGCACACAACGGCGCGACGCTCGCGCCCAAGCACGTCGGCGGCGACACGCACGGATGCACCGATGCGGTGCGGGGATTCGAAAAAGATGAGCGTTGCCGGGATTTTCGAAAGCTCGGCAAAGCGATCGCGCTTGCCACGATCTTTTACCGGCAGGAACCCTGCAAACAGGAAGGCGTCGCTTGGCATGCCCGATCCGACGAGTGCTGCAAGCGGCGCGGAAGCGCCTGGAATGGGTACGACGCGATAGCCAGCGTCCAGCGCCAGCTGCCCAAGCCGATAACCGGGATCGGAAACGAGCGGCGTGCCTGCATCGGAAACAAGCGCCACCGACTTGCCAGCCTCCAGAGCAGCAACCAATCTCGGCCCGACCTCCTGGGCATTATGCTCATGATAGGCATAGGGACGGTTGCGAATGCCGTAGCGCTCCAGAAGGATGCGGGTGACGCGCGTATCCTCGCAGGCCAGAACATCGGCGGAGCTTAGCGTTTCGAGAGCGCGCAATGTGATGTCGCCCAGATTGCCGATGGGGGTGGCCACAAGATAGAGGGCATTCTCGAGCGGCCGTGCCGGAACCGAAACGCCCGCGATGCGAAAGCTCTTGCCCGAAGACGTCTCCGTCTGGTCGTGGTTGGTTTCGTCTGTCACGGGTCAGTCCAATCTATTTTGCCATTCCAAGGAAGCACTTATGGGCAATCGGACGCGGCTGAACAAGCTCAAGATGTCACTCTTATCTGTGGATCACGCACGTTAGCGGGGAATAGCAACGGCTAGCGGATGCTGGCCTCTTGCATTTCACACGATAACTCTGCCATTTTGCCTGTCCCATTATCCGGCATCAGGCCGGGAAAGACTATCTTGCCGATCCGGCACCGCCGGGTCGCAACGGTTGAAAGCGGTAGCGTCCATGCGTATTACTCTTGAGCGGTCCAACCTTTTGAAGTCGCTGAACCACGTGCATCGCGTGGTCGAACGGCGCAACACCATTCCGATCCTGTCGAATATTCTGCTGCGCGCATCCGGCGCCAATCTGGACATGAAGGCGACCGATCTCGACCTGGAAGTGACAGAAGCGACACCGGCCATGGTGGAACAGGCGGGTGCGACGACCGTACCGGCCCATCTGCTTTATGAAATCGTCCGCAAGCTGCCGGACGGGTCGGAAGTGCTGCTCGCGACCAATCCCGACGGGTCGTCGATGACGGTGGCGTCCGGACGCTCCAAGTTCTCGCTGCAGTGCCTGCCGGAAACGGATTTCCCTGACCTGACCGCCGGCACCTTCAGCCACAGCTTCAAGCTGAAGGCCACCGATCTCAAGATGCTGATCGATCGCACGCAGTTCGCCATTTCCACCGAAGAAACCCGTTATTACCTCAACGGCATCTTCTTCCACACGATCGAAAGCGGCGGCGATCTGAAGCTGCGCGCCGTCGCGACCGACGGTCACCGCCTGGCACGCGCCGATGTCGATGCGCCATCCGGCTCCGAAGGCATGCCGGGCATCATCATTCCGCGCAAGACGGTTGGCGAATTGCAGAAGCTGGTCGACAATCCCGAGCTGGAAGTCGCTGTCGAAGTGTCCGACGCCAAGATCCGTCTGACCATCGGCGACATCGTCATGACCTCCAAGCTCATCGACGGCACCTTCCCCGACTATCAGCGCGTCATCCCGACCGGCAACGACAAGGAAATGCGCGTCGATTGCAGCAGCTTCGCCAAGGCCGTGGACCGCGTCTCCACCATTTCCTCGGAACGCGGGCGTGCCGTCAAGCTTGCCTTGACCGACGGACAATTGACGCTGACCGTCAACAACCCGGATTCTGGAAGTGCGACGGAAGAAGTGGCTGTTGGCTATGAGAACGATCCGATGGAGATCGGCTTCAACGCCAAATATCTCCTCGATATCACGGCGCAATTGTCTGGCGAAGATGCGATCTTCCTTCTGGCCGATGCAGGCTCGCCCACGCTGGTGCGCGATACGGCGGGGGACGATGCGCTCTACGTGCTGATGCCGATGCGCGTGTAAAACAACAATCTTGGAAAAAAGCCGGCGGAATTTTCCTCCGGCTTTTTTTGGCTCCAGCATTGCGATAAGTTTTTCCACTTGCGACATTTTGCTTTTGATTTGCGCCATACGAGACAAGATGTCGCCACAGTTTCAACAAATGGTGTTTGACGACAAATAAGGGGACGAAAAATGGGACTGAGCCTGAAAGAACGCTTCGGCCGAAAATTCGAAGAAGAAATTCGCTTCTTCAAGGGGATGGTCAATCAGCCGAAAAAAGTCGGCGCGATCGTTCCGACCTCCGGCATTACCGCGCGGCGGATGGCAAGCGTCATCAACCCTCATTCAGGCCTTCCCGTTCTTGAACTCGGACCCGGAACCGGCGTTATCACCAAAGCCATCCTCGGCCGCGGTCTTCGGCCCGATCAGGTGACGGCAATTGAATATTCGACGGATTTCTATCAGCAGCTTTTGCGCAGCTATCCTGGCGTGAACTTCATCAATGGCGACGCCTTCGATCTGGACACGACGCTGGGCGAGCAGAAGGACCAGATGTTCGACTGCGTCATTTCCGCCGTTCCCATGCTGAATTTTCCGATGGCTGCGAGAATCAAGCTGCTGGATGAGCTGCTGAACCGCGTCCCGCACGGCCGTCCCGTCGTTCAGATTTCCTATGGCCCGGTCTCGCCGATCGTGGCGCAGCCTCACCTCTATCATATTCGCCATTTCGACTTCGTGGTGCGCAACATTCCGCCTGCGCAGCTGTGGACCTACACCCGCACCTAGTCTAACCTTTGGGCATGTACGCTCTCTACATGACCCATCCGCAGGTTCGCATCGATCCGAACGTTCCCGTTCCCGAATGGGGACTATCGGATATAGGGGCAGAAAGAGCCCGAAGGGCGTTTTCGCAGCCCTGGGCTCGCAACTTGCGCCGTATCGTCAGCAGCACCGAGACGAAAGCGATCGAAACGGCGCAATACCTTGCCCGAGCCAGCGGTCTCGACGTCGAAACTGTTGAGGACATGCACGAGAACGACCGAAGCGCGACCGGCTTTCTTCCGCCTGACCTCTTCGAAAAGGCTGCTGACTGGTTCTTCGCCCACCCGCATGCAAGCTACAAAGGCTGGGAGACTGCAGCCGACGCACAGGCTCGCATCGTAAAATCGGTCGAAACCATCCTCGCCACCCACGATCCCAGCCAGCCCATTGCTTTCATCGGTCATGGCGCGGTCGGAACCCTTCTCAAAAGTCACCTCAGCCACGATGTCATCCGACGCAGCACCGACCAGCCGCCCGGCGGTGGCAATCTTTTCAGATTCGATCTTGCGGACCGGAAAGTGACATGCGACTGGACGCCCATCGAAAATTGGCAGGGGTGAAGATGATGACCACGAACGAGCGCCTGATCGTTGGCCTGGATGTTCCAACCGTCAAGGAGGCCGAGGCGATCGTCACCGCCATTGGCGATGATGTCATCTTCTACAAGATCGGTTATCAGTTGGTCTTCGCCGGTGGGCTGGAGTTCGCCCGCGAGCTTGCCCAGAGCGGCAAGAAAATCTTTCTCGACATGAAGCTCTTGGATATCGACAACACCGTCGCCTCCGGCGTGGAAAACATCGCCAAAATGGGCATGTCGATGCTGACCCTGCACGCCTATCCAAAGGCCATGCGCGCTGCTGTTGCTGCCGCCAAGGGATCGGATCTTACGCTTCTCGGCGTCACGGTTTTGACCTCGATGGACGATGCCGATCTGGTGGAGGCAGGCTACCAAGGTGACGCGCGGTCGCTGGTTCTCAAGCGCGCCGAACAGGCAAGAGAAGCGGGCATGGGCGGCATCGTCTGCTCGGCTGAAGAATCCTTAGCCGTCCGCGACATCGTCGGACCCGACATGGCTGTGGTCACCCCCGGCATTCGCCCGACAGGCGCAGACGCCGGAGACCAGAAGCGCGTCGTCACACCTTTCGACGCCATTCAGGGCGGTTCGAGCCATCTGGTCGTTGGCCGTCCCATCGTCAAGGCGGCAGACCCGAAGGCTGCGGCACGCGCCATTCTGGACGAAATGCTGCGGGCCAGCTTCCCAGCCAATCGATAAGGACGAAAGCCATGACCAAAGCCTATTGGATCGCCCGCGTGGATGTTCGCGATGCCGAGCGCTACAAGGATTATGTCGCGACAGCCAAGCCGGCTTTCGAACGCTATGGTGCAAAGTTCATCGCCCGCGGCGGTGCATTCACGGAGCTGGAAGGCCAGGCACGCGCCCGCAACGTCATCATCGAGTTCCCTTCGATGCAGCACGCCGTCGATTGCTATAACTCCGAAGAATACCAAGCCGCTGCTAAAATTCGCCAAGAAGTGGCCGACGCGGAAATGGTAGTCGTCGAGGGAATTTGAATAGCACTGGACGGCTCTGTCAGTCGCCTTTCTGCTTCACGCTGTTCTCTCTTCCCGTGCGCCAAGCTTTCAGCTAAGACACCAGAATATATCCATTAACGCTTCGCAGGAGCCGTCCCATGCCCTTGGCCAACCTTCCTCCTCTCGTCACCGTTTTTGGCGGCTCGGGCTTTGTCGGGCGGCATGTGGTTCGCACGCTCGCAAAGCGCGGCTATCGCATCCGCGTTGCGGTGCGCCGCCCGGATCTTGCAGGCTTCCTGCAGCCGCTCGGTAATGTCGGCCAAATCTCCTTTGCCCAGGCGAACTTGCGCTACAAGGACTCGATCGTCCGTGCTGTCGAAGATGCCGATCACGTCGTCAATTGCGTCGGGCTGCTGTTCGAAAATGGCCGCAACACCTTTGACGCCGTGCAGGAGTTTGGTGCGCGCGCCGTCGCTGAAGCGGCAAAAGCGGCAGGCGCGACGCTGACCCATATTTCGGCAATCGGCGCCGATGCGAATTCTTCGATTGGATATGCCCGCACCAAGGGCCGCGCAGAGGCCGCGATCCGCTCCATTCTGCCAGACGCCATCGTTCTGCGCCCATCCATCGTCTTCGGCCCTGAGGACGACTTCTTCAACAAGTTTGCCGGCATGGCCCGCACGCTTCCCTTCCTGCCATTGATCGGTGGTGGAAAGACAAAGTTCCAGCCCGTCTATGTCGAAGATGTCGCAGAAGCCGTTGCCCGCAGCGTCGATGGTCAGCTGAAGCCCGGCGCCACCTATGAGCTTGGCGGCCAAGACGTTCTGACCTTCCGTCAATGTCTCGAGGCGGTCCTGGAAGCAACCTACCGCGAACGCCCGATGATCAACCTGCCCTTCGGCATTGCCTCGTTGATGGGTTCGGTGGCGTCCCTCATTCCGCTGATCAAGCCTCCCTTCACCTCCGACCAGATTGCCCTTTTGAAGAATGACAATGTGGTATCGGCTGAAGCGGAAAAGGTGGGTCTGACGTTGGAAGGCATGGGGATCACCCCCGTTCGCATCACCTCGGTGCTGTCGTCCTATCTGGTCAGCTACCGCCCGCACGGCCAGTTCAGCAATGCGGGAAAAGCCGCTTAAAGCACAATTCTTCCTCTTCTCAGCACGAACGGCGCTTCAACTCTCTGAGTTGACGCGCCGCGTGCTTTGATGAAGTCGATTACGATGCGCTACGATGCCTGCGGTTTTTTTAAAACGCGCTGCAACCAAAGATTACTCCACCCGTTATGACCCCAACGAGCGTTCGGCGATGAATTTGTCGCGACGTTCAAGGGGTGAGAATGTCGCGGAAACGCGTGGGGAATGCCGCAAGCGTGGCGCAAGGGCAACGGTGGAAAAGTCTTCACATTAACCCGGTGTTCAGCAACGTCAGTTATTGGTAAACGCCACAATCACGACACATCCTCCATCGAACAACCAAGCAGCGGCGTGACCGCTCGTATTTTAATTTTGAAAGGCAATGAGAAATGGGCAGGTCTATCGCACTCTTTTTTGCGTGTGCGGCGTTGGTTGTTCTGGCAGGTTCGTTCATGGCTCCGGGCACGGTTGCCGCGGGCAAGACCGGTTGCTCTCCTGCCTATGGGGTTGACCCATGCGCAACGAGCTCCATCTCTGCGCAGTGAGGTCGATGGCTCGGACGGCCGTTGCGTGAAAAGGCTAAGCGCCCGGAGGGAAAATCCAGGGCGCTTTTTTATTGCAGCCGCTCAAGGCCGTCACGAAAGAGAAAGAGCGCCGCGCATCCCTGGATGCACAAGGGACGCTCCATCTTATTCGAGCCTACCCATTGCGTTTTTCGAAAATCGGTCCCGATTTTCGCGCCCATTCCGTGGTGCAACGCAGCATTAAAGTTACGTTAAAAAAACTTCGTCTATTATTTCGTGCCAAAGCCGCACTTTGAGCTTTTTTCCACCACAGATAAGCAACCGCAAGAAACACAAACTCTGAGCGCAAATGCCAACTCTTTATCATTCCTCCATGTCGACAGCATCACGGTTCGTCCGGCTGATCCTTGCCGAATATGGCTTCCAGATCGATCTTGTCGAGGAGCAGCCCTGGGAAAAGAGGCGGGAATTTCTAGCGCTCAATCCTGCCGGTACCTTGCCCGTCTATCTCGACGACAACATGCGCTCGCTCTGTGGGCCTTATGTGCTGGCAGAGTTTCTGGATGAAGCCCACGGCGTGCTGAAGCGCGATCGTCGTCTTCTAGCGGAAGAACCGTTTCAACGCGCTGAAATCCGCCGTCTGACCGAGTGGTTTCTTCAGAAAATGGAAAACGACGTCACCAAGCCCTTGGTGCGCGAGCGCGTCTACAAATTGCAGATGACCGCTGCCCAAGGTGGCGGACCGCCGGACTCGAAACTTTTGCGGACCGCCCGGTCAAACATTCGCCAGCATATGAAGTATCTCGAATGGCTTGCCGGGTCGCGCACCTGGATTGCCGGGGATCGCTTGAGCTATGCCGATCTCGCGGCCGCAGCATCGGTCTCCATTCTTGACTATCTCGGGGAGATCAACTGGCTGGAAGCGCCGATTGCCAAGGAATGGTACCAGCGGGTGAAGTCGCGCCCGTCCTTCCGTCCGCTGCTGGCCGAACGCGTGCCGCGTCTGGCACCCTCTTCCCATTATGCCGATCTCGATTTCTAATCCTGTCACCACGCATTATATATAGCGTCTCAGTCGGCGCAGTGCCGGCAGGCGTCCCAGGAGAGAAGCAATCGACACGGTCTTGCAGAAGCAGGAGCTGCGCGCCCGCAAGCTGACGGATTTCGTCAAAGCGGAAGCAACGGCGCTTGGCTTCGACCTCTGTCGGATCACCTCGCCGGACGCTATTCCGCTGGCGCCGGATCGACTGCGTGAATTTCTCGATAGCGGCTTCCACGGCACCATGGGCTGGATGGCGGAAACGCAGGAGCGGCGGGCCTCCCCCAAGACCCTGTGGGGTGATGTCCGCTCGATCGTGATGTTCGGACTGAATTACGGACCGGATGAAGACCCGCGCACAATCCTCGAAAAGCCGGACAAGGCCGCAATCTCCGTTTACGCCCGCAACCGCGACTATCATGACGTCATCAAAGGACGACTGAAGGAGATCGCAACACGCTTTGCGGCGCGTGCCGGAGAGGACGTGAAGGTCTTCGTCGATACTGCGCCGGTGATGGAAAAGCCGCTGGCTGCCGCTGCCGGTCTTGGTTGGCAGGGCAAGCACACCAATCTCGTCAGCCGCTCCTTCGGCTCATGGCTCTTTCTCGGCAGCATGTTCACCACGGCCGAACTCTGTCTCGATGAGGCTGAGAGGGATCATTGCGGCTCCTGTCGCGCCTGCCTGGAGGCATGCCCGACCAATGCCTTTCCGGCGCCCTACAAGCTCGATGCACGGCGCTGCATTTCCTATCTGACGATTGAGCATAAAGGGCCTATACCGCACGAATTCAGACCGATGATCGGCAACCGCATCTATGGCTGCGACGATTGTCTTGCTGCGTGCCCCTGGAACAAGTTCGCCGCCAGCGCATCGGAAATGAAGTTGCAGGCGCGAGAGGATCTCAAGGAACCCTCCATCGACTTTCTTCTTGGGCTCGATGACGCTGCATTCCGAACCTTCTTCAGCGGATCGCCAGTCAAGCGGATTGGTCGCAATCGCTTCATCCGTAACGTTCTGATCGCGGCCGGCAATTCGAAGGACCAAGGCTTGGTCGAAAAGTGCAAGGGTCTGGCAAGTGATGCATCACCGGAGGTGCGCGGAATGGCCGTCTGGGCACTTTCACAGTTGATGGACAGCCATAACTTCCATGCTTACGCTGCGTCGCACACGACCGAGGACGATTCGGATGTGCAGGAAGAGTGGCGTATCGCAGGAGCATAGATGTCGCAGCTGATGATTTTCGGTGCCGGATATTCCGGCAAAGCTATCGCCAAAAGTCTTCAGGACAGCATGGACCGGGTGTGCGGTACCACGCGAAGCGCGGACCAGGCCGACAAGCTGCAATCGCTCGGCATCACCCCCTTCATTTTCGATGGCGAAATGCTCAATGACGATCTGCGCGCGGCACTCTCAACCGTCACCCATCTCGTCCAATCGATTGCTCCCGGCAAGACGGGCGATCCATTGTTGCGACTTTGCGGTGGGGATGTGCAATCGCTCATGCCGCAGCTGAAATGGGCTGCCTATCTCTCCACCGTCGGCGTTTATGGCAATCACGATGGGGCATGGGTCGATGAAGCAACGCCTTGCAAGCCCGTTTCGGCGCGCTCGTTGGAGCGCGTGGAGGCAGAGCAGGCGTGGATCAAAGTGGCGAACGACGCCTCGGTGCCGCTCTGTATTCTGCGTCTGTCGGGCATTTATGGACCGGGCCGCAACGGCTTCATGAACCTGGAAAAGGGGACTGCCCGGCGCCTGATCAAGCAGGATCAAGTCTTCAATCGCATCCGCGTCGAGGACATCGGGGCAGTGAGCGCTTTCCTTGTGTCGCGCAACGCCAACGGCATCTTCAACGTGACGGACGACGAGCCGGCACCGCCGCAAGATGTCGTGACGTTCGCCGCGGATCTGATGGGGATCGACCCTCCTCCCGAACAATCCTTTGAGACGGCGGAACTCAGCCCCATGGCCCGGTCCTTCTATGGCGAGAACAAAAGGGTCTCGAACGGCAAGCTCCGCCACATAGGCTTTTCGTTTCGCTACCCCGATTACCGCGGATCGCTGCGCCAATTGTGGGAAAGCGGCACCTGGAAAGATGAATGAACGTTCATCTTCAAAGGGTGAAAAATCCATCCAAGTGGCGTTTTGAGAATGTTTATCATCGTCAAATTTGTCTTTAACCTTTTATTAATGTGCAAATTTAGAGGATTTTTTCAGCTTTTAGAAAATTATTTCGCTCGACTTTTGTGAAGTCGTGACTCGTAAGCTGGTGCCGCAATGCTTTTGCGCTTGTGGTTTGATTCTAAAGAAATTTTTCCGAAACCATAGACGGCTATCTAAAATTGGCTTTCACGCTACCGATCACGAATGTTACAGTCTGTAACAGTTCGTGATTGGAAGGAGGCAAGTTTTTGCCATTTTTCCGCGTCCCTAAACTCTCCGCAATTCATTCGGCGCGGGGCCGAGTATCAGGGAAGCACAGTTTGACGACTATCCGACGCATGACTATCGCGGCAGCAACTATTGCCGCCTGCTGTTTTATCGCTCCTCTTCAAGCCAGTGCCGCAAATGGTTGCGGCGGCGCATCTTGGTATGCTCTCACTTCCAAGACTGCTTCCGGCGAAAGGATGAATCCTTCCAATCTGACCGCAGCGCATCGCTCCTTGCGGTTCGGCACCAAGGTCAAGGTGACCAATGCACGCAATGGCAAAGCGGTTGTCGTTCGCATCAATGACCGTGGCCCGTTCATCAAGGGTCGTGTTCTCGACCTGTCCAAGGCTGCAGCCAAGAACCTCGGCATGGTTAGCTCCGGTACGGCGAAAGTCTGCTACGAGATCGTCGCCGCCAAGTAAGACTTGTTTTGCCGCATGTCGTTCTCGCGAGGCCGTTTAGGCGCTTGACGTGAACCATGCTTTGATTTCCGAAGCGCTTGTTCGGGAATTCCAGCCTAAGCCTTGCCCTCGCCGCCATTCGCGTCTACCAACCGGGCATCACAGAATGAGGTAGACAATGCGTTTGGGCGGGCGTTTGGCCGGAGCAATCGAAGTGTTGGCAGATATCGAGGCGCGCAGACGCCCGGTCGCCGACGCACTGAAAGACTGGGGACTGGCGCATCGTTTCGCTGGTTCCGGCGACAGGGCCGCCATCGGCAACATCGTCTACGATGCCCTTCGCATGAAACTGTCCCACGCATGGTTGATGGATGACGATAGCGCCACCGCGCTGGGCTACGCCGTCATGCTGCGCCAATGGGGCAAAACGCCTGAGCAACTGGCGCAAGAGTTCGATGGCGATAAGTTCGCACCCCCGCCTCTTTCCGAAGATTCAATCAACGCACTGAAAAGCCGCTCGCTGGCCGACGCGCCTCTGTACATCCAGGGCGATATTCCGGAATGGGTTCAGCCATCGCTTGTGGCGGCATTTGAAGACGACTGGCTCCGACAGGCAAAAGCACTGAATGAACGCCCGACGCTCGACCTTCGTGCCAACACGCTGAAGGCAAACCGCGACAAGGTGCTCAAGGCGCTGGAAGAGACCGGCGCCGTCGCAACCCGCATCGCGCGTCAAGGTATACGCATTCCAGCGGGCGAAGGTCCGTCGCGCCTGCCAAACGTCACAGCCGAGCTTTCCTTCCAGAAGGGTTGGTTCGAGGTGCAGGACGAAGGCTCGCAGATCGTTGCCGATCTGGCAGGTGCCACGGAAGGTGAGCAGATCCTCGACTATTGCGCCGGCGGCGGCGGCAAGACGCTGGCCATGGCCGCGTCCATGAACAACAAGGGCCAGGTTCACGCCTTCGATGCCGATCGCAAACGCCTGGCGCCGATCATCGAGCGTCTGAAACGTGCCGGCACGCGAAACGTCCAGGTGCATGACAGACCGGCCGGACTGAACGCGTTCCGCGACAAGTTCGACCGCGTTCTCGTGGACGCACCGTGCACGGGCACCGGCACATGGCGCAGGCGGCCCGACACAAAATGGCGCATCACGCAACGCAATCTGGAAGAGCGCGTCGGTCAACAGGCCGAAGCTCTGGATCAGGCAAAGGCCTTTGTGCGGCCTGGTGGTGAACTTCTCTATGTGACCTGCTCCGTGCTGCCGGAAGAGAACGAGCGTCAGGTTCGTCGCTTCTGCGCCGAAAACCCGGAATTCTCCATCACGTCGGCACTTGACCGGTGGACGAAGACCTTCGGGCCGACCGCGACCAGGCCCCATTCCGCAGATGGTGAAACGGTAACTCTGACGCCAGCGACGACGGATACGGATGGCTTCTTCTTCTGCGCCATGACTCGCAAGGGCTAGAAAGGATTTCCTCATATAAACGCTGCTGCAAGGCGATAAGACCGTGTCAGTCCGTTTGTTGGAAAGCTTCTAAACTAGAATATTTGACACCAGTTTATGATTGGTTCAGAACTCGCCTTCACAGCCTCGTTACCGCAGTGCTGGACAGGAGAGAGCATGTTTCGCAAAACCGTTCTAAGCGCCAGCATGGCGCTTTTCGCTGCATCGTCAGCCTTCACCGCGGCTCCCGCAAGAGCAGCGACCGATCCCGCCGCCGTGGTCAAGCACTATGCCGAGTTGGCTGAGGCGAAGTATCAGGATTCACTGACCACCGCAGAAGCGCTGGACAAGGCGATCGACGCGCTGATTGCAGCGCCGAGTGACGCGACGCTGAAAGCTGCCCGCGAAGCATGGATCAAGGCGCGTGTTCCCTACCAGCAGTCTGAAGTCTATCGCTTCGGCAACCCGATCGTTGATGAGTGGGAAGGCAAGGTCAATGCATGGCCGCTCGATGAAGGCCTGATCGACTATGTCGATAGTTCCTACGGCACTGAGAGCGACGAGAACGAACTCTACACGGCCAACATCATCGCCAACAAGAAACTGACCGTTGGCGGAGAAGTGGTCGATGCATCCAAGATCACGCCCGAACTGATCCGAAGCCTTGCAGAAGCTGGCGAAGTGGAAGCCAACGTCACCACGGGCTATCACGCGATCGAGTTTCTGCTGTGGGGTCAGGATTTGAACGGCACCGGCCCAGGAGCGGGCAACCGCCCGTACACTGATTATGACACGAAGAACTGCACGGGCGGCAATTGCGACCGCCGCGTCGATTATCTGAAAGCCGCTTCGACCCTGCTGGTCTCCGACCTGAAGGAGATGGCCGCGAACTGGGCGCCGGATGGCGAGGCGACGAAGAATGTCGAAGCCGATCCCAAGAAGGGCTTGTCCGCGATCCTCACCGGTATGGGCTCGCTGTCCTATGGCGAGCTTGCGGGCGAGCGCATGAAGCTTGGCCTTCTGCTGCACGATCCGGAAGAAGAGCATGATTGCTTCTCCGACAACACCTATAATTCGCATCTCAACGACGCGATCGGCATCGCTTCGGCCTATACCGGCGAATACACCCGCGCCGACGGGACCAAGATGACCGGACCTTCGCTCTCCGAACTCATTGCCGCCAGCGACAAGAAGCTGGACGACGAGATGAAAGCGAAGCTCAACAAAACGCTCGATGCCATGCACGCCATGGAAAAGCGCGCCAAGACCGTTGAAGCCTACGACCAGATGATCGGCGAAGGCAACAAGGAGGGTAACGCCGTGGTGCAGGCCGCCATCGACGGGCTTCTCGACCAGACCAAGACGATCGAACGCGTGATTGCCGCCCTCGACCTCGGCAAGATCGAGCTTGAGGGGTCCCAGAGCCTCGACAATCCAAACGCCGTCTTCAAGTAAGATAGATTGATCCGAAGAATAGATGAGGCTGCCGTCCCGGACGGCCTCATCATCTCGTTTCCATTTCTCCAAGCCGGGTCATCGTGAGCCGAGGACATGAAGCGCACTGATCTCGTTCGGCTTGTCACGCCCACCCTCGCCCTTCTCATATGCGGCCTGCCGTCACTGGCTGCCGATGCGACACGCCGCGACATCTCCCAAAGCGATCTCGATCGCGTTCGCGCCGTCACTAGGCCTACGACCGATTTCTCCAAGGCCGAACCTTTCGAAGCCATGTCCGCCGGTGCGGCGACAACAAGGGTTGCGCCGGGCAATACGTCCTTCTCCCAACCGTCCGCCAACATCGCCCTGGAGCAGGACCAGGACTTCAAGCTCGGCCATGCGCTGTTCCAGAAGCTGTGGGTGTCCTCACCTTCGTCGACGCAGGCTTCCGATGGTTTGGGGCCGCTCTATAACGCCCGCTCCTGTCAGACCTGTCATATCAATGACGGACGCGGGCGCCCGCCGCGTGAGGGCGAGGATGCCGTCTCGATGATCGCCCGCCTTGCACGCGCTCCACGCACGTCTGAGGAAGACAAGCTTCTCCAGGACCATCGGGTCCTCAATTTTCCCGATGTGACCTACGGCGCTCAACTGCAAAACCTCGCCGTGCCGGGTTTGCAGGCGGAAGGCAAATTGACCGTTTCCTATGAGGAGCGGACGGTTACGCTTGGCGACGGCGAAATCGTGTCACTGCGCAAGCCGAGCTATCGCGTCGATGGCTTGGCTGCTGGACCTCTCGAAGCCACAACCTCTATCTCTCCCCGGATTGCGCAGCCGACGCTTGGCCTGGGCTTGATCGAAGCGATCGCTCAAGAAGACATTCTCGCCAATGCCGATCCTGAGGACAAAAACGGCGATGGAATTTCCGGCAAGCCCGCCTTCGTTCGCGACCATCGTTCAGGCACGTTGTCGCTCGGTCGTTTCGGCTGGAAAGCCCAGAACGCAACCGTGCGGGATCAGGCCGCAATGGCCTTTTCGCATGATCTCGGCATATCGACACCCGACGCGCCCAATGCCTATGGGGATTGCACGGAAAGGCAGACGGACTGTCTTGCCATGCCGACCGGGGTGCAAAAGCGGTTGGGCGACACCGAAGCACCCTCCCCTGTTCTTGATCTCGTGACGGTCTATACCGAAAACCTGAGCGTTCCTGCCCGACGCAATGTGGATGCCCCCGATGTTCTGCGCGGCAAACAAATGTTCTACGACAGCGGCTGCGCGACCTGTCACACGCCAAAATTTGTCACAAGACGAAGCGCCGACGATCCCCTTCACTCTTTCCAACTAACCTGGCCCTATTCCGATTTTCTTCTGCATGACATGGGCGACGGTCTGGCGGATGGGCAGCAGGTTGGTGACGCGACAGGCAAGGAATGGCGCACGCAGCCGCTCTGGGGTATTGGCTTGACGGGCGCTGTCAACGGCAACGAGTTCTATCTGCATGACGGACGGGCCCGCAGCCCGACCGAAGCCATTCTCTGGCATGGGGGTGAGGCACAAAAAGCGCGCGACGCCTTTGCCGCCTTGCAAAAATCCGATCGGCAGGCATTGCTGACATTTCTGGAGTCTCTTTGATGGACATTTCGATGCGTAAACTTCTGGCAGGCCTGCCGCTGACGATCCTTCTCTTCATGGGTACGGCGAAGGCCCAGGATGTCGAGTTGATGCCACCGCCGCCGCTCGACCCCGTCAAGGTGCGTGCGACGATGGAAAAGGCCGTCGACGGGTTCATCCGTCCTGGCTATGAGACATTCCGCGACAAGGCACGCGCGCTGGAAAGCAAGATGCAAGCGCTCTGTGCCGATCCATCCGCCAACAAGATGAACGATGCCAAGCGAGGTTTTGCCGATACGGTGGACGCCTGGTCGCATATCGAAATCGTCCGCGTCGGTCCGGTCATCGAACAGAACCGTTTCGAGCGCATTCTCTATTATCCGGACAAGAAGGGTCTGGGCTTGAAGCAGGTGCAGCGCTATCTCGCCGACAAGGATGAGAGCGTAACGACGGCGAAAGGATTGAAGACAAAGAGCGTCGCAGCACAGGGTCTTGGTGCTCTGGAGTTCGTGCTCTACGGTACCGGCGCCGAGGCTTTGACCGGCCAGAAGAATGATTTCCGCTGCCGCTACGGCGCGGCGATCGCCGGCAATCTTGCCAATATCGGAAACGAACTGGTGACGATCTGGACGGCACCGGACGGGACAGCAAAGAACTGGAAAGAACCGGGTTCGGACAACCCTGTCTTTCGCGATGAGCGGGAGGCACTCGTCGCCCTTCTCGGCGTTCTCGTCCATGCATCAGAAGCGATCCGCGACCAGCGCATCGAGACTTTCTACAAGGGGCCGGACAATGTGAAATTTCCGCGCACCGCCATCTACTGGCGCTCCGGTCTCACCTGGAAGAGTATCGGCGACAACATCGCCGCCGTCCAGGATCTACTGCACACCGCCCATATGGGCGATCTCCTGCCACCGGATCAGCGCTCGATCATCGGCTCTATCGACTTCATCGCCAAATCCATGGTCCGCGTCTCCGGCACCATAAATCCCGATGTCGAAAAAGCCTTGGCTGACGACAAGGAGCGCGCCAAGGTCGATTACCTGCTGTTGAACGGCAAAGACCTGATCTACCGCATCAACGACCAATATGGCGGCGCCATCGGTCTGAGCTCCGGCTTTTCGTTCTCGGACGGAGACTGACGTGGACAAGGACCGGCGGCTTCTTATCGACAGACGCAGCTTCATCAAGGCTGCCGGTGTCCCCTTTCTGGCCTCGCTTGCGCCGCGTTCGCTTTTCGCGCTGGAGCGCACCGACGCCGTCTTCGCCTCCGCCTTCCGTAGTCGCGACGGTGCTTATGGCGTGGCGACGCTCAGCGAGGCGGGAGAGATCATTCATAAGATCGCCTTGCCGGCACGCGCGCATGGTTTGGCTTTCAGCCCGGAGACGGGTATGACGGTCGCTTTCGCCCGAAGGCCCGGGACCTTCTTCGTCGCCTTCGATCCACGCGGTCGTCGCGCTCCAGTGGTGATCAACACGCCCGAGGGGCGGCACTTTTACGGTCACGGACAGTTTTCGCCGGATGGTACGATCCTCTATGCCAGCGAGAACGACTTCGATGGCAATCGTGGCGTCATCGGCCTTTACGATGCCCGAGACGGCTTCTGCCGCTTCGGCGAATATGACGCCCACGGGATCGGCACCCACGACATGACAGTGAGTACCGACGGCTCGATGATCGTGATCGCCAATGGCGGGATCGAGACACACCCGGATTTTGGCCGCACCAAACTCAATATCGATCGCATGGAGCCCTCGCTGGTGCTTCTGGAGGCTGCGACCGGCAACCTGATCCAGAAACACACCCTCCCGGAGCAGCTGAAGCAGCTTTCCACCCGCCACGTCGATCTCGGCAATGACGGTCGCATCTGGTTTGCCTGCCAGTATGAAGGCCCGCGCAATGACCTGCCCCCACTTGCAGGCTATTTCTCCAAGGGCAAGGATCTGCGTTTCGTCGACCTGCCCGATGAGACGACCGGGCGGCTAGCCAACTATGTCGGGGCCATCGCGGTCAACCGCGAGGCGGGTGTGGTGGGGTTGACGTCTCCCAACGGCAACGCCTTCGTCACGCTAGACGAGAAGCGCGGCACGGTGCTGACGCAGACCGCATTGCGCGAAGCGGCAGGCGTCGCCGCATCGAAAAGCGGCGTCATCGCCTCCTCCTATGCCGGAGATTTTGCGGGCCGGATGAATGCTGTTTCATGGGACCAGCACATTGCGCGCATCTCTCGCTAATTTGTTGAAATAGCGCGGGAACCAAAGCCTGTCGCCACCATTCATGCGGCATGAAGAACGCGCTCGTCGTCTATCTCGTTTTTATCGCTGTGGTCGTGACCTGTGGCGCGTTGATTGGCATCAACAACGTTCCCGGCGACTGGTACCAGTCCCTGAACAAGCCGCCATTCAATCCTCCCAACTGGATTTTCGGCCCCGTCTGGACCACCCTTTACGTGATGATCGCCATTGCCGGCGCGCGCACGTGGTTGCGAAGCCGTATGGGCGGACGGATGCAGCTTTGGGGCAGCCAGATGCTGCTGAACTTCCTCTGGTCGCCGATGTTCTTCGGCATGCAGAGCCCGGCAGCGGGTCTGATCATCATCGTTCCGATGCTGATCTGCATCATCGCCTTCATCATTCTGACCTCCAGCCGCGACCGGCTGTCCATGTTGCTCTTCATCCCCTACGCGGCCTGGGTCGGCTTTGCCACGCTTCTGAATGCCAGCATTCTCTATTTGAACTAAAGCGCCGTGCGTCCTGCTGGACGCACAAAGGATGCCTGACCTTTTTGAATCGACACATTGAACTTTCCGAACATCGAGGCCGATTTTTGCAAAGCACGATGCTGTAGTCGCAAGTCTGCTCCGCTTCCGGCAACCATTGGGAGCACCGGAGTGGAAACCCAGACCGAAACTGGTTAAGCTCTCTGCGAGAGCCATGGGAGGCGGCGATCGAAAGCCGGCAGTCTATGAATGTTTCGGATCACATCAAAGAAATCGAGCATGTCGCAGATGGCATGAACACCGGTCGTGATGCCGTCGTCCTGGAATCCTGGAGACGCTGCCTCGATACCTACCAGTTGGACCCGGCAAAAGCGCGGGAAGCGGTGATCGTTTCGGACACGCGGCTGCGCGAACATCGGCAGCGATCCGGAGATCTGGTGCACATTGCCCGTTCCGCCCTGGAAGCGCTCTACCGCCAGGTGGCGGAGCAGAATTATGTGCTCCTTCTCTCCGATCGGCAGGGAGTGACGGTGGAATTCCTGGGGGATCCCTCCTTCAACAACAATCTGCGCAAGGCAGGACTTTACCTCGGATCGGAGTGGTCGGAACCCCGCGCCGGCACCTGCGCTGTAGGGGCCTGTATTGCGACGGGCGAAGCGCTGACCATTCACCAGACCGACCATTTCGATGTCACCCATACGCCGCTCTCCTGCACCGCCGCACCCATCTACGATACGCAAGGCGCTCTCGCAGCCGTGTTGGATATCTCGCTTCTGAGTTCCCCCATCCTCAAGACGAGCCAGAACATGGCCCGCCATCTTGTGTCTTCGACGGTACGACGCATAGAACTGGCGAACCTGATGGCGAGCAGCCGACATGATCTCGTGCTGCGCTTTGCCAGCGCACCGGAGTTTCTGGATGTCGATCCGGAGGCGGCCCTTTCGGTCGATGGCGCTGGCCGGATCACGGGCATGACCCATGGCGCTGCCCGCTTCCTCGCCGCATCACGAGGTTTGGACTGGCGAAAGCCGGAGGAACTTCTCGGACAGCGCGTCGAGGCGTTCTTCGAAGCCGACCTTGATGAGCTCGCGTCCCATACCCGCTCCAGCCTTCCGCAGGAAAGGCGGATCGTGGTCAAAGGCGGGACCATCCTTTACGCGCATGCAATCGAGCCGCAGCAAACCAGATCGACCGTGCCGCTCGCGCGGTCGAAACCTCAGGCGACGGTTTCCAGAATTGGCCAGAGCGGACCGGCGATCCAGAACCTCCAGCGGAAGGTGGAGAGACTGGCACCTTCGAAACTCCCGATCCTGCTGCAGGGCGAGACCGGCACCGGCAAGGAGCATCTGGCGCGCATCATTCATGATTTAAGCGGGCTATCCGGCCGCTTCGTCACCATCAATTGCGCAGCCATTCCCGAACAGCTGATCGAAAGCGAGCTGTTCGGCTATCTTCCAGGCGCCTTCACCGGCGCTTTGCCGAAGGGACGCAAAGGGCTCGTGGAAGAAGCGGATGGGGGCACGCTTTTTCTGGATGAGATTGGCGATATGCCGCTCGTTGCACAGAACCGGCTGCTGCGGGTTCTCGCCGAGGGAGAGGTTCTGCCGGTCGGCGGCTCGACACCGCAGAAGGTTGATTTCAGGGTCATCTCCGCGTCGCACCGCCCTCTGAGGGACATGGTGCTCTCCGGAGACTTCCGCGAGGACCTGTATTATCGGCTGAATACCGCCGTCATGACGTTGCCGCCGTTGAGAGAGCGGGAGGACTTTTTGTGGCTGCTTGAGAGGACCTTGGAGAAACACAGCATGCCGGGCCGCCAATTGTCGCTCTCCCATGCCGCGCAGTTGGCGCTCGCGCACCATCGCTGGCCGGGCAATATTCGCGAACTGGACAATGCGATAGCCTTCGCCGCAGCGCTCTGCGACGACGGATTTATCACGGTGGATGATCTGCCCGAACATCTCGTTTTCGCCGCGACAACGCCTGTGACCGATGAACGGGAACTTGATCTTCGCGCGCTGCTTGCCGCATGCGACGGCAATGTCTCCGAGGCGGCCAGAAGGCTTGGTATTGATCGCACCACACTCCATCGTCGGATGCGCAGGCTTGGCATCGGCAAGCCTCACTGAGTGAGGCACGCGCCACAGCTGTAGCACCACAGTTGTGGCGGAATGCAAAACCGGCCTGTCACGAAACCCCAGCAATCTCCGGCGTCTCAGCCTAGGAACGCGTCTGGCATGGGCATTGCACCTTCTCTGGCATCAGACGCCATGGAGGAAAAAAATGCGCGCCCTTAGATTTCATGCGGCCAAGGATTTGCGGATCGAGGATGTTCCAGATCCGAAACATCCCGGACCGGGACAGGTGCTCGTCCGTAACCGCTTCGTCGGCATCTGCGGCACCGATCTCCACGAATACAGCTACGGACCGATCTTCGTGCCCACCGAGCCGCACCCGTTCACTGGCGCGCATGGTCCGCAGATCCTGGGCCATGAATTCGGCGGTGTGGTGGAGGCCATCGGAGAGGGCGTGACCTCGGTGCGCGTCGGTGACCGCGTATCGATCCAGCCACTGGTCATGCCGCGCTCCGGCGATTACTTTGCCGATCGCGGTCTCTTCCATCTGAGCCCGCAACTGGCGCTCGTCGGACTGAGCTGGGACGGCGGCGGCATGGCCGAGGCAGCGCTGGTCAATGAATACAACGTCCAGAAAATTCCGGACGACATGACCGATGAGGAAGCAGCGCTGGTAGAACCGACGGCCGTTGCCGTCTATGCCTGCGACCGCGGTGGCGTGACCGCCGGCAACAGCGTCCTGGTGACGGGTGCCGGCCCGATCGGCATGCTGACGCTTCTCGCCGCTCGCGCCGCCGGTGCCGCGCAGCTTTTCGTCTCCGATCTCAACGATGCGCGCCTCGAACTTGCTCGCAACGTCATTCCCGACGTGATCACCATCAACCCGAAGCGCGATCATGTCGGCGATGTGGTGCGCTCGGCAACCGAAGGGCTGGTCGGCTGCGATGTCGCGATCGAATGCGTCGGCAACGAACATGCGCTCAAGGCCTGTGCCGATGCCGTACGCAAGCAAGGCGTCGTGGTCCAGACGGGCCTCCACCCACATGAAAATCCGCTCGATTGGTTCCAGGTGACTTTCCGGGACCTGGAAATCAAGGGCTCCTGGGCCTACCCGACCCATTACTGGCCCCGCGTGATTCGTTTGATTGCCTCTGGGCTGTTACCCGCCACGAAGATCGTCACCAAGCGCATCACGCTCGATACCGCCGTGTCTGAGGGCTTCGATACCTTGCTGGACCCGGCCGGCACGCATCTGAAGATTCTCATCGATCTTTCCAAATAGCTCATCCCTGTCGCAGGCCGGGAAGAGGAGCCCGGAATGCGGCAGATCACAGGCTGGCAGGTGGAGAGACCGCCGCTTGCCACGAGACCCAAGCAACCAATGGAGGAGATGAATATGCTTGACGTCAGTCCCGCCACCAAAATCGACACTGTTCTTTCCAAGCTCGGCACAGCGCTTGAAGCTGGCGACATAGATGCTGCCATCCACCTGTTTCATGCCGATTGCCACTGGCGAGATCTGGTAACCTTCACCTGGAACCTGAAGACGCTGGAAGGCCGCGAACAAATCCGCGACATGCTCCAGAGCCAGCTTGCCGCAATCAAGCCTTCGGGCTTTGTGCAAGACGGTAAAGAGCCCGCCTCGGAAGGTGGTGGCGTCACCGAAGGCTGGTTTGAGTTCGAGACTACGACAGCGCGTGGATACGGCCATATCCGCCTGAAGGACGGGCTGATCTGGACCTTGCTGACCACGATGAGCGAACTGAAAGGTCACGAAGAGCCGAAAGGCATACGCCGTCCCATGGGCGCCGAACACGGCCATGACCGCAACCGCCGGACCTGGAAAGAAAAGCGCGAGGCCGAAGCCAGCGAACTCGGTTATTCGGAGCAGCCCTATGTCGTCATTATTGGCGGCGGCCAGGGTGGCATTGCGCTTGGTGCGCGCCTTCGCCAACTCGGCGTTCCGACGATCATCATTGAAAAGAACGAGCGGCCGGGCGACAGCTGGCGCAAGCGCTACAAGTCGCTCTGCCTGCACGATCCCGTCTGGTACGATCACCTGCCCTATATTCCTTTTCCGGAAAACTGGCCGGTCTTCACCCCCAAGGACAAGGTGGGCGATTGGCTGGAGATGTATACCAAGGTCATGGAGCTGAATTACTGGGGCTCAACGACCTGCAGATCTGCGCAGTATGACGAGGCCAAAGGCGAATGGACGGTCGTCGTAAACCGTGCCGGTGAGGACGTCGTGCTGCGGCCGAAACAGCTGGTGCTGGCGACCGGCATGTCGGGCAAGCCAAACGTGCCGAAAATTCAAGGGCAGGATATCTTCAAGGGTGAACAGCAGCACTCATCGCAGCATCCTGGCCCGGATGCTTATGCAGACAAAAAGGTCGTGGTGATCGGCTCCAACAACTCGGCCCATGATATTTGCGCCGCCCTTTGGGAAGCCGGCGCAGACGTCACCATGCTGCAGCGGTCGTCCACCCACATCGTCAAATCGGACTCGCTGATGGAAATCGGTCTTGGCGATCTCTATTCCGAACGCGCGGTCGCGAGTGGGATGACGACGCGCAAGGCCGATCTCATCTTCGCCTCGCTCCCCTACAGGATCATGCATGAGTTCCAGATCCCGATTTACGACAGGATCCGCGAAAAGGATGCAGATTTCTACGCGGCACTGGAGAAAGCCGGCTTCATGCTGGACTTCGGCGATGACGAATCCGGTCTGTTCATGAAGTATCTGCGTCGCGGCTCCGGCTACTACATCGATGTCGGCGCCTGCGATCTGGTGATCGACGGCTCGATCAAGCTGAAATCCGGCGTGGATGTCTCGTATCTCACGGAAAATGCCGTGGTGTTGAAAGACGGCACCGAGCTGCCGGCGGATCTGGTGGTCTACGCGACCGGTTACGGCTCGATGAATGGCTGGGCAGCAGATCTTATCTCCCGCGAGGTGGCAGACAAGGTCGGCAAGTGCTGGGGCCTCGGCTCCAACACGACGAAGGATCCCGGCCCGTGGGAAGGGGAGCAACGCAACATGTGGAAACCGACCCAGCAACAGGCGCTGTGGTTTCACGGCGGCAACCTGCATCAGTCGCGCCACTACTCGCAATATCTGTCGCTTCAGCTGAAGGCGCGCCAGGTGGGGCTTGAAACCCCGGTCTATGGTCTGCAAAAGCCCCATCATCTGGCGTGATGTGAAACTGGCCTCGATCCGTCGGTTGGCAACAACCGACGGATCAGCCACCCTTGTCTTGCGCGTGAACGGACGCCATGTCATTTTTGCGTAAAAATGAGAGGCAGGGGAATGGCATTCACCGATCCTGGCGATTTTCGCCAGCGCATTGAAAAGAGCTTTGCACGTCAGGGCGTCGTACAGGCAATAAAAGCTGAGCTCTCGCGTATCGAGCACAGGCTGGTCGAAATCGAACTGCCCTTTCATCCCAAGCTGACCCAGCAACACGGCATCTTGCACGCAGGCGTCATCGCCGCAGCACTCGATACCGCCTGCACCTATGCAGCCTACACCATCGTCGAGCCCGAAGCGTCTTTGTTGACGATCGAGTTTAAGGTCAATCTCATGTCTCCGGGGCGTGGTGAGCGTTTTCTCTTTCGCGGCGAAATCACCAAGCCTGGCAGCAACATCATCGTTGCCGACGGGCGCGCCTATGCGATCTCCGACGGACCAGCCAAACTGATCGCGTCGATGACCGGTACGATGATGGTTCTCAAGGGCCGCGAAGGGTTCAACGAAAATGAGCTATGAACTGGTCGATATCGACGACAAGCGCCTTCTCTTCGTCATGGCGGCAGATGCCGAGTATGGCCCGCATCTGAAGGCCCGCTTCCGGCCACTGATGACCGGCGTCGGGCCGGTGGAAGCTGCCGTCTCCTTGACCGCGGCACTAAGCGACCTCAACGGCCAGGCGCGCCTGCCGCATCTCGTCGTGTCGCTCGGCTCCGCCGGTTCGCGCACACTGGAACAGGCGGACGTCTACCAGGCGGCGAGCGTCTCCTACCGCGACATGGACGCCTCCGCCTTCGGCTTCGAAAGAGGGCGCACGCCCTTTCTCGATCTGCCGGCAGAGGTGCCGCTCCCATTCATCATCCCGCAGATCCCCACTGCCCGGGTTTCAACCGGCGCTAACGTCGTATCCGGAAGTGCCTACGAGGCGATCGACGCCGACTTGGTGGAGATGGAGACCTTCGCGGTTCTGCGGGCCTGCCAGCGTTTCGGCGTTCCGCTGATCGGCTTGCGCGGCATCTCCGATGGCAGGGCGGACGTCCACCATATCGGTGATTGGACCGAATATCTGCACGTCATCGACGAGAGGCTGGCAGAGGCCGTCGACAGGCTGAAGGACGCCATAAAGGCTGGAGAGATTCCGCTCTAAAGCTTGCACTGAAGCCCATTTTCTGGCTTTTCAAGGCATCTGCCGGGTTGCCTTACGCCCGGCAATTCTTTAAAGGCTCGCCATGACCCAGATAGCCCATCCCGACAGCATCCTCATCATCGATTTCGGCAGCCAGGTGACGCAGCTGATTGCGCGCCGTATCCGCGAAGCCGGGGTCTATTGCGAAATTCACCCGTTCCAGAACGCCGCCGAGGCATTCGAGAAGATGCAGCCGAAGGGCGTCATCTTCTCCGGCGGCCCCGCATCTGTCACGGCAGAAGGAAGCCCGCGCGCACCGCAGGCGGTGTTCGATGCAGGCATCCCGATCCTCGGCATCTGCTACGGCCAGCAGACACTCTGCACCCAGCTGGGCGGCACGGTCGAAGGCGGCCATGCGGCGGAATTCGGCAGAGCCGATATCGAGATCAAGAAGGCAAGCCCGCTCTTCGACGGTTTCTGGGAACTCGGCGGCCGTTACCCGGTCTGGATGAGCCACGGCGATCGCGTCACGCAATTGCCGGCCGGCTTCGAAGTGGCCGCGACCTCCGAAAACGCGCCATTCGCCATCGCAGTCAATGAAGAGCGCCGTTACTACACCACCATGTTCCACCCGGAAGTGGTTCACACGCCGGATGGCGCAAAGCTGCTTTCCAACTTCGTTCACAAGATTGTCGGCCTGAAATCAGACTGGACCATGGCTGCCTATCGCGCCGAGATGATCCGCAAGATCCGCGAACAGGTCGGCGATGGTCGCGTGCTTTGCGCGCTTTCCGGCGGTGTCGATTCTTCCGTTGCAGCGATCCTCATCCATGAGGCCATCGGCGACCAGCTGACCTGCGTTTACGTCGATCATGGCCTGATGCGTCTGGCTGAAAGCGAGCAGGTCGTCGGCATGTTCCGCGATCATTACAATATCCCGCTCGTCCATGTGGATGCCTCCGACCTCTTCCTCACGGAACTGGCTGGCGTTTCCGATCCGGAAGTCAAGCGCAAGACCATCGGTCGCCTGTTCATCGAAACCTTCGAAGCCGAAGCTGCCAAGATCGCAGCCGACGGCAAGGGCGCACCGGCATTTCTGGCGCAGGGCACGCTCTATCCCGACGTGATCGAAAGCGTGTCCTTCTCTGGCGGCCCGTCCGTCACGATCAAGAGCCACCACAATGTCGGCGGTCTTCCCGAGCGCATGAACATGAAGCTGGTCGAACCGCTTCGTGAACTGTTCAAGGACGAAGTCCGCGCTCTTGGCCGCGAACTCGGCCTGCCGGAAAGCTTCATCGGCCGCCATCCCTTCCCGGGCCCAGGTCTGGCGATCCGTTGCCCCGGCGTCGTGACGCGCGAGAAGCTCGATATTCTGCGCAAGGCGGATGCGATCTATCTCGACGAAATTCGCAAAGCTGGCCTCTATGACACCATCTGGCAGGCCTTTGCGGTTCTGCTGCCGGTTCAGACCGTGGGTGTCATGGGTGACTATCGTACCTATGACTTCGTCTGCGCGCTGCGCGCTGTTACCTCTGTCGACGGCATGACGGCAGATTTCTACCCTTACGACATGAACTTCCTCGGTCGTGCGGCCACCCGCATCATCAACGAGGTCAAGGGCATCAACCGCGTGGTCTATGACGTGACGTCGAAGCCACCCGGCACGATCGAGTGGGAATGATCGCGCTCCCGCTATAAACCGGCAGCAATTGAGAGAAAATGCTGAAAGCCCGCTTATTGCGGGCTTTCAGGTTTCTAGATATGGCGCATTGACCCGGCGTTACGCGATTGAATGACTGTCCATGAGGCTCGCTTTGCCCTGCTGGTCAGTACCTTGCGGTCGATTACCTCGTGAACACTCTCTGGCCGTGAAGGGTTTGCGGGCCGCTTCAGACTGTCTTGATCGTACCGCCGTCGATGACAAACTCGGCACCGTGGATCGCAGCGGCCCGGTCGGAGGCAAGGTAGGCGATAAGGTCGGCAACCTCTTCCGGTTCGGCTCCCCGCCCGATCGAGATCCCGCCCAGCGCATCGAGCACGGACTGACGCGCGTCCTCGATCGTGCCGCCATTGGCATTGCGCAGCATGTCGAGGAAGTCCCCCGCGGCATCGGTCATGATCCAGCCGGGAGAGACGGAATTGACCCGCACACCTTTGGGCCCGAGTTCTTTCGAAATCGACTTGCTGTAGGTTCTCAGCGCCGCTTTCGCAGCGGCATAGGCTGTCGTGGATTCGGGCAGCGGCAGGACGGACTGGATGGAGGTAACATGCACGACGGTTCCCTGACCGCGCTCCAGCATCTGCGGGATTAACAGTCGGTCGAGCCGGACCGTCGCCAGCAGGTTGAGGTTCAGTTCGGCAAGCCAGTGCTCATCCGTCAGCGCGGCGAAGCCGCCCGCCGGCGAAGCAGAGCCACCGATAACATGCGCAAGAATGTCGATACCGCCAAGCCGCTCGATCGCCGCTTTGGCCACCGCTTCGCTACCCTCAGCAGTGGTCAGGTCCGCCTGGACATATTCCACGCCTTCAATCTTATCTTTGATCGTGCGGGCAGCCGTGACGACACGAGCGCCGCCGGCGAGGAAGCGTTTCACCGTGGCGCGGCCGAGACCCTTGGTACCGCCGCTGACGAGCACACGCTTGCCGGCAAATTCATGGGGAAGTACCTGGACACTCATATCGTGGTCTCCAGGGTCTTGATGGCATTTTGCGCCAGCGTGAATCGATAGGTGAAGCGGAGTGGGCTGCCGGGGAAATCTCCGTGAGCAGGACCTTCGAGAACAACGTCGCCGTTTTCTTCCCGAACACTATCGGGCTCGAAGATCGCTTTGACCGCGATCGCTTCCTCCTCAAGCAGCTGGCGGATTTTGGCCTCGCCCACGTAATGCTTGCCGTTATCTATGAAGACCGCATCATTCGTGAATTGCTTCATCATGCCTTCCAGATCGAGACGTGCATTTGCCTCGATGTAATCGGCAATCGGTTGAGGTAGGTTCAGTGACATGTTCATCTCCTTCTAAGTGATGCGGCTAATTTAGCGCTGGACTTTTCTCCCGATAAGCGAGATGAAACCGCATGGGGTGTAACGGAAATCGGGACAATGGCGCGCCACTCTCTCATTGAACTTGAGGCGGTCTTGGCCATTGTTCGGTGCGGTTCGTTTCGAGCAGCGGCTCTCGAACTCGGTATGTCGACCACGGCGATCAGCAGCGCTGTCGGCAAGCTTGAGCGGGAGCTTGCCGTTCGTTTGTTCAATCGCACCACGCGTAGCGTCTCGCTCACCTATGCGGGACGCATCTTCGTTGCACAGATCAAGCCGGCGCTGGAAAACATCCAGAAGGCGATGAACACGGCACGCTCCCAGCAGGAGACACCGTCCGGTACGTTGCGCATCAATACTTTCGCGACGGCGGCGCGCGAGATCATGGCGCCGCTGGTCCTGAACTATCTGCAGCGCTATCCCCATGTGCATATCGACATCGTGACTGAGGGGCGGCTTGTCGACGTGGTGGCAGCGGGCTTCGATCTGGCGGTGCGCAGCGCCGATCTCGTGCCCAGCGATGCCATCGCAATACCGCTGGGCCAGATGCGACGCATGGCCGTCGTCGCATCTCCTGCCTTTTTCCAAAACCAGGCTGTTCCCCAAGTGCCGCAGGATCTGCTTAACCACCCCTGCGTTCGCGCCCGGCTTCCCGATGGGACATTGCTCCGGTGGCGGTTCGAGAAGGGTGGCGAACAACTGCAGATCGACGTCGATGGCCCGATCACGCTCGACGAAGCGTCGCTTGCCCGGATCGCGGTGACGAGCGGTTTAGGGATCGGCTATTTCATGGAAACGGATGTCCGCGAAGACATCGCTGCAGGACGGCTTGTGCGCATCCTCGAAGACTGGACGCCGCCGCTCGTACCGCTGTGCCTCTATTATTATAATCGGCGCAATTCCTCGGCTGCCTTCCAGGCCTTCATCGCGCTGGCGCGCGACTATGCCGCCGGACGTCTCGCGCAGCCCTGAGCTTTTATCTCGGCAGTCGCTGAAAAAACCGGTCTCGAAGACGCCACCTCTGCGAAAAGGTGACAGCAACTTCGGCACTTTTTTTACTCCCGGCTCAACCATTCATCCGCGCGGCGCGTTAGGGACCCATTGTTCCCAGCACTGCGGTCCCGTCATGCCCTCAACCTTTCGATTCGATCTGCTCGCCAAGAGTGGTTACGCCGCACGCGGTATCGTCTTCATGCTCGTTGGCGGGCTGGCGCTGCTGTCCGGTGTCGCGGGTGAGAAAGCCGAAACGAAGTCGGCACTCTCAACGCTTCTGAGCCAGCCGTTCGGACGCATCTGGGTGGGTGCCATCGGCATCGGGCTTCTCGGTTTTGTCTGCTGGCGCTTGGCCCAGGCCATTGCCGATACGGACGATCACGGCACCAGTGCAAAAGGACTTGTCATTCGTACTGCTCTCATCGGAAGTGCGATTACCTATTTGGGTCTTGCCGGCTTTGCGCTTGGCCATAGCTTTCTTGCCGGTGGTGGCAATGAAGGATCTGGCGAGAAAGATCTTGCTCAATGGATCATATCGCAGCCCTTCGGATCTTATCTTCTGATTGTTGTTGGAGCGGGCTTCGTCATTGGCGGCGGTGTGACTGCTGCAAAGGGACTGACGCGAAAGTTCGAGCGTTATCTTCGCATCCCGGATCAGAACGCCATCGCCACCTGGATTTGCGTCTACGGGCTCGTCGCGCGCGGCCTGGTGTTTGCCATCATCGGCATCCTGTTTGTCACGGCGGGAATGAAGGTCGATCCGCAGGAGGCTGGCAGTATGGGCGATGCGATGCAGTGGCTGAGGCAGATGCCATTCGGCAGCGCTCTTTACATCTGCGTTGCAGCAGGGCTTGCCGCCTTCGGCATCTACAATCTGATTGAAGCCCGCTACCGGACGATCCCGAGCCCCTCCTTAAGCGCAGTAACGCAATCCGTGCGCTCCGCTTTGCCCGGGCGGTGACAGCGACGTTCCAAGACCTTCTGACGATCCAACGCTCAAGAAAAGGAGCCTTCCATGGCCAGCAAGACAATCGAAAACATTGCTTCAACGATGAAGAAGATCGACTTCTGCATGATGGCAACGCACGGCTCTTCCGGTGCCATCACCAACCGCCCGATGAGCAACAATGGCGATGTCGATTATGATGGCGATTCCTGGTTTTTCTCGATGAAGGACACCCACAAGGTCTCCCACATTAATCGCAATTCTCAGGTGACGCTTTCCTTCACCGAGCCGCCAAGCCTCCTTGGCAAACCCGGCATGTTCATTTCGATCGAGGGCGCGGCAGAGCTCATAGAGGACAAGGCCGCCTTCGAGCGCCACTGGGTGTCCGACCTTGATCGCTGGTTCACGGAAGGCGTCGACACTCCCGGCCTGGTCCTGATCAAGGTGCGTGGCGTTCGGGTGCAATATTGGGACGGGGAAGAGAACGGCACGATCGAACTCTAGAGCGTCGTACGTCCTATCGGACGCACAAGGGACGCTCTATCTTTTTTGATCTACGCATCGTGATTTTGGAAAGTCGATTCCGATTTTCGGGCCGGCGCTGTAACGCGTCTCGCGAACTTTCAGATTCGCTCCAAATGCTGTGGGTCCTTCTCCTGCCGCATGTCGTTATCGCAAAGCCGTCAAGCGGTTTTGCGCGGCATGCGTCAGGCTGGCATCGCGCAGAACTCGGCGGGTGGATTGACAATAGTGGGTCTGATCACAACCGCCCTTGCTTTGAGCCCCGTTGTTTCACATTCGGTCGACCGTCGAATCGATATCTTCAGGCTCCGCCAAGCCCTTCGGACATTCCCTTTGCGATCACCTGCAATTGCGCTCCGAGTTCAGATATTCTGTCGTCGCTTGCTTCGCTGCGCAACATACTGATCGCAATTCCTGCAACCGCGGAACCTGAGTGATCTCGAAGTGCTGCCCCAATACAGATCATCCCCTCACGGATTTGCCCATCGTCAATGGAAAAACCACGTTCTCGCGTGAGCTCGAGCTCCTTCTCCAGCTCTTCGACGGTGCGGACGCTCCGTTGCGTTAGGGGCTTGGGAAAATCGGCCAGCAGATGATCGAGTTCTTCACGTTTGAGATCCGACAACAGTATCTTGCCAGTGGCAGTAAACGGTGCCGCCAGTCTCATGCCGATGCGGAATGTCTGGCCTAGAGGCTGATCTGAGTTACGACAGCCAACATAGACGACCTCTGCGCCTTCGCGTACCGTCAGCGTAACAGTGTAGGGGTCAAGTTTTCGGTCCCGTGCAAGCACGTCCTGAAATGTCGTGACGATGTCGAGCTGCGACAAAAAGGCGTTCGCCCATCTGAGTGGATGAGGTCCAATCTTCAACGTTCCATCCGGCGATCTCACCACAAGATCGAGCTCACTCATCACCGCCAGGAGTCCGTGGGCCGTGCTCTTCGGCAGACCAAGTGCGCGGGCGATTTCAGCAGCCGTCAGATTTTTGCCAGAGGCGAGAATATCGAGAATGCCAACTGCCCGGCGCAGGGCCGGCACCGTTTGCGCGGAAGAAGAGTCGGGCTCGTCATTTTGCATTTCGTCTCCTTGACAGGATCGGCAGCAGCGATCATAGTTCAATATACGGACCAAGGTTCAATTAGATGAACTTATCTGGAGATCGCACAGTGCTCAAGTTGAGAAATCCTCGCCTTCTTAAAGATGCATGTTTGATCAACGGAAAATGGATTCAATCGGATAGTTCCCAAACGATCAAGGTTGAAAATCCGGCGACCGGGAATGTCATCGCTGAAGTTCCGTCACTGACATCCAACCAGGTAACGCACGCTGTCGAGGCAGCTGAACAGGCTTTGGTGGGTTGGAGAACCCGCTCCGCCAAGGAGCGCGCATCCATACTGAGGCGCTGGTTCGATCTGATGGTGGCAAACGCCGACGATCTCGCAGCGCTGATGACGGCAGAACAGGGCAAGCCGCTCGCCGAAGCCAAGGGTGAAGCGCTCTATGCCGCCTCCTTCGTGGAGTGGTTTGCAGAGGAAGCAAAACGGGTCTACGGCGAAACCATTCCTGCGCCCACCACCGACAAACGCATCACCATCCTAAAACAGCCGATCGGTGTTTGCGCTGCCATCACGCCCTGGAATTTTCCGGCGGCGATGATCACCCGCAAGGCCGCGCCAGCGCTTGCCGCAGGCTGCACGATGATCGTCAAACCTGCAGAGCAGACGCCGCTTACAGCATTGGCGCTTGGCGTTCTTGCTGAGGAAGCCGGCATTCCCGCCGGTGTGCTGCAGGTGGTGACAGGCGAGGCACGGGAGATCGGAAAGATCTTTACCGAAAGCGACACGGTGAGGAAGATATCCTTCACCGGATCGACCGAAGTTGGACGCGTTCTGATGGCGCAATCGGCCCCGACGATCAAGAAACTCTCTCTCGAACTTGGCGGCAACGCACCGTTCATCGTCTTTGACGATGCCAATATCGATGCGGCAGTCGAAGGCGCGATTGCATCCAAGTATCGTAATGCCGGGCAGACATGCGTGTGCAGCAATCGCATCTATGTCCAGTCAGCAATCTTCGACATCTTTACGCAAAAATTGGCCACAAAAGTGAAGGCGATGAAGGTTGGCGTGGGTACCGAAGAGGGCGTGACGATCGGTCCCTTGATCGACGAGGACGCTGTCAAGAAGGTCGAGGAACATGTGGCCGACGCTCTGGCGAAAGGTGCTGCTATCATCACTGGCGGCGGACGACACGCACTTGGCGGAACCTTCTTCGAGCCGACCGTTATTGCGGGCGCGACACAGACCATGAGGGTCGCGCGCGAGGAGACGTTTGGACCGGTTGCGCCACTCTTTCGCTTCGAGACGGAAGACGAGGCGATTGCCATGGCCAACGACACCGAGTTTGGTCTGGCAGCGTATTTCTACACCGAAAACTTCAGCCGCACATGGCGCGTCGCGGAAGCGCTGGATTACGGCATGGTCGGTCACAACACCGGCCTGATCTCCAACGAGGTTGCCCCCTTCGGTGGCGTCAAGCAATCCGGCCTTGGCCGAGAGGGCTCCCACTTCGGCATCGATGAATATCTTGAAATCAAATATCTCTGCTCGGCTCTCAGCTGAGACGTGATCGGGAGGATACTATGACCATCAATCCGTTCGAGTTTCGAACCGTCCCCTCCATGCAGGTCGCCTGGGGCGGGGCAGCAAAGCTCGGTGAAATTCTGGCTGGCCGTTTCGTACAGCGAACTGCGCTTCTCATAACCGACAGCGGTCTGGTAAAGGCAGGGCTCATCCAACCGATTGCCGAAGCGCTGTCTGCCAGCGGCTTTTCCGTCGAGACCTTCGACAAGGTGGTTGCGGATCCGCCCGAACATGTGGTTGCGGAATGCGTCGCCTCCGCCAAAGCCTTCGGCGCGGATATCGTCATCGGTCTTGGCGGCGGTTCGTCGCTCGATATCGCGAAGCTTGTGGCTGTGCTTCTGGTTTCCGATCAGTCACTCTCGGACATGTACGGTATCGGCAACGTCAAGGGTTCGCGTGCGCCTCTGGTACTGGTTCCGACCACGGCCGGAACGGGCTCCGAGGTCACCAATATCTCGATCATCACCACCGGCGAGACAACCAAGATGGGCGTCGTCTCGCCTCAGCTTTATGCGGATTTCGTGCTGCTTGACGCCGAGTTGACGGTGGGCCTGCCGCAAGTCCACACCGCTGCCACCGGCATCGATGCAATGGTTCACGCGATCGAAGCCTATACCAGCAAGCACAAGAAAAACCCGCTCTCCGATTGCTTGGCACGCGAAGCCCTGCGTCTCTTGGGAGACAATCTGGTCGCAGCCTGCAAGGATGGCAAAAACCGTCAGGCAAGAGAGGCCATGTTGCTCGGCGCCACGCTGGCCGGTCAAGCCTTTGCCAACTCGCCGGTAGCGGCCGTGCACGCTCTCGCTTATCCGCTTGGCGGACACTACCACATTCCCCACGGCCTCTCTAATGCTCTCATGCTCGGCCCCATCCTTCGTTTTAACGCCGCTGCAGCAGCACCGCTTTATGCTGAGCTTGCCGACGTCTTGAAGGTGCCGGGCGAAGGTGACGCGACCACGCGATCCACCGCATTCGTTCAGCACATGGGAAAGCTGATGGACGAGAGCGGTGCGCCGCGCCGTTTGAGAGATGTCGGCGTTACCGACAACAGCCTCGCAATGTTGGCATCGGACGCCATGAAGCAGACGCGTCTGCTCGTCAACAACCCCGTCGAGGTGCGCGAGGAGGATGCGCTGGCGCTTTATCGGGAAGCGTTCTGATCACCGAAACCATTCAGCAATCTACTCTCAGGGAGGAAACGTTTATGACCGATATCAGGCTTTATATGCTTCAATCCGGAACCTTGAAGTGCAAGGTACACAACATCAAGATGAACCAGGGAGACGGCGCGGACTACGAAATTCCCGTTCCTTTCTTCCTGATCACCCATCCGGACGGGCATACGGTCATCGATGGCGGCAACGCGATCGAAGTGGCAACCGACCCGCGCGGCCATTGGGGCGGCGTGTGCGATGTCTATTGGCCGGTTCTGGACAAGGATCAGGGCTGCGTCGATCAGATAAAGGCGCTCGGCTTCGACCCTGCGGATGTCAAATACGTCGTCCAGTCCCACCTGCATCTCGATCACACCGGCGCCATCGGTCGCTTTCCCAATGCCACCCATATCGTCCAACGCCGAGAATATGAATACGCCTTCACGCCGGACTGGTTTGCGGCAGGCGGCTATATCCGAAAGGATTTCGATAAGCCGGGTCTGAAATGGCAGTTTCTCAACGGCGCGGATGACGATCTCTACGACATTTACGGCGACGGCACCCTGACGACCATATTCACCCCCGGACACGCTCCGGGCCACCAGTCCTTCTTGGTGCGAGTGCCGGATAGCAAGCCGTTGCTGCTCACCATCGACGCTGCCTACACGCTCGATCACTGGGAAGAAAAGGCATTGCCAGGCTTCCTCGCCTCCACCGTGGACACCGTGCGTTCCGTACAGAAACTCAGAACAATTGCCGATAAGACAGATGCGATCGTGGTGACGGGGCATGACCCCGACGCTTGGTCGACCTTCAAGAAGGCTCCCGAATATTACGGCTGATATGCCGTTCTCATCGGCGGCGAGGCTCCATCCCCGTCGCAAAGGTTGAACTCAGTTTCAAAAACGGAAAAACCGGGCTCTGCATCAAGCAGAGCCCGGTTTTTTTGATTGAGCTTTACGGTGCGCAGCTCTTCAAGGCGCGCGACTGAATGTTACAGCTGAACCTTGTCGAAAGCCTTGGGATCGATGCCAAGCGCATCAAGATCAGAACCGGCAGGCTTGCGATGGGCACGCACAGCGGCGGAAACCGAAACGGCGGCGCCGAAAACAGCAAGGGTTTCACTGAAAAACTTACGCGATGTCTTTGCAACCGAACGCATTTCTTTCTCCTTTTGGGTTGACCTGAATATGGGTAAATCGACCCAAATCTACAACTCGTGATATAGCGGGGGAGCCATGCGGCAGAGCTCGAACTCCTTCGGATGACAGCTACGGCAAATTTGCATGGGTGATGGCGCTTTGACTACGGCCCCGATTTTGTTAATCCGTGGAGAGAAAGGGAGATTGAGAGCATGGCGACGGTCATTTACGGCATCAAGAACTGCGACACGATGAAAAAGGCGCGCAGCTGGCTGGAAGCGCACGGCATCGACGCCGCCTTTCATGACTACAAGACGCAAGGCATCGATCGCGCCCATCTGGACGCCTGGTGCGAGGCGGCGGGATGGGAAACCGTTCTGAACCGGGCGGGCACCACTTTCAAGAAACTGGACGATGCGCAGAAGGCCGATCTCACCAAAGAGAAGGCGATCGGGCTCATGCTGGAGCAGCCGTCGATGATCAAGCGCCCGGTTCTGGAAAGCGAAGACAAAATCACCGTCGGCTTCAAGCCTGATACCTACGCTTCGATTTTCGGCAAGTAGGCTCCATGTCCAAGACGACCCGTGCAACGCAGATGCTGACCAAGGTCGGCGTGGCCTTTACCACTGTATCCTATGAATACGATCCGAATGCTGAACGCATCGGTCTTCAGGCAGCCGAGTCGATTGGCGAGCCGCCGCATCTGGTGCTGAAGACGCTGATGGCCGAGGTGGACGGCAAGGCCGTCTGTGTTGCTGTCCCTTCCGACCGGGAAGTCAGCATGAAGAAGCTGGCGGCAGCCTTTGGCGGAAAGTCTGCCCATATGATGAAGCCGGCAGATGCCGAGCGGGCAACCGGTTACCATGTGGGCGGCATCAGCCCATTCGGGCAGAAGAAGCTGGTGCCGACTGCTATAGAGGCTCAGTCAATGGAACATCCTTACGTCTATATGAATGGCGGCCAGCGCGGGCTGCAGGTGCGCCTTTCGCCCAAAGATGCGCTCGCTGCTTTGAAGGCGAAGGCCGCACCGCTTGTCGCAGATTGAGCATTGCCGTCTGGGAAGGTGGTTGGCTTTCCCGATGGATGGTCTATTGTCCAAACCCATTCAAGCAGACATGTGAAGGCAGATCATGAGCGTTTCTCCTATCGATCCCGTCAAACTCGAAAAGCTGGCCGAAGTCGCCGTCAAGATTGGACTTCAGCTCCAGAAGGATCAGGATCTGGTGATCACGGCGCCGCTGGCAGCCTTGCCGCTGGTCCGTTTCTTGACCAAGCACGCCTATATGGCAGGCAGCGGCCTGGTCACCACCTTCTATTCCGATGAGGAAACGACGCTGGCGCGCTATCGCCATGCAAGTGACGCCAATTTCGACAAGGCGTCCAGCTGGCTCTACGAAGGCATGGCAAAGGCTTACGCAAACGGCGCAGCAAGACTGGCGATTTCCGGCGACAACCCCATGCTTTTGTCCGAACAGGACCCGACCAAAGTCGCGCGCGCCAACAAAGCCAACTCAACGGCCTACAAGCCGGCGCTTGAGAAGATTTCCAACTTCGACATCAACTGGAACATCATCTCCTACCCCAACCCATCCTGGGCCAAGCAGGTCTTCCCGGATGTCAGCGAAGACGAAGCCGTTCGTAAGCTTGCGGATGCGATCTTCGCAGCATCGCGTGTGGATGTTGCCGATCCGGTGGCAGCCTGGGTCGAGCACAATGCCAATCTTGCCAAGCGCTCCAAGTGGCTGAATGGCGAGCGTTTCGCCTCGCTGCGCTTCACAGGCCCCGGCACCGACGTCACCATAGGCGTTGCAGACGGCCATGAATGGCACGGCGGCGCCTCGATGGCGAAGAACGGTGTTACCTGCAATCCGAACATCCCGACCGAGGAAGTTTTCACCACACCCCATGCGCTGCGCGTGGACGGTTATGTCTCCAGCACCAAGCCGCTCTCCCATCAGGGCACGCTGATCGACAATATCCAGGTGAAGTTCGAGGCTGGTCGCATCGTCGAGGCCAAGGCCTCGAAGGGCGAATCGGTGCTGAACAAGGTGCTCGACACCGACGAGGGTGCACGGCGCCTCGGCGAAGTGGCGCTGGTGCCGCATTCCTCGCCGATTTCAGCGAGCGGTATTTTGTTCTACAACACGCTGTTCGACGAAAACGCCTCCTGCCATATCGCGCTCGGCCAGTGCTATTCCAAGTGCTTCATCGACGGCGCGACGCTCAGCCAGGATCAGATCAAGGCGCAAGGCGGCAATTCCAGCCTGATTCACATCGACTGGATGATCGGCTCCGACAAGGTCGATATCGACGGCATCAAGCCCGACGGCTCCGTCGTACCCGTTATGCGCAAGGGCGAGTGGGCCTGATCTAGGCACGGGCCTCCTAGAGCGCCGTGCTTCCTTTTGGACGCACGGACGCTCTGCCTTTTGAATCGACGCACCGTGCTTTCCGAAAATCGAGTCCGGTTTTCGGGCCGATGCTGCGGGATGAGAGGCCCGGCCCGCCACCGCGGTAGAGCGATTGGCGACAGCGATCGTAACGGATCGCCGCTCGTGCCTGCTATCCCCCGTCGATCGGTCCTGAAGCGCGCGTGTCTATTAGACTAAAGTCATAAGCCAAAAGCATCGCTCTTCCTTTCGTTAAAATTCTGTCACTTTGCAATCAGGTGCATCGCGCCCGGAAGGGCCAGTTCGAGGGGAGTCGAGCTGTTGCGATGCGTCTTCTTGATTTCTGTGGAGGACAGCCAATGGCGAATATAGCAGCGACGGGCGTGGAAAAGGCCCGCCCCATGACGGGGGAGGAGAAGAAGGTCATTTTCGCCTCTTCTCTCGGTACGGTCTTTGAGTGGTACGACTTTTATCTCTATGGTTCGCTCGCCATCTATATCGGCGCGAACTTCTTCAGCCAGTATCCGGAAACAACGCGAAACATCTTCGCGCTGCTGGCCTTTGCGGCAGGCTTTCTCGTTCGTCCCTTCGGCGCTCTGGTCTTCGGCCGTCTCGGTGATATCGTCGGACGTAAATACACCTTCCTCATCACCATTCTGATCATGGGCTTCTCGACCTTTGTGGTCGGTATTCTGCCAGGTGCCGCACAGATCGGTATTGCAGCGCCCATCATCCTGATTTTGCTGCGCATGCTTCAAGGTCTGGCGCTGGGCGGTGAGTACGGCGGTGCTGCAACCTACGTGGCAGAGCACGCGCCGAATGGTCGTCGCGGCTATTATACCTCGTGGATCCAAACCACCGCGACACTCGGACTCTTCCTGTCGCTGGTCGTAATTCTCGGCGTACAGTTCAGCCTCGGCAAGGAAGCTTTCGCAGCCTGGGGCTGGCGCATTCCATTCCTGCTCTCCGTCATTCTGCTCGGCGTATCGGTCTGGATCCGCCTGAAAATGAATGAATCCCCTGCCTTCAAGAAGATGAAGGAAGAGGGCAAGACCTCCAAAGCCCCGCTCAGCGAAGCCTTCGGTCAATGGAAGAACGCCAAGATTGCCATCATCGCACTTCTCGGTGCGGTCGTCGGTCAGGCAGTCGTCTGGTACACAGGCCAGTTCTACGCCCTGTTCTTCCTCCAGAGCATTCTGAAGGTCGATGGCCAGTCGGCAAACATCATGGTCGCCTGCGCTCTTCTGCTCGGCACCGGCTTCTTCGTTCTCTTCGGTTGGCTCTCCGACAAGGTCGGCCGCAAGCCCATCATCATGGCTGGCCTCGTTCTGGCGATGCTGACCTACTTCCCGCTGTTTAAAGCGCTCACATGGGCGGGCAACCCAGCCCTTGCTGAGGCCCAGGCGACCGTTCGGGCAACCGTGACGGCTGCCCCCGGCGACTGCAAGTTCCAATTCAACCCAACAGGCACGGCAAAGTTCACGACATCCTGCGATATCGCAACTTCGTTCCTGACCCGTAACTCCGTTCCTTATGATGTGGTGGAAGGTCCGGCCGGACAACCCGCCACCGTCAAGATCGGCAACACCACCGTAAACAGCTACGACGCTGTGGCGGCAGGTGCAGACGCAGCCGCCAAGGATCGCGCTTTCCAGAAGCAGATCAACATTGCCCTGCATGACGGCGGTTATCCGCTGGTTCGCGGCGCCGCTCAGGTCCCAGCCGCAAAGCTCGACGCCTTTGTTGCTGCAAACCCTGAATTGGCGCTCAACGCCGATGCCATCCGAGCAACGCCTTCCAAAACCGTGCCGGTCGACAAGCTTGTCGCAGACAAGCTTCTGACACCGGCGGAAGCCAATGGCGCAACCGAGATGGCCGTTTATACGGTTCCGGGCGGCGGTGCCTTTAGCATGGTTGCCGATCCGGCAGCCGTGAACTGGGTGGTCATCATCGCGGTTCTGACCGTTCTCGTCATCTATGTGACGATGGTCTACGGTCCGATCGCAGCGCTTCTGGTCGAGCTCTTCCCGACCCGCATCCGCTACTCCGGCATGTCCCTGCCCTACCACATCGGTAACGGCTGGTTCGGCGGTCTGCTTCCTGCAACTGCGTTTGCGATGAGCGCTGCCAAGGGCGATATCTACTACGGCCTCTGGTACCCGATCGTCTTTGCCGGCATCACGCTTGTGATCGGTCTGCTCTTCCTGCCGGAAACGAAGGACCGCGACATCCACAAGATGGATTGAGGACCCCTCATATCCAAAAGAAAACCCGGCGAGACGATCGCCGGGTTTTTTATTGCTCGAGAATGGGAAGCTTAGGCCTTCAGGCCCTGCAATTCGGCATTGACGCGATCGCGCCAGGCGCGGTTTTGAACGAGTGCTGGCGGAAAAAGTCCGTCGATGGCAAAGAAGGCCGCCGAAGGGTCGCTCGGATCGACATTGCCCACGGCGACAAGGATTTCCTCGCGACGCGGATCGTCGAGATTTCCGCGCTTGTGGATCGAAGCGATCCAGAGCGCGATCACATAGGCAAACTCCGCAGCGTCATGGCCCGCCTCCAGCGTTTCCACGGTTGCCGCCAGAATGCGCTGCGGCAGCTTCTGGCTGGTGTCCATGGCAATCTGGATATTCTTATGAGCAATCGTCGGATTGGCAAAGCGCTCGACAAGCTCATCCATATAGGCAGGCAGATCGATCCCCGGCACCGGATCGAGTGTCTTGACCGCTGCCTGCATGTGCCGCCTGACCTTCTCGACAAATTCCGGCACAGCCATCACGTCGCGCACGAACTCCAGATCGTTGAGAATGCCAAGATGGGCAATCATCGTGTGCGGACCGTTCAGCAGACGCAGCTTCATCTTCTCATAGGGTTCGACGGCCTTGGCGAAGACGGCACCGCCCGCTTCCCATGCGGGTCGACCAGAGACGAAATTCTCTTCGATGACCCACTGCATGAAAGGCTCTGTCTCGATCGACAGCGTGTCTTCAACGCCGAGCAGAGCTTGCGCGCGGGCCCGGCTTTCGGCCGTTGCCGCTGGAACGATACGGTCGACCATACTGCACGGGAATGCGCCGTTTTCGGCAATCCAGCGCGCCAGTTCGGGATCGCGACGTTCCGCCATGTCGAGGACGAGGCGACGAACCACGTGACCGTTGGAGGGGAGGTTGTCGCAGCAGAGAACGGTGTAAGGAGCGATCCCCATCTCACGACGCTTCGCGAGACCCTCAACGAGGAAACCGACCGCACCGACCGGCGCGTGAGGATCGGCAAGATCGGCTGCGACGGAAGGATGCTTCAGGTCCAGACCACCCGTGACGGGGTCAAGACCATAGGCCTTCTCGCTGACCGTCAGTGTGACGATCTTGATGGTTTCATTGGCAAGATAATCGAGAACGTCCGTGCCACGTTCTGCAGCACAAAGCCAACCGACCGTGGCACCCATGATTTCCGCCGTGTCGCCCTCTGCGTTACGAACGATGATCGAGTAGAGACCATCCTGCTCGGCAAGCGCTTCCACCGGATCAGGGGACCGCAGATTGACCGCAATGATGCCCCAGGCCCCGAACTGTTCGGACAAAGCCCGTTGCGTATAGACCGCCTGATGGGCGCGGTGAAAAGCGCCGAGCCCCATATGGATGACGCCGGGCTGCAAATTCGCGCGGTCATAGGAAGGCTGTGCAATGACGTCAGGCAATAAGGTTGAAGAAGACAATCTGCTCATAATCAAATGATTCCATAGTTGGGATGAGAAAGGGTACGTTCGATACCGCGAAGTTCCGCGAGACCCTTCAGCCGGCCGATAGCCGGATAACCGGGCTGGGCGCCGCGTGTCACATCGTCCAGGATTTCCTGTCCGTGATCCGGTCGCATGGGTATTTGATGATCGGAAAGACCGGCATCCAGGCGGCGTTTCTCTTCTGCGAGAAGGGCGGCAATCACGGCAACCATATCCGTTCCACCTTCCAGATGCTCGTCCTCAAAGAAGGAGCACGGCACGGTATCGGTGTCGCGGGTGACGTTGCGCAGGTGAACGAAGTGGATGCGATCGGCAAAGCGCTTGGCGATGAAAGGCAGGTCGTTATCCTGTCGCGCACCGAGCGAGCCGGTGCAAAGGGTCGCGCCGTTCGCGCGGCTATCGACGGCTTTGAGCATATGCGCGTAATCGTCTTCCGTCGAAAGAATGCGCGGCAGGCCGAGAAGCGGCCACGGCGGATCATCGCCATGGGCGCAAAGATTGATGCCGACCTCTTCAGCCACCGGTACGACCTCGGAGAGAAAATCGATGAGATTCTGCTGCAGCCTTGCCCGATCAATGCCGTGATAGCTGCGCAACTTCTCCAGAAGCTGATCAAGCGTGTAACCATCAGCGGAGCCGGGAAGGCCAGCGCCGATGTTCCTGCCAAGTGCGGCAATCGTCGCGTCCGGCATATCGGCAAAGCGGCGCGCCGCCTCGTCCACCAGCCAATCGGGATAATCGGCAGCGGCATTCGGGCGCTTGAGAATATGGATATCGAAAGCAGCAAAATCTGTCAGGTCGAAGCGCATTGCTCTCGCCCCGTGGCGGGTTTCCCATCTGAGATCGGTTCGTGTCCAATCGAGCACCGGCATGAAATTGTAGCAGACGGTGCGAATGCCGCTCGCCGAGAGCCGGCGAAGCGTTTCCTGCCAGTTGGTGATGTGCTGCTTCCAGTTGCCTGTCTGGGTCTTGATGTCTTCCGACATCCAGACGCTTTCCACCACATCCCAATAAAGCCCGCCCGCCTTGATTTCCGCATGACGCTTCTGGATTTCATCGACAGGCCAGACATCGCCGGTTGGTATGTGATGCAACGCGCTGACGATGCCGACGGCACCGGCCTGTGCGGCGTCCTGAACGGTTACTCTGTCCACTGGCCCGAACCAGCGCCATGTATGTCTCATGATCCTATCCTCTGAATTTTAACTCTGGTCGCTGAAGGTGATCTGCACCTTGCAGGCCACCTGACGGTCACCGGCCTGTTCGAAGGCCGCAACCGCCTGTTCAAGCGGAAAATGATGCGAAATGATCGGCCGCACATCGATGGCGCGAGACGAGATCAGCGAGACCGCCTCACCAAACTCTACGTCGAAACGTTGCGATCCGCGCCAGTTGATTTCCTTGCCCACCAGCAGGTTGAGCGGAATGGTGATGTCTCCCGTCACGCCCACCTGCACAAGTGTCCCGCGCGGCTTGATGGCACTGAAGGCGGATCGAAGCGCAGGCGCGGCGGCCGAGCAATCGAACACCAGGTCGAAGCTGCCCTTGTTTTCCTGATAAGGCGCTAGCGCCTCCGGGTTACTGGCAACGTTGACTGTTCCTGTCGCCCCCATGGCCGGTGCGCGGGCGATGGCAGCATCTGTAAGGTCGGTCACGATGATTTCGGCCGCACCGGCGTGTTTTGCCGCGGCGACGGTCAAGAGGCCTATCGGCCCCGCCCCGGCGATCATTACGCTTTTGCCGGAAAGATTGCCCGCTTGCGAAACGGCATGAAGGCAAACGGCGAGCGGTTCGGCACAGGCGGCCTCGTGCGCGCTCACGCCCTCGGCGAGGGCAAAACATTGCTTCGCAGGCACGACCAGATGATCACGGAACATGCCCTGCTCATGCGGCAGTCGCATGGCGCTTCCCATGAAACGCATGTCGAGGCAGTGGATGGGTTGTCCCTTGAGGCAATAAGCGCATTGGCCACAGGGCTGCGATGGATTGACGGCTACCAGCGCACCGATCGCAAGACCGCTGACACCCGCGCCGAGTTGCCCGACATAGCCTGAGGCTTCATGGCCGGAAATGATCGGCTCGCGCACCTGTACAGGCCCGAAACCGCCATCCTGATAATAATGCAGGTCCGATCCGCAGATGCCTCCCGATGCCATGCGCAGAAGGACTTCGCCCTCCCCCGGTGCGGAATAATCCTGCGTTTCGACCTTAAGGTCTCTTTTGCCGTAAAGACGCGCGACGCGTGTCAGCATTTCCAGTCGACTTTCCTTGTCGTGACGGAGAAGGTCCGCGCGAACCTAAACCCGCGCGGACCGATTTCATACCTTATCGGATCAGACCCATTTCCGTTGGCAGCCACAGCGTGATCGCCGGAATGAAGGTGATCAGGATCAGCGCCACGAAGAGCGGTACGAGCCATGGCAGAATGGCCATCGTCGTGCGCTCTACCGAAAGCTTCGCCACACGGGAGAGAACGAAGAGCACCATGCCGAGTGGCGGATGCAGGAGACCGATCATCAGGTTCAACGTCATGATCAGACCGAAATGCACCGGATCGATATGGAACTGCAAGACCAGTGGCAACAGGATCGGCACCAGGATGGTGATGGCCGCAATCGTGTCGAGGAAGCAGCCGACAAACAGCATCAAGAGGTTGACCAGCAAGAGGAAAATCCACTTGCTATCCGTCAGCGTCAGGATCGCCGACGAGAGAACCTGCGCTGCCTGGCTAACAGTCAGAAGCCAGGCGAAGACCGAAGCCGCCGCCACGATGAATAGAACCGATGCAGTGGTCTCGATCGTGTCGAAGGTTGCCTTCGCCAGCGTCTTGAGCGTCATCGTGCGATAACGAACGAGACCGAGGAAGAGCGACCAGAGCACGGCCGCGACCGCCGCTTCCGTTGGCGTGAACCAGCCCATCGTCATGCCGCCGATGAGAATGACCGGCGTCATCAGTGCCATCACGGCGGAGAAGTCAAAGTACCAGTCGCAGAAGATCAGCACGGCCAGCACGATCAGGATGGAGAGGTTCAGCGACATGCCGAATAGGGTCAGCACATAGATGCTGGCGGGAACGAGCATGACGATGAAGACTTCCAGCGAGGCACCGAAGATGGTGCGCAGGCTGAAGGGCGTGTCCGAGCCCCATTGCTTGACGTAGGCGAAGACCGCAACCGTGATCATCATCAACAACGTCATGACGACACCGGGCACGATGCCCGCCATGAACAACGCGCCGATGGAGACGTTGGCCATCATCCCGTAAATCACGAACGGAAGGGACGGTGGGAAGATCGGGCCCAACGTTGCCGAAGCGGCGGTGACGCCGACAGCGGCTTCCACCGGATAGCCGTGATCCTTCATCGCCTTGATTTCGATGGTGCCGATGCCCGCGGCGTCTGCCAGTGCGGTACCGGACATTCCGGAAAAAATCACCGAGCCGATGATGTTGACCTGTGCCAGACCACCCTTCATCCAGCCGACGAGGGCCACGGCGAAGGAATAGATGCGCCCCGTCACGCCAGCGGAGTTCATCAGGTTTCCGGCCAAGATGAAGAATGGGACCGCGAGAAGCGGAAAGCTTTCAACGCCCGCGATCATGCGTTGCGCCGCGATGATATCCGGCGCGACATTATAGAAGACGATGTAGAGCAGCGACGACGTCGCCATGGAGATGGCCACGGGCAGGCCGACCACCATTAGAAGGAGGAAAGAACCGATCAGCAACAGCATCTCAAATCTCCTCGCTCGTCTGGAATTCTTCCGGCCGCTCGAGAACCGAATAGCCGCGACGCTGATTGGCCACGAAGACCTGGATCGCGCGCAGGAACATCAGCACGAAGGCGCCGAAGACGGTGTAGAAAACGATGTTGCGCGGCAGCGCCACGGTGACCATTTCCTCATCCGCAACGATCTCCAGATAACGCCACATCAGCCATGAGCCGTAGGCGAAGAAACCGATGCGGATGATATCGACCGCGATCGCCATGATGCGCGTCAGATGCGGTGGAAGGTAGTGATAGAGAACATCGACCTGGATATGCCGCGACATGCGCACGCACATGACCGAGCCAAGGAAGACGACCCCGATCAGGCAGTTGACGGCGATTTCTTCGGTCCAGGCATAGCTGTCATTGAGAACGTAACGGGTGAAGAACTGGAGGAAGACGCATCCCGTCATCATCCAGAACAGGGCGAGCGTCAGCCAGTCTTCGAAGGCATAAACGGAAAGATCGGTATCGGGCGGTGCCTCGTCAAAAGTATGGGCAAGCTCCTCGGGCGTAACCTGAGTATGGATTTCCTGCGTCATTGAATTGTTCCGGTTGGAGCATCGGCGCGAGCAGCAGGGTCAATATGCGCTCGCCTGCCGGTGCTGAAAACGAGAAGGGTGGCGCGGAGACGAGCCCCGCGCCAGGCGCAATTTACTGGATGGCGCGGATCGCTTCCCAATCGGCCTTGTTGTATCCGAAGTCTTCGAACTTCACCTTGTCGAGCACGTTCTTTTCGAAGTCGGCCTTGTCGACTTCCGTCACCGTCAGGCCACGCTTCTTGAAGTCGTCCACGAGTGCCACTTCACGCTCCTCGATGATCTTCGTCGTCTTGGTGGCGGCCTCCTGCATCACGTCGACGAAGATTTTCTTGTCTTCGTCAGACAGGCTCGCCCAGCGCGACTTGGAGATCACCGTATTGAGATGGTCGACGATATGGCCGGTCAGAACGATGTTCTTCTGCACTTCAAAGAACTTCTTTGCTTCGATGGTCGTCAGCGGATTTTCCTGCGCGTCGACTGTGCCGTTTTGCAGCGCGAGGTAGACTTCGGCGAAAGCAATCGGCGTGGTGTTGGCGCCGCAGGCGCGCGGCATGGCAAGATAGGCCGGCACATCCGGAACGCGCATCTTCACGCCGTTCAAGTCGCTGCACTTCTCGATCGGCTTGTTCGATGTCGTGTGACGTGTACCGTAGTAGCTGACCGCCGTGATGACGTTGCCGGTCTTGTCCTCGTAACCCTTGGCAAGACGCTTGAAGACATCGCTCTTGGTGTAGGCGATCAGGTGTTCCGGATTGCGGAAGATGTAAGGAAAGTAGGTGACGCCAATCGGCTTGGAATCGCGGGCTGCAAAGCTTGAACCGGAAATGATGATATCGACCGTGCCGAGTTTCAGCCCCTGGTTGATATCGGCTTCCTTACCGAGCTGGGATGCCGGGAACACGTCGATCTTGTAGCGACCCTCCGTGCGCTTCTCGATCTCCTTCGCCGCCCATACCGATTCCGTGTGGAACGGTTCTGTGGTCTCGTAAACATGGGCCCATTTCAGCACGGCCTGCGCCTGCGCAGACAGCGCAGAGGCCATGATGATGGCTGTGGCACCCAGCAGGCTTCTCAATCTGAACGTCATTTCTGTCTCCTCCCGAAATAGTGTCAGATGTTGCTTCTCTACCGCCGCGCCGAACGCGGCAGCACCTTACCTCCCCTCAAGCCTCCTCTCCGAAGCTTTGAGAAAATCTCTTTTGCGACTGGCTGAGATGTCGCTGCATGGCAGCTTTCGCCGCCTCCGGATCGTTTGCGGCAATTGCATCACGGATTACCACATGCTCCTCAAGCGCCAGGCGCCAGGTCCGCGGCCCTTCGAAATGGCTGGCAAGACGCTCGAAGTAAGGCGTCATGCGGCGGTCGAAGATATTTCCGGTGAAGCGATGGAGTGTGACATTGCCTATGACGTCGGCGATCGCCAGATGAAACGCCCTATCGTGAACCAGCATCTCCACCGCGTCGCCGATGGCACCTTCCATCCGCTTCAGGTTCTCATCCAGCAGAGCGACATGCGAGGCATTGGCGCGCTTTGCCGCCTCTTCAGCAATGCCACCTTCGATGATGCTGCGCGCCTGGAGAATTTCGAAAGGCCCGTCGCTGTCGTCCGCACGCAAGATCGAGTGCGCTTTCGGACGTTGGCTTACATAGACCCCTGAACCCATGCGGATCTGGATGTAGCCTTCGACTTCCAGCACGATCAACGCTTCGCGAACGGTCGGCCTTGAGACTGCAAAGCGTTCGGCAAGATCGCGTTCTGCCGGAAGCTTGGCTCCGTCCGCGATTTCTCCTGCCTCTATCAACGTCCTGATCTGATCCGCCACCTGTCTGTGGAGGCGACGCGGCTCAAGCGCCACAAACATGATGTCCCCTCCCGCTGCGGCATTGGTAAAGTGGTATTACCAATCATGCCCATTAAGGCAGTTTCGCCGACGAAGTCAATTGGCAAACTTGGATCGCACGTCCAAGCCCCCGTCACATCAGGCGAATGGCTGCGTAATACCCAACCGATTTGCCAGATCTGCGAATGACTGCCGCGTCGCCGGGTCCAGGACGACACCTTGACGCTCCCTTTCGGCCGCGACTTCCCACTCGCGGTCTCCTGGCGCCATCACCCGCGCGCCCTCACGTGCTGGCGAGTTTCGCAACGAGTCCAGATAACGCGTCATCGCTCCCTCGAAGACGCTTTTCTCCAGAAATGCCTCAGGCTTCAGCGCAAGGACGAAGGCACCCATGCCCCTTGGCGTGGAAAAATCCGGGCCACCCATCGAAGCGATGTCGAAGCTGAGCTTCATACCGGTCAACACCGCGCTGAAGATTTCCGCCACACCGCCAAGTGCTGCGCCCTTGAAGCCGAACTCGCCACCGAGCGGAGCAAGCATTGCCGCGGCATGCGGATCCTTGGTGTCATGGCCGCCTTCGTCGGAAGCTGTCGCATCGGGCAAAGGCTGACCAAGGCTCCGATAGAGCAGCACACGGTTATAGGGGATGGAGCTCGTCGCCATATCGAGAAGCCACGGATTGTCTCCGGCGGACGGAACACCAACAGCAATCGGATTTGTGCCATGGAAGCGCTGCGCGCCGTCGTGCAAACGCACGAAGCTATCGGAGTTGCAGAAGGTGATGCCGATAAACCCTCGCTTGGCTGCTTCCAGCGAATAGGCGCCAGCGGGACCAAAGTGAGAGGTATTGCGAATGGCAACGGCCCCGATGCCGAACTGCGTCGCAAGCTCGGTGGCATGGGTCATCGCCGTATAGGCAGCCAGTGCCCCATGCGCATCATCCGCATCCAACGTTTCGACAGCGCCGAGCCCAGCCACCTTGCGAAGGCGGGGTGTGCGGTTGATGCGTCCACCCTGCATGGCAGTCACATAATGGTCGAGCAGACGAACGCCGTGGCTGTCCACGCCATAGCGTGTTCCATGCATCATGGCACGCGTCGCCGCATCCGCTGTTGGGGCATCCGCACCGCAGGCGGCGAAGACCGCACGGCAGAACCGGTCCAGCAATGTCAAAGGGACATGGGCGCGCGCCTGGTCTTGCAGCATCCTGGCTTCTCCTCTTCAAAATGTCTTATGCATACACTAGACATTATTTTTTGGCCGTGCAATCCCTGTAGCGCTAAAAACGATCGCTGGTCGGCCACGAAACCGAGAGTGAGAGAGGAGAACGATGAAGAGCGCTACGACCGGAATCGCGCCCCGCCTGTACCGCAGAGCCTGCGATCTTCTGGCTGCGGACATCGCCAATGGCGTCATCGTTCACGGTACGAGGCTGACCGAGACCATGGTGGCCAATCGCTTCGGCATCAGCCGCGCACCCGCACGCCAGGCGCTGGCTGAACTGGAGCGTCTTCATCTAGTGCGCAAGGCCGAGAGCCGCGGCTATGATGTCGTGGCAAAAAGCAAATCGGTGCCAAAGATACGCACAACCGATGAGATTTCGGTCCCCACGACCGACACTATGCGCATGCAGCCGAGATCCAGTTGGGAACTCATCTACGACAATATCGAGATCGAGATCGTCTCGCGCACATCGCTCGCAGACTGGCGGATCAATGAGGCGATGCTGGCCAAGCATTATGGCGTCAGCAGAACCGTGGCGCGTGATGTCGTCGCGCGTCTGCAGCAGCGCGGTATCGTTCACAAGGACGAGAGCGGGCGATGGTATGCACCGGCGCTCACGGCCAAGCATATCGACGAACTCTATGAGCTACGCTGGATTCTCGAGCCCGTCGCGCTGGAAAAGGCGGCCGCCAATTTTCCGGACGGGCTGCTGCTCTCCTTGCGCAAAAACGTTGCGGACGCCATCCACTCGATCGACAAGATCGACGGCGAAATGCTCGATGCGCTTGAACAACAGTTGCATGTCGAGCTGCTCGGCTACTGCGAAAACGCCTCGCTGATGCGTGCCATCAGCCTGCCGCAGGCGCTGCTCGTCGCCCACCATTTTCTCTATCACTGGACAATGGGGCTTTTCGACACCGAGCCCTTCCTGCCGGAACACCTGGCGATTTTCGACAGCCTTCTGGCAGGCGATATCCAAGGGGCGAAAGCCGGGCTGACACGCCACCTGCAAATCTCCAGAAGCCGCGCGATGATGCGCATCAAAGCCGTTGCGGAGGTCATTTCGCCTGACGAGCTGCCTTATCTCGAGAAGATGGAAGGCGGCTGAGCAGCAGAATTTTACAAGACATACCACCCGATAACCGGAGGAGGGTTATCCGTCATGAAAATTGCATCTATCCATCCCTTCATTCTTCATCTGCCGCTCACGTCCGATTCCATTTCGGACTCGACCCATTCCATCACCCATTGGGGCGTCGTCGGCACGAAGCTCGTCACAACGGATGGGCTGGAGGGTTACGGCTTTACCGGCACGCATGCACATCTCGCCTCGGACCGGCTGATCACTGCCTGCATTCGCGATTGCTATGCGCCTCTTCTGATTGGCGAAGATGCCAATGACCATTCGCGGCTCTGGACCAAGCTTGCCCGCTATCCATCGCTGCAATGGGTCGGCCGTGCAGGCATCACCCATCTGGCACTTGCCGCGGTCGACGTCGCGCTCTGGGACTTGAAGGCGAAGAAGGCGGGCCTTCCGCTGTGGAGCTATCTCGGCGGAGCCCGCACTGACAAGCTTGAGGCTTACAATACCGATATCGGTTGGCTTTCATTCACGAAGGACGCTCTGATCGAGGGGTCGGCAAGAGCCGTCGATCAGGATGGCTTTACCCGGCTAAAGATCAAGGTCGGTCACGACGATCCGAATGTCGATATCGATCGGCTGACGGCGGTTCGCGAGCGTCTTGGCGGGTCGGTGCGCATCGCCATCGACGGAAATGGCAAATGGGATCTGCCGACCTGCCAGCGTTTCTGCGCGCTCGCACGGGATCTGGATATCTACTGGTTTGAAGAACCGCTCTGGTATGACGATGTCGGCAGCCACGCAGCACTCGCCCGCAACACGGCAATTCCGATCGCGCTCGGTGAACAGCTCTACACGGTCGATGCCTTCCGCTCCTTCATATCAGCGGGCGCGGTCGCCTATGTTCAGCCGGATGTGACCCGGCTTGGCGGCATTACCGAATATATTCAGGTGGCGGATCTGGCCCTGGCGCATCGCCTGCCCGTCGTGCCGCATGCAGGCGAGATGAGCCAGGTCCATGTCCACTTGAGCTACTGGCACCCGGCCTCGACGATCCTCGAATACATTCCCTGGATCAAGGATCACTTCGAGGAGCCGGCAGATGTTCAGGGCGGCGTCTACAAGCGGCCGCAACGCCCCGGCGCTGGCACGACCGTGCTGGAAAAAAGCTTTGCCCGTTTTGGCAAAAGCATAGGCTGAAGCGACGTTGGCGCGTTTAGAGCGTGCGATAAGCCCGCTTGAAGTAAAGCAGCGCCTCTTCCCCTTCTCCTACGGCAGTATCGACCACATCGCATATGATGATGTCGTGGGTACTGCCATCATGGATTGCGCGAACACGGCAATCGAAGGAGGCGAGTGCGCCTTTCAGAATCGGTGCACCGGTTTCGAGCGACGACCACTCACCGCCTGCGAAACGCTCCTCCATCGGGGTCTTGCCTCCGAAGAGCTGGCTCAATGGCTGCTGATCTGCTGAGAGCGTGTTGACGCACACGACGGCGTTCTCAAACAACATCCGATACGCCGATGAACTGCGATTGATGCAGACGAGAAGGGTTGGGGGATTGTCCGATACGCTACAGACGGCGGTGGCGGAAAACCCCGCCCTGCCTGCCGGTCCATCTGTGGTGACGATATTGACTGCGCCGGCAAGCTGCGCCATCGCGTTTCTGTAGTCCAGGCTGCGCTCTTCCGCAGTCTTAATCCCCATTGCGGCTTCCTTCTCACCATCTGACATACGCATCTCAAGCGACTGTTCCTAAAGAGTCGTCAAATACAGGACGTCTGTTCCGCTCCACATTAACGTCTCGAGGCCGCAAGGGAATCGAAAATTCTTCCCGCAGCGAATAAATGCGGGCCGACCTCAATTCGCTGTCCCCCAGAGCGCCTTACGTCGTCTTGTTGGATGCACAAACAAAGCCTTACCTTCTTGAAGACGCGCATCGTGATTTTTGCGAAATTTCAAGCCTGATTTTTACACCTCTATTGGTGACAGAAAAAAAGCCCCAGACGACGTCCGGGGCCTTTCATCAGCGATGCTGATCGCGCAGTTTCAGAACTCTTCCCAGCTGTTTGCCTTCAGCGCCGCGTTCCCGTTGAAGGAAGACGCAACGCGATTGACGAGGCTACGAACTGGAGAGCGCTGAGGTGCCGCGGATGGAACGACGGGACGTGCCGAGACCGCCGTCTGAGCGCTGCGCTGCGAACCCGTTTCGAACGCGCCCACGAGGGAAAACAGCGAATCCGCCTCTCTGGCGAGCGAGTGGCTGGCTGCCGTCGACTCTTCCACCATGGCAGCGTTCTGCTGCGTGCCCTGATCCATTTGGGAAACCGCGTTATTGATTTCCTTGATACCGGTGGACTGCTCACGCGATGCCTCAACGATTGAGAGCACGTTGACGCTGATATCCTTCACCTGCGCGACGATGTGGGTGAGCGCCTCACCCGTCTCACCGACAAGGCCAACACCGTTTTTGACATGATCGCCTGACTTTGCAATCAGTGCCTTGATGTCCTTTGCAGCACTGGCCGATCGTTGGGCAAGCTCGCGCACTTCCTGGGCGACGACAGCGAACCCCTTACCGGCCTCACCCGCGCGTGCGGCTTCGACACCAGCATTGAGTGCTAGCAGATTGGTCTGAAACGCAATCTCGTCGATGACTCCAATAATATTGGAAATCTCTCTTGAAGACGCTTCGATCTCGTTCATGGCGCCGATGGCCTTTGTCACGACAACGCCGGAGCGTTCTGCGTTTTCACGCGTTTCGCTCACGAGGCGACCGGCTTCCTCTGCCCGGCGCGTCGTATCCGCCACCGTGGTCGTGATCTGCTCCAGCGCCGCGGCGGTCTCTTCGACCGACGCTGCCTGCTGTTCTGTGCGTCGTGCCAAATCGTCGGCAGATGCTCTGATCTGGTTGGAACCCGCCGCAATCCCCTGCGCGTTTCCGCTGACCTTTATGATCGTATCCTCAAGCCGCTCTATCGCACCATTGAAGTCCACGCGGATCTTGTCGAGACGGTCAGCGAAGCTGTCTTGGATGCGGTAGTTCAGCTTGCCGTTTGCAAGAGCGCCGAGACCCGCACCGAGCGTATCGACCACGTGCTGCACTTCCGCTGCGTCCTGGGCCTGCCGCGCTTCGCGCTCCAAACGTTCACGTTCAGTGAGCGATCGGTTGGCCTCGGCTTCGGCCTCAAGCTTGATACGCTCCTGGGCGTTGGTTTTAAAGACTGCAACGGAGCGAACCATTTCGCCGATCTCGCTGCAGTCAGGTTCAACATCCAATGCAGCATCGGCGCGACCTGCTGCGAGTTCACGCATGGTGCCAACCACGCTGCCGATAGGGCCCGTGATCGAGCGGGTAATGATTGCGGCAAGAACAGCCACGACGGCAAGGACACCTAAGGATGTTAGAATTGATACAGTAAGGCCACGTTGTTCAGACGTCGCAACGCCTGTAGCATAGGCACTCAGTTCCGCACCGACTTTGTCTTCGACCGTCTTGAGAACGTTGATGCGGTCCGTGGTCGCTTTGTACCAAGCTTCTCCGCTGATGCCACTCAACTGGCCTCCAAAGGGCGCCTGTAGAAGAACAGAGCGCTGCGTATCGACAAGCTTGGCGGCATCGCTGCCAAGTGCAGCCTCCAGCGCTGATTTTTCAGCAGCACCTGCATAGGAATCGAAGATCGAGAAATAGACGCCCTGCATGGCACCGAGGCGAACGAATTTCTGATAGCTTTCGGGAGTGATGCTTCCGGTGGTAAAGGCCGCGGTTCCGATTGTTCGTTCCTGGCCCGCCCGTTCCTTCCCTTGCAGGAGTGCAGAATAAGCGATTATCCGATTGGAAATGCGGCTGTCCGACGTCAGAGAACTCATCGATTCGATGAGCTTGATCTGGCTGCCGATCGTATCGGCGAAATAAGCACCAATATCGGCAACAGATGCCTTTAGCGAGGTAATGTCCTGCCGCATGGCGTCAAGCTTGTCGAGCTTTGCTTGCGCGGTAATGGCGAGCTGCATGAAAGCAGGAGTGCCGGCGGCTTCTTCGGTCGTCAGATTAAGCTTTCGAAATCTCGCAATCGCGGCATCGGTCACGAGGCGCTGTTTTTCGAGAAGAGGTCCGAACTCGCCCTGCCCCTTCGCACCCACAAAGCCGGCAGAGGCACCGCGCTCCTTCTGAATTTCGTGGACCATACCACCGATCAGAGGTGCCATGGCTGAGATCTCAGAGACGGAACTGGCTTGAGAGGCAACGTCCAGCCTTCGGAAATTATCTTGGACCACAGCGCCTAGGAGGGCGATTGTAGGGATAGCGGCAACCACGACGATGCGGGTGCTGATTTTCAAGTTCCTGAAAAAATTCACTTTTGCCTCGATCCATCTGAAGACTCTTCGACGGCGCTTGAACGCCTGCGACGACTTTCGTCATGGATGAAGGTAATAGGATAAAATAATTTATTATCGGTTTAATTGCCTAAATGATGATCAGGTGTAACAGCAGTTGATCACATTTTTCATGGCTTAACCAACAGGTAAGGATTGGAGGTGCCTTCCCCTGCGGAGATACTGGGGAAGACGATCCATCGCGAGGCTGTACTGGCCTTAGTCCATCTGAACGTTGGCTTCCTTCACCACCGGACCCCATTTGGCAATCTCTTCCGACACGTGGGTCTTCAGCTCCTCCGGCGACGAACCGACGATTTTAGCGCTGAAATCCGCCATGCGCTTTGCCACATCCGGATCGGACAGTGCCGTTTTGGCAGCCTCATTCAGCTTGGCGATTGCCTCAGGCGGCGTCCCGGCCGGTGCGAAAAGTGCGTTCCAAGTATAGGTTTCGTAACCAGGCACGGTTTCGGCAATTGTCGGCACATCTGGGAATGAGGAAGCTCGCTCCGCCGTCGTCACACCCAGAGCCTTCAAGGTTCCAGATTTGATATGGGCAGAAGAGGACGGCAAATTGTCGAACATGATCGAGATCTGGTTACCGAGAAGGTCATTCAAGGCCGGACCGGAACCCTTGTAAGGCACGTGCTGCATCTCAACCCCGGCCATGCTCTTGAACAGTTCGCCGGAAAGGTGAAGCGGCGTGCCGTTGCCGGAAGAGGCATAAGCGTGTTTATCTGGCTCCTTTTTCAGAAGCGCGATCAGTTCGGCCGCGTTGTTGACGGGCAGCTGCGGATTGACCACGAGCACGTTAGGCACGATAACCAGAAGAGAAATCGGCGCGAAATCTTTTTCGGGATCATATGGCTTCGTCTTGAGGATCAACGGGTTGAGCGCATGTGTCGCAACCGTGCCCATGAGGATCGTGTATCCATCGGGCTCGGCACGGGCGACGCGGTCGGCACCGAGATTGCCACCTGCCCCGCCGACATTTTCCACGACGATCTGCTGACCAAGAGCATCGCCCATTTTCTGCGCAATCACACGTGCAACGACATCGGTCGAGCCGCCTGCCGCAAAAGGCACGACGAGCGTGATCGCGCGCTCAGGAAAGCCTTCGGCATAAGCAGCCGTGTTAAACGTCAACAAAGCTGCCGCAGATGCAGCAAGCATCAAAGCTGCACGTCGTTTCAAAAATCCAATTGCCATAAAATCTCCTCCTCACGGCCCAACGGCCTGGGAGGCATAGTACTAAAAGCAACGACCGTAGCAACCTCTACATGCGATCTGAGCTTTTTCAGGAGTCAATTTGTTATGAAATACACGTATGACGCGTTTCTTATATTTGGATGTATAATCTGAGCAATAAAAAACCCGCCATGAAAGCGGGTTTTTCAGCATCATCACATGAAGCACAGGATTACGCGCGAAGCACGCCGCCCGTTGTCTTTTCGACATTACCGACGATCTTTGCGGTCAAGGCTTCGAAGTCCTCATCCGTCAGGGTCTTGTCCATCGGCTGGATCTGAACTTCGATCGCAATCGACTTCTTATTCTCACCGAGCGACGCGCCTTCGAAGACGTCGAAGACGTTGACGCCGGTGACGAGCTTGCGATCGGCGCTGGTTGCCGCCTTTATGATGGCGCCCGCCTCGACCGACTTGTCGACCACGAAAGCGAAGTCGCGTTTCACCACTTGGAACGGTGAAAGCTCCAGCGCCGGCTTGGTGCGCGTTGCCTTCTTCTTCGGTTCTGGCATGGCGTCGAGATAAATCTCGAAGCCGCAATAGGCACCGGAGATATCCAAAGCGCCGAGTGTCTTCGGATGGAACTCGCCGAAGTAACCAAGAACGACCTTCGGACCCATCTTGATCGTGCCGGAACGGCCAGGATGGTACCAGGACGGAGCACCGGCCTCGATCTGCACATTCGCCATCGGCAAACCGCAGGCTTCGATCACGGCAAGCGCATCAGCCTTGGCATCATAGACATCGACGGGCTTTCCGCCGCCCTTTGCTGTGTTCGACCACATGCGGCCTGCACCGGCAAGCGATGCGGTGCCACGGCGAACGCCACCGGCGACGCGCCGCTGGCCCTCCGGCGTATCGCCTTCATAGGTACCCGACACTTCGAAAATCGCCACATCGCCATAGCCCTTGTCGGCATTGCGCTGGGCTGCGGTCAAGAGACCGGGAAGCAGGGATGGCCGCATGTCGGACATATCGGCAGCAATCGGGTTGGCGAGCTTGAGCGCGGAGGAGCCGCCGCCGAAGAGCTTCGCCTGCGATTCCGGAATGAAGGACCAGGTGACGGCCTCGAGCATGCCACGGCTCGCAAGTGCGCGGCGCGCGGTGCGCGTGCGGATCTGCAGCGTCGTCAAAATGCGCCCGTTGATGGCGCCAACGCTCTCAAGCGGTTCCGGCTTGATGTTGTCGACGCCGTGGATGCGCATGACCTCTTCCACCAGATCCGCCTTGCCATCGACGTCCGGACGCCATGAGGGCACCGACACGGAAACACGCTCGCCGAAGCCTTCGATGCCGAAACCGAGACCTTTGAGGATAGCAAGGCTTTCTTCCGCCGAAACCTCGAGACCCGTGAGGCGCTTCACCTCGGAGAGTGGGAAATCAATCCACTTCGGCTCGAAGCCCTTGTAGCCGACGACCTTGGCATCTCCGGCAACGCCGCCGCAAAGCTCGAGCACCAGTTCCGTCGTGCGCTCGAGGCCCGGCACCATATATTCCGGATCGACGCCGCGTTCGAAACGATAGCGCGCATCGGTAATGATGCCGAGAGAACGTCCGGTCTTGGCGATGTTGATCGGATCCCAAAGTGCCGACTCAATCAGCACATCGACGGTATTCTCGTCGCAGCCGGAATGTTCGCCGCCCATGACACCGCCGATGGACTCGAGCCCGTTGTCGTCGGCAATCACCACATTGTTTGGACCGAGCTTGTATTCACGCTGATCGAGGGCAAGGATCGTTTCGCCTTCTTTCGCGCGTCGCACGACGAGATCGCCCTTGACTTTCGCCGCATCGAAGACGTGCATAGGGCGGCCCTGATCGAAGGTCATGTAGTTGGTAATGTCGACCAGTGCGTTGATCGGGCGCAGGCCGATTGCCAGCAGGCGCTGCTGCATCCACTTCGGGCTGGGGCCATTCTTCACGCCGCGCACGATGCGAAGCGAAAAGCCCGGGCAGAGAGCCGCATCATCAAGCTCCAGCTTGACATCGACCGGCGTTGCGCCCTCGACCTTGAAGCTCGGTGCAGACCGCGTCTTCAACGTGCCGAGACCGGAGGCCGCCAGATCACGTGCGATGCCATAGATCGAGGTGCAATCCGGACGGTTCGGCGTGAGGTTGATCTCGATGACCGGATCATCAAGCCCGGCATAGGACGCGAAAGACGTGCCGACCGGCGCATCTTCCGGCAGATCGATGATGCCATCGTGATTGTCGGATATGTTGAGTTCCTTTTCGGAACACATCATGCCGTGGCTTTCGACACCGCGGATCTTGCCGACGGAAAGCGTCACATCGATGCCCGGAACATAAGTCCCAGGACGCGCCAAGGCGCCAACGAGGCCGGCGCGCGCATTTGGCGCCCCGCAAACGATCTGCACCGGCTTGCCGTCACCGGCATCCACCGACAGCACCTTCAGGCGATCCGCTTCCGGATGCTTTTCCGCCGACAGAACCTTTGCGATGACGAAGGGCTTGTAAGCCGCCTTGTCGTCGACATCCTCGACCTCGAGACCGATTGCCGTCAGTCGTTCGCAGATCTGCTCCAGAGAGGCATCCGTATCGAGATGCTCTTTTAGCCAAGAGAGCGTGAATTTCATACTATATACTCCTCGACTTGACCGATCAGACGCTCAGACCGCCGAACAGCGTCGGCATGTCGAGCGGGCGGAAGCCGTAATGGTTCATCCAGCGAACATCGGCGTTGAAGAAATCGCGCAGGTCCGGCATGCCGTATTTCAGCATGGCGATGCGGTCGAGACCCATGCCCCAGGCAAAGCCCTGATACTCATCCGGATCGAGCCCACCGGCGCGCAGCACATTGGGGTGCACCATGCCGCAGCCGAGGATCTCCATCCAGTCCTTGCCTTCGCCGAACTTGATTATCGGGCCGGAGCGGTCGCACTGGATATCCACTTCGAAGCTCGGCTCGGTGAAGGGGAAGAAGGACGGGCGGAAGCGCATGACGACGCTATCGACCTCGAAGAAGGTCTTGCAGAACTCTTCGAGAATCCAGCGAAGGTTTCCGACATGCGCTTTCTTGTCGATCACCAGGCCTTCGACCTGGTGGAACATCGGCGAATGGGTGGCATCGGAATCCTGGCGGTAGGTCTTGCCGGGAATGACGATACGGACCGGCGGCTTCTGTGCTTCCATGGTGCGCACCTGAACCGGCGAGGTGTGCGTGCGCAGAACCTTGCGCTCACCGTTCTCATCCGGCTGGAAGAAGAAGGTGTCGTGCATTTCGCGGGCGGGGTGGCCTTCCGGGAAGTTCAGCGCCGTGAAGTTATAATAGTCGGTTTCGATATCCGGGCCTTCGGCAATGGAGAAGCCCATATCGGCGAAGATCGCCGTGATCTCATCGACGATCTGGCTGATCGGATGAATGCGGCCGCGTTCGGCAGGAGACTGACGAACGGGTAAGCTGACGTCGAGCGTCTCGGCCTTCAGCCGCGCTTCGATGGCTGCATCCTTCAGCTCGCTCTTGCGAGCGGTGAGGAAGTCCGTCACTTCATTCTTCAGCTGGTTGATGGCGGCGCCGCGTGTCTGGCGCTCTTCCGGCGTCATGGTGCCCAGCGTTTTCAGCAGCTCGGAAACCGAGCCCTTCTTGCCAAGCGCCGACAGGCGCACGGCCTCGATGGCCGCCTCGTCCGCCGCCGCAGCGATCTCCGACATCAGTTGCGATTTCAAAGTGTCCAGTTCAGTCATCTTTTCCTGCCCTGCCGGAGGTCTTGGCCCCGACATCGGTTTCAACAGCATTCTTTAGAAAGTCGGTCGCCACGATAAAGCGTCGCAGATCACTACCCATCTGCACGCGGCCAATCAACCGGGCGAGCGGCAAAAATCGGCCAAGCACACGCACCAGGCGACGCAATTCATCGATGGTCGCCTGTGGTGCATGGGCGGACCATCCGCGATAGGCAGCGCCAAGCGTTGCATCGGTGTTTTCGGCAAAGGCGCTCAGCGGCAAGAACAGCAGCCACAGGTCACGCGCCTGAGCGCTGGCAAGCGGCATGACCGCCTGCGGCTCTTCCTCGAAATCCATGAAGCCGATCCGGCCACCTTTGAGAAAGAAATCGCGAATATGCGGGCGCCCATGGCAAAGACCGGCGGCGTGAAGCTCGCCAAGTTCGATCGCCGACTGAACCAGCAACCGGTCGGGATGTCCTTCGCTTGCCTTGCGCGCCACGATGCCCTGGATGGTCGGCCCCACATCCTCCAGCACGATGGCGGTATCGGAGGAATAGATGATCGCCGGAACGGTGAAGCCCGCATTGCCGAACTCGATCATCCGGCGCTTTTCGCGCGCCATCATCTCGACAGGTGAAAGCACCGGGGAGGGTCTGAGGAACGCGTATGGAAGAAGGCGGGCAGCAAAGCCCTGCAACTTGCTCCACCACCGTGGTTCTTCCGTGCCTTGACGCTTGATCCAGACGGCGCCGGAACTCAGCTCCAGTCGCTGAATGCGCTTTTCGCTCATCAACAGGGTCTGCATGAGCGCAGCAATATCGGCGTCTTCCAGATGAACATGGAAGCCCTTTTCCCTCTCGCTCGCATTGGCAGCCTGAAGCATGATAGTCCCGTCGGCGCCAAAGCGCCCAGAGGGCTTCCTTCTGAAAAGGAAGCATTTTCAAACGTAAAACCCGCCCCGGTTGCCCGGCGCGGGTTTCAAATGAACAACAATTTGTCCGCGCCGTAATTACTTTACAGCGGATTCAAACTCGTTGGCCGTACCTGCATCCTTGAGGTACTCAAGAGCCTTCTTCGCGGCGTCGACGAGCGCGCCGAAAGCTGCCGGCTCATGGATAGCCATGTCGGACAGAACCTTACGGTCAACTTCGATGCCAGCCTTGTTCAGGCCGTCGATGAAGCGGCCATAGGTCAGGCCGAATTCGCGGACAGCAGCGTTGATACGCTGGATCCACAGAGCGCGGAAGTTACGCTTGTTGACCTTGCGGTCGCGGTAAGCGTACTGCTTGGAACGGTCAACCGCTGCCTTTGCTGCACGGATGGTGTTCTTGCGACGGCCGTAGAAGCCCTTGGCTGCCTTGAGTGTCTTGGTGTGCTTGGCGCGGGAAGTTACGCCACGTTTTACGCGTGCCATGTCATGATCTCCTTAAAGTGTCCAAAAATGCGGAAGAGTCTTAGAGACCGTTCGGCAGGTAGTTCTTGACGACTTTTTTGCCGTCAGCTTCGGCCAGAACCATGGTTCCGCGCGCGTCGCGAATGAACTTGTTGGAACGCTTGATCATGCCGTGGCGCTTACCGGCGGCGGCTGCGAGAACCTTGCCGGTGCCAGTGATCTTGAACCGCTTTTTTGCAGCGGATTTCGTCTTCATCTTGGGCATTTTGCTACTCCGTTATTTTGTATCGAAACAGGCAGACGAAGCCCGCTTCAAGCTATTCAAGAACGGCCACGGCATGCCCTGCCGGACCGTTCGGACGCGCGCTTATAACCGCAGTTATGAGAAAGCGCAACGGGGAAGCCAAACTTCCCCTGCGAGAGTGGAAAACGCCGACCTCGATGTCAGCGCGCCCAAGCATTACTTCGGTGCAAGCACCATCATCATCTGGCGGCCTTCCAGCTTCGGCTCGGCTTCCACCTTGGCGATTGTCAAGGTATCTTCCTTCACCTGCTGCAGCAGCTTCATGCCGAGTTCCTGGTGAGCCATTTCGCGGCCACGGAACTTCAGCGTTACCTTCACCTTGTCGCCTTCTTCGAAGAAACGGTTCATCGCCTTCATCTTCACCTCATAGTCATGGGTGTCGATGTTCGGACGCATCTTGATTTCTTTGACCTCGACGATCTTCTGCTTTTTGCGCGCTTCGGCCGCCTTCTTCTGCGTCGAATATTTCAGCTTACCGAGATCGAGAATTTTGCAAACAGGCGGTTCTGCATTCGGCGAAATCTCGACAAGATCAAGACCGGCCTCTTCCGCCATCTTCAACGCCTGGTCCGTCGGCATCACGCCGAGGTTCTGGCCTTCTTCATCAATCAGCTGAATTTTGGGAATGCGAATTTCCCTGTTGGAGCGCGGGCCTTCCTTGACGGGGGCATCGGCTTTGAACGGTCTGCGAATGGTCGTATTCTCCTGATCTGTTTCGATATCGCGTCGGCAAAAACAGCTTGTCGGTGCAAATGGCTGAAATGTCGTGAACGCCTCTGGGAAGTCAATAGCATGGCTTTGCAAAAAAATCACCTCCTGTCGTGGTTTTTACGAATCTGGTCTACAGGGGAAAGAAACGTATGGAGAATAAGATGACGCAGCCACACGAAGCCCCACAGTATATTGTCGTCGGTGAAGGTGACGCCGCGCGCGAGATCGCCATCCTGTCTCGATCGGCTCAAACGTCGGATCATCGCCCTGCCCTCGTCTGGCTCGGGGGCTACCGCTCCGACATGACAGGCACGAAGGCTGTCGAGCTCGATCGTTTTGCGCAACAGGAGGGGCTCGCCTGCATCCGCTTCGATTATTCTGGTCATGGCGCATCGAAAGGCGAGTTCAGAGACGGCACCATTTCACGATGGCTGGAGGAATCTCTTGCCGTTCTGGATGACAAGGCACCTAAAAGCGTCATTCTGATCGGTTCGTCCATGGGTGGATGGATCGCACTCAGACTGATTGAGGAACTGCGCAAGCGCGGCAAGGGCCCGAACGTTTCAGGTCTTGTCCTTATTGCGCCAGCGCCGGACTTTACTGCGGAATTGATCGAGCCCAATCTGACGGAAGCTGAACAGGCGTCGCTTACCGAGCGCGGCTATTTCGAAGAGCCATCGGAATACAGCCCCGAGCCCAACATCTTCACCCGCGATCTGATGGAGGACGGCCGCAAAAATCTGGTTTTGAAGGGCGTGATCGATACCGGCTGCCCCGTTCATATTCTGCAGGGCATGCACGACGACGACGTTCCGTACCAACATGCCCTGCGACTGATGGAACACCTGCCTGCCGACGATGTGGTCTTGAGCCTTATCCGTGATGGCGACCATCGGCTTTCGCGTCCCCAGGACATCGAAAGAATGCTCAGTGCGGTCAAAAGCCTCGTAGCTTCGGGCACCGCGCGTCTTTAAGGGCGCACAAAGAATGCTCTACTCCTTTGAATCGATGCGCCGTTCTTTCCGAAAATCGATTTCGATCTTCGGGCCGATGCTTTAAGCATGTCGGCAACGCTCTTAACCATAATATTCATCTTGCGTTCATAGAAAGCCCGCTTCCGATTGACACTTACCCCTGATCTCTCTTAACACTTTATTAAGACTTCAAGGGACGGGTTTGATGATGAATGCATCGCAGGCACGGGCGCTGCTCATTGCAGTGGCGGCCGGACTACTTTCTGCGGCCTCCGTGCAGGCTGAAAACAAAGGCAGCCCGGCCATGGTGACGGGCGGCATTACATCGCAGCCGATCGGCCATTACGAATTCTGCCAGAGATACGCATCCGAATGCGATATCCGCAGCAAGCTGACACCCGCTCCTCGCGTGACGGATTATGGCTGGACTGTCATTCGCGACATCAACACTGAAGTGAATACCACCATCGTCGCCATGACCGACCAGGAAGTCTATGGCAAGGACGAATATTGGGAATATCCCAAGACCGCAGGCGATTGCGAAGACTTCGTGCTGTTGAAGCGCAAGAAGCTGATCGAGAAGGGCTTTGCCGTCTCCGATCTTCTCATCACCGTCGTGCGCAAGCCCGATGGCGAAGGCCACGCCGTGTTGACCGTGCGGACCAATGACGGCGATTTCATCCTCGACAATTTGTCGAACGAAGTGAAGCTGTGGACCGACACCAACTACACCTATTTGAAGCGTCAGGCTTCCTTCAACACCGGTCGCTGGGTCTCCATCGAAGATGGCCGTGATGTTCTGGTTGGCGCACTGCGCTAAACAGACAGCATTGGCAAACACCGCTTAGGTATCGCCTTATCGAAACGCAGAACGTGATGTGTCACCTGAGGCGTCGCGCTTTTCTTTCAGGCGGGGAACAACAGACCAGCCCAATGTCGAACCTGCTGCGGCCGCAAGAATGGCGACCACGCCGATGATCTGCAGTGGCTGCAGGTGATGGCCGAAGGCAATACGATCAATCATGATCGCCGCCACCGGATAGATGAAGGACAGGGAGCCGGTGAGGTTGGTCGGCAATTTCTGGATTGCGCCATAGAGCAGAATATACATCAGTCCGGTGTGAACGACGCCAAGCGTCACCAACATCATCCATGCCTGTGCCTCGATGCGAGGACCGTCTGCCGAAAATGGCAGGAGCAGAAAAATGCCGGTGACCACCTGAATGAGCGCGATCAGTTGCGGCGGAACGCCCTTCAGTGTCTTGGCGATGATGGCGGCCACCGCATAGAAGAAGGCGGCGGCGAGAGCGAGCGCAATTCCGGCGAGATAGTTTTCACCAGAATATCCGACACCGGGCTTCGCATAGATGATGGCCAGCGTGCCGACAAACGAGATGGCGAGCCACACCATCTTATTGAGCGTCAGCCGCTCGGACAGGAAGACAGCGCCCATGGCCACCAGCATAAAGGGTTGGGTATTGTAGACCGCAGTCGCAATCGAAATTGAAGCGCGTGGATAGGCGGCGAATAACAGCAGCCAGTTCGTGACAATCGCGATTCCGCCGAGCACTGCGAAACCCAACTGTTTGCGCGACATGATACCGAGCCTGAAAAATCCCATTGCTGCGCAGATCGGCAGCAGGATCGCCGCGCCGAAAACGCAGCGCCAAAATACGACGCTCGTCACCGGTTGGCCGGACAAGACAACAAACAGGCCGATGGTGCCGGAAATCACCATCGCGCTTGCCTTTTCAATTACGCCGCGCATCTTTTCAGTCATGGTCAGGCCCTCATTGTGATGCATGGATCCTAATGGACTTGATGGGAGATTGCCTTGAATTTTAAAAGGCTTTACCTCAACAATTCCTATCAAAAGAAGGCTGGGATTGGCCTTCGCTTTAAAGGACAAAGCCTATGCTCGACGATGTCGATAAGCGCATTCTGGAGCTTCTGTCGAATGACGGGAGAATGTCTGTCAAGGATCTCGCGCAGCATGTGGGACTGTCGGCACCGAGTACATCCGAGCGGATCAAGCGGCTGGAAGAACGGGGCGTCATCCGTGGCTTTACAGTGGAAATAGACCCGGCGAGTATCGGGTTCACGCTCCAGGCCATCATTCGTGTTCGTCCCTTGCCTGGCAAGCTGCATGTTGTTCAGCAACTCATCGAGGCAATCCCTGAGATTTCGGAATGCGACAAGGTGACGGGAGACGATTGCTTCATTGCCCGTCTGCATGTCCGCTCGATAGAGGAGTTGGACACCATCCTCGATCGGATTGCCGACAAGGCGGAAACCAACACATCGATCGTGAAGCTGCAGCCGGTCAAACGCCGGCTGCTTCCTCTGTCCTGAAATTTATCCGTGCCCGATGATAATGCCGGCCGCCAGAACCAGCGAGCCGCCGAGGACCACCTGAAACACGGCGCGCAGAAACGGTGTTTCCATGAACCTGTTCTGGATGAAGGCAATCGCCCACAACTCGATGAACACGACCACGGCGGCAATCGCGGTTGCCGTCCAGAAGTGCGGAATGAGGTAGGGAAGCGCGTGACCAAGACCGCCGACAGCCGTCATGATGCCGGACGCCAGGCCGCGCTTTATCGGCGATCCGCGTCCTGAAAGCTTGCCGTCATCATGAGCGGCTTCGGTAAAGCCCATGGAAATGCCAGCACCGACCGAGGCGGAAAGACCGATCAGAAAGGTCTGCCATGTATCCTGGGTGGCGAAAGCTGCGGCAAAGATCGGCGCAAGCGTCGACACCGAGCCGTCCATCAGGCCCGCTAGGCCCGGCTGCACATAGGTCAGCAAGAACTGGCGCTTGGAGGTCTCATCTTCTTCCGATCGCGCATCTTCGGGAAGATGCTTGTCGCTGAGCATGCCGGCAATGTCTTCATGTCCCCGCTCCGCTTCGGCCAGATCGCCGAGAAGCTTGCGGGTTTCTGCATCGGTCACGTGGCGGATTGCCTCGTCGTAGAAGCGAATGGCCTGCTGCTCCATCTCTTCAGCCTGCTCGCGAATATGGTCTAGCGACAGCGTATTGATCAACCAGTCCGGCTTGCGCTCATAAAAGCCGCGCACATGCTCGCGCCGAATAAGCGGAATGACATCGCCAAAGCGGCGCTTGTGCATGTCGATCAGGACATTGCGGTGCGCGTGCTCCACTTCAGCCATGTCGTCGAAAATCTTGGCGGATTGCGGATATTGAGCGCGCAAATGATCTGCATAGGACCGGTAGATCCGTGAATCATCCTCTTCCGACGAGATGGCCAGAGCAAGGATTTCCTGCTCGTTGAGAGAGGAGAAGGGACGTTTGGAGGAAGAGAAGAGACTGCGGAACATGGTGCCATCCTTTTAGAATGATTCTAATTACTCCTGTGATCCGTGCTTCGCAAGTCGTTTTAGAATAATTCTAAGTAGGTCTTTTTGCATGGCCGGAAAGCGCAAGGACATGTCTCGCACACCAATGGTGCCGCCGGTATTCGACCAATGATGGGATGCGAGCAAAGCGCCACAAAACACAAGCGCAGGCAGCACGTTGACCCAACAGCCATCAACCCATTCGCAGCACCCGGTTTATTGTACCGACTGCCAAACGGAATCCGGATCCGACACGCTTGGGGCAGACCATCATGTCCTTGATCCGGAACATTGCTGAAGGTTCGGCATTCCTCATTGGCAATGCCGCATCCGGCTGCGTTGCTCCCCAATCAAGCGAGTTTCGAGAGCGCAATGCCATCACCAGAAAAGAAAATCCGTTACGCCGTCGTCGCCGGAGGCCAAATCTCACAGCAGGCCTTTATGCCCGGCATCAAGCAAACCAATAATTCCGAGCTGGCAGCGCTTGTGACCGGTGATCCGGTGAAAGCGGACAAGCTTGCAAAACTTTACGGAATAAAACCCTGGTCATATGAGCAATATGATGAGCTGCTGAAGTCCGGCGAAATCGACGCCGTTTATGTTGCCACCCCAAACTTCCGTCACGCCCCATTCGCCGTTGCCGCTCTCGAGGCCGGCATTCACGTGCTTCTGGAAAAGCCGATGGCGTCGAGTGTCGAGGAGGCTGAACAGATCCTGGCAGCCCAGAGAAAAAGCGGCGCCAAGCTGATGATCGCCTACCGTCTTCATCACGAGCCCGGCAATGTCGAGCTTTTCACGCGCGCTCGTAATGGCGACTTTGGTGATCTTCGCAGCTTCTCCTCAACCTTCGCCCAGAATGTCGCAGAAGAAAACTCTCGTGGTCATAACGGCTATTGGGGTGGGCCTGTGCCAGACATGGGTGCCTATCCGCTCAATGCAGTGCGCAACCTCTTTGGCAGCGAGCCCGTCGCGGTTCACGCGGTTGGAACCAAGGCCAAAGATCGCGGCTTCAACTTTCATGATACGGTCGCGGTCACTTTACTTTTTCCGCAAGAGCGCACCGCCCAGTTTACCGTGAGTTACGCCACCGCATCGGCCGAAAACTTTACACTGGTCGGAACGAAGGCGACGATCGAGGCTTCGCCCTGCTACATGTTCGGGCCTTCCATGGGGATCGCTTACCGCGAAATCACTGACGAAGGGGAGAAGGAACACGTCTTCGAGCCGGTAGACCAGTTTGGTAACGAGACGCAGTATTTTTCCGACTGCATTCTGAATGACCGCGATCCAGAAGCGAATGGCGAGGAAGGCTTGATGGACATGCGTGTCCTGGCTGCGGTTGAGCGATCGCTTGAGACTGGGGAGACCATCACGTTACCCGCAGCTTCACGATCTCGCAGGGTCGAAGCCGACCAGGCGCTTCACCTGGACCCCGCTGAGCAACCATCGGAAGACGAGATGATCAGCATCATTCCCCAGTCGAAGTAATCAGATCCACGCGCCTCCATGCGTCACGAGCAATCTGCGACACGGGAACAAGCCTTTCGTGTCGCGGTTACGAGACGATGTTCACCTTGGAGGAGACCACAATGGCTTTGAAAGCAATCGCGCTTAATGCAACCTTGAAGGCATCTGGCGGCGAGCCATCATCGACGGATCGCATGCTCGCACTCATTGCGTCGGCGATGTCAAAAGACGGCGTAGAGACCGAAACTATCCGCCTTGCGGATTTTAACATAAAGCCGGGCGTGTCCTCTGATGAGGGCGACGGAGATGATTGGCCGGCAATTCGTCAAAAGGTTCTCGACGCAGATATTCTTATCCTCGGCACACCAATATGGCTTGGACAGCCCAGCAGCGTTTCGAAGCGTGCGTTGGAGCGAATGGACGCGTTTCTTGAAGAAACAGATGAGGCGGGCAGAATGGTATCCTATGGGCGCGTGGCTGCCGTAGCCGTTGTCGGCAATGAAGATGGCGCCCATCATGTCTGTGCTGAACTCTATCAGGCCCTGAACGATGTCGGCTTTACGATCGCCCCCAACGCGGTGGCCTATTGGGTGGGCGAAGCGATGGGTAGCACGAACTTTTCCGATCTGGAGCATATCCCAGAAACAGTGACGAAGGCCGTCGACATGCTGGTCCGCAACACCGTGCATTTGGCAAGGCTGACCAAAGAAGACCCCTATCCAGGTGAAGCGTGAGAACGGGTATTCATATCTTCCTGCATCAAGCGAGTGACGCCTCGGGTCTCAATCATACCGTTAATTAGTCGGCTAATAAAAGCGCCTTGATCGGTTCTTTAAAAGCTCGGAGGCGTGCAGGCACTGATCACCTCGCAGGGCACCGGCCCAACGCAGCGAAAAACATGGGGGCGCCTGCTTTCGAAATAGTAGGCGTCGCCCGGCCCAAGAATGCGGCGCTCGTCATCGACGGTGACCTCGAGGCGGCCAGACAGCACGATGCCACCCTCCTCCCCATCATGTACCAGAGGCACACGTCCGGTGCTGGCGCCGGGTTGATAGCACTCTTTGAGAATCTGCAGGCTCCTGCCGAACAGGTTATCTCCGATTTGCCGGTAGGAAATCGGCCCCTTGCCGATCTCGACCAACTCTTCCGCAGCATAGAAAGCCTTGCGCGGCTTGTCCGGCTCGAAGGCAAAAAACTCTGCAAGGCCAATCGGGATGCCGTCCAGGATCCGCTTCAGCGCACCAACGGACGGATTGGCCGAATTGGACTCGATCAGCGAAATCGTCGAGTTCGTTACGCCTGCCCTGCGGGCCAACTCGCGTTGCGACAACTTGTGCATAGACCGAAGATGACGCAATCTGTTGCCAATATCGACGCTCATTGAAATCTCCGCGTTTCACATGTTCGGTATAGCGCAAACATACACCCTTCTACTCAGTTAAAACAATAGGTTAGGACTGAATAGAAAAGGACTTGTTTACAGCCATAAAGTCGCGGATGGATGCATCATCCAAGTCAAGGGGACCATCATGGACCATCAAACCAAAGCCAACATGCCAAACCTCGCCAATTTCTGGATGCCGTTCACGGCGAACCGCCAGTTCAAGGCGTCACCCCGTCTGCTGGCAAGTGCCGAGGGCATGTACTACACCGATATTGACGGCAACCGGATCCTCGACGGCACGGCAGGCTTGTGGTGCGTGAATGCGGGCCACGGCCGCAAGCGGATTTCGACGGCTGTCGAGCGACAGCTCTCCACGATGGATTTCGCGCCCACCTTCCAGATGGGCCATCCCATCGCTTTCGAATTTGCCGAGAAGCTCGCCGCGCATGCACCAGGCGGTGCCGCAGCCGAACTCGATCGCGTCTTTTTCACAGGTTCTGGATCTGAATCCGTAGATACCGCGCTCAAGATTGCCATTGCCTATCAGCGCGCGATTGGTCAGGGAACGCGCACCCGTATCATCGGTCGCGAAAAGGGTTACCACGGCGTAGGCTTCGGCGGTATCTCGGTTGGCGGCCTCGTCAACAACCGCCGTGTCTTCCCGCAGATCCCCGCCGACCATATGCGTCACACACTCGACTTGGAACGCAACGCGTTCAGCAAGGGTCTACCACAGCATGGTTTGGAGCTTGCGGAAGATCTGGAGCGTCTCGTCGCTCTTCACGGCGCAGAGACGATTGCCGCAGTGATTGTCGAACCGATGTCGGGTTCGGCCGGCGTGATCCTGCCACCCAAGGGCTATCTGGAAAGGCTTCGCGCCATTGCCGACAAGCATGGCATCCTGGTGATCTTCGATGAGGTCATCACCGGCTTTGGTCGTCTCGGTCAGCCATTCGCCACCGATTACTTCGGCGTCGTTCCGGATCTTGTCACGACCGCCAAGGGTATCACCAACGGCTCGATCCCGATGGGCGCGGTGTTCGCGAAGCGCTATGTCTATGATGCGCTGATGCACGGCCCAGAAAACCAGATCGAACTGTTCCACGGTTACACCTATTCAGGCCACCCGGTTGCCTGCGCCGCCGGCATCGCGACGCTCGAGATCTATGAGGAAGAAGGCCTTCTGACACGCGCGGCATCTCTGGCGCAGAAATGGGAAGATGCCCTCCATGGACTGAAGGGTGCACCACATGTGGTCGATATCCGCAATCTCGGCCTCGTCGGCGCCATCGAACTTGCCCCGCGCGACGGTGCTCCAGGGACACGCGCTTACGACGTCTTTGTCGATTGCTTCAAGAAGGGCCTTCTTGTCCGCGTTACGGGAGACATCATAGCGCTCTCTCCTCCACTGATCATCGAGGAAGACCAGATCGATACGATCGTCTCCATGATCGGGGACGCACTTCAGCGGGCTGTGTGATCGCTCACGCTCTGAAAAATGTCCGGGGTGAGGAACCCGCCCCGGACCATATCTGACCAGATTTAGTCAAAATTTAAGAATTTTCATCCCGTTGTAATATAACGACAAAAATCCTCATATCAAAGCAAAGTCACGCTTTGCTTTCTGCACTTCGTATAGCTGTTTTTGTTGGATTTTGATCGCTTTGCGGTGCCTCGACTTGAGTACATTGTTCGATCGATTCGGCGACTTTGCGAGTCTGCACGCGTATGTCAGGCACAGCAGTAATTTCCCAAAACTGCCCCGCTGTCAAGGCACCCACAGCGAATAGGTAAGCCTGTGTATGCCCATCAGGCTTGAGAACGTGAGATTGCGCATCGACCCTGATGCCCAGTCCAAGTGGATCGGTATCGATCATTTTGTCTGTGACCATCTGCTGCAGAAGCGGAGAGTGGGCAATGCCAGCTCGTTCCATGCCGGTACAATTTACCAGCCAGTCGAACGGCAAACAGACCTGGCCCGTTTCACCTCGTTTACGGTAGGTCAGGAAAGGCCCCTCCTCCGCCCTGGCAATACTTTGTACGAAACCAGCGTGAACTTCGACCACATCCTGCTTCAGCAATCCATCGAAGACCTCATGCACTTGCGGCGCGACCCGGTGCCGGTGAATATTCCACCAGGCAAGGGCATGGCGAAGGAACCGCGCCCGCTTCGGTTCATCCAGGGACTGCCAGAGCTTTTGGGTCTGTGGACGCAAACCATCCATGACGGCACGCCACTCCGCGCCCGCTCTTACAACGCGCCGAAGGTCGGCCAGGATTTGACTGATTTCGCTGCGGCCTGGATTGAGCTTCGGGTCTACCGGGGTGACGGGCGATGTGCTGTGACCATGCGGGACGAGGCCACGGCGGGAGATCACATGGATCTTTCCGCGATGCCCCATATTCCGGAGCGACAAAACCTGATCGATCATCGTCAAGCCGGACCCCAAGATACAGATCGTGTCATCGGGCTGAACTCTGGAGAGCCAGTTGAGACGCCATGGGTTTCGGACGACGCGGCGCAGCAGCGCCATATCGGCTTCTCGAGTTAGCCGCGGTAAACTTGCCGTCCCGACGCCAAGACACAGGACCCCCCTTTCGGCAATCAGCGACGTTCCGTCACTAAGCCGAAAGGCGACACGGCCCTCACCAATGGCTGCACACGACATCGCCTTGGCCTTGATAAAGTCAACTCGGATTCGCTGCCTTTGATCTCGAAGAAGGGCGGCGAGTGTATCGTGCAAATAGAGTCCGTAGTCATTTCGGCTGGCAAAGCCAGACCCGTCTACGTCCCGTCCTCGGCTACTCAGCCAGTTGAGAAAGTCGTCGGGACGATCGACAAAGGCGCTCATTCGCGCTGCTGGTACATTTAACCGATGAAGATGCAGTTCAGTGCGATATGCCGTTCCTCTTCCGAAGCTCGCATCATCGCCGACGATGGCAATCGATGTCCCTGCCGGAAGCAATTGCAAAAGATTGGTCACCAGACTGATCGCTGAAAATCCGGATCCCACCACCGCGACGTCATAGATCATATTGGCCTCCTTGGTATTGCATGACCAACAAAGCTCACGCCGACTCAAAAAGCAAATGAAAGCATCGACACACTTGAACTGAGGTACCGCTCGGCAGCGTTGCGGAAATCGGTTAGCCGCGGCTAACACAGTGAACGCATAATGGAGCTTCCGCCTCACGCCTTTGCCAAGACACCAAACTCTATTTCTGATTCAAAATGCCGTTGTATGACGCTGAAAAGATTCATGTTTGGCTTAAGAAATGCCTATTGCGTCAAAAAGAGAATCGGCGCTTATATCCCAGTTGCGGAAAAATCCGATTTCGACGGAAAAAACCGCAACTGATCTAACGAGCGGAAAAGAGAGAAATGACACCTGGTGCTGACCCCAACATTGCTGAGAGAGCGCCCGATCTCACGAGCCTCATCTTACAGCATTCGGCAGCTTTGTCTGCACAGCTTCAGGCGCACAATGCTCACACATTTGCGCCGTTGTCCGAAAAGACCATGCGTACATTCTCACCTTCCGAGACAGCAAAGCTAATCGGTATTGGTGAGGCCTATCTTCGCCAAATCGCCGCCGAAATGCCGGACCTCAGCGCATCGCAGAGCGGCGGCCGCCGCAGCTATTCCGTCGATGACATCCACGCAATCCGCAAACACCTCGATCAGGGCGCGCGCGGTACACGCCGCTATCTTCCGCATCGCCGTGAAGGTGAGGCGCTCCAGGTCGTCGCAGTCATGAATTTCAAGGGCGGCTCAGGCAAAACGACCACCTCCGCGCATCTCGCTCAATATCTGGCGTTGCGCGGCTATCGCGTTCTCGCCATCGACCTTGACCCGCAGGCCAGTCTGTCCGCCCTCTTCGGTCACCAGCCTGAATTGGATGTCGGTCCAAACGAAACACTATACGGTGCTATCCGCTACGACGATGAACAGCGTCCCGTCGCAGAAATTGTCAGAGGCACCTACATCCCTGACCTCCACATCATTCCCGGCAATTTGGAACTGATGGAGTTCGAGCATGACACGCCTCGTGCTTTGATGCGCCGCGCGCCTGGCGACACTTTGTTCTTCGCCCGCATCGGTCAGGCAATCGCTCAGGTGCAGAACTTCTACGACGTCGTTGTCATCGATTGCCCTCCCCAGCTTGGCTATCTGACACTCTCGGCCCTGACGGCTGCGACCTCTGTTCTCGTTACCGTTCATCCGCAAATGCTCGACGTGATGTCGATGAACCAGTTCCTGGCAATGACCGGCGATCTTCTCTCTGAAATCGGCCGTGCCGGTGCGCGTTCGGATTACCATTGGATGCGTTATCTGGTGACGCGCTTCGAACCGAGCGACGGACCGCAGAACCAGATGGTAGCGTTTCTCCGCTCCATCTTCGGTGAGAACGTTCTAAACCATCCAATGCTGAAGAGCACGGCGATCTCCGACGCCGGTTTGACCAATCAGACCCTGTTTGAAGTCGAACGGACCCTCTTCACCCGGTCGACTTATGACCGTGCTTTGGAAGCCATGACTAACGTAAATGCCGAAATTGAAGGCCTGATAAAAAAAGCGTGGGGTAGAACCGCATGAGCAGAAAGCAAATCTTCGCCAATCTCGGCGGCAATAATGCCGATAACAACGAAGCCGCTGCGGACCGTCCGCGCCCACGTATTCGGCCTATTCTCGGCTCGCCGGATCTGGTTACCGATACGGTCAACTCGCCGGTTGGAATGATAGGCCAGTCACTCAACGAGGTTTCCGAACGCAGCAAGCGTGCCGAAGAAATCGAAAAGAAGCTGGCTGAAGGCTTGGCGATCGTTGCGCTTGATCCTGCCGATATCGATCCGTCCTTTATCCCTGACCGCATGCCGGCCTCGCGTGAGGCAGATGTGGGTTTGGTCGAAGCCATTCGTGAGCAGGGCCAACAGGTCCCGATCCTGGTTCGTCCGCATCCAGATAGGCCCGGCCGCTATCAGGTCGCCTTCGGACATCGTCGTCTGCGTGCTGTCGCGGAAATCGGTATTCCTGTTCGTGCTGTCGTTCGTGATCTGTCAGACGAGCAGCTCGTCGTGGCACAAGGCCAGGAAAACAACGAACGCCGCGATCTCAGCTACATCGAGAAAGCGCGCTTTGCACAGAAGCTGCAGCTCAGGTTTTCGCGTGAGACCATCATGGCGGCGATGTCTCTCTATAAGAGCGATCTTTCCAACATGCTGTCGGTCGTAGGCCGCATTCCCGATGATATCGTGGACAAGGTTGGTCCTGCTCCTGGCGTTGGCCGCCGTAACTGGATGGATCTCGCTGATCAACTGACGTCATCCAAGGTGAATGATGTCGCACGGTCCTTCCTTGAGGACGATCGCATCGAAAGGCTCGCCTCGGAAGACCGTTTCAAGGCTCTGCTGGAATATCTCAAGCCGAAGGTGGAACCCAAGCGAAGCGGTGTTCTGGCGTCGAAGAGCGGTCAAAAACTCGCGAAGATCGTCGAGACGGACCGTAAGATCGATATCTCCATCGACCGTAGGGAAGCTCCTGAGTTCGCGTCTTTCGTTCTGGAGCACCTGCAGGCTCTGTTTGAGGAGCACCGCTCTAAACACTAGTGCCCGTCTGTTGCGCGAGGTCAACCAAGGCTTTGCGATAGCGACAGGTTCGAACACGACATCCAAGCGCGAGACGGATTTCTCAAGATTCGACGCGCTTTAACGAAACCAACGAGTGAAACAGAAACAGGAGCATCTGGCCCAAAAGAAAAAAGCCCCCGAACGTTGCCGCGCGGAAGCCTTTCTTTGATTTAAGCACCCGAAGAATCTCATTTCCGCGAATCATAGTCAAGACTCTTGGCATCGAATTCTTTTCGGTGAGCGATTTTCTTTTGCCTTTTTGAAGGTGAAAGACATGAATAGCGATACTGTAACGACGCCCTTTGGGCGCCGAGGGGTTAGTTATGCCCAACTCGCACATCAATTTGCGTCTCAACGCATCAATACGGAACATTCCATCGACAAGTGGAAACTCTTCCGTCGCATCTGTGAAGCAAGAACCGTCCTAGGCGTTTCGGACCGGTCTCTGGCCGTTCTCAATGCGCTTCTTAGCTTCTACCCGAAAACAGAACTATCCGACGAACATGGTTTGGTGGTCTTCCCATCCAACGACCAACTGTCACTGCGGGCCCATGGAATGTCGGAGCAGACATTGCGCCGGCATCTTGCAGCACTCGTAGATGCTGGTCTCATTCTGCGCAAGGACAGTCCAAACGGAAAACGCTATGCCAGGAAGAACCGCGCGGGCAGTATCTGCGATGCTTTCGGATTCTCGCTCGCACCTCTCATCGCACGCTTTGACGAAATCGAGGCCATTGCGGAAATGCTGGCAGAAGAGCGCCTTCAGCTCCAGCGCATGCGTGAAAAGATCAGCCTTTGCAGGCGTGACATTGTCAAACTGATCGAACTCCTTGCCGACTGCACCGACCAAGATCGACTGGAGGTCTTTCACGCACGTCAAATCGTCATCACTGCAAAGATGGATCGCAAGACAAAGGCACCGCAGCTCAACCTTATTCTCGATGAACTTAGCGAAATCCGGGATGATATCGCTAAGCTTTTGGAAAAACAGCTAGAAATCGAAAAAATAAGCGCCAATGCCTATCAAAATGAGCGGCTTATACAGAGTTCAGAATCCGAATCCTCTTTTGAAGATGGCAGCCCTGTGGAAAACGCGGACGCTCCGGAAGAGGAAACGGTGGAGGCACATCCATTGGCGATCAACGCAAACCAATCCTCGAAAAGCGAGGGAACCCTCAGCGAAGAGAAATATGATCTCCAGACGGTGCTACGAGCATGCCCTGAGATCGCGCTTTACGGCCCCAATGGCACTGTGAGGAGTTGGATGGACCTCAAAACTGCAGCCAATGTGGTGAAAACCATGCTCTCTATCAGTCAATCGGCTTATGATGAAGCAGAGAGACAGGTAGGCCCGCAAGCTACCAGTGCAATCATAGCGTGTATTCTGGAGAGATCAGGACAGATCAATTCCGCCGGTGGCTATTTACGAAGCCTGATCAAAAAGAAGCACAGCAACAGCTTCAGTGTGAAACCGATGCTGATGGCGCTTCTTCGTTCCAAAGTGTCAGCCAACCTGGCTCCAGCATCACTTCGTTGCTGAAAAACACCTCCCATGACGCATATTCGGCCCGCTGAACCACAAGAGCTAAGACAACGACCGAGATCAAAACGAGTACCGTAGACACCCCATCCCTTCGCAATCTGCATTGGGCTTCCCATATCAGAAACAAGAAGAGCAATGACAAGGAGCAGCCCATTGAACGACCAGAGCGTATCACTGAAGCCCATGGGACCTGTGACGGAAGCGTCGACGGCCAGAGCGCTGCTGGCGCTTATCCGCAACCCACTCGAAGCACTGCCACCTGCAGTCTTCACCGAACCCCTGGTGTTTTCAAAAGTCGCCGGGCGGGTCAGCATCTACATCTCCGACCCAACGCTGATCCATGAGGCGCTTGTGAAGAATGCGGATGTGTTGGGAAAGGGCGATCAGGTTCGTCGTGCACTTGGCCCCGCGCTTGGGTCAGGACTATTGACGGCCGACGGGGCACACTGGAAATGGCAACGCCAGTCAGTCGCCAGCGCGTTTCGCCCATCTTCGTTGACGGCACTTCAACCTGCCATGCTCGACGCTGCAAGACAAACGCTCGACCGATTGTTGGGCCACCAAGGTGAAACGGTCGATGTCGGCCACGAGATGATGAAGACGACCTTCGATATCATTGTCGAAACGATGATGTCCGGTGGTCATGGCATTGATGTTGAACGGGTTGAACGCAGCATCACCGATTATCTTCGCCCTAGCGGCTGGACCTTTGCACTTGGCGTCGTCGGCGCACCGGACTGGACTCCCTATCCCGGAAGACAGCGGGCCATGAGGGCGGTGGAATTTTTGCGCTCGAGCCTGATGAGCGTCTTGGAAGAGCGCCGGCGTGACCCGTCAGATCGTCAGGATCTCGTTTCCATGCTGATCTCCGCGACCGATCCCGAAACCGGGCGTATGATGACCGATGTCGAGATCATCGATAATCTCATGACCTTCATCACGGCCGGCCATGAAACAACAGCTCTTGGTCTCGCCTGGACCTTCGATCTTCTGGCGCGGAATCCCGAATGTGAGGCCCGGCTGTTGGCGGAAATCGAAGAGGTCACGCGAGGCGGGGAGGTGAGGCCGGAGCACATCGGGGAGTTTAATTACACGAGGCAGGTGTTTTCCGAAGCAATGCGGCTTTATCCACCAGCGCCGATCATTACGCGAACGGCGCTAAAGGACTTCAAGCTTGGAGATTATCTTGTGCCGGAAGGCACCGTCATGTTCGTTCCGATCTATGCCGTCCATCACCACGCCGCGATCTGGAATGAACCGGAGAAATTCGATCCCGACAGGTTCCTGACTGACGCGACGAAGGCCCGGCACCGTTATGCCTATATGCCTTTCGGGGCAGGCCCGCGCGTGTGCATCGGCAACGCTTTCGCCGTGATGGAAGCCGTCGCGGTTTTGGCCGTCATCTTGCAGAAGATGCGCTTGAGAACGGACGGCATCACGCCCGAGCCGCTGATGAAGGTAACGCTGAGACCAAAAACCAGCCTGAAGATGAAGGTGGCATCAGTGTGATACTGGACTGAGAGCCATGTGCAGGCTCGCAAGAAAATGGCCAGCGGATCGTCGCTGGCCATAATGGTTTCACATATCGACTTTGGCGTTTTCGCCCATATCTGGACGGGTGTTGCTGACGGCGGCGGCAGCCATCTTGATGTAGCTAATGACGGTGCCGGGGCTGTCCCAGTACTCAGCGGAGGAAGGCGTGACCTTAAGAACGCGAATGGACGGGTCTTCCGCACTGTCCCACCAGGCTTTTGCCGGCGTTGACCACAGGTCTCGGATCCGCTCACGGTCGTTTTGAACCTCAGCGGTACCGGAAATCGAGACGTATTTCTGTCCCTTCGAGTCGGCGAAGGCGAGGCAGACATTTGGGTGTCGGGCGATCTCCTCATCCTTGTGACTAGCAACATCGGTGAGGAAGTAAAAAGCATTCTCCAATCGCTCTGCATGCGCTGCCATGGGTCGTGCGCGAAGATCGGACCCGGTCTGCGTTGTCAGCATGCAAAAGCCGATCTTTTCAGCCAGATCCCAAACCTTTGTGGTGTCGTCTTCGATATGTGCCATCTGGCCCTCCTCTGATCGATCCTCCCTCAACGAGCTTCGCTATGACATCGTTCCTCTCAAGGAACTTCGAACGCACATGGCCATTTTTCTCTCAGGTCCTATCGGCAGAGAGACAATCACATGCAAAGCAAAGAACTGGGTAAAAGCGATCCATGGAGCGAACGCAACTTCGTGCTCGTCCTGGACGATGGAGAGGAGGCGTTTGGCGCCATCACCAAATTCTGCGAGGAGCAGAACATCACGGGAGCCTCACTCACCGCAATAGGTGCTTTCAAACGCGCTAAGCTCGGCTTTTTCAACTTCACCCAGAAACGCTATATCGACATTCCTGTCGATACCCAATCGGAAGTTCTGAGCGCCATCGGGGATGTGGCCGTCGATGACGAAGGAAAGGCCAGCGTCCACATGCATGCTGTTCTCGGTTTTGCCGATGGCTCAACCAAAGGAGGGCATTTCATCAGTGGCATCGTTCATCCGACATTAGAAATCATCATCCGCGAAAGTGCCGTCGCTTTGCGTCGACGCAAACGGCCTGATCTGGGGATCGCCCTTCTCGATGTGTGAGGGGGTTGCTTCGGATCGCGTGCCCCGGCGATGTCTCGTCTAGCGCTTGTTCAAAGCTCAATATAAGAAATCATTAAATAAACCTTGGCGTTTAACCACCGTTGTGGATCATCTACTGATTTCAGATAGGCAATGTCTTCTAAGAAGAAGCGCAGATGCCAATATAACAATTATCAAATTTTTATAAAATACTTTCCCTGTAAAAGACGCAATTTTGAGACGAACAGACGATCATTTTAGCAATGTAATGATTTTTATATTGAATTTATATTTATGGAATTCATCGGTAATATTCGCCGTTAACCATTCATCAGACGTTTCGCCGGGAATTTATCTCGAATTCAAACGAGAGGAAATCCTATGCAGTTCCGTTCCCTGAAAAGTAAAATAGCAGTCTTATCCGCCTTCAGTGTTCTCGCGGCCGTCGGTGGACTGTTGACCTATAGCCTCATAGCAACGCAGAACAGTCAAGCGGTCGTCGCAGAGAGCGTGTCGGAGTTGACGCGCGACTTGACGAAGGAAAGCCTCCAGCGCCTTGCCACAGCACAGGCCAGTAAGATTCAGGGGTCGCTCAATGAGGCTTTCGATGCCGCCCGTAACATGGCGCGTAGTTTCGAAGCGCTGACGAACGGCGATGTATCTATTCCCCCAGAGGCGCGCAGAGGTCGGCTCAATCAGATCCTGCTGAATGTGCTGAAGGACAATCCAGCGTTCAACGGCACCTATAGTGCATGGGAACCGGGCGCTCTGGATGGGATGGACGAGCGTTTCAGGGACAATCGCAAAGCGGGCTCGGACGCGACGGGCCGTTTTCTGCCCTATTGGACGCGAAACGCCGCGGGTCAGATCGATATCCAGCCTCTGGTGGAATATGACAGCCGGGATTTACATCCCAATGGCGTCACGAAAGGGGGCTGGTATCTAGGTCCCCAGAGCGGCGGGGGCGAGAGCATTCTCGATCCATTGCCCTATATCGTTCAAGGCAAGAATGTCTATCTTGCCACCATGTCGGTGCCGATGACGGTCAACGGTCGCTTCGCGGGCGTAGCCGGCGCAGATTTTGACCTGTCTTTCGTTCAGGAACTGGCACAGTCCGTAAAGGCCGGAATCTACAGTGGCCGGGCCGTCGTGGAAATTATCAGCTACAAGGGCCTGATCGTCGCCTCCAGCCGCAATCCGGACCTCATCGGTCAACCATTTGACCGCAACGATCCTGAACTTCGCGCCGTCCTTCAAAAAATCCAGGCCGGTGAAGCCAATGTCTATAACGACGAAAAGGAACTGCGCGCCATCGCGCCGATCATGATCGGACGGACAAAAACGCCCTGGTCCGTCATGATCGAGGTTCCCGTCGAGGTGGCGCTCGCCAAAGCTGCCGACCTCGATCACACGCTTGCGCAGATAAGTACGCGTGACGGCTGGATGTTGGCGGTCGTAGGTCTCGCAGTCCTGCTGTTTGGTGTCGCCACAATGTGGTATGTGGCCCGCTCCATCGCGGCCCCGATCAGTTCCATGACATCGGCGATGAGCAGTCTTGCAAATGACAATTTCGACGCCGTCATTCCCGGTATTGGACGACCTGACGAGATCGGAAAGATGGCTGCAGCCGTGCAGGTCTTCAAGGAAAATGGCCTGCGCGCACGCACGCTGGAAAAGGAGACTGAAAGCAATCGTCGTGAAACCGAGGAGGAGCGGCGTCGCAGTGCAGAACGTGATGCCAAGCGGAACGACGAGATGCGTCACGCCACCGAAAATCTCGCTAAGGGTCTCAAGCGGGTTGCCGAAGGCGATCTGACTTTCAGCTTCGGCGAAGCCTTCGCCGATGAATACGAAAGCTTGCGGCGAGATTTCAATGCAGCGGTGACGCAGTTGAAGCAGGCGATGGTTTCCGTCGCGGCGGCCACCACCGCAATCGACGATGGATCGCGTGAACTCAGCCAAGCTGCCAACGATCTTTCCAGGAGGACGGAACAACAGGCTGCGGCGCTCGAGCAAACCGCTGCGGCTCTTGACGAGATTACGGCAAACGTCTCAAGCTCAACCAAGCGAGCGCAGGAAGCGCGTACCGTTGCGATCGATGCGAATGAGGCGGCGCGCAAATCCGGGGTCGTGGTGGCGGACGCCGTGGATGCCATGAAGCGCATTGAGACGTCGTCGAGCCAGATATCCAACATCATCGGTGTGATCGACGAAATCGCCTTTCAAACCAACCTGCTAGCCCTTAATGCCGGTGTAGAGGCGGCTCGTGCCGGCGAAGCAGGCAAGGGTTTCGCCGTGGTGGCGCAGGAGGTCCGCGAACTCGCACAGCGTTCTGCGCAGGCGGCGAAAGAAATAAAAGGGCTGATCCGCAATTCATCGATGGAAGTGGAGGGCGGTGTCAGACTGGTTCAGGAAACCGGGTCCGCTTTGAAAGCGATCGAAGACTATGTGGCGACTGTCAATCACCACATGGATGCGATCGCAACCTCTGCACAGGAGCAGTCCCTCGGTCTCTCAGAGGTCAATGCCGCCGTCAACCAGATGGACCAGACAACCCAGCAGAATGCCGCGATGGTGGAAGAGGCAAGCGCGTCCAGTACCTCGCTTGCCAACGAAGCAGATAAGCTGCGCCGGCTGGTCGCGCAGTTCGAGACCGGCGGAACGCTATCCCGACAGACCGCCGCAGCCCGGCCCGAGGCAGTCCGCTATGACCACAGGGCAACGCAATCGCCAGCGCGGCGTCTCCTCGCCAAAGTGGCAGGTGGTGTCGGGTTGCGCGGGGAGGCTGCCGCTGAAAGCTGGGAAGAATTCTAGGGTATGTCGCGCAAAACTGTGCCGGGGTTTTGCAATAACGACATGAGATAAAACAAAGAACCAAAGCGTAATGAGCGAATTGAAAGATCGCGACAGGCTTTAAGGGAACTAGACGACGTTCATTCTGTGCCCAGGGACGGTGTTTCGACTCGTCTCTGGGCAGCACCGTTCGATAGAGACGATTGCCTGGGAAAGGCTCTGTCGCTGCAAGATAGAATGGTGCGGTGTACGTCTCTACCGGCGGACCACCGATACTCCGGGATTTTTTATTTTTAGCGCAAACAGGCAACGCGGTTATCCTCGACGATCTCGCGGTTCACAAGAGCACTAAGGCGGCACAGGCGTTGAAAGAACAGGCGCTTGGTTCCTGTTCCTGCTGCCTTACAGCCCCGATCTCAATCCCATTGAGATGCTTTCTCCAAGATTACGGCCCACCTGCGCGCCGCAGCCGCAAGAATGTTCAAGACCCTTTCAAATGTTCTCGGATCAATCTGCAATCTCTTCGAGAGAACCACGTGCTAAAAATATCTCAAAGCAGCGGGGCTATGCATCCGATTAAACGCATAGTGGTTTGAGTAGATACTGTGAGCTGACTGTACCGAGCCGACCCTTTGCCGTTCAGGCGATGGGTTCGTTCGTGAATAGGTGGCAAGCGGTTCGATCGCCTGAACCTCAGCTCCAGTCTCCCGACCAAACCTGGACAACATGTCCGGGCGAGACTTCCTGATAGGTGCGTGCAGGAGGGTTGAAATCCTTGTTGCGGATGGGGCTTTTCAGCTCGCCGATCGTCAGTTTACGGCGCAACCGCCTGCGCGACGGGTCTGGTACGGGAACAGCCGATAGGAGCCGGCGCGTATAGGGGTGTTGCGGGTGGGAAAAGACCGCTTCGCGAGGTCCGGTTTCCACGATTTCTCCCAGATACATGACTGCCACGCGATGGCTGATGCGTTCTACCACGGCCATGTCATGGGAAATGAAGAGAAAGCCGAGCTTCAATCTTTCCTGCAAATCGAGCATCAGGTTCACGACCTGCGCCTTGACCGAAACATCGAGTGCCGAAACGGCTTCGTCGGCAATGATCAGCCCGGGCTCAAGTGCCAGGGCTCTGGCAATGCAGATACGCTGGCGCTGCCCACCGGAGAATTCATGCGGGTAGCGGCTTCCCATATCAGCCGAAAGCCCGACTTCACCGAGCAGATCGCGTGCAAGCTTGCGCGCATTCCTCGGTGTTTCCAGTCCGTGGATGAGCAGCGGTTCCGCAATCGCATTTTCAACCGTCAGCCGCGGATTGAGGCTCGCAAACGGGTCCTGAAAAATCATCTGCACCTGGCGGGACAGATCGGCACGGCGAAAGGACTTAACCTCGTTGCCATTGATCCGGATCGAGCCGGAATGCGGGCTGTTCAATCCGGCGAGCAGGCGTCCCGTCGTCGATTTTCCACAACCCGACTCTCCGACGATGGCAAGTGTTTCCCCTCGTGCCAAAGAAAAGCTGACATTTTCCACGGCGTGAACACGCGCCTGCACCATGCGGGTATAGGGAGAGCGTATTTCAAAGCGGCCGGACAGCTTCTCGACTTCAAGCAGCAGGGGACCCGACGTATCGACGGTATCTGGCCGACTTGGAACCGGCAGAGCAAGACCTGTCTCCATATCGATGATGGGGAAGGGCCGCGGCCCGCCTTCACCGGCGGAGCCCAACTGCGGCACGGCCGACAACAGGGCTCGGGTGTAGGGGCGCTTGGGCGCAGCAAAAACATCGGACGTCGCGCCCGCCTCGATCTGATCGCCGCGATACAAGACCATTGTGCGATCGGCGGTTTCGGCAACGACCCCCATATCATGGGTGATGAACAGAACGGCTGTGCCTTCCTCTTCCTGAAGGGTTTTGATGAGGTCGAGGATCTGCGCTTGGATGGTCACGTCGAGAGCGGTCGTCGGTTCGTCGGCAATCAGGAGAGCCGGCCGGCAGGCCAAGGCGATCGCGATCATGACGCGCTGGCGCATACCGCCTGAAAATTGATGCGGATAATCGTCGATGCGCCTGGCGGCTGACGGAATGCGTACCTTTTCCATCAGCTTGATTGTTTCTGTCCGCGCCTGCTTCTTTGAGATGCCGCGATGGGCAATGAGCGGCTCCGCGATCTGTTCACCGACCGTCAGCACTGGGTTGAGGCTCGTCATCGGCTCTTGAAAGATCATCGCGATCTGGTTGCCTCGGATCGTTCGCATCCTGGCGGGGGAGGTGCCGATCAGCTCTTCCCCGTTCAACTTGATCGAACCTTCGATCTTACTCGAATTCTCCGGCAGCAGTTGCATCACCGACAGAGCTGACACGCTCTTTCCTGACCCGCTCTCGCCGACGATTGCAAGCGTTTCGCCCGCATGGATATCGAGATTGAGGTCGCGAACGATGGCATTGAACTTGCCCTCGCGCAGGAAGGAAATCTTCAGGTCGCGGATCGAGAGAACAGGATGAGGGGTGGCTTCAGTCATTGTGTCTTTTTCCCTTAGGCGCCGGGTTTGCCGACGCCGCCCAATGCGGCGGAAGAGCGTGGATCGAGCCAGTCTCGGAGGAGGTCGCAAACACCGTTCAGGATCAGGATCATCGCCACAAGCGCAAGGCACGGCCAAACCAGCAGCATAGGTTGATGCGCGATGGCCGCGCGCCCGGTCCCGATCATCAGTCCCAGCGACGGGGAGGGCGGTACGACCCCCAATCCGAGAAACGAAAGACCCGATTCCAGAACGACGGCGGCCGCGGTGACGAAGCTTGCCTGGACCAGCAGAGGGCCCATGATATTGGGAAGGATGGTCTTCATCATGATCCGGCCATTGCTCGCGCCCATGGCCCGCACAGCTTCCACATAGTCCTGGGAGCGTACAGTCAGCACACTGGCATAGGCGACGCGGGTAAACCCGGGAACGAAGACTACCGACAGGACAGGGATCAGCGTTATCGGACCAGGGCCGTAGAGTGTGACCGCGAGCATCGCAAGGAGAAGTGGCGGAAAACACAGGACGATATCCATGGCGCGGAGCGTGAAGATTTCCGACAAGCCACGCATATAGCCGCCGAAGATACCAAGGGCCGTGCCAACGATCGCCGACAGGAGCGCCGTCGACAAGGCTATGAAAATCGAGATACGAACACCAAACAGCAGACGGGAGAAAACGTCGCGGCCCATCTCATCCTGCCCGAGCAGGGAAGCAGCGGAGGGTGGGGCAAACCGTTGTCCCATGTTCATCTTCAGCGGATCCGGGATCGGCAGGACAGGAGCCAGGAGGCACGCCGTTACCATGAGCGTCAGCAGCACCGGCCAGATGAGACGAAGTGAGCGCGTCATTTGCGGACCCTCGGATCAGTAATGCCGTAGACGATATCGACGACGAGATTGAGCGTGATGAACATGGCGGAGATCACTAGAATGACAGCCGTGACGCTTGGATAATCGCGTGAATTGACGGCACTCACCAGCATGCCGGACAGTCCCGGCCAGTTGAAAACGTATTCCACAAGAACCGTTCCACCGAAGAGGCCGCCGAGGTTGAGTGCGAAGACCGTGATGACCGGCATGAGGGCATTGCGAAGAACGTGACGCACAACGATCCGCCTTTGCGGCAATCCCTTGGCGCGGGCAGTGCGGACATAATCGAGCGGCAGAACATCCAACACCGCGGCGCGCGCGATACGAACGACGATCGCAGCAAGGCCGAGAGCGATGGCAAAAGCCGGCATTGCCAGCAGGATGAGATGCTTGCCGGGGTCAACGCTGAAATCGACATAGCCTCCAGCCGGCACCAATTTCCATATTTGAGCAAAGAGCAGAATGATGATCGTTCCGGCAACAAAGACAGGGATACCCTGAGCAAAGCCCGCAAGCACGTTCGACACACGATCAAATCTGCTGCCCTGCCGCAATCCTGCTGCGACGCCTGTGGGGATGCCGACCAGCAGGCTGAGAAGGGCAGCCGCTGCGACCAGTTCCAGTGTGCGGGGCAAACGTTTGGCGATCTCCGGACCGATAGGCGACCCGTCGATCATGGAGTTGCCGAGATCAAAACGCATCAGTCCTGCAAGGCGTTCGGCATATTGGGCGGCGATGGGACGATCGAGGCCAAGGTCGCTGCGCAGCTGCGCGATCGATGCGGGGTCGGGCGTCATGCCATCGCCAGAGAGCAGAAGCTCTGCCGGGTCTCCGGGAACCATGTAGATGGAAAGGAAGACGAGGCTGGTGACGACCCAGAGCAGCGCCAGGGAAATGGCAATTCGCTGCAGAAACCAGAACATGAGGGCAATCCTCCACGGATCTGCCATGCAATGCGGGGAGGACGGACTTCAGCCGTCTCGACCGTGCTGCATGGAGGAAAAGAGATGACGGCCGGTCCTTTTGCGAAGGACCGGCCGACCCGGATGTTATGATATCGAAAGCTCGTCGAAGAGACGCCCAGAAAAAGGAGATATCTGGTCAGGCAGCATGTGGAAGTCTTTGACCGGATTCAGATGCGCAAAGCCTGTGGCGCGATAGGAGAGACCGCAGAAGGGCGTATATTCGATCACCAGCTTATCGACTTGCGCGTAGATTGCCTTGCGCTTTTCTAGATCGAACTCGGCACGTCCCTTCGCCAGCAGCTCGGTGAGCCCCGGAACCTCGAAATTGCGTGAGCGGAAGAAAGTCGGAGAGAGCGTCGGATCGATCAACGAGCTTGCCGCATCCGGATCGAATGTTTCGAGGCCGAGGCCCTGGACAGCAAAGTCTCCCTGGCCGCGATTTCCCATGGTGACGCGGGTGGACCAGTCGGGCATGGTCAGCGTGACATTGATCCCGACTTCGGCGAGATGGCCCTGGACGATGACGGCAGTGTCCCGGTGCATGCCATATTGTGCCGTCGAAAGCAGGTTTACGGTCACGCCTTCCGCGCCGGCTTCCTTGATCAGGGCCTTTGCCTTGTCGGGGTCATAGGTCTGGCCATTGGCCAGTTCTGCATTGTAGTAAGGTGTCGTCTGCGAGCGGGGAACGCCGCCAAGCACGGCGCCGCGACCAAAGAAAACACCATTGACGATTTCCTCGCGACGGATGGCCAGTGCCACGGCGCGCCGCAGACGGGCATCCTTGAAGACGCCTGCGCCGTTAAAGGAAAGGAACATGAAGGCGCCCGTCGCAACGGTTTCGAGCTTCACATTGGCGTCCTTCTCGAGCTGGTCCATCGCACTCCAGGGAACGTAGTCGATCACATCGACGTCGCCAGCGGTGATGGCGGCAACGCGCAGGTTTTCATCCGCATAAGCAGTGACGCGCGCTTTCTTGAACGTCGGCAGCCCGCTCTTGAAATAGTGCGGCGAGGCTTCGAAATCAAAACCAACGCCCTTTTCCGCATTGGTGAGGGTGAATGGCCCGGCGCCTATTCCGTGGTCTTGCGTATCTGTCGAACCCTTGGCGATAATCTGCAGAAAAGGATTGGCAAAGAGCGCGGGGAGCGCGGCATTTGGTAGCTTCGTCATCAGCTTGAAGGTGCGCTCGTCAACGATGTCAACCTTCTCGACATCCAGCATGGAATCGCGTGTCGACGCGCCGGAACCCTCTGCCTTGATTTTCTCGATATTCCATTCGACATCCGCGGAGGTTACCGGCTGGCCGTTGGAGAATTTCGCGTCTTTCAGTTTGACGATCCAGCTGCGGTCGCCGTCGCGCTCAAAGCTTTCAGCCAGCTCCCCCACCAGCTTGCCGTCCGGCGTATAGGCCATGAGGAAACGATTAATCAGCGATGATACGAGTTGACCGGCATAGCCGACATTCACCCAGGGCTTGAGATGAGCCGGATAGGTGGAAAGACCGATGCGCAGTGCGTCGGAGCTTGCAGCGGAAAACGCACGCGGCGCACCCATCGCAAGTGCGGCACCAGAAGCGGCAGTGAGTTTTAGAAGGGTACGGCGATCGAGTATCATGGTTAGTTCCCCATTATGTGTTGATACATGCTTGCCAGCCGGCGTGACGTGTCTGCGGCCCCTTTTTCTGGTTTTGCCAGTCCGAACTGAGCGTGCAGGATTGGTCTCGTCGTTATGGAAAACAATAAAGAGACCCTTTTCGGGGTGTCAAGTGAAATTCCATTAATTAGTCCAGCAGATAAATATTATGCCAATTATCGGAATAAGAAGTGTCCGTTGACCGAGATAAGTGCCTTAACCGCTTCTTATTGTCATTATAGGAATATCATTATTCTTTTGGTCTTAATAATGGAATTTGGTTGACAAGGAAGAACAGCGCGCCTTAGGCTTTTGTTACGGACTGAGATCATCGATCTGCCGTGTTCAGGTGCCGTGGCCTTTTTCTCTCGGCCTCCGGCGCTTTCATGAAAATGCCGCGGCCACTGGCTTCAGGGGAAGGGTCGCTGGGCGATATCGAAAAAGGAGCGACCATGGCTTGGCGTGTTGGCGTGGATTCAGGTGGGACTTTTACCGACGTGTGTCTGTTCGAAGACGAGACGGGTGAATTGATGATCTGGAAGGTCTCCTCGACGCCGGATGACCCCTCCCGCGGGATCACGCAAGGTGTGGCCGATGGTATCGAGCGCGTGGGTATCCAGGCGAGTGAAGTGTCCTATGTCGGTCATGGGACGACGGTTGCCACCAATGCCCTCATCCAGGGCCGAGGTGTCAAGACCGGGCTCTTGACCACGGGCGGATTTCGCGACCTTTTGGAAATAGGACGCCAGAAGCGACCCGATCTGTATGATCTGCAGGCGGAAAAGCCGGAATTGCTCGTGGAACGGCATCTCCGCTTCGGTATTTCCGAACGGGTGCTGGCAGACGGCACGGTCGAGACGCCGCTTGATGAGGTGAGCCTGCGTGACGCGGTCCGCGCCCTGAAGGCTGCAGGCGTGAAGGCCGTTGCGATCAACTTCCTCTATTCCTTCAGCCATGCCGAGCACGAAAAGATCGCGGCGCGTATTCTCGAAGAAGAATTTCCGGAAGCCTTTCATTCGCTTTCGCACCGGATCGCGCCGGAATTCCGCGAATTCGAGCGGCTGTCGACAACGGTCGTCAATGCTTATCTCGGACCTGTCATGCAAGGGTATGTGAAGGCGCTTTCCGGCAAGCTTTCTGATCTCGGAATTGCTGTGGCGCCGCAGCTAACCCAATCCAACGGCGGGGTCATCAGCTTCGATGCCGCGGCGGAAATGCCGGTTCGCACCGTGCTGTCCGGCCCGTCCACCGGTGTCGTCGCCGCGCAGGCCGTCGGCCGGATGACGGGTATCGACAATCTCATCACCTTCGACATGGGGGGAACCAGCTCCGACGTTGCGCTTCTCGCCGATGGTCATTGCCGGGTGGTGAACGAGTCCGTCGTGCATGGGTATCCAATCAAGGCGCCTATGCTCGATATCCACACCGTCGGTGCTGGTGGCGGATCCATCGCCTATATTGACTCGGGCAATCATCTGAAAGTGGGGCCACGTTCGGCAGGAGCCAATCCTGGTCCCGCCTGCTACGGCCTCGGAAATGACGAGCCGACGGTGACGGACGCCAATGTCGTATTGCAAACACAGCATCCTGAATATCTGCTCAATGGTCGCATGAAGATCGACCGGTCCCTATCGGTAAAGGCCGTCGAAAAGCTGGCTGACAGGCTCGGCATGGGTGTTCTGGAAACCGCCAACGGTATTCTCGATATCGTCACGGCCAATATGGCCAAGGCCATCCGCGTCATCTCCGTGCAACGCGGCCATGATCCTCGCGATTACGCACTTGTGGCCTTCGGCGGTGCTGGTCCGGTACACGCGGTGCGCCTTGCCAGAGAGCTCGGCATGAAGCGTATCGTCATACCGAAGACGCCGGGCGTCCTGTGCGCCCTCGGTCTGCTGATGACGGATCTGAGGACGGATTTTTCAGCCACCGTTCTGCACCGTCTCGATGATGTGCAAGCTTCGACGATCTCGTCATTGTATGACGCTCTCTCAGAACAGGCCGAGACATGGTTCGAGCGGGAAAAAATTCTGATCCCGGCGCGGGTCGTCAACCGTACCGTCGATTGCCGTTACGCCGGCCAGAATTACGAGATTGCCGTCGCTCTTCCAGATGGACCGATCACGTCCGAAACCCTGCGTCTGATCAACGACCGTTTCGAGCAGGCACACCGTCAGCTCTATGGTTTCATTGCCGAAGGTGAGCCCGTTCAACTCGTTACCTACCGCCTTTCAGCAAGCGGTCGCGTCGAGAAGGCCGCGTTCAAGCCCCGTCCGATGGAAGGGGAAGACTCCTCTTCTGCGATCACCGGCAAGCGCGACGTATGGATGGCGGAGGCGGGCGGCTTTACGTCAGCGGCGCTTTATGATCGCGACCTGCTGAAGCCCGCCAATATCGTTGTCGGTCCCGCCATTATCGATCAGATGGATTCCACCACCGTCCTGCCCCTCGGCTACACCGCCAAGGTCGATGCCTATCTCAATCTCATCGTGGAGGAGAAGTGATGACCAACGCCGCTATTGCCGAGAAACCTGTCTCGACGCTCAATCCCATCACGGTCGAAGTCATCGGCAGTGCTTTCGCCTCCACGGTCGAAGAAATGGGCGAGGCCCTCGTTCGCGCCAGCTACTCAACAAACATCAAGGAACGGCGTGATTGCTCCACGGCCTTGTTCGATGCGGCCGGCTATATGCTCTGCCAGGCAGAGCATATTCCCATGCATCTTGGGTCTTTCATCGGTTTCATTCCCTATATTCTCGACCATGTGGATGCGGGCAGCCTTGCGCCCGGGGATGTTTTCATCGGCAACGATGCCTATGAGGGTGGCGGCACGCATCTGCCGGATATCGTGCTCGCCGAGCCGATTTTCCATGAAGGCAAGCTGACGGCCTGGGCTATCAACACGGCTCACCATTCCGACTTCGCCGATCGTGGCCATGCGCATATCTATCAGGAAGGATTGCGCATTCCGCCGGTTCGGCTCTATCGCAAGGGAATTCTTCAGGAAGACATCCAAAAGCTCTTTCTGCTGAACTGCCAGGTGCCGCACGAGCGCATGTCTGATCTTCGCGCGCAGATGGCCGCAAACCGTCTCGGCGTTACCCGCTTCAAGGAACTGTGCGAAAAATACTCGACCGACACGGTTCTCGCAGCTGGTCGCGAGTTGATGGATTATGCCGAACGAAAAATGCGCTCCGGTATCGCCTCGATACCGGACGGGACCTATCGTTTTTCGGATCTGTTCGATGCGGAGTCACTTCGCGAGCAGCTGGAATTTTCCGTCACCATCACCGTGAAGGGAGACGAGATACATCTCGACTTCGTCAGCCCGCCGCAGGTGCGTGCTGGCTTGAACGTGGTCTATACCGCGCTTCTCTCCACCGTCTATTACGCGGTAAAGACGGTTGTCGACCCGACAGTCCTTCCCAATGCCGGGCTGACAAGGCCAATCCACGTGACCGCGAAAAAAGGGACGCTGCTGAATTGCGCGCACCCCGCTGCCGTCGATGGTCGCATTGCGGCATGCCAGCGGGTGGTGGATCTGATCCACGGCGCGCTGGCAGAAGTCGTGCCGGACCGCGTCACTGCGGCCTGCAACGGTTCTGTCGCCGTCGCGAGTTTTTCCGGGACACGCCCGGATGGCAGTCTCTGGGTCTACCTCGAAACGATTGGCGGGGGCTTTGGCGCGCGGCACAACAAGGATGGCCTTGACGGTGTCCACGTCCACATGACGAACACGTCCAATCTGCCGCTGGAATCGTTGGAGACCGAGTATCCGCTGACATTGGTTGCCTATGAGCTGGTGGATGGTTCGGGCGGTGCCGGGGAGTTCAGGGGCGGCATGGGCTTGCGCAGGGTCTACCGAGCGGAGGCGGACTGCCGGGTGTCGGTGGGCGGTTCACGCTTCGTCTCGCACCCGTGGGGATTGAAAGGCGGTCTTTCGGGCGCCTGCGGCTCATTTACCGTCATCGGCGCACCGGATCGCTTGGTGAATGGCGCCGGCGATATCCATAAGGGCGACGTGCTGGAAATCATTACACCCGGCGCTGGTGGATATGGCGCTCCGCGCGAGCGGGCTCCAGCATCCGTTGCCGCAGACATTCGGGATGGGCGCGTTCCGCTCGACATCGCCAAGTCCGTCTACACTGTTTGATTTCCCGCCTGGCCCGGGTTTCGGCGCGCTGAAACTCGGGCCTCTTTTGATCGGCTCTCCCATGGGTGCAACTCATTGTTGTGCTTGACTATCGATCTTCCTTTTTCTATCGGTTCCAATAATCGGATTTTAATCCATGTTATATTCACTGGAGATCGAGGAACCGGATGGCCAAGCAATCTTCCAGCAATGTCGAACGCGGTGCGGAAATATTGCTCTCGCTGGGCAATGCAGGGCGCGCGGGTATGAGTCTGGCGGAGATCGCCGAAGATATCGGCGACGCGAAGTCCGCTGTCCATCGCGCATTGACAGGGCTTTCTCATTACGGCTTCGTCGAGCAGAGTGGTCGTCGCGGCAATTATCGGCTGGGCAATGCCATCTACGCCCTGGCGCAGCGCGTGCCGGGCATTGGCGATCTGGTGGATCTTTTCCGGCCCGCGCTGATTTCCGTCACCGCCGGGACTGGCATATCGAGCTTCCTCATGGCCCGTTCGGGTTTCGAATCTGTCTGCCTCGATTTCCAGTTGAGTGCAGCCCCGGTTCAGCCACTGCTTTCAGGCGTCGGTGGACGTCTTCCTCTCGGCATAGGCCACGCGGGTGTCTGCATGATCGCACGGCTCGACAAGGAGTCGCGCGAGCGCATTCTCGAGATCAACGCGCCGCATTACGAGGAATGGAAGATCGAAACGGATACGATACGAGCCGAGATCGAGATGTTCCTGGAGAAGGGTTATGTCATCGGCACACGCAAGGCGGCGGGCTACGAGGTTTGGACACTGGCATTCGCGCCCGCTCCCGGCGACAACCGCTACGGCGAAACAGGTGTCTCGCTTCTGGCGCTGGCCAACAGTGTTTCGGACGAGGAGGCGAAGCGCTGCATCGCACTGATGACAGAGTCTTTGCCTTACAAGTGGTTCGGCAACAGCGCGTAACGCCGTACCATCTCCTGGATATGCGCAAGCCGTGCACTGCGTGCCGGCTCGGACAGAACGTCACGCTCGAAGGTAAAGCGTATTGTGTGAACTGTGGCAACGGTGGCCCAACAGAGATTGGAGATCGAGAGCCAGAGTTCCACCGGGTCGAGGCCCTGCCGAAAAAGGCCCGCGGCCACGCCTTTCTCGAGAATGCCGGCAACCATGCGGGAGATATTTGCCGCATGAACAATGTCGCGATCGGACTCGCGGATGTTTTCGCCGCCATGCAGGTTTTCGATGCCGACGAGCGTCAGAAAAGACTGGTTTTCGCTGTAGTAGTCAAAGGTGAAGGCGGTCAGGCGGTCCAGTGCCGCAACGGGATCCGCCGGCATGTCCAACGCCTGTTCCGCATCGCGCATCGCCCTGTAGGCATCTTCCAGAACATGGCGGAACAGCAGTTCCTTGCGAGAGAAGTGACGGTAGATCAGCGCCTTGTTCACGCCTGCCGCATGCGCGATCGCCTCCATGTTCGCGCCCTCCAGCCCGTGCGCAACAAATTCTCCCGAAGCCGCCGCCAGAATGGCCTGGCGGGTGCGCATGCTGCGAGCAGCGTGCGTTCCAGAGGAGGTCTTTCTCGGTTTTCGGATCTGAGCGTCGTCGTCCATACATCTGGTCCTGTGATCAGTGCTGAATATCACTTTTTGGCCTGTCGTGTGCCACTTCGTGCCACGCAGATGAAATTCGAACTTCTGCCGGCAAAAACCCTTTACAGGTCCCTGCACTTCTGTTTTTGTAACGACAACGTTACTGTTACACAAGAGCTAATCATGACCCCCCATATTCGTGTTGCTTCCGATGTCGGTGGTACCTTTACCGACAGCATTGCCTATGACGAAAAGACGAGGACGATCACGGTCTCGAAGGTCTCCACAACGCCCGTTAATCGGGCGCTCGGCACATTGGAAGGGTTGCGCAAGGCGCTCAGCCTTCAAGGCGGGACCGGCGCGGATGTTGCTTATGTAGGCCACGGCATGACGACTGCGACCAACGCCGTCATTCAGCGCAATGGTGCAAAGACCGCGTTTCTCACCAATCACGGCTTTCGCGATATTCTCGAAATCGGTCGGCAGAACCGCCCGACGCTGTTCGATCTCACCAAGGTAAAGCCGGAGCCGCTCGTCCCGCGCGAGCTTTGCTTCACCGCGCGCGGCCGTATCCTGCCGACAGGCGAGGAATTGCAGCCGCTTGACGAGTCCGATGTGCGCGAGGCTGGCGCGGCCATGAAAGCGGCAGGCGTTGAGGCTGTCGCCATTCTCTTCCTACACTCCTATGCCAATGCCGCTCATGAATTGAGGGCGCGCGATATTCTAGCCGACATGCTTCCGGATGTGGCCATTTCTGCCTCGGTCGAGGTCAACGCAGAGTTCCGCGAGTATGAGCGTGGTTCGACGGCGGTTCTCAACGCCTATCTTCGCCCCGTCATGAACCGCTATCTCTCCTCGCTTTCGGGCATGTTGCAGGATGAGAAGGAGGGCCTGGGCCTTGCGGCTGACCGTCCGGTCATGGTGATGGATGCCGCAGGAGGTTTGATGAGCCTTGAGGGCGCGCGGCTAAAGCCGGTCCATACCGTTCTGTCCGGTCCTGCAGGCGGCGTGGTGGCGAGCGCCCATGTCGCCAAGCTGGCTGGGATTCCCGATATCATCACCATGGATATTGGCGGGACGTCCACCGATATCAGCCTCATTCGCGACGGCCGGCCGGAAGTAACCCGCTCGGCCAGCCTGGAAACAGTACCGATCAGGTTGCCGGTCATCGACATCAATGCCATCGGCGCTGGCGGTGGCTCCATCGCCTGGATCGACGAGGGCGGTGCTCTGCGAGCGGGCCCGATGAGCGCCGAAGCGGTACCGGGCCCGGTTTGCTATCGGCGTGGCGCAACCCTGCCTACCGTCACCGACGCAAATCTGGTGCTTGGCCGTTTTTCGCCCCAGTCACGACTGGGCGGCACGATGACACTCGATCTCGATGGCGCGCTGAAAGCGATCGATACGGTCATTGCCAAGCCGCTGGGGCTCGATGTCTACGAAGCGGCGGCGGGCATATTGCGCGTCGCCCATGCCAATATCGTGCGCGGTATCCGCGTGGTGTCGGTCGAGCGTGGTTACGATCCTCGAGACTTTGCTCTGGTGCCGTTCGGTGGCGCCGGACCCATGCATGGCAGCCCCGTCGCCCGTGAGTTGAAAATGCCGCGCGTGATGGTGCCCCCAACGCCTGGTATCCTGTGCGCGCTCGGCCAGCTGATATCGGATTTGCGTCATGACTTCGTAGAAACTCATGTGGTTGCCTATGAGGCGATGACGGAAGCTGAAGCCTCAGCTCGTATCAGGCGCCTGACGGACCGGGCCGACGCCCATCTGGACCACGACGGCGTTGCCCGGGAAAATCGCGAGATGGAAGTGCGCATCGATATGCGCTACCGCGGCCAATCCTTTGAGTTGCCAGTCACGGTCGATCCCATGACGCCGGGCTGGTGGGCAATGCTTCCCGACCGCTTCCACGCGGCGCATCGCGCTCGCTTCGGCCATGCCGACCAGAGTGCGGCTCTCGAGATCGCCGGTTTTGGAGTAACGGGCATCGGCCGCATCGAGACGCCGGTCTTGCCGGAGCTGGAGCGGGGTGGTCCCGTTCCTTCTGAAGATGCCCGCATCGGCGACCGGCAGGTTTACTATGAGCCCGGCGACACCGGCGCCAATGGCGCATTTCAGACCGCTGCGGTCTACGCCCGAGACAAGCTCAAGGCGGGCAACGTCATCGCCGGTCCCGCCATTATCGAGGAAGTTTCGTCCACCACCGTCCTTTATCCGGGTGATCGCCTGACCGTTCATGCATCCGGCAGTCTGATCGTTGAGGTAGCAGCATGAGCAATTTCGATCCAATCCGCCTTGAAGTATTGCGCAACGCGTTGGAGGCGTCCGCACAGGAAATGGGAGTGGTGCTGAAATGCACCGCCTTTTCTCCCAATATCAAGGAGCGCATGGATGCATCCTGCGCCATCTTCAATGCCGAGGCGGAACTGGTCGCCCAGGCGGAGCATGTTCCTGTCCATCTCGGCTCCATGCTGAAGGCTGTCGGCCCTACGCTTGCAGAGCTGCCGGCGCTGAAAGAAGGTGACGTCGTCATCGTCAACGACCCGTTCATCGCCGGTGCCCATCTGCCGGACATCACGCTGATCGCGCCGGTCTTCGCTGAGGGTGAATTGGTCGCCCATGTGGCCAGCCGCGCCCATCATTCCGATGTCGGCGGCATGGAGCCAGGCTCCATGCCGGGAAGTTCCACCGAGATCTACCAGGAAGGTCTCATCATTCCGCCTGTGCTCCTCTACGACGGTGGTGTGGAGCAAAGCGGTATTATGCGCATGGTGCTTGCGAATGTGCGCACGCCGGAAGAGCGGCGGGGCGATCTCAATGCCCAGCTTGCGGCATTGCGCGTGGGCGAAACCCGCATTCACGAACTTGCCGCGCGCTTTGGTGTCGGAGGCTTGAAGGAAGGGCTTTCGGCCATTCTCGCCTATTCGGAACGACGCATGCTGAAGCGTCTCGCCGAATTGCCGCCGGGGCGCTATGTCGCGGACGATTGGTTGGATGACGATGGGTCCAGCCCAGAACGGGTTCTGATCAAGGTCGCTGTCGAGGTGTCATCGGAACGGCTCGTCTTCGATTTCGAGGGAACCGCACCGCAGCGGCGCGGCAATGTCAACGCGGTCAAGCCCATGACCCATTCGGCAGTATTTTACGCCATCAAGATTTTGACGGATGCGACGCTTCCGCCCAATGCCGGCGTGCTGCGTCCTGTGGAAATCCGCATTCCGCCCGGTTCTTTCCTTGATGCCCGAGCGCCGGCGGCTGTCTGTGCCGGCAATACGGAGACGACCCAACGAGTTGCCGATACGGTGCTGCGCGCCTTTGCCCAGATCGCTCCCGATCGTATTGCTGCCGCCAGCCAAGGCACGATGAACCTCATTGGCATAGGAGGACGCGATCCCAGAAGCACTCGGCCCTACACCTATATCGAAACGATTGGCGGTGGACAGGGCGGGCGTCCCTACGGCCAGGGGATGCATGGAGTCCATGCCAATATGTCGAACACGCTCAACACACCGGTCGAGGCGCTCGAAATCAGTTATCCTCTGCGCGTCGAACGCTACGAACTTCGCGAAGGTTCGGGCGGCGGCGGTCGTCATGCCGGCGGTGAAGGGTTGATCCGTGCCATTACAGCCATTGATCACGAGGCGCGTGTTTCGCTGCAATCCGATCGGCGTTTGACTGGCCCCTACGGTCTGCATGGCGGAGCATCCGGTGCCACCGGGCAAAACTCCGTTCGGGACAGGCAGGGCAAGGTCACTGCGCTGCCGGGCAAGGGATCGGTCACATTGGCACCAGGAGAAACCGTCATTGTGGAGACCCCGGGCGGGGGAGGGTGGGGTGCCCCGCAAGCGGCCGATAGTCGGTTACATGTGGCTGCGGCGCGGGTAGACGCCTGATACTGAGACACTCTCAGCGCATACGAAGGCGGAAAGGACAAGGGCATGATCTCGGAGAAGCGGGTGGCAATGGTGAGCGGTGCGTCGCGCGGCATCGGTGCAGCGATCGCGGAGACACTGCTCTCTGCTGGCTGGAACGTCAGCCTTGGCGCGCGCGCGCCTGCATCGTCGCGTTTTTCAGATCATCCCGATGCCTTGGTCTGCCCATTCGATGCGCTTGATCCGGAAAGCGAGAGGGCTTGGGTCGAGGCGACCATCGCCCGTTTTGGCCGTCTGGATGGCCTGGTTCATAACGCTGGTATCATGATACCGAAGTCAGTTCTTGAAGCTGGGGACGATGACTTCGACATGATCTTCAACGTGAATGTCAAATCGCCGATGCGGCTGAGCCAGCACGCCTGGCCCTACCTTGCCGATGCGAAGTTCGGGCGCATCGTTACAGTCGCCTCGCTGTCCGGCAAGCGGGTGAAGTCAGCCAGTTCCGGTCTCTACGCCATGTCCAAATTTGCGGTTGTTGCACTCGGCCACGCGCTGCGCCAATGCGGTAAGGAAAGCGGAGTACGTTCTACGATCATTTGCCCGAGCTTCGTGGCAACGGATATGGGTAACGCCCTTGCCGGCAGAGATAGCAATGAGCTAACCCAACCGGAGGATATTGCGCGGATCGTGCATATGGTGCTGGAACTGCCCGTCACAGCCAGTATCTCTGAGATCCCGGTGCATTTTAGTGTGGAAGACTGTTACTGACATGAACGCTGCCTTTTCTTATCACATGCCCGCGATCACCCCTGTCGTAAGTACCGAAGACCTGCCCGAGGCGGTTGATGTGGCAATCATCGGCGGCGGGATCATCGGTGTTTCGGCCGCATTTCAGCTCGCCAGGCGTGGCGTCCGGGTCGCAGTCCTGGAAAAAGGCATTGTCGGTGGCGAACAGTCCGGTCGCAACTGGGGCTGGGTGCGCCTTACCGGTCGTGACACACGCGAATTGCCGCTGATGCTGCAATCCCATGCGATATGGGAAACGCTGCATCAGGAGACCGGCGTGGATGTCGGCTACCGAAAGCGTGGCATCATTTATGCAGCCAAAACCCCAGAGGCGCGCGCACGATATGAGCGTTGGGCCGTTCTGGGGCGTGAGTTCGGTATCGGTGTCAGAAGTCTTGAACCACAAGACGTTGCGGCCTTTGTGGCCGGGATGGACAGGACGACGTTCGGCGGCATCTTCGTCCCGGAGGATGCGTCAGCCGAACCGCAACTGGCTGCGCCCGCCATCGCCTCACGCGCCCAACGGGACGGCGCCTTCATCCTTCAGCGGTGTGCGGTGCGTGGTCTCGATATCGAAGCGGGACGCATTGCAGGGGTGGTAACCGAGAAAGGCCGCATAAGAGCCTCGACCGTCATCGTCGCGGGGGGCGCTTGGTCATCGCATCTTCTGTCGCGCCACGGCCTTCGCCTGCCGCAGTTGAAGGTCTTGTCGTCGGTCATGCGGACAGCTCCCGTCGATGCAGGTATTGAGCCTACGATGGGCTTTTCGGATTTCACACTTCGCAAGAGGATGGACGGCGGTTACACGGTGGCGTCTTCGGCCACCAGCCTTGTCGATATCGTGCCCGACAGCTTTCGTTTCTTCCGTGACTTTCTGCCCGCTTTCATGATGGAGCGGAAATCCCTGAAGCTGAGCTTCGGCAAACCCTTCTTCGATGAACTGATCGGATACAGACACCGGGCTTTCGATCAGGCAAGCATCTTTGAAAAAATCCGCGTTCTCGACCCAACGCCCGACGCCAATCTTTTGACGAGTGTCGAGGCTGCAATGCGAACAAGTGTTCCGGCACTGCGGGACGTTCCGATTGCCCAGAGGTGGGCAGGGATGATCGATACGATGCCGGATGTCATTCCGGTCATATCAGAGGTGGAGGCCCTCCCTGGCCTCATCGTCGGAACCGGCTTTTCGGGCCATGGTTTCGGCATTGGGCCGGGGGCCGGACGTCTTCTCAGCGATCTCGCAACAGGCGACACGCCCTGTGTCGATCCGACACCATTCCGCTTCTCGCGGTTCAGCGATGGTAGCCGTCCGGAAATCCAGTATTGGCTTTAAAGAACGCCCCATAGTGTGCAGCGCTCTTGCGATGCCGACACGCTGGCGAATCTCGAAGACTGCGACGGGCATTAGTCGCAGCGCCGTGAATGGATCAGGCGAATTCCGCGCTCATTCTAACGAGATCGTCCCATAGGCTTTCGGCAAAGCCGCGCAGCACGATGATCTCGAAGGCGCTCTCTTCCAAACGAGTGAGGTGGGCGGTGATATGGCCGACCAGTGTCGTGACAGAACTGCCCACAGGGAAGGCCGGAAGAGAGAGATCGACCGCCGTCCCCTTGGCCAGAACGCGTTCGACCATCTTGCCCTCGATACGGATGCGAACCCGACCCTGACTTTGGTCCACACCCATCGCTTGTGGCTCTAGCGCGTCGAGCAGAGCCTTCAACTCGCCGTGAGACAGACGTTCATCGCTGACGATAAACCATTGCGCCGGCGATACAGTGCGAACATCACCCTTGCCGATTGCGCGCAGGCGGTCTTCCACCGCAGGCGCGGATGGTTCTGCCAATACGTGGATGACGCTGCCTTCTTGCAAGGCGGACAGGGTAATCATGTTGGACGCGAAAGCTTTTTTCATGCCAAGCACGGGGCGTAATGTCGGCTGAAAGCCGGATTTGAAATCAAGCTTTTGATCAGGCATGGAGCTTCTCGTTCTTGGGATCGAGGAAAACCGGATCGCACAGGCGCGCGGCGGTATATTCGTTGCGAATGCCATTCCACACGATGACCTCCTCGCCATGCCTGTGTGACCCCTTCTTCACGAGGGCAAGGCCGATGGTCGATCCGAGATGGGGAGAGAAAGCGCTGGAGGTGACGTAACCCTGATCGTTCTCCAGTGTCGCAGCGGCGTCCTTCGCCAGAATATGGGAGCCGGTGCGGAAGCTATGGTTTTTATCGATCGGGACAACGCCGACCAGATTTGGCCGGTCGCTGGCTGACAGCCCTTCGCGCTGCAGCATCGCCTTGCCGATGAAATCCACCTTGGTGGCGGACACCATCTTGCCGAAGCCGATATCGGCCGGCACGACCGTGCCGTTGATCTCATTATGGGTGACGTGACCCTTCTCGATGCGCAGGACGCTCAGCGCCTCGACGCCATAGGGCATGATACCCTCCGGCTTGCCTGCCTCCATCAGCGCATCCGCAACGCTCTCGCCATAGCCCGCGGGAACGGCAAGCTCATAGGCGAACTCGCCCGAGAAGGAGATGCGGAACAGGCGTCCGTTCAGCTTTCCGCCAAACAGAGAGACCTCTTTCGCGGCAAGGAAGGGAAAAGCGTCATTCGAAAGATCATCATCGACGATCTTCTCAAGAATGGTTCTCGATTTCGGTCCGGCAATCGCCATCTGCGCCCATTGATCGGTGACGGAGGCGAGCCGCACATCGAGATCCGGCCACAGCGCCTGGGCGCAGAATTCCAGATGGTTCATCACGCCCGCGGCATAGGCCGTGGTCGTCGTCATGAAGTAGCGGTTTTCGTCCAGCCTGCTGGTTGTGCCGTCATCATAGATCATACCATCCTCGCGCAGCATCAGGCCGTAACGCGCCTTGCCGACGGCAAGCTTGAGGAAGCCATTGCAGTAGACCCGGTTGAGGAATTCTGCGGCGTCGCGCCCGCAAACCTCGATCTTGCCGAGCATGGAAACGTCGCAGAGCCCTGCATTCTTTCGCACATTCAGAACTTCGCGATCAACGCTTTCGCGCCAACCGTTTTCGCCCTGTCGCGGAAACCAGGATGAGCGATACCAGAGCCCGGTTTCGACGAACACAGCGCCATTCTTCTCCGCCCATCCATGCAGTGGTGATTTGCGCACCGGCTGAAAATGATGGCCGTGATAGGCACCGGTGAGCGCGCCGAAAGAAACCGGCGTATAGAAAGGTCGGAAGGTGGTGGTGCCGACCTCTGCCGGAGAAACGCCGCGCGCCTCAGCCAAAAGACCAATGGCGTTAACGTTGGAAAGCTTGCCCTGGTCCGTTGCCATGCCATTGGTCGTATAGCGCTTGGCAAGCTCCACATGGGCATAGCCTTCGGTCACCGCCAGGCCGAGATCCTTGCGATGCACATCGTTCTGGTAATCGACGAAAGCCTTGGCTTTCACGCCAGGAATGGACCAGAGCGGCTTTGCCGGTGCGGCAACGACATCGTGTTCGACCGGTCCGAAGGACGGCGCGGTCGCGGCAAAGCCGATCGCTTTCGCCAACTCCGCACCCTTGTTTGCACCCTCTTCAAGGCATGCGGCGAGGCCATGCGTGGCAGAGACGGCACCGGCGAGATCAAGCCCTTCGAGACGACCGGGCGCGAGGAAGGCCGCCTCTTCGTCCGACCATACGGGTTTTCCGCCCCGGTGGCAGGCGAGGTGAATGACCGGGCTGAACCCGCCAGACATAGCAAGCGCATCGACATCCAGATGCTCGGTGCTGCCGTTTCTGTAGACTTCGACTCCGGTGAGCGCCTTGCTGCCCCGGGTGTTGGCAACGACGCCGCCTTTGATGACGCGCGCCTTTCCGCCATAGGAGAGATTTCCCTCACTGCGGCTATCGATAATGGCGACGAGCGAGACACCTTTCGCTTCCAGGTCACGCGCCAGCGCATAGCCGCTGTCATTGGTGGTGAAAATCGCCGTCGCTTTGCCGGGGCTGACGGCATAGCGGTTGAGATAGCTGCGCATCGCGCCCGCCATCATCACGCCTGGAACATCATTGCCACCGAAAACCAGGGGCCGTTCTTCCGCACCGGTTGCCAGAAGCGCGCGTTTCGCGACGATCCGCCACAACCGTTCCACAGGCACATGAAGCTTGGGATCGGGTAGATGTTTCTGCACGCGCTCCACCGCGCCGAACACATTGCCATCATACCAGCCGAAGGCGGTTGTTCTGGTCAGGACGGTGACATTCGGAAGGGATTCAAGCTCGGCAATACAGGTTGCGGCAAAATCCGGCGCGCTGGTGCCGCCAATGGTCGCCGTTTCTGAAAGCAGCCCGCCGCCCGCGACGGGATGTTCGTCAACAAGGATAACGCGCGCACCTGTCCGTCCGGCGGTGAGAGCGGCTGCGAGTCCGGCAGAACCAGCGCCGATTACCAGTAGATCGCAATGCGCCCAGCATTTGTCATAGGCGTCGGGGTCGGCCTCGTAGCTTGCCTTGCCGAGGCCTGCTGCGCGGCGGATGAAGGGCTCGTAGAGCTTTTCCCAGAAGGCGGCGGGCCACATAAAGGTCTTGTAGTAGAAGCCCGCGCTGAGAAAGGGCGAGATCAGGCCCGTCATCGCGCCGATGTCGAAGTCGAGAGACGGCCAGCGGTTCTGGCTTCGCGCTTCCAAACCGGCATAGAGCTCCTGCATCGTGGCGCGGGTATTGGGCTCGGTTCTGCCGCCGTTGCCGATCGTCATCAGGGCGTTTGGTTCTGCTGCACCCGCGGTCAGGATGCCGCGGGGACGGTGGTATTTGAAGCTGCGGCCGACGAGTTGCTGGCCGTTGGCAAGCAGGGCAGAGGCGAGGCTATCGCCTTGGAAACCCTGCATCGCCTTTCCATCGAAGGTAAAGAAGAGTGGCTTGGAGCGGTCGATCAGACCGCCAGTGGGCAGGCGGTGGGATGTCATGCGCTTTTGACCTTTGTCTTGTCGGCTGCATCTTCGCAGGTGCTGATCTCGTGCGTTGCCGTATTGCGGGTCACCACAAGCCACCGGCGGCAGCCTGCCGTGTGGTGCCAATATTCCTCATAATCGCCACGCGGATTGTCGCGGAGATAGACATAGTCGAACCATGCCTCCGCGCTGGCGTCCGGTGCGGGTCGCTGAAGAACGGCACCCTTGATGGTGAACTCTTCCTTGGGTCTTGGCCCGCAATGCGGGCAGGGCACGAGACTTGCCATTTCGAACGTCCTTGATCCGCTTTGTCAGTGAAGATTGGGCTGGGCGCCCTGGCCCTTTTCGTCAATGAGATAGCCGCGTTGAAAGCGATCCAGACGGAACGCGGTGGCCGTTTCCTGCGGCGCGTCGCGCGCCAGAAGATGAGCAAAGCAGAAGCCTGAGGCAGGCGTTGCCTTGAAGCCGCCGTAGCACCAGCCGGCATTCAGATAGAGATTGTCAATGGACGTGCGGTCGATGATCGGCGACCCATCCATCGACATATCCATGATGCCGCCCCAGGAACGAAGCACGCGGACCCGGGAAAGCGCGGGTATCATTGCCTTGCCGGCTTCCGCGACATGTTCGACGGTCGCGAGATTGCCGCGCTGTGCATAGGAGTTATAGCCATCGATATCGCCGCCGAAGACGAGACCGCCCTTGTCGGATTGTGAGACGTAGAAATGTCCGGCACCAAAGGTGACGACGCCATCGATGAAGGGTTTCAATCCTTCCGAAACGAAAGCTTGCAGCACGTGGCTTTCGATCGGTAGCCGAAGCCCGGCCATGGCGGCGACCTGGGAGGAATTACCGGCGGCTGCGAGCGCCAGCTTGCCGCAGCCGATAAAGCCGCGGCTCGTCTCTACACCGACCACCTTGCCGTTTTCGCGGCGAATGCCTGTCACTTCGCAGCCCTGGATGATGTCGACGCCGCGTTGATCGGCCCCGCGGGCATAGCCCCAGGCAACCGCATCGTGACGCACGGTGCCGCCGCGCCGCTGTAACAATCCCCCTTGAATGGGAAAGCGCGCATTGTCGAAATCGAGAAACGGCAGCATGGATTTGACGGCGACCCGATCCAGCAATTCGGCATCGACGCCGTGCAGCCGCATGGCGTTGCCGCGACGCGTATAGGCATCGCGCTGCGCGTCTGAATGGTAGAGATTGAGAACGCCGCGTTGGGAAACCATGGCGTTGAAGTTGAAATCCTGTTCCAGACCTTCCCACAGCTTCATCGAGAGTTCGTAGAACGGATTGTTGCCCGGCAGCAGGTAGTTGGACCGAATGATCGTGGTGTTGCGCCCGACATTGCCCGACCCGATATAGTTCTTTTCCAGCACCGCCACATTGGTGATGCCGAATTCCTTGGCCAGATAATAGGCGGTCGCCAACCCATGTCCGCCGCCGCCCACGATGATGATGTCGTAATGGGGTTTGGGCGCGGGGTCCCGCCAGGCAGGCTTCCATGCCTTGTTGCCACGAAGGCCGTTCATCAAAATGGAGAGGGCGGAATAGCGCATGGCAATACCTCGACGGATGTCCGACCAGAGTAATCGCGCAATCCGTTACACGATTGCATAAAACGGACGTTTTGATATAAGAATGGGACATGCGCGATCCCGATCAAAAAAATGTCCAGCGTATTGGCTTCGTTCTTATCCCGAACTTTGCTTTGATGTCCTATGCCTCAGCAGCCGAGCCATTGCGCGCAGCCAATCTGATTGCCGGCACGGATCTTTATGACGCTGTTCCCCTATCCTTCGGTGGCGAGGCGGTAAGAAGTTCGTCTGGCATCACTGTGGAGTGCCAGCCGCTGATGAGCCTCGGTGAAGGGTGCAACACGATTTTTGTCTGTGCAGGTGGGGCGCCGCAGGACTGGGATTTATCGGAAGGTTCACTTGCGCTTTTGCGCCGTCTTGCACGGCAGGGTGTCAGGATCGGCGGCATTTCCAGCGGCGCCTATGTTCTGGCGGCGGCAGGCTTGCTCGATCATCGCGACTTCACCATTCACTGGGAACATGCGCCCGTGCTGCGAGAAGCCTTCAACCATCTGGCGCCGCGGCAGGCGCGCTTCGTGTTCGATGGCGACCGGATCACCTGTGCGGGCGGGGTTGCGCCGCTCGATATGATGCATGCGATGATTTCACAGCGCATGGGCGCCCATTTTGCAAGGCGTGTCAGCGATTGGTACCTGCATACAGCGGTGGCCGAACCGGGTGCGCCGCAGCGTGGCTCGATCGCCCAACGCTATGGCACCCATCATCCCGCCTTGCTCACCGTGCTGGAGAAGATGGAGGCGACGATTGAGAACCCGCTCGATCGCAACACCATGGCGAAACTTGCCAGAACCAGCATACGCCACCTCGACCGACTTTTCGCCGATCAACTTGGGGCGTCATTTCTGGAAACCTATCGTGCCATCAGGCTTGATCACGCCCGAAGACTGCTGGAACAAAGTCCACTGTCCATAGCGGAAGTGGCCTTCGCCACCGGGTTTTCCAGCGCGGGTCACTTTTCAGGGAGCTTCAAGGCTCATTTTGGAAAGACGCCGGGCGCTGTCCGACAAAGATTTGCTGCGAATTAAAATCTTCTTCCTTTAAAGAAGAGTGACCATACCGTGCCGGAGGCTCCATGGCGAAACAATCCATCAGTATAGAAGCCGCGCAACAGGTCCTGACGCAGGATCCGCATGCCGTTCGCGAACCGAGGGTCAACAATCTGGAGATGGCCATTGGTCACGAGGTGAGAGCCTATCGCAAGAAACTTGGCATCACCGTCACCGACCTTGCTTCCGCGACCGGCGTGTCGGTTGGCATGTTGTCGAAGATCGAGAACGGTAACATCTCGCCGTCGCTGACGACATTGCAGACGCTCTCCAAGGCGCTGGGCGTGCCGATCACTGCCTTCTTCCGAGGTTTTGAGGAGCCGCGCAGCGCCACCTTCGTCAAGGCCGGGCAAGGCGTCAATATCGACCGCAGAGGCACGCGCGCAGGCCACCAGTACAGCCTGCTAGGGCATATCGACAACAACACCAGCGGGGTGACGGTCGAACCCTATCTCATCACGCTCACGACCGATTCCGACGTTTTTCCCACCTTCCAGCACGAGGGCATGGAGTTTCTCTACATGCTGGAGGGCGAGGTCGTCTATCGCCACGGAGAGCAGCTTTTTACCATGCAGGCGGGGGATAGCCTGTTTTTCGATGCCGATGCGCCGCACGGACCAGAGGTGTTGGTGCAGCTTCCCGCACGCTACCTGTCGATCATCTCCTACCCTCAACGACGAGTGACGGGCGATTGATAAATTGCTTTAAAGGAAAAAAATATTCCTCATAGTTGACGTCGTGAAATTTCGTGTGATACGCCTTTGTTCACAAACGAACGGAGGTGCCTGTCGATGTGCGGCATTGTTGGACTATTCCTGAAAGACAAAAGCCTGGAACCGCAGTTGGGTCAGCTGCTCTCTGACATGCTGATCACCATGACCGATCGTGGACCGGACTCGGCAGGTATCGCGATCTACGGTGGCGCTGCCGCAGGACGCGCCAAGGTAACGATTCAGTCCGCCGATCCTGATGCAGACTTTACAGGACTTGCAGAGGCGCTGAAGGAAAAGGGCGTTGCGGCTGCGGTGACCGTCAAGAGCACGCACGCGGTTCTGGACATCCCGGCGGACAAGCTTGATGGCATCCGTGCCGTTCTTTCCGCTCTCCGCCCCAATGTCCGCGTCATGGGCTCCGGTGACAGCGTCGAGATTTACAAGGAAACCGGCCTGCCGAAGGATGTGGTGGCCCGCTTCGACGTGCGCTCCATGGCTGGCACCCATGGCATCGGCCACACCCGCATGGCAACGGAATCGGCGGTGACGACGCTTGGCGCGCATCCCTTCTCCACCGGCTCGGATCAGTGCCTCGTGCATAATGGTTCGCTCTCCAACCATAACAATCTGCGCCGCGAACTGGTTCGTGAAGGGATGAGTTTCGAAACCCAGAACGACTCAGAAGTGGCTGCTGCTTACCTCACGGCAGAAATGGCCAAGGGGAAGGATCTGGGTGAGGCGCTGACCGGTGCACTCGACGATCTCGACGGCTTCTTCACCTTCGTTGTCGGCACGAAGTCCGGTTTCGGCGTCGTGCGCGATCCGATTGCCTGCAAACCCGCTGTCATGGCCGAAACCGATCAATATGTCGCTTTCGGCTCGGAGTATCGTGCCTTGGTCAATCTGCCGGGCATTGAGACCGCCCGCGTCTGGGAGCCGGAGCCTGCGACCGTCTACTTCTGGGATCACGAAAAAGCAGCCTGATGCCGCTCTCGGCCTATCCGTGTGAAAGTCATATCCATGCCAGTCTTCGATCTCTCTCATACGCCGCTGCGTGACCTCAACAAGGCGCTGCACGGCCTTTCAGCTGGTGTAAACGACACCGAATTTGAAGTCGTCAATCCGCGCGGCCATCACGCCGTTGCCGTCGGCATCGACAGTCCCGTAACCGTCGATGTGCATGGTTCGGTCGGCTATTATTGCGCCGGGATGAATGATGGTGGCACCGTCACCGTTCACGGCTCCGCCGGTCCCGGTGTCGCCGAAAACATGATGTCCGGTACCGTCGTCATTGAAGGGGATGCCTCTCAATATGCGGGTGCTACCGGTCGCGGCGGGCTTCTCGTCATCAAGGGCAATGCCGCCTCCCGTTGCGGGATTTCGATGAAAGGCATCGATATCGTCGTGCAGGGCAATATCGGCCATATGTCGGCCTTCATGGGCCAGTCCGGCCATCTCGTCGTCTGCGGCGATGCGGGCGATGCACTGGGCGACAGTCTTTACGAGGCAAAGCTTTTCGTGCGCGGCTCGGTCAAGAGCCTCGGCGCCGACTGCATCGAAAAGGAAATGCGGCCCGAGCATCTGGAAAAGCTGGCGGAGCTTCTCGACAAGGCCGGCATCACCGATGTCAAGCCGGGCGAGTTCAAGCGCTACGGCTCTGCCCGCACGCTCTACACCTTCAACATCGACAACGCCGATGCATATTGAGGCAGGGATTTACCGATGAGCTATCACAACCCATTCACCCCGCCGCGCAAGTCCGCAACCTTCGACGACCATACGCTGGCAGAAATCCGCCGCGCTGCGGCAACCGGCATTTACGACATTCGCGGGGCGGGCACCAAGCGCAAGGTTCCGCATTTTGACGACCTGCTGTTTCTTGGTGCTTCCATTTCGCGCTATCCGCTCGAAGGCTATCGCGAGAAATGCGATACGAGCGTCACGCTTGGAACCCGATTTGCCAAGAAGCCGATTACGCTCAAAACGCCGATCACGATTGCGGGCATGAGCTTCGGCGCGCTGTCCGGAAATGCCAAGGAGGCTCTTGGCCGTGGCGCCACGATTGCCGGCACCTCCACGACGACAGGCGATGGCGGCATGACGGATGAGGAGCGCGGCCACAGCCAGACCCTCGTCTACCAGTATCTGCCCTCGCGTTATGGCATGAACCCGAAGGATCTGCGCCGTGCCGACGCCATCGAGGTGGTCGTAGGTCAGGGCGCCAAGCCCGGCGGTGGCGGCATGCTGCTCGGCCAGAAGATTTCCGACCGCGTTGCCACTATGCGCAATCTGCCGAAGGGCATCGATCAACGCTCGGCCTGCCGCCATCCCGACTGGACCGGCCCGGATGATTTGGAAATCAAGATCCTCGAACTGCGTGAAATCACCGACTGGGAAAAGCCGATCTATATCAAGGTCGGTGGCGCGCGCCCCTATTACGACACGGCGCTCGCGGTAAAGGCCGGTGCCGATGTGGTGGTGCTGGACGGTATGCAGGGCGGCACAGCTGCAACGCAGGACGTCTTCATCGAAAATGTCGGCATGCCAACGCTCGCCTGCATTCGCCCCGCAGTCCAGGCCCTTCAGGATCTCGGCATGCATCGCAAGGTGCAATTGATTGTATCGGGCGGCATTCGCTCCGGCGCCGATGTGGCGAAGGCTCTGGCGCTTGGCGCGGATGCAGTAGCGATTGGTACCGCGGCACTCGTGGCGCTTGGCGATAACGACCCGAAATGGGAAGAGGAATACCAGAAGCTAGGCACCACCGCTGGCGCTTATGATGACTGGCACGAAGGCAAAGACCCGGCTGGCATCACGACGCAGGATCCGGAGCTTGCCGCGCGTCTCGACCCGGTCGCCGCCGGTCGTCGCCTTGCCAATTATTTGAAGGTGATGACGCTTGAAGCGCAGACTATCGCGCGCGCCTGCGGCAAGAACCACCTCCACAATCTGGAGCCGGAAGATCTCGTGGCGTTGACCATGGAGGCCGCAGCCATGGCGCAGGTTCCGCTGGCGGGAACGAACTGGTTCCCCGGCAAAGGTGGCTTCTGAAAAAGCATGCATTAAGGACGGGCGCGTTTGGGAGGATGCGGCCGTCTTTCTAAATCAAGTGTCTGATACCAAAAAAAGGGGAATGACGTGACACTGGACCTCTCCGCATATGCAGCCGAAAAGGGCATCAAATATTTTATGATCAGTTACACCGATCTCTTCGGTGGGCAGCGCGCGAAGCTGGTGCCTGCCGAAGCGATCGCTGACATGCAAAAGGATGGCGCTGGCTTTGCAGGCTTTGCCACCTGGTTCGATTTGACACCCGCTCATCCTGATCTTTTTGCCGTGCCGGATGCTTCCTCGGTCATCCAGCTCCCATGGAAGAAGGATGTCGCCTGGGTTGCCGCCGATTGCGTGATGGAAGACCAGCCGGTCGAACAGGCGCCGCGTGTGGTCTTGAAGAAACTGGTTGCCGAAGCCGCAAGCGAGGGCTTGCGAGTGAAGACCGGTGTCGAGCCGGAATTCTTCCTGATTTCCGCCGACGGCAGCAAGATTTCCGACGAATATGATACCGCCGAAAAGCCCTGCTACGATCAGCAGGCGGTGATGCGTCGTTACGATGTGATTGCCGAAATTTGCGACTACATGCTGGAGCTGGGTTGGAAGCCGTACCAGAACGACCATGAAGACGCGAACGGCCAGTTTGAAATGAACTGGGAATATGACGACGCGCTTCAAACGGCCGACAAGCATTCCTTTTTCAAATTCATGGTCAAATCCGTTGCAGAAAAGCATGGGTTTCGCGCCACCTTCATGCCGAAGCCGTTCAAGGGCCTGACCGGCAATGGCTGCCATGCGCATATTTCCGTGTGGGATCTGGACGGCAAGGTTAATGCCTTTGCTGACAAGGCAATGCCGTTCGGCCTTTCCGCCAAGGGCAAGACCTTTCTTGGCGGTATCATGAAACATGCCTCCGCGCTGGCGGCTGTCACCAATCCGACCGTCAATTCCTACAAGCGCATCAATGCACCGCGCACCATATCCGGCGCCACATGGGCACCCAACACGGTGACATGGACTGGCAACAACCGCACCCATATGGTGCGCGTGCCGGGGCCCGGGCGGTTCGAGCTTCGTCTGCCGGACGGTGCGGTGAACCCCTATCTGCTTCAGGCCATCATAATCGCAGCCGGCCTTTCCGGCGTTCGTGCTCAGGCCGATCCAGGTCCACATCACGATATCGACATGTATCGCGAAGGCCATACGGTCACCAATGCGCCGAAACTGCCGCTCAATCTTCTCGATGCGTTGCGCGAATATGAGAAAGATGAGGCGCTGCAGCAGTCGCTCGGCGTCGAGTTCTCCAAGGCCTATTTGAAGCTCAAGCATGGTGAGTGGAACAGCTACTGCTCGCAGTTCACCGCCTGGGAGCACCAGACCACGCTCGACGTTTGACAACGTTCCCCGCCGCCTTGCGGTTTTTCCCGCGCTTCTTGCATAGCGCGGGTTTTTTCCATCGTTGACAGAGAGGGCGCCGGATGACGACCTATGTATTGACCGTAGCTTGCAAATCCACACGCGGCATCGTCGCGGCCATCTCGGGTTATCTTGCGGACAAGGGTTGCAACATCGTCGACTCTTCGCAATTCGACGACCTCGAAACCGGCAAGTTCTTCATGCGCGTCTCCTTCATTTCGGAAGAGGGCGTGTCGCTTTCAGACATCAAGGAAGGCTTCAAGCCGGTTGCCGAGCGCTTCAAGATG